>DLAF01000019.1:0-1517 GCA_002492725.1 Lachnospiraceae bacterium UBA7054
GAAAAGTCCACTCAAAATTTTACAGAAAATATTATAAGGAATTTTTTTTTTGCTTGTCAATAGTTTTTTAGAAATGTTAAGTTTAATGTTAAGTTTAATGAAAATGCAAAAAGAAAATATAAATATTACGCCATATCTTCAGCAGGCAAAAACACAAGCCCGGTAAATTCTTCTTTATGCCTTTCCCAGACTATCAACGCCAAACAGCCAAGTCAAGGACGTAAACGCCGCTAAAGCGGTAAATCCTTGACTTGGCTGTCTGCCATTGATAAAGGGTAATTAAGGCATAAATGAATATCTGTGTTGTAGCAACCTCTTTCCATTCCCTTCATGCGATAGGGATAATTCAATTAAAAATCAAAAAGAACGGATAGGAAAGGAATAGATAATTTATCATTCTGTAATTTATACTTTCGTATTTTATATATCTATATTTTATTGCGTTGGTTTTCCCTGCGTTGGAAAATCCAATGTTGGATTTTCCGGTGTAGGATTATCCGTGATTGGATTATTGCTGTAACTGTCATTCAACTTGGGGGAAGAATAGACTGTATATTCCATTTCCCGAAGCAATCCCTTTTCATCTCGTATTCTGTTGCGGGTAATATATCCTGCCTGCTCCAGTTCGTGTATAACCGCTGTAATAGCGTCTAAACCCTCCTTATTGATAAGCTAACCCTTGCAGGGTAAAATGCCATTCCGGGGGCAAGAGCATTTAACAGAGCAATCCTTTTGCCCGTAGGGATAACTGGCGGTTGCGTAAGTGGGGGTTTGACATAATCGTATAATCTTTGACTTTTTCTGCTCTGAATACTGGCATAATAGGCTTGTCCTTTCTTTTAGTGTGAAAGCCGAAGTCCACAGCTTTGAGGGGCGTGTGGGTATGCGTCTTAGTGATTATATTGTGCGTGTTCTGATTTACTGCAATCTTCCCGGTTTGCTTCACCGAACCTCTGGAAGTGTACAATCTCACGCGCGCGCAAAAACTTGATTGGCTCATACACGTCTGGTTCATCCCGTACCAGACGCAGGATATTGTCGTAGGTGGAGCGGGCTTTCTGTTCTGCTGCCATATCCTCCGTCAGATCCGTAATGATATCGCCTTTCGACTGAAATTCGCAGGCATTGAAAGGAACGCCGCCTGCGGCCTGCGGCCAGATGCCGATGGTGTGATCCACATAGTAATTTCGGAAACCGCTCTCCTCGATCTGTTCCATGGAGAGGTTTTTGGTGAGCTGATGAACGATAGTGGCTACCATTTCCAGGTGGGCTAATTCCTCGGTGCCGACGTCCGTAAGGACAGCAGATACCTCTCTGTAAGGGCAGGCATAACGTTGCGACAGATAGCGCATGGATGCGCCCATCTCACCGTCGGGGCCGCCGTACTGGCTGATGATGGCCTGGGCGATATCCGCGTTGGCCTCTTTGATGTTTACCGGAAACTGCAATCTTCTTTCATAATTCCACATTTAGTTACAACCTCCTTCCCATGGCATAGGGGCGAGCGCCCACTGCCA
>DLAF01000019.1:1815-14069 GCA_002492725.1 Lachnospiraceae bacterium UBA7054
TGCCTTGCCTGGTTTGCCAGACGGTTGTAATGGTTGTAATATTCCATTGCATTGCGGTCGGTGGGATGGGTGTCCAGATAGAGGGACAGCTCGATGACTACGAAGCTTAAGACGCCGATATCGTGGAGCAGTTTTTCCTGCTCATTTACAAATTGTGTGTTCATTTCTTACAACATCTCCTTCCCGTAAATGGTTTGTCGAGTTCCGGGAAGACAGTGCCGTTGCAGTAACCTTTTTCCAGATTCTCGCAGATTCCCTTGAAATGCTGCCAGGGTACATATGCCATCGCGACAGGGAATTCGTCGCAGGGGTCCCTGAAAAGATAATCTTTCATGCGCTTCCTTTCCAGTGTGTGGAAAATCTTCTCCACACGAATTTCATGTGTTTTTTAGTAATATAGTATGTTATAATCACCTAAGTGTGTAGGTTGAAAAAGACACAGAATTTTCACAATTTAAACGGATTACTGACACATTTTCCCAGTATAGTAGTGTGCGAAGTACTAAGTCTCACACAGGAGAATTCCTAAAAAGCGGCATTCTCCGCATTGATTTATATGAGTAAGGGAGGAATTGGAATTGATACAGGTGGAACACTTGGTAAAGCGATACGGCGGACGCACGGCGGTAGATGATCTGACATTTACCCTGGAGCCGGGCGGGATATACGGGTTTCTGGGACCTAACGGCGCGGGGAAATCCACAACGATGAATGTGATGACGGGCTATATAGCGGCCGACGGGGGCAGGGTTATCATTGACGGTCATGATATTTTGCGCAATCCGATCGCGGCAAAGTCCTGCATCGGTTATCTGCCGGAGGTACCGCCGCTGTATACAGATATGACAGTACGGGAATTTCTGCTGTTTGCGGCACAGTTAAAGCTTGTGCCCAAACGGGACAGAAAAGAACAGATAGAGATGCTTTTGGAGAAGCTTTCGCTTTCTGAGGTGAGCGGACGACTGATCCGCAATCTTTCTAAAGGATACAGACAGAGGGTGGGGTTGGCACAGGCACTCGTGGGCAATCCGAAGGTATTGATTTTAGATGAGCCCATGGTTGGTCTTGACCCGAAACAGATCATAGAGATGCGGGAACTGATTAAGTCACTTGCAGGGGAGCATACGGTTATTTTGAGCTCCCACATTCTCTCGGAGGTCAGCGCGGTCTGTGACCATATCCTGATCCTGTCGGGAGGGAAACTGATGGCAAGCGGGTCTCCGGAGGAACTGCAGCAGATGATGCAGGGCAAGACAGCGCTTACCGTGACTGTGATTGGAGAGAAAGAGCAGGCTGAGGCAGTGCTTGCGCAGATGGAAGAGGTCACGCAGTATCACTTCGAAGCAGGCGAAGAGGAAGGCAGTATTGTGATTCACATAGAGACAAAGGAAGATGCGGATATCCGCAAAGCGTTATCCGTGGCGCTTGCCGGGGCAGGAATGCCGATTTTGTCCATGAGCCGTTCGGAGAGGTCATTAGAAGACATTTTCCTGGAGCTGACGGAGGCCGGGCCTGAAGTGGAAATGGAAGAGGAAGCAGGATCAGAAGATGAAATGGAAATGGAAGAGAAACCGGAGGCCGGGCCTGTAAGTGAAATAGGAATCGAAGAGGAGCCGGAGACGGAAGGAGGTGAGCGTGATGGCAGCGATTTATAAGAGAGAACTGAAATCCTATTTTTACTCCTTCACAGGCTGGCTTTTTATCGCGGTGAACCTTTTTTTGATGGGGCTTTATATTGAGGTCTACAATATGCTGATGGGCTATCCGACGATTTCCTATGTACTTGAAAGTGTCATTTTTATCTTTCTGCTGACTGCGCCGGTGCTTACCATGCGCACGCTTTCAGAGGAACGGAAAAATAAGACGGACCAGCTTTTGCTCACGGCGCCGGTCTCGGTGGGCGGTATCGTGCTGGGGAAATTTCTGGCGCTGGAGACGGTGCTGCTTGTGCCGACGGCATTTATGGGGATCCTGCCGCTTTGTCTTACACGGGGCGGCGAGGTGCAGTTTGGCATGTCTTACTCCGCTCTTCTGGGATTTTATCTGTATGGATCGCTGGCGCTGTCCGTAGGACTTTTTCTTTCCTCTCTGACGGAGAGCGTGGTGATTGCTGCAGTGCTTTCCTTTGGCGCGCTGTTTTTAGGTTACATCATGTCGGGAATCTCAAGTCTGCTTACCTCCATGGGCACGACGGCGTTTACGACCGTTTTGGCACGCGTCCTGTCGTGTTTTGACATGGTGGGACGGTTTGGGACACTGGCGTCCGGTTATTTTGAGGTGGAGGCGGTGGTTTACTATTTGACGGCTATAGCGCTCGCGCTGTTTTGTACGGTACAGTCCATCCAGAAACGCCGGTACCGCATTGCGGGAGGCGGGATCCGTCTGAGCGCCTACAGTGTATCGGGAATCGTGCTGGCCGTTGGATTGACCGTAGCGATCAATATCGGTTTGAATTATGTGCCTGAGCGCTATTCCTCTTTTGATCTGACCGAGAATAAGCGCTTTGCCCTGATGGAGGAGACCAAAACTTTTTTGGATGGGATGACGGAAGATGCGACGATCTATGTGCTTGCCGAGGAGGACGGCGGGGACGCGGACCTTCAAAAGACGCTGGAACGGATGAAGGAGCAGACGGGACATCTAAGGGTAAAGTATGTCAGTCCCGCAAAGAATCCGAATTTTTATCAGCAGTATACCACGCAGAACCCTGCATCAGGAAGTCTCATCGTGGAGGGAGCAAAGCGGAGCAAGGTCGTGGATTACGGAGATATTTATGTTTCTGAATTTAATTATTCTACTTTGAGCAATGACGTTACTGGCTATGACGGAGAAGGACAGATCGTATCCGCTCTCGCTTATGTAACGAAGGAGGATGTCCCCAAATTTTATGCGGTTGGGGGACATGGAGAACTGGCATTAGAGGATAGATTCGTAAAGGCGATGGAAAAGGAGAATATTTCTTGCGAACAGCTCATGCTTTATTCTGTGGATGAAATCCCGGAGGATGCGCAGGGACTGATCCTCAATGCGCCCACGGGTGATTTTTCCAAAGAAGATGCCGATAAGGTGATCGCTTATCTGGAAAAGGGCGGAAACGCGTTGATCGTTTCCACTTTGACGGAAGGGGAAATGACGAATTTTCAAAGCATTCTTGGTTTCTATGGGATAGCGGACGCAAAGGGTACCATCGTGGAGACGGACAAGGAATATTTTTATCAGAATCCCTATTATCTGGTGCCGATGATCGCGCAAAGCGATATAACGGCTTCCCTGCACAATGAACTGGTCTTCGCGCCGTTTGCGAGAGGGCTGCTCTACGACGAGGAAGAGATGGAGACCAGCTATACACCGCTTCTGACGACCAGTGACAGTGCTTATTCCAAGAGCAATGTCACAGAGGGGAGCGGTTATGAAAAAGAAGAGGGGGATATTGACGGTCCTTTCGTAGTGGCGCTGGAAGTGGAGAAGCCGGCAGCGGACGAAAAGGTCTCAAAAGCCTGTGTGATAGGAGGAGAAAGCCTTTTTACCACGATGGCGGATGATGTGGTGCCGGGGAATAACGTAAAACTCTTTGTGAGCATGATCAGCGCGATGGCGGATCAGGAATCGGCGGTAGCCGTGCCGGTAAAGAGCCTTGTTATGACGAATTTGGTATTTAATGCACAGACGATCGTGAGCGTGTCGATCCTCTGCGTGATCGTGATCCCGTTGGCGGCGCTTGTTACAGGACTTGTGATCTGGCTTCGCAGAAGAAGGAAATAGGTGCGGCTAACGTTCATGCAAGGAGGAGACTGGCGTAAATATTGACTTCCCGCTCAGATTAGATTAAAATAAAAGAGCTGCCACGGTTATTTTGAATGGAGAAGTCATATGAGAGGAATCGATACGCAGGTTCGCAAGAACAGAAGACGTATTTTTAAGGAGGTAGCGCATCTGGCCTATCATTCGGAGAATCTGAAGGATGATATCGAGGCGCTTCCCTACAAAATCGTGGACTATGACGAGTCCGAGTATGAGAATATCTACAGAGAACGCGCCATTGTACGTGAACGGATTCGACTGGCCATGGGGCTTTCCCTTAGGCCGGAAAATGTTCCCGTGCATCTGACACAGGGGCTTCAGGAGAGCAATATCTCCGAAAAGTATTACGAGCCGCCGTTGATGCAGGTGATTCCCTCGGCTTGTAATGCCTGTCCGGAGAACAGTTATTACGTGACGGACCGGTGTATGGGTTGTGTAGCGCATCCTTGCCGCGAGGTCTGTCCCAGAGGCGCGATTTCCATGGTGAACGGCCATTCCGTGATCGATCCGGAGAAGTGTATCAAGTGCGGTAAATGTAAGGCAGTCTGCCCGTATGATGCCATTTCTCATCAGGTGAGGCCGTGTGCGGGTGCCTGTGGGGTGAATGCGATCAAAAATGATGAAAAGGGCCGCGCAGTCATAGACAATGATCTCTGTGTTTCCTGCGGACAGTGTATGGTTAACTGTCCTTTCGGCGCGATTGCGGACAAGTCGCAGATATTCCAGCTGATTCGTGCGCTGCAGACAGGGGAAAAGATCATTGCGCAGGTGGCGCCGGCTTTTGCGGGACAGTTTGGTCCGGACGTGACGCCCGATATGTTAAAGACAGCTTTAAAGGAGCTTGGATTTTACGATGTATACGAGACGGCAGTGGGCGCGGATATGGGAGCCATCGCGGAGGCCGAACACTATGCAAAGGAAGTGGCTACGGGAAAGCAGCCCTTCAGCCTGACGTCCTGCTGTCCTTCCTGGTCTGTGCTTGCCAAGAAATTCTTCCCGGAGACCATAGATAAGATTTCCAATGCGCTTACGCCCATGGTGGCGACGGCGAGGGTGATCAAGGAGGAGTATCCGGACGCGAGAGTGGTCTTTATCGGCCCTTGTGCGTCGAAAAAGCTGGAGGCATCCCGCAGGACGATCCGTTCCGATGTGGATTTCGTGATTACGTTTGAGGAGCTGACGGGGATTTTTGAAGCGAAAGGAATCTTTTTGGAACAAATCCAAGCGCTGGATACGCTTGGCGGCGCAACAGGCGCGGGGCGCGGTTACGGCGTAGCGGGCGGTGTGGCAAGCGCCATTGAGGAGTGCGTGAGAGAGTATTATCCCGATGTGGAGGTACACATCGAACATGCGGAGAGCCTGTCCGAGTGTAAAAAGATACTGATGTTAGCCAAGGCCGGTAAAAAAACCGGTTGTCTGATCGAGGGCATGGCCTGTCCCGGCGGCTGTGTGGCGGGTGCGGGCACGAACATTGCAATCCCTGCGGCAGCGAAGGCGGTAGCGTCCTTCAAGGAAGCTGCAGCGGAGAAGATACCCGATCCGAGCATGCACCAGAAACGAATCGAGTGAGTGAAAAGAACTTCTAGCCACTCACAGCAGAGGCTGTTTCGTGGAGAAGTTCTATTTTTCACTCAAGAGAATGCCAAAATACGGCATTCTCTGCAAATATCAAATATAGAAGGAAGTTACAATCATGGAGAAGATAAGAACAAGATATGCGCCGAGTCCGACAGGGATGATGCACGTGGGAAATCTGCGGACGGCGTTATATGAATTTTTGATCGCAAAACATGAGGGCGGGGTGTTTATGCTCCGCATTGAGGATACGGATCAGGAGCGTTTTGTCGAAGGCGCGACGGAAATGATATACCGTACGCTGAAAACCACCGGTATGATTCACGATGAGGGACCGGACAAAGACGGCGGTTATGGGCCTTATGTGCAGAGTGAGCGCGTGAAAACCGGCATCTATATGGATCATGCAAAGAAGCTGATCGAAAAAGGGGAAGCGTATTATTGCTTCTGCGATAAGGAGCGGCTTGCGTCCTTAAAGACGGAAGTGGTGGAAGGTAAGGAAATCAGTATTTATGATAAGCACTGTCTGCACCTTTCCAAAGAGGAAGTGGAGGCAAATCTGGCGGCGGGCAAGCCCTTTGTCATCCGGCAGAACAATCCGACGGAAGGTTCCACCACCTTTCACGATGAGCTTTACGGGGATATCACGGTAGAGAACGCCGAGCTTGACGATATGATCCTTATTAAGTCTGACGGTTATCCAACCTATAATTTTGCCAATGTGGTGGACGATCATGTTATGAATATCACGCATGTGGTGCGGGGAAACGAGTATCTTTCCTCCTCACCGAAATACCAGCGTCTGTACGACGCTTTTGGCTGGGAGAGCCCGGTGTATGTGCATCTGCCGCTGATTACGGGCGAGGATCACAAGAAACTGGCAAAGAGAAGCGGAAATGCCTCCTATATCTTTGAGGAAATGATCAAGAGCGGGTTCCTTTCGGAGGCGGTGGTGAATTATATCGCGCTGCTGGGATGGAGTCCGGAGGACAACCGCGAGTTTTTCACCCTCGAGGAACTAATCCGCGAATTTGATTATCACAGGATCAGCAAGTCTCCTGCGGTGTTTGACTATGCGAAGCTGAAATGGATGAACGGGGAATATTTGAAGGCCATGGATTTTGACCGCTTTTATGAGATGGCCGAGCCTTATCTGAAAGAGGCGGTAAAGAAGGATTACGACTTAAAAAAGATTGCCGCCATGGTCAAGACCAGGATCGAGATCTTTCCGGATATCAAAGAGCATGTGGACTTTTTTGATGCGCTGCCGGATTATGACGTGTCGATGTACACGCATAAGAAGATGAAGACGAATGCGGAGACTTCCCTTGCGGTGCTAAAGGAATTGCTGCCGATTCTGGAGGCGCAGGAGGATTATACAAACGATGCGCTTTATGCGGCTCTTTCCGCCTATGTGGAGGAGAAGGGTTATAAAAACGGCTATGTGATGTGGCCTGTGAGAACTGCCGTTTCCGGCAAGCAGATGACGCCGGGCGGAGCGACGGAACTGATGGAGGTTTTGGGAAAGGAAGAATCCCTTGCGCGGATTAGAAAAGGGATTGCAATGCTTGAGCAGACTTAAGGTTTCCTGTACCGAAAATCAAACGAAAGCAATAGAACACACTGACGGGCCTGCGGCTGTTTTGGCCGGGCCCGGCAGCGGCAAAACCTTTGTCATTACAAAACGCATTCACAGACTCATCACATCACAGGGCGTAGAGCCCGCGCAAATATTAGTTATTACCTTCACGAAGGCTGCCGCGCTTGAGATGCAGGAGAGGTTTTTTCGGTCGATGGAAACCGAAAGACCACCCGTACACTTTGGCACCTTTCACGCAGTATTCTATTATATCTTACGACAGTCAGTGCAGTATCGCGGCTATACCATTATCACGGAGACACAAAGACGAAAGCTGGTCAGGGATATCATACATGCCCATAAGCGGTTTTTGGGATTACAGGAGGAGGATATCGAGGAACTTTTGGCAGAGATCGGCAGACGGAAAGCGGGTGGGGATCAGGCGCCTACGATCCAAAAGTTGTGTGCGGAAGATTTTCTGTTTTTGGCGCAGGAATATCAGAGCTATCTGCGGGAATTTTTGAAGTTTGACTTTGACGATCTGGCGGATGCCTGTCTTTTGCTGCTGCAAAAGGATTCTGGGTTTTTAAGGCGTTTTCAGGCACAGTTTCGTTACATCCTGATCGACGAGTTTCAGGATATATCTCCCAAGCAGTATGAAATCATGAAGCTTCTTGCCGCGCCGGAAAACAATCTCTTTATCGTGGGGGATGACGATCAGGCCATTTATGGATTCCGCGGGGCATCTCCCGACAGTATGCAGCAGTTTTTAAAAGATTACGGGAAGGAGAAACAGATTCTTCTGGATGTGAATTTTCGCTGCCATGAAAAGATCGTTGCTGCGGCGGCAAAAGTTGTTTCCGTAAACGAAAATCGTTTGCCAAAAGAAATCAGGGCAAGCCATAAACAGGGAGAGGGGATGCGTCTGATTCATGAGAAAACGGAAGACGATCTGAGAGAGGCACTGATCCTTGCACTTTTTGAAGAACAGGCGCAAGGGACTTTGTCCGACTGCGCGTTGATCTGCCGCACAAATTTCGACTGTGGGATGTGGGCGCAGGCGTTCTATGAGGCAAAACTTCCCTATACGCTGAAAGAAAAGCCGCGGGATCGTTTTGCGCATTTTGTAATTCAGGATATCAGGGCATATTTGGCACTGGCGTCAGGAGATTACAAAAGACGGCATTTTCTGCGGATCATGAACAGGCCCCTGCGGTATATGAAGCGGGACAGCCTGCCTGAAGAACGGGTGGAGAGGGAAGCGCTGATTGCTTATTACAAAAATGTGCCGGGAATATGTGAGAATGTGAAGAGATTCTACCGCGATCTCGACAATCTGGCAGGAAAACGGCTGCATCTGCAGATTCACTATATCCGTAACGTGATTGGCTATGACGCGTATCTGCGGGAGAAATACGGTTCTGAGAAGGCAGAATTGTTTGCGAAGGTGGGAGAGGAATTTGAGGCATTTTCCAGACGGTTTGACACCCTGTGGGATATGGATGACTATATCGGTCAATATCGTGAGATCATAAAGGAAGAGAAAAAGGAAAAGGAGGGGATACAGATCCTTACGATGCACGCGTCCAAGGGACTGGAGTTTCCAAGCGTCTACATCCCCGACTGCAACGAGGGCAGGATCCCGTTAGACAAATCAAAGACGAAGGAGGCGGTGGAGGAGGAGAGAAGAATGTTCTATGTCGCCATGACCCGTGCGAAACATAAGCTGAGCCTGTGTTATCACAATGGAAAAACCGGGAAGGATGCACCCTCCCGATTTTTGAAACCTATTTTTCAAATTTATTCTTCGACCAGTTCGTCGAACTCTGCGTTGTCCAGAAATTCGTCGAAGGCATCCGCCACAGCCTCATACTCCTCGTCGTCTTCGATGTAACCAAGCTCCGGTTCCTCATTGGGATCCTTAGGATTTTCGCTGTAGCGGTAGAACCAGACTTCGCCGTCCGTATTGTCACCGTTATCAGTAAGGGGCAGAAGCGCGATATAATCCTTCCCCGCAACCGTCAGGATCGTGACCACGGCGCAGGTGACTTTTGTGCCGTCGTCCAGTTCCAGATCTACGGTCATCTCTTCTTTTTCCGTTTCTTCTGAGATATTGTTTTTGTCCTGTTTGCTCATAGGCTCCTCCGTTCTCGCAGCGATTGTCAGGTCGTTTCTAATAGTTAGCGACATTGAAATATGTCGTTACCTATAGTCATCATATAATAGATGAGCAGTGCAGTCAATTCCGGCGGACGTATTAGTTGGACAAATTGGTGGAAAACTGGTAAATAAGATTGAAAAATTTTCCATATTTTACTATAATATAAACTGACTTAACATGTATTCCCGAAGAAGATAGGCCATCGACGGGAATGTGGCTTGAATGGACGGAGGGTTTGATGCAGAAATCATTTAAGATAAAGCGTGTGGACAGAACACAGATGTATCCTCTCGGTGTATCTTTTGAGGAAGAAGGACTCCGTGTTTCAGCGGTGTGCGGAGACGACCGGGAAGCGGGCATTATCCTTTATGACAGAAGGCATCAGGAAGGCATGCGGGTTCCTTTTCCTGACGATTGTCGTGTGGGTGCGGTTTGCGCTATGCTGCTTGCCGGCTATCAGGATAAGAGCTGCCGCTATCTTTTCTACAGCGGGGAGGAAGTACGGCAGGATCCCTGCTGTAAGATCGTGGAGAGGGTAGGCCATTACGGGATACCAAAGGAAGGACCAGTGCGTTGTCTGCCGGGGAAAAACAGTTATGACTGGGGAAAGGATCAGAATATTCGCATCCCTTCTCAGGATAGGATCTTATATGCCCTGCATGTACGGGGATTTACAAAGCACCGGTCTTCCGGTGTCAAGCATAAGGGGACTTATGCGGGTGTCGTGGAAAAACTTCCCTATCTGCAGGAGCTGGGGATCAATACGGTGCTTCTTATGCCTGCCTACGAGTTTGAAGAGGTAATGCCCGAAAATACGGCGCAGACCATGGAACAGGCGGTGCTTGATTACAAAAAGGCGCTTCCGGAGCCCGGGACTGAGGAGAAAAAGCCGCCCAGAATCAATTACTGGGGTTACCAGAAAGGGCTTTACTATGTACCAAAGGGCGCTTATGCGGCGGGCAAGGACGCAGCCACCGAATTTAAGGATATGGTGCGGGCCTTTCATGCGGCGGGGATCGCGGTTTCCATGCAGTTTTATTTTCCGCCGGAATTGAGCGCTGTTGAGATTTTAAATATTTTGCGGTATTGGGTTTTGGAATACCACATTGACGGCTTCCATTTGATGGGGGTTTCCCTGCCGGTCACACTGATTGCGGAAGAACCGCTTCTTTCGGATACGTTACTTCTGATTGGGGAAGGAGAATACAGGCGGGAGCAGAATGCACCGGGACAGCTCGCTTATTTGAGCGACAGCTTCCTTTACGATATGCGCCGATTCCTTAAGGGAGATGATAATCTGCTCGACAGGTTTGTTTCTTATGTAAGGGAGAGCGGGCAGAAGAGCAACGCTGTCAACAGCATAGCCAGGTGGGACGGGATGCGGCTCTTTGATCTGGTTTCCTATGACCGTAAACACAATGAGCAAAACGGCGAGGAAAATCAGGACGGGACAAATTATAACTGCAGCTGGAACTGTGGCGTGGAGGGAAAAAGCCGTAAGAAGAGCATTCAAAGACTTCGCCTGCGGCAGATGAAAAATGCGTTGGCGTTTCTCTTTATCGCACAGGGAATGCCCCTGATCTATAGTGGTGACGAATTTGCGAATACCCAGGAAGGGAATAACAATCCCTACTGTCAGGATAACGACATTGCTTGGATCAAGTGGAATCAGACGGAGATTGGCAAGGAACTTTTATCTTACACTAAGCATTTGATATATCTGCGTAAAAAGTATCGCAGTCAGTACGGCGCACCCATTCACGGCGTGGATGCATCGGTCGGGTGCCCGGGAATTTCTTTCCATGGCAGGGAAGCCTGGAGGCCCGACACGGATCCTGCAAGCCGCTGCCTGGGGATCCTTTACTGCAGTGCTCCTGACGGAAAGGCGGCAGGCGCAGGGGAACGCTTTGTTTATATCGGTGTCAATATGCACTGGGAAGTAAATTATATGGGACTTCCCTCCCTGCCCAAAGGAAAGCGGTGGACTTATCATATTTCAACGGGGGAGGAGATTCCGGAGATTGAGGAGAAAGGCGTCTCTCAGGAAATCTGTCTTCCGCCCAGAACAATCGCATTTTACAGCACGGAGGATATCCCGACAGAGCCGAAAAAGACGGGACGCAGAAAACAGAAAAGGACACTAAAAAATGAGTAAGGCATGGGAACATTTTAAGACCATCACCCGCCATAAACTGCTGGTCATGGACGGCTGTTTTCGTGTGGGACTTTACAGACAGGGACTGCTGCATGATCTGTCCAAGTACAGCCCGGCGGAATTTCTGGTGGGAGCAAAATATTATCAGGGGGACAGAAGTCCCAACAACGCGGAGCGGGAAGACATCGGCTATTCTTCGGCCTGGCTCCACCACAAAGGACGCAACAAGCACCACTATGAGTATTGGATCGATTACAGCGCAAAGGATATCGAAGGCGGAATGGCACCGGCACCCATGCCGACCCGCTATGTGGTAGAAATGTTTATGGATCGCGTAGCGGCCTGCAAAGTCTATCACGGGGCATCCTACAGCGATCAGGATCCCCTGCGCTACTATCAGACGTCGAAGACACCGCCGCCTCTGCATAAAAAGACGAAGCGGCTTTTGGAATTTTTGTTGCATATGCTGGCCGAGCAGGGAGAGGAAAGGACTTTCCGTTATATCAGGAAAAGGATCCTCGTCCGCGGCGCAAAGTGAGAACCATTCCTTTTTCTCCGCATACGATAGGGTATGAGAGAAAAAGGAGATGAAACCCCATGAACTGTTGTTGGATCATACTTTTACTGCTGTTCTGCGGACAAAGCGGAAGCGGTCTGTTTGGCGGAAATGGGAACGGCTGCGGCTGTAACAGGAACGATGGCAGAAGCGGCTGTGGCCGTGATGACAATGACGGCAGAAACGGCTGCGGTTGTGACGAGCCTGTAAGACCCTGTCCGCGACCGGAACCGCCCTGCAGGGGACCCGAGCCGGCGCCTTGTCCCTGTGAGGATTCCCGGTTTGAGCCTCGCTTCGAGCAGAGACCTTTTAGCGGAAACGGTTCTACCTGCGGCTGCGAAGCGGAAGGAAACTGATTTTCGTTATCCGTAAAAAAGAGGGAGGGACCGCATGACGGTCTCTCCTTTTTTGGTTTGCGCGCCATGGG
>DLAF01000023.1 GCA_002492725.1 Lachnospiraceae bacterium UBA7054
TTGATTTTAATTTTACAGCCGACAGTGGCATAAGGATTTTGCGGAAGTGATTGCAATCAAACAGCGACTATGTTACAATTTGTTTATATGATTCCGGCTTCATTTTATGGAAGGGTAACCTGAATACGGCTATGTAACCATAAAGGAGAGCCGGGATTTCGTTATCTGTAGCTTTTTGCAGGCATCGGTCATACATATTACATCTTAAAGGAGAAATGAGGATGCGGAAAAGTATCAAGATCATGGCGGGCGTTCGGATTGCGGCGGCGCTGCTTGCGGTAGTGCTGTTTAGTCTGCTGACCACGAAAAATATCTATCGGATGCAAGCCACCGAGGAGGTCAACAGTTCGGTGAATGCTCTTTTACAGAGAGCGCAGAAGGCGGAGGCAGCTCATTACAAATGGTCCTCCAATTTGAGTAATGCGCTGTACAGCGGTTCGGAGTTTACGGGCAGTACGGATCCCACCGGCTGTGTGCTGGGACAGTGGCTGTACGGAGAGGCGGGAACAGAGGATCAGGAGATCCTGAATCTGCGCAACCAGCTGGAACCTTTGCATAAGCAGCTGCACGAATCTGCCGTTTATGTGCTGGAGCTGTATGAAAAAGATCCGGCCGCGGCGCAGGCATATTATCAGGATACCATTATGAGTAATCTGGGTGTTCTGGTAGGGCTTCTGGATCAGGTTGTGGAGCGTGGCGGAGCACTGAATGAAATCAGTGCGGCGAACATGGAGAAAACGGTGTCCACCATGCATGTTGTCACAGGCTTCGGACTTGTGCTGACGCTGTTTTTCATGTTAAGCCTGGTGCTCTATATTATGAATCGGGTGGTAAAGCCGATCCTGCTTATTACGGAGAAAACGAAGCCGCTGCAGGAAGGATGTATGAAGCTGGAACTTACTTACGATGCAAACGATGAGATCGGAGATCTGACGAGAACGCTGCGGCAGTCTATTGATCAGACGCATCAGTATATTCAGGATATCAACCGCATCATGGCAGAGTTGTCAGCGGGTAATTTTGACGTGACTGTTTCCGTGCCCTTTATTGGAGACTTTAAGTCAATTTCTGATTCGATCAACAGCTTTACGGATTCCCTTTCCGCAGTGATGAAGAATATCCATCGGGTGGAGGAGTCGGTGTTTGCACATGCGAGGACCCTCTCCAACGGTTCCCAGTCTCTGGCGCAGGGTGCGACGGAACAGGCAGCTGCGGTGGAGCAATTGTCTGCCACGCTTGATGAGCTTTCCAAGAGTGCAAAGATCAATATCCAGAAATCTTCCGAGATGCGGGAAAATGCACATCAAACGGGAAATCAGGTAAACGTAAGCAGCGGGCAGATGGAGCTTTTGATCAGCGCCATGGCGGATATCAGCAGGACATCCGAACAGATTGAAAACATTATCTCTACGATTGAGAACATTGCATTCCAGACCAATATTCTGGCGCTCAATGCTTCCGTGGAGGCGAGCAGAGCGGGAGAGGCCGGAAAGGGATTCGCAGTGGTGGCGAACGAAGTGCGTAATCTGGCTGCAAAATCCGATCAGGCAGCCAAGGCGACGAAGGAATTGATTGAAAATTCCGTGCGGGCAACGGCGAAGGGCAGTGCGATCGTGCAGGAAGTTTCCGAAACGCTTCACAAGACGCTCACCCTTGTCACGCAATCAAACAGCGCAATCGACGAGATCACGGACGCGGTGCAGGAAGAGGCAGAAGCCGTATCACAGGTGGCTGAGGGAATTGGTCAGATCGCGAGCGTGGTACAGACGAACAGCGCCAACAGCGAGGAATCTGCGGCAGTCAGCGCAGAGTTGTTTGAGCAGGTAAACCAAATGAAAACGCAGACCAGCAATTTCCGGCTGAAATAGTACGTTGTCATGCAGGACGGAGACGGTCATGTCTTTACAGATGATCCATATGGAAATCGCATACAGGCTTTTACAATATCTTCCGCAGGTGAAACATCCTGCGGAATTTATTCTGGGTTCCGTTGCGCCGGATGCGGTACACATGGCCCCGCATTTTGATGTGAATCGTAAGGTAAACTCCCATTTATTCGAGGGGTGTGGCCCGTGGGGGGATACGCAGGATTATGATCGGTGGATGCGCAATATCAACGCCTTTTTGGAAAAAGTGATGGCTGTGGAGTCTGAGTCTGCGCGCCGGGATTTTGCGCTGGGCATCTGCGTGCACTGTCTGACGGATTATTGGAATGATATCGGGATCTGGAGAAAAGCACAGGGCGTTTATCTGCAGACGATGCCATTCGGGGAATTTAAGGAAGCCTATTATCGGGAGCTTAGAAACATTGACTGGTGGCTGTATCAGAATGGTAAGAATACGGCGGCAGTTCGGGAAATGCTTGCGGGGGCAGTCTCCTTTGCTATTGAGGGGTTGGTGGATCGAGAGGAGCTGGAGCGGCAAAGAGCACATCTTCTCTATGAACAGTACGAGGTGGACGCGGTTGACATAACACGGAATTATTTCTTTACGCCGGAGAGAATTGAGGACTTTATCATGTTTGTAGTCGCAGAAGTCAAAAGCATTTGCGTATCGGCGTAAATGATGGTAAGATGTAGAAAGCGAAACCCGCGGGGCAAGAGCGATAAATGCCGCGGCAGACACTGAGCGGGCTGTACTGGGAAGGGAAGATAGGGAGAATCATATGAGAGTGAGCAGATACGAAAGAAAAATCAGGAACGGGGTCAGGGTATTGGCGGCCCTGCTTTTATGGACCGGTATGGTCATTGCATACGGCAGCAAGGCGCAGGCGGCAGGCCGGCCGGTAGCGATCAACTGTCAGATCGCGGGAGGAAACGTAAACTGTACGCTGACTGCGGGAAGCGTCCCTTCCAGTGACGATGGTAAATACTATATTTTTGCGGATGAAGTATTCCAAGACGGGCCGACGGGACGGATTGTGGCCAGTGTCGATGCAGGTACGTCCGTGACGGCGGTTTTTCCCTTAAATTACAATACGGCTGAATCAAACTTAAGCTGTAAATTCATTGCGGCAGTGAAGCGGGGCGGTCAGATGATGCAGGTCAGCGACGAGCGCTACATCACGAATCCCGAGGCGAATGCCGCTTACACGACGGGACGTATGACCCGCGGCATCAAGGGCATCCTGCCCGAGGTTTCCGCGATTAACAGCGGGGAGCTCAAGGACCTCGGCATTCAGCAGGTGGTCTACAATCTTTACTTAAATGAAATCTGCGCGGCACCCGGGGAGGCGGGAACGATTCCTTTTGCCTACAACGGGCAGACTTATTATTTCAGCAACGGCCGTATCACGCACTACGATCAAATGGTCAAGGGCTTCAACCAACAGGGAATGCAGGTGACGATGGTGCTCTTAAACGGGGAAGCAAGTGCGGGATCACAGGATCTGATCCATCCCGATGCCAGAGGAGCAGAGTGTCCCAGCTATGCTTTGAATGTCGCAGAGGCGGGCGGAGTCAATCACTTAAAGGCGGTGTGCGCCTTTTTGGGACAGCGTTATTCGGGAAAGACGGGGAACGGACAGATCGACAACTGGATCCTGGGCAATGAGGTCAATGCCAGGACATCCTGGTGGTACATGAACTCGAGCAATCTGGATGTGAATGTGAGTGCTTATGTGAAGGCGTTCCGCATTTTCTATAACGAGTTAAAGGCAATGAATGCAAACGTCTGGGTCTATAACTCCATTGATCAGGAGTGGGGGAGAAAGTCAAATCCGGGAAGTTTTTTGGCGAAAGATTATCTGGATCAGTTTAACTACTATATCAACCGGGAGGGAAATATTGACTGGAGCCTTTCCTACCATCCCTACAACTCGCCGCTGTACGACCCTTATGCATGGAACGGGCCGGCGGTCTGGGTGAAGCAGGGCCTTTCCACGCCCTATATCACCATGCAGAACATTGATATTCTTATCAATTATATGCATCAGCCGCAGTTCTTAAATCCCGCAGGACAGGTGCGCAGCATTTCGCTGGCGGAGATTGGCTACACCTCTTATTTTGGGACAGAGAATCAGGAAGCATCAGTAGCTTACGGTTATTTGAAAGCGGCATCTCTTCCGGATGTGGATGCGTTCATGCTCTTTCGTTTTAAGGATGATGCTCACGAGATGGAGAGTAAACTGAATCTGGGAATTACGAATTTAGACGGCAGTCACAAGCCTGCTTACGGTATTTATAAGAACCTGGGGACCGCGAATGAGGGAGCCGCCAAGGCGCGCGCCTCAGAGATCATCGGCATGGACATCGACCAGATGATCAGCCAGAACATTATCTGGACCAGAGGCGGCGACGGCGTGGTGCAGTGATTAAATATTGAATTCAGGCGGGACGTCCAGTTCATGGGGAACTGGCGCCCCGTTTTTTTTGCGTTGTCTTACGCATTCTGTCAGCAGATACTCTATCTGGCCATTCACAGATCGAAAATCATCTTCCGCCCAGGCAGCGATGGCGTCATAGAGTTTGGCTGACAGCCGCAGCGGCACCTGCTTTTTGCTGGTGTCTGCCATTTAGTAAATGCTGCCGGAGTTGACAATGGGCTGGGCGTCCCGATTACCGCACAGTACCACCAGCAGATTCGATACCATGGCTGCTTTCCGTTCTTCATCCAGTGTTACGACTTGCCGCTCAGAAAGGCGGTCAAGCGCCATTTCCACCATGCCGACTGCACCGTCCACGATCATCTTACGGGCGTCGATAATGGCTGATGCCTGCTGTCTTTGAAGCATGACTGCCGCAATCTCGGGCGCGTAGGCAAGATAAGTAATTCTCGCTTCAATGACCTCGATGCCGGCCTTCTCTACCTTGCCCTGGATTTCCTCGCGGATCCGTTCTGCTACGATTTCGCTGGAACCCCTCAGGCTCCCCTCATCCGCCTGCCCGTCGCCGGTGGTGTCCACGTTTTCCGCTACATCGTAAGGATAGACACGCACAATGTTTCGCAGTGCGCTGTCACATTGCAGGGAGAGGTATTCCTTGTAATTGTCTACGTTGAACACAGCTTTGGCGGTGTCTGTCACACGCCACATCACGGCGATGCCGATCTCGATGGGATTTCCCAGACAGTCGTTGATTTTCTGACGGCTGTTGTTTAAGGTCATGATTTTTAAGGAAATCTTTTTGCTGCCGCCTGTACTCACCTGTGCGCTTGCAGTCTGTGCGCCTGTGGTCAGCTGGAGGATGCCGCCGGCTGCACCGTCCACGTCGCCGCTCTGCTTAAGCTTCGTAGCTGACGCAGGATTTAGGGCGCTGCAGAAGGGATTGACCCAGTAGAAGCCCTCCTCCTTCAAGGTGCCGATATATTTGCCAAACAGTGTTAAAACCAGAGCCTCCTGTGGCTGCAGAACCTTGAGTCCGCAGAACAGGATCCAGCCGAGGAGCACATAGAGAAAACCGATGATAAAAAGAGCGACACCCAGGGGACTGTTCGGACCGTTTTCGCTAAGTCCCGTGATACCGCCGTAAATCATGGCGCCGATTGCCGCCAGATAGAGCAGGAGTCCCAAAAGGAGCATTCCCATGCCGTTCTTGTTTGCGCTTAATACTTTTTCTTCTGCCATTTGTTCTGTCATAATCGTTTCCTTTCTTGCGTTTGATTGCGCAGGGGTCTTTTGTGCTGTCAGCCGGGCGCTTGCGGTCGGGCCGCTCTCTGCACCCGGTGTGCAGTCGTTTTCAGTTCTGATATGCACATGATATCAAAATGATATCGTTTTGTCAATAGAGGATTTCTGCCTATTTTGCTCATACGCGCAAAAAAGAGAGGTACGGACTCATCATCCGTACCTCCTGTATTTTGATAAACGCAATGTTGAAACGCGATGCGCACTTCAAAGGGCGTACTTGCGCAGGCGGCCATTTACAGGCGTTTTCCCGTCAAGAGCTCGTAGCCCTGCAGATATTTGTCGATGGTTTTTTGTACGATGTCGTCGGGCAGGGTCCAGTTGTGGCCCTCGTTTGCTTTCAACCAGTCCCTGGCAAACTGTTTGTCAAAGGAGGGCTGGCTGTGGCCGGGTTCGTAGCCTTCTGCGGGCCAGAACCTGGAACTGTCGGGCGTGAGCATCTCATCGCCGACTACGATATTGCCATTTTCGTCAAGTCCGAACTCAAATTTTGTGTCCGCTATGATGATACCGCGGGTCAGTGCGTATTCTGCGCATTTTTGATAGAGGGCAATGGTATAGTCTCTGAGCTTTTCCGCATACTCGGCGCCCTTTCCGGGATAACGTTTTTCCAGATAGGCAACGCTTTGCTCATAGGAGATGTTCTCGTCGTGATCGCCGATTTCCGCCTTGGTGGAGGGGGTATAGATGGGCTCCGGCAGTTTGTCTGATTCTTTCAGGCCCTCGGGAAGGCGAATGCCGCAGACCGTGCCGTCCTTTTGATAGCTCGCCCAGCCGCTGCCGGTGATATAGCCGCGGACGATGCATTCGATGGGGAGCATATCCAGTTTCTTGCAGAGCATGCTGTTGCCGTCAAACTGCTCCTGTCTGAAAAATTCGGGCATATCCTTTACATCCACGGAGATCATGTGGTTGGGCAGGATATCGCTTGTCATGTCGAACCAGAATTTTGACATCTGGGTCAGAACCGTTCCCTTTTTGGTCACCTGATTCTTTAGAATCACGTCAAAGCAGCTGATGCGGTCGGTCGCGACCATGATCAGGCTGTCACCGTTGTCGTAGATTTCGCGTACTTTTCCTTCTTTGATGGGTTTCATGGCGTTCCTTTCTTGGGGTATGAGGTTGTGAGCAGTGCACGTTCGAAACCTTTGGTTTCTCGCTCGCGGGCTGTCTGCGCTCCGCTTCGGTCCGTGCTGAACAAGCGCCACCGGCGCTTAGCACCGCCCTATGCATCCATTCGGATAAACGCCTCAGTGAGCAAGCTCCCTGCTTCGTTTATCCTCTGTCGCGGGCATTCGCCCTATCAAATATGCCATAGACAATCTCGTCTGTAAACAGCCGGCTTGTCTCTGCCATATTTGGCACCGCTCATTGCTTTCGCGAACATTATATCAAGAATGATACGGGGTGACAACCAAAACTTCCTGAAACCTAAGATAAACGTCAGGTAACAATTCGGTGATGTCGCTTTTCATAAAGAAAAAATATAATAAAATGATGGTATCATCTGATTTGGTTAGGGAGGATACCATGAAGGGACAAAAGGGAAAGCTGCGGAATAAAATAGCGACTGTTCTTTTTATTGCGCTGATCGTGGTGAGCGGTGCGGGAGTGTCGATACCTGTGTGGGCGCAGGAGGGTGACGGTGTAACGGGAAATGGGGCAGGTGGGGAGACGGAAGGCGCCGGTACGGAGACTTTGTCGGAGAACAGCGAAGAGCAGCTGGCGGTGGAGCCGTCAACAGAGGAAACGCTGATAGAGCAGGTACCGGAGGCGGAGCTGTTTGCAGAGGAAACGCTGACAGAGGAGAAGCCGGAGCCGGTGGAGTCAGAGGTTATGGAGGAGGAAACATCCCATTGGGTAACCTGGAGGATTTTTGTAAAGGGAAATTATAGCTATTATCCATTTGAAGAGTATCCGGGAGAGGTAAAGGCGGTTGAGCAAAATAGCGGTGAGACGAAGATATCGGATCCTGATGAATTTTATCAGGGCAGCAATGTAACAATTATCTATGAATGGAGACTGCAAAATGGAGTTTACGATATTTTTGTGGACGGCGAAAAGACAGCAGAGATTACTTTGGATGATGAGTCGCTTGAAGATGTGGAGATTGCGCCGGCTTGGACATACTATGGCGTCTGGTTTTGCGACGAGAATGAAGAAAGACCTTTGGAGATAAGTTATGTTAAAAGTGGGCAGACGGCTTCGGCAAAGGAACCGGGAAGACCCGGATACAGGTTCGACGGATGGGTGAAAACGCCTGGAGGTAATGATAAATTTGACCTTTCCACACCGATTACAGAGAGCGTAAAGCTCTATGCGTCCTGGCAGGAAGACAGTGATGTGCCCGTTACAGGCGACGAGTGGTCGCTTGCGAAGGACGGCGTGCTTACGATCAGCTCAAATACGGGAATAGAAGACTGGGCGGCAAACGGTAGGAGCAAATATAAACAGAGTGTAGTATGTGCAAAAATAGACGATTCGGTGACGAAGCTCCCCGATTCCGCATTTGAGGACTGCATTCGACTGACAGAGGTAGAAATGTCAGAAAATGCGGCAGTATGGGGAGACGATGCGTTTAACTGCTGCGAGAGTCTTAAGTCGGTGGAAATTCCCTCCGGCGTCACAAGGATCGGTGAAGGCGCTTTTTTCTTATGTAAAGCGATGACAAATATCACGATTCCGGAGAGTGTGGAACAGATCAGCGAGTATAGCTTTGCGAGCAGCGGTCTTACTGAGGTCCGCATCCCCTCACGCATTACGAAAATTCCCGATACGGCTTTCGCGGATTGTTTTGACTTACGGTCGGCAGATATGACAGGCGAGGTGACGGAGATCGGGGAATATGCGTTTGGCTGGAGCGGTCTGCGCTCCGTCAGCCTGCCGGCGAGTGTAAAATCTATAGGAAAGGAAGCGTTTTACGGGTGTCAGGAATTGACGGAGGTGAATTTGTCGGAGAGCCTGACGCAGATTGGAGAAAGCGCTTTTCGGGAGAGCGGTCTGAAATCCATTGTGATACCTGATGGTGTTACGATGATTGGAAGCTGGGCGTTTTACCAATGCTCGAAACTGACGAAAGTGAAATTGCCGGAAGATTTGGTGCAGATTGGACTCGGGGCCTTTGCGGAATGTGGCTTAAAAACAGTTACGATTCCAAAGAATGTGCAAAATATGGCGGTTTGGACGTTTAACAAATGCGCTGCACTGGAGCAGGTGATCATGAAGCCGGAGGAGCCGCCTTTCATGATAGGTGTTTTTGCGGGATGCGACAAGATGAAAAAGGGAAGCATCATTGTGCCGAAAGGAACGGCTGAGACTTATAAGGCGGCGGTCGGCTGGTCTGACTATAAGGAGCTGATCGTGGAGGAGAGCACACCCGACGGAAATGATGGCGGCAGCAGCGGCGGACAGGGCGACAACAGCGGCAATGATGGCGGCAACAG
>DLAF01000036.1:0-29183 GCA_002492725.1 Lachnospiraceae bacterium UBA7054
AACGTGCGCCGCCGGGCACACTGCGTAAAAACAGAGGGTGATGCGCCGCGCGCACCGCCCTCTGTTTTACTGCCGGTTCCATATCCATAAAATGCTCTAAGAAAATCCCTTATTTCTGTACAATATTTACAAGCCTTCCGGGCACATATATTTCCTTTACAATCGTCCCCGTCAGCTTGTCAGCAATCATTTCCTTCGCCTTCGCGATCACATCCTCCTTCGGATCGTCCTTGCCGATATTTAAGGTTGCCCTGTTCTTGCCGTTGATCTGAACCATGATCTCCACCGTAGATTCTACGGTCTTGGCCTCCTCATATTCCGGCCAGGAAGTCTGGTAAACCCGGCCTTCAAAGCCGACTGCCTGCCACAGCTCCTCGGTGATATGGGGTGCAACGGGATTGAGCATGGTGAGTAATGTCTTGAATTCCCCCTTCGTGACCGCATTTTTCTTATAAAATTCATTCACAAGCGTCATCATCGCCGCGATAGCCGTATTGTATTTGAGATTCTCAAAATCGCTGCTGACTTTTTTGATGGTCTGGTGCATCTTGATTTCCAGATCAGCGGAATAATCCATCCCGTCCGTCAGGATATCCTGTAACTTCCACACTCTCTCTAAGAATCGCCGGCAGCCCTTCACGCCATCCTCACTCCAGCCCGCACTCAATTCAAATGCCCCGATAAACATTTCATAGGTTCTCAGCGTGTCCGCGCCGTACTCCGTCACGATATCATCGGGATTCACCACATTGCCGAGGGATTTTGACATCTTGACGACCGGATGGTCCGCCATCTCGCCGTATTTTTCCTTCAGGGCCTCTTTTGCGGCTTTCTCACTGCCATGCTCCTTAAGAAGCGCTTCCTGTTCCGCCGCCGGCAGATTCGAGAAACAGTGGGGATTTAAGCCCAAAATCATACCGTGTGAAGTCCTCTTTGCGTAGGGTTCCGGACAGGGCACCACCTTCTCGTCATAAAGGAACTTATGCCAGAACCGGGAATACAGCAGATGCAGCGTAGTGTGTTCCATACCGCCGTTGTACCAGTCTACAGGCATCCAGTAATCCAGTGCTTCCTTGCTCGCCAGCGCGTTCTCGTTCTTCGGGTCCGTGTAACGCAGGAAATACCAAGAAGAACCCGCCCACTGGGGCATCGTGTCCGTCTCCCGCTTCGCGGGGCCTCCACAGCAGGGACAGGTTGTATTGACCCAATCAGTCATTGCTGCCAAGGGCGATTCCCCCGTGTCGGTCGGCATATAGCTCTCCACCTCGGGCAGTTCCAAAGGCAGTTCGCTCTCGTCAAGCGGCACATAACCGCACTTTTCGCACTGTACAATGGGAATCGGCTCTCCCCAGTAACGCTGTCTGGAAAACACCCAGTCACGCAGCTTGAAGTTTGTTTTGGCGCAGCCTACGCCCTTCTCCTCCAGAAACGCGATCATCTTTTCCTTGGCTTGCGCCACAGAAAGTCCGTTCAGGAAGTCCGAGTTCACAAGCGTGCCCTCTGCCACGTCCGTGTAAACTTCCTCCTGCACGTCCCTGCCGCCGGCCACTACCTCAATAATCGGCAGACCGAATTTCTTGGCAAATTCCCAGTCCCTCTCATCGTGGGCAGGCACCGCCATAATCGCGCCCGTGCCGTAGCTCATCAGCACATAGTCGGAAATATAGATTGGAATCTCCTTGCCATTCACGGGATTAACCGCAGACATGCCGTCGATGCGCACGCCTGTTTTCTCCTTCGCCAGTTCCGCGCGCTCAAAATCGGACTTTCTGGCCGCCTGCTCTCTGTAAGCGCAGATATCATCCCAGTTTTTCAGTTCGTCCTTGTATTTGTCAATGATCGGATGCTCCGGCGACACCACCATATAGGTCGCGCCAAACAGCGTATCGCAGCGGGTCGTATAGATACGCAGCTTATCCTCCTTATCCTTGATGGAAAAATCCACCTCCGCGCCCATGGATTTCCCGATCCAGTTCTTCTGAGAAACCTTGACGCGCTCCACATAGTCCACCGTGTCAAGCCCCTCAATCAGCTTGTCTGCGTACTCCGTAATCTTTAACATCCACTGGCTCTTTACCTTGCGCACCACCTCGGAACCGCAGCGCTCGCAGACGCCGTTCACCACTTCTTCGTTGGCAAGGCCCACCTTACAGGAAGTACACCAGTTGATCGGCATCTCAGACTTGTAGGCAAGACCCGCCTTAAACAATTTCAGGAAAATCCACTGCGTCCATTTATAATAATTGGGGTCTGTAGTATTGACCTCTCTCTCCCAGTCAAAAGAGTAGCCCAGCGAATGAAGCTGGCTCTTAAAGCGCGCTACATTATTTTTGGTCACGATCCTCGGATGAATGTGGTTCTTAATCGCATAGTTTTCCGTGGGCAGGCCGAAAGCGTCCCAGCCCATGGGATAGAGCACGTTATACCCCTGCATCCTCCTCTTTCTCGCCACAATGTCAAGCGCCGTGTAAGGACGCGGATGTCCCACATGCAGTCCCTGCCCCGAAGGGTAAGGGAACTCCACCAGCGCGTAATATTTCGGTTTGGAATAGTCCTCCGAAGTCTGGAAAGCCTTCTCATCGTCCCAGATCTTCTGCCATTTTGTCTCCACTTCTCTGTGATTGTACACTTCTGCCATGTTACTGCCCAATCCTTTCCTCTCTTACTCCTACTTATTTTATTATACCGGCGGAATTTGTCAAGCCCTGATAACATCGAAACAGGCAAAGCCACTGAATATAGAGCGTCACGCCGTCCTCATGGGCATGATACAATCCCGCCCGCTTTAGGGCCGCCGACGCCTGTCTTTTGGTGAGCGGTCCGCCCTTTCCCGTGATGCCGTACTTCATCCCCCGCTCAACAAACTTCAGAAATTCCCTGTATTCCACCGCATTCAGATCCGGGATCTTTTTTCTGGAAAAATGGATCAGGACGGTGTCCACGGAAGGTTTGGGATGAAAATCCTCTCTGCGGAAATGATACAGAATTTTCATCTCCCAATGCACCTTTAGTTCCAGAGACTTTACTGTCTCCCTCGGCAGTCCCATAAACCGTTTCGCTGCCCCCTTCTCCATCACCAGCCAAATGTCAGACGGTGGATTAGCCCCTTTCGTCAGTTTATCCACAATCTGCGTCGTCAGAAAAAATGGGATATTGGAAAATACCTGATAAGTGCCCTTCCCCGGCAGTCGGTATTTCATAAAATCTCCCGCAATCAGTTCTACATTGCCGTATTTTGACAGCCGCTTTCTTGCGTTCTCTAAAAGCCCTCTGTCGATTTCCACCGAACATACCTTTCCTGCCTTTTTGCATAATGCTTCCGTCAGATGTCCCTTCCCTGTCCCAATTTCAAGGACCATATCCTGCTTTTGAAAATCAGCAAGTCGAACGATTCTTTGTAACAGTTTGAAATCTGTCAGAAAATTTTGAGAATCCGATACTCGTTTTACATAGTCATACCCTGCCTGTCTCCTGTCCTTTTGCATAGCGCGCCTCCTTTTTATCCTGTGCCTTTGGTTTCCATAAAAGAATCCGTTTTCCGATAAAAAGCAGTAAAAAAAGCAGGACAGACTCCGTAAACAGAATCTTCCCGCTAAACGCTGCAATCAGACATTCAAAACAGACACGACTTTATCCCGTCTGTCTCCACTGCAATCCGGCAACTATTATTCGCACGCAAAAAAATCCCATCTACATGAGACGATATCATCTGCTTTTTACTGCCCCTGATACCGGGTGCGTGCACAACGAATAATAATTCCCACGCTTAAGCCGCCTTTCTGACTATGTTTTTCTTTAAGAACATATTCACTATAACACAATTTCCAAAAGGCTGTCAATGTAGAGAAAGAAATTCCAGTTCATTTTCCACCCCATTTATGCTATAATCGTTAGCGACAGATTTCAATAAGACACAAGGGAATCATAAGGAGGAATCCGGATCATGCGAAACACAAAAAAATGGCTGGCATCTATACTGATCATGGCAATCGCCTTTGGCGACTGCGGCGGCCTGACAGCATCGGCCACAGAAAGTACCATTACAGCGGAAAATGCAGTTTCAGAAAACAGCACGTCTTCTGATGAAACCCCAAACACGGAGAACACTGACAAAACAGACGACACAGACACGGATTCAAAAACGAAGCTGCCCACCCTACATATCGGCCAAATAGTAAGCAGTGAAAAACTTCCCGCCGCAAACGATGATTTTCTTTATGATCTCCCCCTCTCTTTTGAGACAGAAGAACCCCTGATTCTGTTTACCAATTACGTCTTAGACACAATCCCTGATACAGAGAAAACAAATAAGCCGGAATGGAGCATCCTCCGCGGAGAAAAGGGACTGGAGCCGGGAAGCACAAACCTTCTCGACGCTGACGACGACTGGAACGGTTTTGAAACAGTAACTGCTTCGCCTTACTTTACCATGAAAGAAATCACGGATACAGGAAGCGAATATGATCAAATGATAATGCTTACCGCCAAAGACTCCTCTTTCGTGACCGATGATAATGCAGACAGCGATATCGAAAAGGCGCCTGAAACTTACGACTATTATATCCGGGCGGCATATTACCCGGAAACCGAAAACGGGAAAGCCGAAACCTTTTATACGGCAGTCACGATTCCTTTTATACCAAAAAATAATACGATCAAAGACGCAGACCAAACATCGGAAAACACCTCTGATGCGCCGGACACCTCGAAAGATTTCTCGCAGGAACCCTCTGCCGTCTCTGAAAACGACCTGAAGGCCGCCATCGATACCGTCTCTGAAAACACCATGGAGAACGCCGTCGATACCGTTTCCGGAAACTCTCCTGAAGGCGCCGCGTCGGTAAGTGAAAATAATGCAAACGAAGCTTCTTCGGAGTCGGATTCTGAGGACATCGAAGCGGATTCGGCGGAAGAAGTGCCCTCCACGCTTTCTGAAAACAACAGTTCAGTGGCTGCCGTTTCGCCTGATGATGCGGAGCCGTCCGCTATTGACATACAATCACTTTCCGAAAATAACGCTCAGGAGCCGCCGCTGCTTCCAGAAACCGAGGGCAAATTATTCCTGTATCAAGGCTGTACCATTTCTGGAAACAGCATTGACAGCAAAGATCGGATCCCGATGGAATCCGGCGATACCCTGCAGTTTACCGCAGAAATGGAGCCTGCCATGCCGGAAGCAGACATCCTGTGGGAAAGCAGCGATGAGACCGTCGCCACGGTAAGCGCCGGCACAAACGGCAGCGTGACGGTCACGGCCATCGCGGAAGGATATGCCAAAATCATAGCATCCTGTCATGGGATCACGGCTTTTGCCACCGTAGATGTCGTGACGGATAAAACGAATCCTGACTCTGATAAACTGCTGGATCTCTCCAACGAGATCCGGGTAGCCGGATTTGTAAAAGAAAGCGACGAACTTGTTTATAACGGGCAGAAAATCACGCAGGATTTACGTGTCTATCATAATAATACGCTGTTGAAAGAAAAAACGGACTATACCCTGAGCTACAAAAATAATGTGAACGCTGCCGCATGGAACTCTACCAAAGCGCCAAACGTGACCATTAATCTGAGAGGCCAGTACCAGGGCAGCGTGACCTTATACTATACAATCAAACCCCTGGATATCAACGAGATTGATATTTACAATACGCCTAAAGTTTCACCGGCTTATGAACAGGCCGTCAATTACAGCAAAACACTGAAAATCCCTACTCCTGTTCTGACTTTTGGCAAGAAAAAACTGACGGTCAAAAGGGACTTTATCTGTGACTATACCACCCCTGGTGAGAATCTGACGGCTTTGCCGTCAGATCCCAAAAACGGCGAGCTCTACGAAATCGGGAAAAAGGACAAACCTTATTCTTACACCGTTAGGGGAGCGGGAAACTTTACCGGCTCCTTTCCCATGACGCTGGTCGTACTGAAAGATAAAACATTGAATTTCAGCTCCGCTTCCGTAAAAATGGACAAAAAGAAATATGAATACCACGGCGTGCCATTGACCAAGTCGGACATTCAGATTACTGAGGTAAAAATAGGCGGTAAGGTTCTGGATGCCGCACAGTATGACTATGAAGTTTATGCACCGGGAACAGAAGGCCCTTATGTCATGCTATCTCCCACCAATGCCGGAAAGGCTGCCGGTTACTGCGGCTGCAAAAAAATCACATTAAAGCTTGTGGGCGACAGAAAGCTCAAAGATGCCGTTCCCGGAACGGATTGGAAAGAAAGCATACCTTTTTCCCAAAAAACAGTGGAAAAAGAAGGCGGCCTTTTTCAAAAAGGAGCCGCTCTGCTGGCCTTTGACGAGGCGGGAAAAAAGAAACCGCTTTTGGAAGGAACCGATTATACCGTAAAATACGGCAATGCCAAAAAGGCAGGAAACGTAACTGTTACGTTTACGGGAAAGGGCCGCTATCAGGGCACCCTCCGCCTGACCTATGCCATTACGCCGAATACCAATATCAAAATTTACGCGGGGAAAAATGTAACGAGCAAAAACGGAACTTACGAGGTCGCTTACCAAAAAGACGGGACTGTGCCCGAACTGATTCTAAAAGATCAGGAGGATTCCATTTTAAAGCCAAAGACCGATTACACCGTGAAATACAAGGACAACAAGGCGCCCGGTACCATGACCTGTGAGATCACGGGAAAAGGCAATTATAAGGGATATGCAAAGACCGTGTCACTTACGGTGACAAAGGCAGATATCAGTAGGTGCACGATATCCATTCCCGATAAGCCTTACAGTAATAAGCCAAACAAATGGCAGTCAACCGTCACGATCAAAGACGTAAACGGCAAAAAACTGAAAGCCGGAAAAGATTATGACAAGAACTTTACCTACAGCTATAACCAGCCTGCATCCCCACAGGCAGGCACTGAAATCACCGTAACCGTAAAGGGCCTTGGCTTCTATGAGAACGAAGAAAAAACCCTTACCGGTACTTATCGAATCTTTGCCAAAAATATCAGTACCTTAAAAGTCGTCATTGATCCGCAGGAATATACCGGGGAGGAAATTACATTAATGCCGAACAATATCCACGTCTACGCCTCCAATGCGGATAAAAGGAATGATAATGAACTGCGGGAAGCGAGCTATCAGATTGTCGGATATCAAAATAATACCAAGGCCGGAACGGGCAAAGTAACCCTGCGCGGCATTGGCAATTACGGCGGCACAAAAACCTATTCCTTTAAAATACAAAAGAAAAAATACCAGATCAATCATATCAGAGGAATCAAGCTGGACAAAAACAAGCTTTCCTCCCCCCTGGCGGAACAAGACGAGCAAAAAAGAACCCTTACTGCCACAATCACGGCCGAAACCGATGACCCCATCGCCAACCCGACTGTGATCTGGTCAAGCTCCAACAGCAATGTCGTTTCCATTGAAACAGAGCCTGAAATCAGCAAAAGCATTGTTGGCGGCAAAGCTACCGTTAGCAGCACCGTCCTCCTTACCCTCAAAAAGGAAGGCAGCGTAACAATTACTGCGACTGCACAGGACGGCGGCAAGAAAGCACAGTGTAAAGTTACGGTAGTCGATGCCCCGGTACTCAAAGAAGCTGATCAAACCGTAAAAGCAAACATCGGCCAGACCTTCCAGCTGCATATAGATTTTGCCGCAACGCAGACCCCGGATAAGCTCAAATTGGAAAGCAACAACCCGGATGCAATTTCCGTTGCCAAAAACGGGGAAGGTGCTCTGCTTACCATGAAGAAAGCGGGAGCCGCAGTCATCAAGGCTGTGTACACTTCAGGGAAACACAGTTTCACCCAGCAATGCTATGCCGTTGCGATAGATCCGAATGAAAAAGCCCCGGAAGGGGAGGTCCTCACCTATGAACAGGAACCGGGCTGTACCAATGACACGCCTCATATCAATGCACTCTTGCGAGATTGGGAACGGCACCCTGACCGATATGAAGCATTCTATATCCCTGCCGGCGTCTATCACATTGATACGGTGGGCGGCGGATTCGGCGGTATCGTTTTGACGAGTAATCAGAAATTGATCATGTCGTCAAGCACCCTGTTGATGGCAATCGGGAATAACCAGGAAAATTCCCGTGTCATATGGGCTTTTGGCCGCAAAAATATCACCATTTCCGGCGGACAGATCATCGGAGAACGCAAGATCCATAAAGGCACAAGCGGCGAATGGGGCCATGGCATCCAGATATCCGGCTGTACCAATGTCACGATTGAAAATGTGGATATTTCACAGTGCTGGGGCGACGGTATTTACCTTGGCATCTATGAAAACGCTGAACAAGGCAACCCGATCAGCCGCGATGTTACTATTACAAACTGTAATCTCCACCATAACAGAAGAAATAATCTGTCTATTACAGATGCGTCAAACGTTACGGTGAAAAACTGCTCATTTAAATATGCAAACGGCACCAACCCGCAGTATGGCATTGACATTGAACCAAACCAGGGCAAAACCTGCAGCAATGTGACCATATCCAACTCCACGTTTCAGGGAAATGCCGGCGGGACCATTCAAATCCTCGGACAGTTGAACGCCCATGTGAGAGACGTCACGATCGAAAACTGCACCGGCGACAAAAAGCCCGTCCAATGGTCCGGATTCGGCGGCAGCGTGAGCGGCGTGACAGAGAGGGGTAATAAATGGGGGTAACCTTCGCAATCCCAAAATAAAATTTTATGTCGTTAACGATAAGAGGAGCAGCCCGATTGGTCTGCTCCTCTTTTACATCTCTTCTATTCGCATATTCGCAATTTGCCCTATGCCTCCGCATTCGCCTCCGCAACAGCCTTCGCTCTCGCCGCTACTTCTTTTTCCTGCACGTCGCTCGGCGCCTGCTCGTATCTTGCAAACTCATACTTGTAGGTACCGCGGCCGCCCGTCATGGAACGAAGATCAGTGCAGTAGCCGTTTAAGCAGGCCACCGGGATATCCGCTTCGACCACAGTCTTGCCATCGCCTGCGGGGTTCATGCCAAGCACTCTGCCCCTTCTCTTATTCAGGTCACCCATCACGTCTCCCGTATAGGAATCAGGCACCGTTACCTGTAAGTTAGCGATCGGCTCTAACAGCACCGGTCCCGCCTCCATAAAGCCCTTCTTAAAGGCCTGGATCGTTGCCATCTTGAAGGCCATCTCGGAAGAATCTACCGGATGGTAAGAACCGTCGTAGAGTACCGCCTTCACGCCCACTACGGGATATGCTGCCAAAGGCCCTGCCTGAACGGACTCCTGTAAGCCTTTCTCCACCGCCGGGAAGTAATTCTTCGGCACCGCACCGCCTACCACTTCCTGCTCGAACACGAAAGGCGTATCCAAATCACCGGACGCCTCAAAACGCATTTTCACATGGCCGTACTGGCCGTGTCCGCCGGACTGCTTTTTATACTTATGCTCCACATCGGATTTCTTGCGGATTGTCTCCTTGTAAGCGATCTTCGGATCCGTCAGCTCGATTTCCACCTTGTACTCGTTGAGAAGACGGCTCATAACCACCTCCAGATGCAAATCGCCCATGCCGTAGAGCAGGGACTGCTTGTTTTCCGCATCATTGACCACCTTAAGTGTCTGATCCTCATGACGCATCTTCTGCAATGCCTGAGAAACCTTATCCACATCGCCTTTGTTCTTTGCCCGATACCGCTTGTATGTATAGGGCGTAGAAATCTCTGTCTTTCCGTAGCGGATGATACGCGCCTTTGTAGAGAGCGTATTGCCGGTTCTGGCCGCCGTCAGCTTCGCGATGGCGCCGATATCGCCCGCATGAAGCTCCCCTACCTCGATGGGCTTGCTGCCCTGCATGACATAGAGCTTGCTGATCTTCTCCTCCACTTCCTTCTCATCGTTATAAATCAAATCATCACTCTTAAACACACCGGAACAAACCTTGATCAGCGAATACTTACCAATAAAGGGATCCACGATGGTCTTAAAGATGTAAGCGGACTTCGGCTTGGAGAAGTCGTAATTTGCCTGGAAGATCTCGTTGGTCTTTAAGTCAACGCCCGCAATCTCACGATTTTCGGGGCTTGGCATATATTTCACGATATCGTCAAGCAGGGTGAAGATTCCCTGACAAAGCACATTCGAGCCCATGGACATAGGTACTATACTACCGTCCATCACATTGGTACGCAGCGCCGAACGAATCTCCGCCTCAGAGAAAGTGTCGCCGTTAAAGTAGCGGTCCATCAAGTCCTCGCTGGTCTCCGCCACCGCTTCCATCAGCGTGTCACGACAAAGCTGCAGATTTTCCTTGCTGTAGTCGGGCATCTCACACTCCACGACCTCCTTGCCTTCCCAGCGGTAAGCCTGCTCGGTGATGACGTTGATGTAACCCACAAATTTTTCATTCTCACGGATCGGCAGATGAAACGGCGCCATCTTTTTACCGTACTTTTCCGTCATATCCGTCACAACCTGCTTAAAGGAAGCATTATCGATATCCATATCCGTCACGAACACGAAACGGGGCAGCTTATACTTCTCGCAGATCTCCCACGCCTTTTCTGTGCCGACTTCCACGCCGGCTTTACCGGAAACCACGATGATGGCTGCATCCGCCGCGCTCACGGCTTCTTCAACCTCGCCTACGAAGTCAAAAAAGCCCGGGGAATCCAGCACATTGATCTTCGTGCCCTCCCACTCGATCGGAACAACAGACGTGGCGATGGAAATATGGCGCTTCTGCTCCTCCTTACCGAAATCACTCACCGTGTTCCCGTCGTCAATCTTTCCAATTCTGGATGTGATGCCGGAAAGGTAAGCCATCGCCTCCACCAGACTGGTCTTCCCGCAGCCCCCATGCCCCAGCAAGACCACATTACGAATCTTATCCGTTGTGTAAACATTCATGCCTGTAACCCTCCAATTCTGTTGTTCTTTTTGCAACCAAAGTTGTAAATACATTTTACTAAATTTTCAGGACAATTTCAAGACACAATTGCGTTCCCTTCCGTTTTGTGATATCTTAAAAAGCGGAAATATTTATCAAAAAATGCGAAAGGTCATACGATTATGAATACACTCACCTGCGGCTTTATCGGGCTGGGACTGATCGGCGGCTCCATTGCCAAAGCGATCCGTCTTCGTCTGCCCGGCACCCGCCTGATCGCCTACGATATCAACGAAGCTTCTCTGGAACTGGCTCTTACGGAACAGACCATAGATGTATCCTGCCGCACCATCGACGACACCTTTTCGGACTGCGACTATCTTTTTCTGTGCGCGCCTGTCTCATGCAATGACGAGAATCTGGCGGCCATCAAAAACATCCTCTCCCCGAAAACGCTCCTCACTGACGTTGGCAGCGTGAAAACTGCCATTCACAAACAGATCGAAGCGCTGGAACTGCAGGATCAGTTTATCGGCGGCCATCCGATGGCGGGTTCTGAACGCATCGGCTACCGCAATTCAGACGCCGCGCTTTTGGAAAATGCCTATTACATACTGACCCCTACGGAGACTGTACCGACCACCAAACTGGAGGCATACCGCGCGCTGGTGGAAGCAATCGGCGCCATTCCTCTCGCCCTTTCCTTTGTGGAGCATGATTATGTGACGGCTGCTGTCTCTCATCTGCCCCATGTGATTGCCGCCTCTTTGGTTAACCTGGTCAAAAACTGCGATTCTCCGGAAGGCATCATGAAAATGATTGCTGCCGGCGGGTTTAAGGACATCACGCGGATTGCTTCCTCCTCTCCTGAAATGTGGCAGCAAATCTGTATGACAAATACAAAGAACATATCCAGGCTCTTAAAGCTCTATATTGATTACCTTACGCAATTTGACCGCTATCTCGACGAACGCTCGGAACAAACGCTCCACAACTTTTTCGATTCCGCCAGAAGCTATCGCGAATCTTTTACCAGCGCATCCAGCGGCCCCATCAAGGCGGAATACGTCTTTACCGTGGATATTGCAGATAAACCCGGCGCAATTGCCGCCATCGCTTCTCTTCTTGCCATGCACGGCGTGAGCATCAAAAACATCGGCATCAATCATAACAGGGAATTTGCAGAAGGCGCGCTGCGCATCGAATTTAACGATAAAACCGCCCATGAACGAGCGGTTGAGATCATGAAAAGCCACGGTTATCAGATTCACACAAAGAATTGAGACGCAAGCGGTCTAAGAAAGTTTCACCAGAAGCCTGTTTAAGAAGTAAGACCCTACCATACACAGGATCCCCGCCACGCTCCCGTACCAGTTGAGCGCGGCGTCGGATTGCTGGAAATGTCTTCCCTCTACAAACTGCTTATAATATTCCGTGTAATAGGCAAGCACATAGCAGACCGCGCCCGCTCCAATCACCCCGATGATTCTGTAATATCCTTTAAAAACCGCCATACCTGCAAAGGTCGTCACAAAACCCACCACAAAAAAGAGACCCAGATGCGCCCCGTAACGGATCATCAGCGCGGTCGTCGCGATCTGATCCTGCGTCGGATTTTCGAAAATCCGCCTTGCAATCTGTCCCGCTATTTTCATCGTAATGTCAGAAGATGCCGTTCCCTTTTGAAAACTCACCGCCATCACAAAATATAACAACATAAGCAGCGCCGCCAAAGAGACGGCAACCACGCAAAGTTCTAAGATGATATTTCCTTTTTTTCCTTTATTCATGAATTTAGTTTCCTTTATTCGAAAGGCGGAGGCACCTCAAGTGACGGACTTAAATATGCTTCTTCCGGGTACGGCGTGACCGCCAGACTGGAGCGGTACTCGTTAGGTCTTGAGGTATGCACCTGTATGGCAAACCGATAGCTTTCTCCCGGTTCCCCCACAAACTCCTGCCTGATCCGCACGCCAGGCCATTCGCTGTCAATCAGGAATGATTTGTGCACCATGGTATTCATCACATACTCGCCGTCCCCATTGTATACATAGGTATCGATTACGTCCTTATCTTCATAATCATCCCAGTTGGTAAACGCCGCAAAGTACCATCTGGATTCGTTCCCCTCTTTTGCAATCCATTGAAGCCCTTCCGGCGCTGGCAGTCTCGGTGCATCCATTCCCGTAAATTCAAAGGCATCCGATAACACATAAGGGCTATCCGCATAGGTGATGCCGTCTCCGGAAGCACGCACGGCAAAGTAATAAATTCCGTTTTCCCAAAATTCATCGGAAAAACTCATCTGAAATAACTTTTCCTCTCCTTCTTGGCTCTCCCTGCCATCACGGGTCCATGCCACGTTCCCCCGCATCATCCCCTCTTTTCCCCATTCGTCCCGCTCCAGATCGGGAGGCGTCTCCGTATCGCACCGGTACAATCTCCAGTCATACCTTTGATCATCACCGACTCCTGACTCAAACACACAGCCCCAAAAACCGGAACCTGTCTCTCCATTCCAAAAAGGATCGGCGGGTGCAGGCAGTACGATCAAATCCGTACCGTTTTCTGCCGGCAGCAAAGCCTCCTGCGGCTTATTGCCGCCCAGAAGCCCATTGCCTAAAACAAACGCCGCAATCCCCACCGCCGCAACGCATAAAACAGTTGTCCCAAAAACAGGAACACCAAAAAATGCTTTCTTCATCTGCCGGACAGACTGATACCGTTTCTCGGGATCCAAACCAGTGCACTTGGAAATGATTCTCCTGTAACGCAGTTTCTCCGCTTTGCCGCCTAAAAGCTGCTTAATCGTAACGCCCAGCGCATAAATATCCGCCCGCTCGTCCGTCTGGGAAAATCCGTATTGTTCGGGTGGCGCATAGCCTCTGGTGCCAAGCTGTATCGTATCCTGCTCCCTGTTTTCTTTCGGCATACGGGCCGCGTCAAAATCGATCAGACGAATGTGTCCGTCCTCAGCAATCAAAATATTGGATGGTTTGATATCACGATGAATGATTCCTTTTTCATGTAGAAAAATAAGGACTTCACAGAGCTCCTTTACAATCACCCTGCACTGTTTTTCCGTAAGCGCCGCGCTGCCCGCCGTCTGTCCCTCAATGTATTCTTCTGTCACAGTGGTCACACCATCGTCCAAAGAAACCTCATATACCTTCGGCAGATAAGGATGCCTCAGTTCCTGCAATTTCTGATAAATCGAATGCTTCCCCTGTAAGGTCTTACGAATTAAAAGCTGCTCACTGTCCACTTCCTTCACCAGCCGCACTGTGCTCTTTTCGCTCTGTTTCAGTACCTTTATCTCATCGTAAACCATATATGCCAACCTCATAAGATTCCATTGTATGATATCATATTTACAAAATTCTTTTCACCAGTGGCACTTTTTTTAATATCACCGTCACACTCCCACCCAGAAGCATACTAATCACACACCAGCCGAAGGAGGCAAACAATGACGGCATAAAACGCTCCGCCAGCCTTTCATAACCGTTGTACATAATGAGCTTAAAATAATGATCCAGAAGATAAATTCCCAAAGTAAGTGATCCCAGAAAACAGACTGTCTTTGCCGTTCTTCCGGACGATAACGCCGGGAATCTGACTGTTGTCATATATTTAACAAACAAAAATACTTCCATGGCAAGCACATAATCAAACAGGGAAAGGCAATTCTCATCCGTTGTGCCGCTCATATACAAACACAGACAGGATATACCTATTGCCGCAAATGCTGCCGCCAAAAGGGCTGTCCATTTCTTTTGAGAAATTGCTCTTATCTCTACCTTATGATCCAGATAATAGCCTGTCAACGGATAGAAAATGGCCGCTGTTGTTGCCAGTGGGACTGAAAACTCCGCCGCCGGGGTCAGTTGCATATACCCCCCCCCCAGAAAATTGCAGGCAGCCATTACATAGGGGAATCACAGACAGAATCACAAAACGCAGCATAACTAACACCGAAAAATCACTGCGGCTCATCTGCTTTGCCAACTTTTGCAAAAACGGTAGCAGAAAAAGGAACCCAAGATAGGCATAGAGATACCAATAGGCTCCCGTTTCATCCAAGTTGCGGGCAAACACCCCGTAAAGGAAACGCTTCAGCGTAAACTCATAAGTTCTGCCCTGTGCAAGCGCATACAACCAACATTCCACATAAATTCCCAGCGAGAACAGCAGGATAACCAAACAGACTCTGCTGATCCGCTTCCTCAAAACCGTGACAATATCTTCCTGTCTTTCCAAAAGCAGGGCGCCTGATATCATAAAAAATAATGGAACATTGATCTTGGTTATGATCGAGACGACCATATAACCAATCTGCTTTATGCCGGAAGCATTCTGATACAGAACGTACCCTTTCAGATGATTAAAAATCACAAAAAAACAGGCAATCAGACGGAGCCATTCATAGTAAACCGTTTTCAATTGTTTCCCACTGTTTTTTCTATTTTGTGCATGATCCATTTCTCTTTTGTCCTGTTCGTTATTCTATGTTTTATTATTTTTATTATAACATATCTCTTATCACGCAGACAATCATTTCCCTGTTGTTCATCGCTCCCCCGTTGCGATTCGATACCATCCCGGCGTCACTTTTCGAAAAACGCTTCCCGCCAGAATAGAGCCTCCCATTACACCAATGGGAATGAATAAATATTCCAAAAGCCAAAACAACGGCTTTGCCGGGAGCAAACGGAAACACAGTTTGCGCACAGATGATAATGTCATCTCATGCAGGACATAAATCATAAAAACCCACTCTGACAGTCGTAAAAAAATCCGACGCAGATTCTCTCTGACATAGATTTCTTTTGACAGCCGCAGCCAAAACACAATTGCCACAAGCACAGAAATATTTCGAATGACCGAATGGTCCCAAAACAAAGACACCGCCGCACACCCGAAGTACAGTCCCGCAATCTTAAACAGAGAATATCTGTCAAAAAACATCAGGGAATACTTCATTCGAACAACAGCTGCACCGACCAGAAACCATGCGAGTGCTGTTTTCCCCCAGAAAGGAAGCGGTAAAATGCTCAGCGCTGCTCCAATACAAAACGCTGCCTTTGGATACTTATCCGCAACTGTTTTTATCAGTGGAAACATCAGGATCACCGCCATCAGATCACGCATAAACCAAAGCGGATAGCATTGCGGATATTCCTTTCCCATGCCGTAAAGTCCGAACCATTCCTTTAACGAGCATTGCCGAATCGGCGTATTGCTTCCCGAAAAATACGCAGCTGTAAACGGCATACTTTGCAATACGACAAATACTGCGATCCAGAAAGTATTCCAGATCAGATAAGGCACAAGCAGCGTCCTTATCTTTTTCCTGATCACTTCCCTGTAGGAATACTCGGAACGAAACAATAAAACGGCAGAAAACAGGAAAAAAATCGGTACGCCACATCTTGTAATGATTTGTGACACTCCGGTTTCCAACAGCAGCAGCCACTCAGGAAGAGCAGCTGCATTGGCGCCGTCCGCGAAATTAACTTCCGTCGTATAGGCATGTAAAAACACCACCATGACAATAGCAATCCCCTTAACGATCCTGATCCTGTCGCTTTCCTCTTTTGCCATTTGCATAAGTATCTTCTCTTTTCATTTGTTTTTCCGTTCCACCCGCAAAGAAACAGGCCTCCGTTCTCGATTATAAACAGAGTCCTGTCACTTTTGGTCTACCCTGGGTAGACATTTGGGATTTTGAAAAGATTCGGGAAATGATCATAAATTTTGTCTTTGCTTGCCACCCTTTAAGGAAATGGGTATAATGATTTCAATCAGGCAATCTTCCATGAACCGTAAGAATGCGAACGATTTGCCTGGAATACAGGCCACGAAAGAGACACCGGAAGGAACGATACATAAAATGATGGAAAAATCTACCAACGAATTAAGACATGAAATCAGGGATGCAACCGATGTGGAAGATTATCTGACGCTGAATAAGGAATATTTACTAAAAGGCAGTCTTTCCGAACATCTTCACACCCTGCTTGCTGAGAAAAAACTGCGTCGGGCGGACGTGATACGCGGTTCCCTGTTGGGCCGCGCCTATGTCTACCGTATTTTTGCAGGAGAAAAAATTCCCTCCCGCGACAAACTGATTGCCTTATCATTCGGCCTGCAGCTTACGGAGGAGGAAACGCAGAAAATGTTAAAGCTTTCCGGCAATCGGGAGCTTTACGCAAGAGACGAGCGCGACGCGCTGCTCCTGTTTGCCCTGCAGAGAAACAGGAGCATTATGGACGCAAATGAGATGCTGTTAGATCATGGGTTGGCGGTATTGGATACGACAAAGGAATAACTGTTTCTTAACGTCCCAGCGAATCCGGTGCTAGCAAAAAGTCATATATATTTATGATCAATATGCCCTCCTCACTGTAAAAAGGCTTTGGCGTATTTGATGTGATCACTATTTTTTGAAAAGAGTCATGTATTTTCAAAAATGGCCGGATTTCCCGCGCCAGCTTTTCCTCTCTATCAAGTGTATACGCCGACTGAATATAATATTTTTTGGAACCTTTATTACAAATAAAATCGACTTCCAGCTGTTTCTTTACTGGCTTACCGCCTTTTCCCTGTTCCACAACGGAAAGATTCCCTACATCCACACGATACCCTCTCATTCTCAGTTCATTATAAATGACATTTTCCATGGCATGCGTCACTTCCATCTGCCTGAAATTGATCCGCGAATTTCGAAGGCCTATATCCATAAAATAATATTTCATCGGCGTTCCGATATAAGACTTTCCCTTGATATCGTAGCGATTTGCTTTCTCGATCAAAAAGGAATCTTCCAGATATTCAATATACTTTGTAATAGTCGTTGCCGTTATTCTTGATTGATTTACGCTCTTAAATGTATTTTTCAGTTTATTTGGATTGGTCAAGGCGCCTATTGCCGATGCCAGCACGTCCAGCAACGCTTCCATTTCACCAGCGTTCCTAATCTTATTCCGCCTCACAATATCACGGATATAAGTTTCCTTCAATAACTGATCCAGCATAGCCATCTTCTGCTCTTCGGTTTCTGCCAAAACCACCATGGGAATACCGCCATAGGTTATATACTCATTCCAGCCATCGTATCGGTTTCCATGATATACGCTCATAAACTCGGAAAAACTCAAAGGATACATATGCACTTCATCGCCTCTTCCCCCAAATTCCGTTGCGATATCCTTTGAAAGAAATTTTGCATTGCTTCCGGTTACATAAACATCACAATTCTTTTGATCTGCAAGACCATTAAGGACACTCACAAATTCATCTAACAACTGCACTTCATCCAAAAGAAAATAATACGTTTTCTCATCCTTTATCTGTTCTTTTGCCCATGAATAAAATATCTTTGGTTCCCTATAGTCTATATAATCAAACAGATCAAAAGCCATTTCAATAATATGGCTTTCATCCACGCTGTTTTCCAGCAAATGTTTTTTGAACAGGGTGCGAAGTAAAAACGATTTTCCGCATCTCCTGATACCGGTAACGATTTTGATCAAACCGTTATGTTTACGATTGATCAACTGTTCCAGATAATCATTTCTTTTGATTTCAAATTCCATGTGCATACCTCTAAAAGATATTTTGGTTAGTTTTTCCCTAAATTTCTTTTAGTATACGTCAAAATCGCCTTTAAAGCAATATAATAGAAGATATTTCGGTTAATTTTAACTAAAATATCTTTTGTCTTACCTGGAAATCATTTGCTATAGATGCAACATGCAGAAAAGAAACACCATTTTGGGTGCTAATAAATAAACATCGCATCCCCAAAAGAAAAGAATCTGTACTCTTTCTCCACCGCTTCCCGGTACGCCGCCAGCACATTCTCCCTACCCGCCAGCGCTGACACCAACATCACCAATGTAGACTCAGGCAGATGGAAATTTGTGATCAGGCAGTCCAACACCCGAAACCGATACCCCGGATAAATAAAGATATCCGTGTCACCACAGCCTGCCTGCACTCTTCCGTTTTCGTCCGCCGCACTCTCCACGGTACGGCAGCTGGTAGTCCCTACACAGATGATTCTCCCATCGTTTTCTTTTGTGCGGTTGATCACATCCGCCGTCTCCTGCGTAATCTCATAATGCTCGCTGTGCATATGGTGATCCGAAAGGTTTTCCGCCTTTACCGGGCGAAACGTACCAAGCCCCACATGGAGCGTAACAAAGACTGTCTTCACGCCCATCGCACGAATCTCTTCCAGCAGTTTTTCCGTAAAATGCAGTCCCGCCGTCGGCGCAGCCGCAGAACCTTCATATTTTGCGTACACGGTCTGGTAACGGTTTTTATCCTGCAATTTATGGGTTATGTAGGGCGGCAGGGGCATCTCCCCCAGCTGGTCTAAAACCTCCTCGAATATCCCTTCATAGGAAAACCGAATCAGGCGGTTGCCCTCTTCCACGACCTCCAAAACTTCTGCGGTAAGTGCCCCTTCCCCAAAGACAATCTTTGTTCCCGGCCTTGCCTTTTTTCCCGGCCTCACCAGCGTTTCCCAGATGTCGTTTTCACGACGCTTTAACAAAAGCACCTCGATTGCCGCGCCTGTGTCCTCTTTTATACCCATCAGCCTTGCCGGAATCACCTTGGTGTTATTTAAGACCAGACAATCGCCTGGCCTTAAATAGTTGGTAATCTCTTTAAAATGGCGGTGTTCCACCGCTCCTGTGTCCTTATTTAGCACAAGCAGCCTGGACGCGGAGCGATCCTCCAACGGATCCTGCGCAATCAGCTCCTGCGGCAGCTCAAAGTAGAAATCTGATTTCTTTAAATCTGTCATGCGCTCCCTCCAAAACACGCTTTCTTTGACCGACTAAATCAGTCCGCTTTTTGTATCGCTTTTATCCTGTCAGCACCTACAGATCCGCATGTTTCAAAAACGCCACATACCCTCGCTTAGTCTCATATACATCCGCCTTGCTGGTCGCTTCCCAGGGTGCGTGCATATTGAGTACCGCCACGCCGCTGTCGATCACATTCATGCCATAGAGTGCAAGAATATAGGCAATCGTGCCGCCGCCGCCAAGATCTACCTTGCCAAGCTCCGCCGTCTGGAAATTGACCTTTTCCTTCTCAAAAATAGCACGAATATGACCCAGATACTCGGCATTTGCGTCGTTGGATCCGGATTTCCCGCGTGAACCCGTAAACTTGTTAAACACCATGCCGCCGCCAAGATAGGCCACGTTTTTCTTGTCAAAGCTGGACGCATAAGTAGGATCAAAAGCGCTGCTCACATCAGAAGAAAGCATACAGGAATGCGCGAGGCATCTGCGCAGGGCAAGTTCGCTGTATTCACCAGTCAGACCCAGTACTTCCGCCACGGCATTTTCAAAAAATTTGGACTGCATTCCCGTTGCGCCCACGCTGCCAATCTCCTCTTTATCCACAAGGATACAACAGGCCGTGCGCTCGGTCTGACCAATCTCCAGCATAGCCTTTAAGGAGGAAAAAGCGCAGACTCTGTCATCCTGCCCGTAGGCTAAGATCATGCTCCTGTCAAACCCGGCTTCTCTTGCTTTCCCCGCCGGCACAACTTCCAGTTCCGCGGAGATAAAGTCCTCCTCCTCAAAATCATAGTCTTTCTTTAAGATTTCAAGGATTCCCTTTTTGACGGCATCCTTAGTTGCGCCGTTCTCTCCGTCTTTATCGTCCTTATCCTTTTTATCCTTCTTTTCGATGACCAGCGGTTTGTTGCCGATAATAATGTCCAGCGCTTCGCCCTCGATCACCTTGTTTGCTTTCTTCTCCATCTGCTCCTGCGCCAAGTGGATCAAAAGATCCGAGACGAAAAATACGGGATCGTCATCGTTCTCTCCCACATTGATCTCCACCGTGCTGCCGTCCTTTTTTACCACCACACCGTGGATTGCTAACGGGATCGTCACCCACTGATATTTTTTCACGCCGCCATAGTAATGCGTGTCCAGATAAGCAAAGCCTCCGTCCTCATAGAGGGGATTCTGCTTCACGTCAAGGCGCGGAGAATCGATATGTGCCCCCAAAATATTGATACCCTCCGCGAGCGGCTTTTTCCCAATCTGAAACAGGACAATCGACTTATTCATCCATACGGCATAAACTTTGTCTCCTGCCTTCAGCTTTTTTCCGGCCTTCACCAGCGCCTCCAGCTCCTGATATCCGGCCGCTTCCACGGTGTTCACGATCTGATCGATACACTCCCGCTCCGTTTTGCCATTATCCAAAAAATCCATGTATTCGCGTGCAAAAGCGTCTACTTCTTTCAACTGTTTCGCGTTGTAAGTCTCCCAAGTGTTTTTCTGTTGCATATTTCCCTCCATGCCAGAGCCACAAACTCTCCTTTTCTTTTTCTTAACTTCTCAACTCGATTCCCATGCCCTCAAGCCCATTGAGGATCTTCTTCATTGCCGCTGTCACATCCGCCTCTTCTAACGTCTTATCCTTTGCCCGGAAAGTGATGGAGTAGGCCATGGACTTAAAGCCCTCCTTGATCTGATCGCCCTCATAGATATCAAAGAGCTGATACTCCTCCAGAATCTTTCCGCCGCGCTGGGCAATGATTGCCTCGATCTCGCCTGCCATCACTTTTTTCGGCACCACCATACTGATATCCCGAAGCACCGCCGGGTATTTCGCGATGCCCTCATATTTTCTGTCAAATGTCGCAAGCGGCAGGATCGCAGGAATGTCAAGTACCGCTACATACGCCCTGGTCTTGATTGCATAATTGTCACAGACCTCAGGATGTACCTCACCAAGATAGCCGATCTGCGTACCTTCATAGGAGACATTCGCCTGTCTGCCCGGATGCAGATAAGGTCTGCCCGCTTCCGGGTCATAGGCCGGCTTTTTCTTCATGCCAATGCTCTCAAAAAACTCCTCAATCACGCCTTTCATAGTGAAGAAATCGCCCTCACCGTACATGCCGAGCGTAAACTGCATCCGCTCCTCCGGAAGTTCCACAAGCGGCAGCGCTTTCGGCAGATAGATGTTCCCCAGCTCATAGAGGCGCACATCCTTATTTCTTCTGTTGAAATTCGTGGAAAGGCTGGTAAGCATCCCGTTTAGGGGAAGGGTTCTCATGATGGAGAAATCCTCACCCAGCGGGTTGGCGATTGTGACAACCTGTCTTGCCTTGTCATCCGCGGGAAGCAGCAGTTTATCAAATACCTTCGGGCTCTCAAAAGAATAGCACATGCCCTGCGAAAAACCGCAGTATTCCGCGACATCCCTTGCCTTTTGCTCAATGCGCAGTTTGAAAGGAAGCTTCCCCGTGGTGGCCTCGCCGTTTGGCAGCGTGGTCGGAATCTTGTCATAACCGTAAAACCTTGCAACTTCCTCCGCGATATCACACTGGCGCAGAATATCCTGACGGAAAGTGGGCACGGTGAGCGTCCTCTTCGCCGCATCATATTCCACCTCAATCATCTTGAAAATGTCAAGCATCTCCTCCTCGGAAACCTCTGTGCCAAGAAGATTATTATAATACGCCGGCTCGAATGGCAGCACCACCTTCTCCTTCATTTCGCCGTGCACATCCACCATACCGCCCACCACTTCTCCGCAGCCAAGCTCTTCAATCAGCTGGCAGGCTCTGTTGATTGCCGCCTCCGCATTGTGGGGATCCAGCCCTTTTTCAAATTTACCGGACGCATCTGTCCGCAGTCCCAGCCTTTTTGCCGACTTGCGAATGTTGGGTCCGTTAAAGGTAGCTGCCTCGAAAAGCACGGTCGTTACGCTGTCGGTGATCATGGAGTTTTCGCCGCCCATGATTCCTGCAATACCTACCTCCTTCTCCGCATCACAGATCATCAAAACGTCAGAATCCAGCTTCCTATCCTGCCCGTCCAGCGTGCGGAACACGTCACCGTCTTTTGCCCTGCGAACGACGATCTTATTTCCCGCGATGGTGGAAAGGTCAAAGGCGTGCATAGGCTGACCGTACTCCTCCATCACATAATTTGTGATATCCACCAGGTTATTGATGGGCCGGATGCCGCTGGCCGCAAGGCGTCTCTGCATCCACTTCGGTGAGGGCGCAATCTTAATGTTTTTGCAGACTCTTGCGCAGTATCTGGGGCAAAGTTCCTGATCCTGCACTTCCACAGAAACATAATCCTCCACCTTCTCTCCATTGCCTTTCACCGTCACTTCGGGTAAGACAAAGGGCTTTTTGAAGGTAGCCGCCGCTTCTCTGGCAATTCCGATCACACTATAACAGTCTACGCGGTTTGAGGTCACTTCATACTCGAAAACCGTATCCTTAAGTCCCAGTTCCTCCACCGCGTCCGCGCCGATCTGCACATCGTCCCCAAAAATGTAAATGCCGTTTTCCGGCGCTTCCGGATAAAAATTTCTGTCGGAGCCAAGCTCCTCAATGGAACACATCATGCCGTTTGAAGGCACGCCCCTTAAACTTCCTGCTTTGATTGTAATGCCATCCTCCGGCAAAGGGCCGCCGTCGTGGCCGCCCGCCACCTTGCCGCCGTCCAAAACTACAGGCACCTTGTCGCCCTCCTTCACGTTAGGCGCACCCGTGACAATCTGGATGACCTCGCTGCCGATATCCACCTGACAGACAATGAGTTTGTCCGCATCGGGGTGCTTCTCAATCCTTTTGATCTGCCCGACCACGATCTTTTCCAGATTTTTGTCCAGTCTGGTGTAGCCCTCTACCTTCGTGCCGGAGAGCGTCATCGCGTCCATATACTCCTGATCTGTACACGTTAAATCGGGTACATATGCTTTAATCCATGACAATGCTGTATTCATGTTTCAATCCTTTCCCTTTCATTTTAAAATATCACATACCAGTATTTCAAAATATTTTCTGCAAGCTTTTTTGCAAGCTCTCTTGCTTCCCGTCCTAACGGAACTATTTAAAACTGTTTTAAGAAACGGATATCGTTCTCATACAGCAGTCTCATATCGTCAATCTCATATTTGAGCAGCGCGATACGCTCCAAGCCCACGCCGAACGCAAATCCCGTATACTGCTCCGGATCGATGCCGCTCATTTCAAGCACATGAGGATGCACCATACCGCAGCCCAAAATCTCGATCCAGCCCTCGCCCTTGCAGAAGCGGCAGCCCTTTCCGCCGCACTTAAAGCAGGTCACGTCCATCTCCGCGCTGGGCTCCGTGAACGGGAAATGATGAGGTCTGAACTTTACCTTCGTATCTTCCCCAAACAGCTCCCTCGCAAACTCCGCCAGCGTTCCCTTTAAGTCCGCGAAAGTAATATGCTTGTCAATCACCAGCCCCTCTATCTGATGGAAGGACGGGGAGTGGGTCGCATCCACCTCATCCGAACGGAACACGCGCCCTGGTGCAATCATGCGGATCGGGAGTTTGCCTTTCTCCATCTCATGCACCTGCGTAGAGGAAGTCTGCGTGCGCAGCAGAATGTCACCCGTAATGTAAAAGGTGTCCTGCTCATCCTTTGCCGGGTGGTCCACCGGAATATTCAAGGCTTCGAAGTTATAGTAATCCTTCTCCACATCGGGGCCTTCCACCACCTCGTAGCCCATGCCAATGAAGATGCGCTCCACCTCTTCCAGCGCAATGGTATTGGGATGACGATGTCCCACCTTTGCCTTCTTTGCCGGCAGAGTCACGTCGATAACCTCCGTCTTTAAGCGGGTTTCACGAATGGCACGTTCCATCTTTTTGACGGAATTTTCCAGTACCTTTTCAATCTCCTCCCTCGTCTCATTGACAAGCTGTCCCACCTTCGGGCGATCCTCCGGCGCAACATCCTTCATACTCTTTAATACCGCCGTCAGTTCCCCCTTTTTCCCCAGGAAGTTGATCTTGACTTCGTTCAACTTATCGAGGGCGTCACTGGCCTCGATCTGGCGCAGGGCCTCGGCCTTGATCTGTTCCAATTTTTCTTTCATAGCTGTTCTCCTCTCTTCCTACTCTGCTTATGCGCATAAGCAGACTCGAAATGCTTCGCATTTCTCGTTCGCGTTGCTCGTCGTAAGTCTCACAAAGCATCCATTCATGCAAGCATGATGTCTGCTTTGTAAGCCTTCCTACTCTGCTTATGCGCGAAAAATCCCATGTGTATCTCTACACATGGGACGAATAGACTCCGCGGTACCACCCAATTTCCCGCTTTCGGCTTCTGTCTCTTACACAGGCCGTCAAACGGACGCTTCCTTTGGCGTAACGTGCCTGTACGTTCCGCGCTAATTGTTCTACGGCTTAACACCCGCATCCCGTTCACACAGACAGCTCCGGTGAGAAATTCGGAAAACCTTTGAACCGAAGGGAACTTACAGCCGATGATTCCCTCTCTCTGGCGGAAAAACTTTTCCTACTGGCACCTTCTTCGCTTTTTGTTTTTTCACTTTCCAATCAATCTATCTGCTATTTTAGTGACTTTCCTTCGACTTGTCAAGCCACCCGAAAAGAAATTTATAAACCGGGCCAAAATAGCGGTTGATGTGCGCCCCGATCATCAGGATATACATCAGCATATAAAACCAGAACATTAGAATGACTACCGTGGTCAAACTTCCGTATGTACCGAAACTGTTGTAGTGATCCACATAGACGGAAAAGGCAAAGGAGGCCACGCTCCATAAGACCGCCGCCAAAGCCGCACCCGGAAGCTGTGCCTTAAACCGCAGTTTGCAACTCGGCACAAAGGCATAGATCATGGCAAAAATAAATGTTAAAATCACCCATGAAATTAAAAATCGAAAACGCATGACCACGCGCATCACCAGATGCAGCGGCGGAATATCCCGAAGCAGAATATCCACGATCACATTGCCAAAGACCATCACAAACAGCGCCACTAACGTCGCAGCCAAAATGATCACCGTATAAAAGCAGGCAATCAGGCGCAGCACAACATAATTTCGTTTCTCCTCCACATCGTTAACTGCATTTAAGCCGTAGATCAATGCAAGCATTGCTTTTGCCGCCGACCAGATTGTAACAATGGCAAATATGGTGATCGTTCCCGCCGATTTGGCATAAACGTCCGATACGATACGCACCACCAGGCCATCCACGGCGTCCGGCGTAAAGCGGGTGATCGCGCTGATCAGATTGGCTTCCGTAAGGTTTGTAAACGGCAGGATTGCACATAGCGCCATCAGCAGCGGTATGATGGACAAAAAGAGAAAAAACGCTGTGCTGGCGGCAAAAGCGCTGATATTTTTCTTTGTCATCTGCCAGTTAAAATCGCGAAATATTAAAAAAAGCCGATAGATCATGCGCATCGTTATCTTTTCTCTCTATTCTCTCAAACTTATTTTCCGTTAATCCTGATTGATATCTGCGGCACTCCTGACCGTACAGCCCGGATAATAAGCCGCCAGAATCTCCTCAAAAGAAGCGCCCTGCTTTCCGAGCGCTTTTGCGCCGTTCTGGGCCATTCCCTTTCCATGCCCAAAACCACCCCCGGTCAAGGTATATCCTACCACAGTTTTCCCGCCTTTTCCAGTCTTTGTATCCGTATCCATCACAAAAAAGGCACTGGGAACAAGCGTACGCTGCACACTTTCGCTTCCATCCTGCCTGACAACAGCACTTTTCCCGTCACATAACACATAGCGGATGTTGTACTCCGATAAAACCTGATACACCGCCTTCTCCGTCTCAATCAAAAGCGTCTGCGCAATGCCGCCTTCACCTCTTTCCGTGATGGTAAGGCTCCTCACATGCCCTGTCCTTTCAATCGGTTCCGCTGCGTAATTGCCGCCTTCCGTCCTTGTCAAAATCCGGGAAGGCACAGCCCTGTATCGCTCCTGTAAACGCGCAAAAAGCTGCTTTTCATCAAGTTCCTCCACCTGATAGGTCCAGCGATACCAAGGCTCCTCCCACTCCACATTCTCCTCATGTGATGCTTCGATAAACGCCCGAAACGTTTCTTCTTCCCGCAGCGTCTCATCCTCCGGATCGGCACCGCAGGAAGTCGAATAATAATAGTTCTCCGCCGGTTCTCCCTGATAGGTAAGGAGCAGCCCGTCTGTCTCCTTCACCGCCGTCGTCGTGTTTGCGTTCTCCGCAATGTTGTGGTAGACCTGATAGGACGTCGTGTCGTCCACATGGGCGCCGAGAGCCGGCAGCCCTGCATGCAGGATATAACGGCAGGCATACGTCCTTGCACAGACCGCCTGCGCCTTTAACGCCTCCTCCGGGTAAGATGCCGGCATCTCACTCGGTACCACTCCGTAGAGATACTCTTCCAGTGGCAGCTCATTGATCACAACGATCCCTTCCTCCATCCGCAGGCACTCCACACTGCCTCGATAGGCCGGGTCTTCTCTGCTGCTGTTTTCAAATTCCACCAAAACCTTGTCCGTAAGATTCTCGCTTTGAAAGTTCCTTCTCTCTCCCACCTTCATATCCTTTTTGCGAAGAACCGTTTTTTCCCCGTCCACGTTGAATGTAACCGTCTCATGAAAATTGCTTCCCGCCGCCGTATTCTTAAGAAGAACCCTGATTCGATCTGCTTCCTCGCGTTCCGACACCAGCCCGGCACAGACCTTTCCCTTCTTCAACACAAAATCCGTATCCGCGCAGCCCACCCGCAGATCGCTTCTGCCAAGTGACGCAAGATTTCCATAGAGCTTATAAAATGCCGCATCCTCCGTCAGTGCAAAGACGCCCTCCCCCTCGATCTCCACTTCTGTCTCCGAGAGTCTAAGCAGCCTGCCATGCACCTTTTCCCGCTGCTCTTTCGCCCGCACAAGCACTCCGTCACGAAAGGTCAGATCGGCAATCTGTTCCCGCTCCGGCATTTGCGAAACGCTATTCCCTGAAACTTCCGCCGCAAAAGCGACCTGACGGTAAAAACATTCCAGACGGTTTCCCGTGACCTCCATCACCCACACGCTGCCCAGGTAATGATCCTCAGGAAGCACCTCCACGATCGTGAGAAGCACATCGTTTTTCACATAGACCTTCATCTCCTGAAACACATTGTCGGCAAAGGCCTTGGAGCAATACGAAAAGGCCCCCTGCATGGCGCCGTTTTCCGTGTAAGCCTCTTTTTTATTCTCATCTACTTTCAGGAGAAAGACCGTTGTCTCCCAGATGGAAGACTCTTTGTCCAGATGTGCAAGCAGAATGCGGAAGGCTTCGTACCAGTCTTCTTTTAACAGATCATGCGCAGGCTTGTAACGGTCAGAAAAATCCGGAAGCGCAAACTCTGCTCCCGCAAGCTGCGCACACAGTGCCTCATACTGCCCATATGTAAAATACGGCGAGTGTACGGTCCCTTCATCCGCATTTTCTCCCATCCCTGCCCTTTCTGAATTCGCATCCTCCTGCGGGAAGGGAAATGTCACGCCAAGCGCATCCAGGAGGATTTCTACATCCTCAGACGAGACCTTTTCTCCCTCCGGTCCGGACGCCGTCTCCTGTTTCTCCCGGCTGCCCAAAACAAGCAGTAACAGAAAAAGAAGTCCAAAAAAGATAAGCGAAAGCTTGACTAGTCGCCTCATATCGTATCGCATAGAGTAGTCCTTATCATTTCCTCCCTTATTGTTATGTCTGACAGTCAGGGATTATGAGCGATTCTCCGTAAATTTTCAACCCGCTCTGCAGTATTCGACTCAAACATCTCATCCGTCATCGAAGGATCTTTCGTAGCTTTCCAGATATCGCAGGGAAGTTTCTCACAGCCGGCGCAGTTTACAAACTTATTCTGATTCACCGCACAGTGGTAGATAGGACAGGCTTTCCCTTTGGGCGCATGAAAAACTTTGCCGTTAAGGGCATTGCAGCCCTGACACATTTCCCCGTAACAGCCGCATTTCCCACAATCCGTACCACAGGCGGAAAGTCCAAGGATCTCCCTCTGCTTTTTCCCGCTGAAAGAGGAAAGCATCAGGCGATAAGCCTCGTCCAGCATCCTGCGCATTAGATCATCCGGCACCGCTCCGTCAGGCTTGACTGAATTCCAATGCTGTTTGTTCATATAGAAGCCCGGAATAATATCCTCGTACTGCCGTCTCAAAAAATCACCCTCCACAGGGTCGCATTTCATGGTTATGTAATAAGGCTCATGATCCCCGTTCAGACAGACTGCCGCAAACATCTTTCCACCGATATGATACCGCACCCAGTTCCAATCTTTCTGGAGATCCTTTGTCACGCTCCTCTTCGCTAACAAATATTCATCAATCCAAGGATATTTCATCATTTGGCTTGCTCCTTTTTCTTTTCAGAATATCACAAAAAACATGACAACACTATGTCCTGTTTGAAAAAGATATTAAAATCAGCAAAAGCAGCCGTGCATAACGACTGCTTTTCCATCTTTTGTACCTATGCACCCAAAATGCCGGATCTTGTATTT
>DLAF01000036.1:29456-49289 GCA_002492725.1 Lachnospiraceae bacterium UBA7054
GTAGGTTCAAAATAACAAGACTTTGTCGTGCATTTCAGGTTATCCTTATTATATACGAATTGACCGCAAAATACAACAGGATTTTTTGGTAATCATGCTATCATATGATTGCATTCAAGCTGCGCTTCCCTTATACTATAAAATAAACTGACAGGCATGACAATTACCCACTTTTTTGTGGGTATCCGGACATTTGTTGATAAGGGAGGAAGCATATGAAACACTGCGGAACGAGGAGACTTGAGACCGAAAGACTGATCCTGAGAAGATTCACCCCGGAAGACGCGAAACCCATGTACCGCAATTGGGCGTCCGACGACGAGGTGACCAAATTCCTGACCTGGCCTACGCATGCCAATATCGACGTGTCGAAACACGTGATCGAAATGTGGGTAAATTCCTATGCCGATGAAAAAAGCTATCAATGGGCAATCGTAGTAAAAGGAAACGGCAATGAACCAATCGGCAGCATCAGCGCCGTGCGTATGAATGAGGATATTGCCATGGTACATGTCGGATACTGTATTGGTAAAGCATGGTGGCATCAGGGCATCACTTCCGAAGCCTTAAAGGCGGTGATCACATTCTTCTTCGATGAGGTGGATGTCAATCGGATCGAAGCAAGGCATGATCCGCAAAACCCACATTCCGGCAACGTCATGAAAAAATGCGGCCTGCACTATGAAGGCACCATGCGAATGGCTGATCGAAACAATCAGGGCATCGTAGACACCTGCTACTACGCCATACTAAAATCCGACTGGCAACAAATGTGTAAAACGCCATAAGCCAACGTTTTAAAATCACCTGCACATTGGGGCATTTCATCATGCCCCTTTATAATATTGCGCCTGCGCGTGCCAAAGTTTACTGTATTTACCGCCTGCGTCAGCTACCAGCGCATCATGCGCGCCCTGCTGTATGAGCCTGCCATGGTCGAACACGGCAATGGAGTCACAGAAACGGCAGCTTGACAGCCTGTGGCTGATAAACACAGACGTCTTGTTTTCCGTCAGCTTGTTAAAATTCTCATAGACAGCCGCCTCCGCGATTGGATCCAGCGCCGCCGTCGGCTCGTCTAAGACCACAAACGGCGCATCCTTGTAGAGAGCACGGGCAAGCGCGACTTTCTGCCATTCGCCGCCCGAAAGTTCTATTGCTTCCGCGTCATAGTCGCGCCAGAGCGCCCGCCGTAAACTGTTTCTCTCTTTGGCGGACAGATCGTTGTCCAGACTTTCCAGTTTATCGCTTAGTCCCGCGCGGATCAGACAGTCCCGCACATAGGTTTCGTCATACTCTGTACTGACCGCCACATTCTCCCCCAGCGGAAATCCCAATATCTTATAATCCTGAAACACTACGGAAAAAAGCGCCATATATTCATCGTAGCGATATCTCGTAATATCAATGCCGTTTAATAAAATCTTCCCCTCGGTTGGGTCATAAAGACGGCAGAGCAGTTTGATAAAGGTCGTCTTGCCCGACCCGTTCTCGCCTACGATCGCCAGCCTGTCGCCAATCTTAAATTTCATGCTGACATGACGAAGCGCCCACTCGTCTGTGCGGGGATAGCGGAAACTGACATCCCGAAATTCAATCTCGTAGTCGATATCATCCCTCTTTTCCACCGCCAGCGTGCCCTTGTACATATCATTTGGCATATCCAGGTAGGCAAAGAGGATCGCCAAATAGCGATTGTTGTCTTTTATGCGTCCGATATCCGCGGCAGCGTTTGAGACAGCCGTCACGAACCGCTGCGTCGTCCCCTGATAGAGAATAAAGCTGCCGATGCCAAACACACCGATGAACGCCTTCGCCGCCACAAATAGAAAGACACAGAGATTTAACGCGGCATTCAGGAGAATGGATAGGAAATGATATTTGATGGTCACCTTTTCCATCTCCTCAATCCATTTAGGGCGCAGTTTCTTTCGCAGTTCCTTGATCACGAGCGCATCCAGATGAAAGAAAATCATATCTGCTCCCCATAAACGCATGAAGGCGGACTGGTGCGTATTTTCCTTTGCCAGCTTGCCTAACGCCTTTTGCTGCTTCACGCTGCAGACAGCGGCAATCCTGACGGAACAGACCGCGCTAATCAGAATCAATGCCAGAATCACTAACGAAGAAGCAGGCGAATTGATAAAGGCAAACACCCCTGTATATTCGCCCTGTGCAGTCATGACCAGCATGGATGCCGTCAGGGAGGCGGAGAAAACAGCTCCCATAAGATCATTAAGCAAAGAACAAAACTGCCATTTCACCTGATAAAGCCCTGCGCCCGTGGCATTGATGCCCGCCTGAATCTCTGACCTGCGAAGTACCACATCCGGATCTTCAAGATGTTCATACTGAAATTCATTCTGCGCATCAGCCATATAAATATCGTTTTTTTGATACATAAACGCCTCGCACAGATTTCTACGGCTCTGCAGAAGTTTTACCACAATCGAAAGGAATAGCCCGCCAAACACTGTAATCCCTGCCAGACGAAGGAGCTTCCCGTAATCGCAGTCTCCCGCCAGTTCATTCACCATCTGCGCTGACAGATAAAGACCAAAATAGGGAAGAAGCGTCTCCGCGAACGTACAGAGTACCTGATACAGCCAAAAATGCGGCAGCATCTCATTGATGATCCTGATACCGCGCCGGATCAGCCCCCATTCTTCCCGCAAGGTACGCTTCCCTGTCTCATCATTCCACTTCACCGTTCTCCCCCTCTCTGTAATATCTGCTTTGCAGTTCAAACAGCTCCCTGTACTTTCCGCCATCCGCCATCAACTCATCATGGGTGCCAACCTCCGCGATGCCCGCGCCGTCAAGCAGGAAAATGCGGTCGCAGAATCTCGTAGATGCCAGACGATGGGAGATAAAAATGGATGTCGCATTCGATGCGATCTGATGGTAATTCCGATACATCCGATCCTCCGCAATGGGATCAAGCGCCGCCGTCGGCTCATCGAGAATCATACAAAGCGGGGCTTTGTAGAGAAGCCGCGCCAGCAAAAGCTTCTGCTTTTCTCCGCCGGACAGCTCCACGCCGTCCTCATATAACTCCCTGCTAAGGGGCGTATCCGCGCCTTTCGGTAAAGACGCGATTTTCTCCGTCAATCCTGCCAACCGAATGCAGTTGTCTACCCTGTCCCTGTCAATCTCAGCTTCCTCTGCTGCGGCAATATTCTGCGCAATGGATGCAGGCAGCAGATTGAACTGCTGCGGCACGATGCCAAACAACGAATACATCTCGTCCCTGTTATATTCATATAAGCTGTGCCCGTTCAGCAGAATCTCCCCCTCGTCCGGCAGGAGCAAGCCGCACATCAGCTTGGTGAGTGTCGTCTTTCCCGCGCCGTTTGGTCCCACCAACGCGATCTTCTCACCCGCCTTGATATGAAAAGAGACATTTTCAAGCACCCTTTTCTCTCCCTCAGGGTATTGATAAGAAACGTTTCTAAATGTAATTGAAAAAGGCTCCTGTGGAATTGGAATGCCCGCTCCACGGTTGAGCCTGCCCTCTATTTCCATCGCTTCCCGAAAATCGGAGACCTGCATCGCTCCCTCCGATACTTTATTTATAATTTCCAGAATACTGCCCATCACACCCGACAAAGATGTGATTGCTGAGAAATACAACACAAAGGAGGCCGCGTCCATGCTGCCCCGCACGGCTTCCGCAATCAGGAAAGCATATGCCGCCCCGTCGCGGACGAAAACAACGAGATAGTTTACAAGCGCCGTAAGGATGGCGCGGCGTTCCATCTTCCGCCGCTCTCCCAGACTGAGGGTAAGCAACCCCATCAGCCTTTCATGCAGAAACCCTTTCATGCCATACAACCGTATATCCTTGGCGTAACTAAGGTCCTGAGAAATTGACCACGAGATACAGTTGATCTTTTTCTCAAGGTCGTTGCGGATATCCCGCTCCTCCCAGTTCCTTCGCCGCTCCCACTTCCCCATTACGGCATTTAACGCACAGCCTGCGGCGAGCAGCAGGATAATAAGCGGATGCAGCAGAGATATTACTGTTCCAAACAGCAGAAATTTCAGAATTTCGGAAAGCATATCTGTAAAATATTTCGGAAAATGCACTCCCGCTGTATGATTGTCTCCGGAAGCATTTTGCGCCCGTTCATTCCACTTCTGCACCTCCGGATCATAGCCAAGATACCTGTCCCTGTCGCGCAGATAGGTTTCCCAGCGCAGTTTCATGTGATTCAAAACATACATTTCCATATAAAAACTCTTTGTGGTAATCACATTATCGGAAATACTGCACAAAAGCTGCGCAAACAGTAAGCCTATGATCACCAGCGCTGCCTGTGAGAATCTGCCTGATTTTTCCAGTGCCGAAAGCATAATGGACGGCGTATAAAGCGCCAGCGCCGAAAGCGCCAGAGAAACAGGAACGGTCAAAATTCCGGCAAACACCAGTTTTCTTTCACTTTGCCACAACAGCCGGTAAATATATCCTACGCAGGAAAACAGTCCGTATTTTGGCTTGCGCTTCGGCACTTTCTTCGTCGCTTTTTTCATTGTAAATCCAGCCGGCTCCTTTCCCCTATTTACTATACCTATAATATACCTTTCTTACACTAAAAAAGCATTCCGTAACCCAAAAGTCATTTTCGGTGAACGAAATGCGTTTCTTGAATTTATTGTAAGGGAATCAACAGCTCCGCCGTAAATCCACCGTCCTCGCTGTCCGCCGAGAAAAGACCGCCGTATTTTTTGACAAGACTTTCCACCCGCATAAGACCCAGCCCATGCTGTTCCCCCTTCGCCGACGCAAACAGATTCTTTCGTTTCTCACGCTTCTTTCCGGCGGCGTTGGTGAATGCCAGATAAAGCTGGGTATTCTTCTGCCCGATGTATATGCGCAAGAACCTGTCCTCCTGCGGGAGCCTCTTATTCTCTTCGATGGCATTATCCAGAAGATTGCCGATGATAGCGCATAAATCTACGTCGCTGACCGGTGTGCCCGCCGGAATCTTCGCTTTGACATTGACCACGATCTCATTCTGCGCCGCAATGTTCAGCTTTCCATTCAAGATCGCATCAACCATCACCCTGCCGGTCTTGACCGTGGTATCCACCTGCGTCAGATCATCGTTCAACTGGCGCAGATAGGCGTTCACATCCTCATATTTTCCCAAAGCCATGCTCGCCTGCATCGCCTGAATGTGGTTGTGATAATCGTGCCGCCAGCCCCGCATCTTCTTATACATTGACTCTACTTCGTCGCAGTATTTTTGGAGCAGGTCGCTCTGGTAGTCCTCGATTCGTTTGTTGATCCATTTTTGAAATATCATCGGTACACCTTACCTGTTATTCTTTATCTATTTCCGTCTTTCCACATGCCCTAAAACAGCCGAATCATCTCTTTTCCGATCTTCTCCGCCATTCCCCGGCTGATGGGAATTTCCTCACCGTTTTTTAACAGCACGCTGCTGCTTTTGATACGCGTGATGTGGCTGAGATTGACGCAGAATGACCGCTGACATTTATAAAAAAGTTCATCCAATTCTTCGAGAATTTTATTAAAAGACCGTTTCATCCGATATGTTTCGTCAAACGTATGGATCAGCACATACTGTTTCTGCGCTTCGATATAAAGAATCTGAGAAAACGGCAGCAGATCCGTTCTATGGTCATAAGTCACACGCAGCCGTCTTTCCATTTTTTCCAGATTAGCGGCTGCCTTTTGCAGTACCGCATTCAATTTTTCAAAGGAAACCGGCTTCATGAGATAATGCAGTGCATCGACTTCATACCCTTCCGCAATAAAATCAGGATAACCGGTAATAAAGACGATCTGCACCGCATCGTTTTTAAGCCGTATCTTCTTTGCAAGGTCAACGCCGTTCATTTCTCCCATTTCAATATCCAACAGGAGGATATCAAAGTCCTTCTCTTCCTCATAGGCAAACAAAAAGGCTTCTGCGGACGGAAAGGTCAAAATATGCGCTATATGCCCGGCTGCGTCTGCCCAACGGGTGACGAGGGCGCTGATGTATTCGGTATCAACGGCATTGTCATCAATTACTGAAATATTGTACTGCATGGCATGTCCTTCCAAACCTCATTGCATCATTTGGTAAATTTGTTTCATTTTGCGAATAACTTTCAACACCATTCTCAACTCACTCTTTTGCCCGAAACGATGTGGAAAACAGGGAATCATTGGTAAACATATGAAAGTGCACCTGTTGAACTTCTTGCCTTTTTCCTCCATTTGCCACGATTACAAACCCGTCATGGTATTCGGGTTGTTTCGCACTTATGTCCTTTACCGCCTCCCAAACCTTCGCAAAATACCTGATAAATCTTTCTTCTGAAATTTGCTGTAAATTTTTAACTGCTCTTTTAGGCGAAATAATAATATTTTTGTACAGTAACTTTTTGAGCATCTTGTTCATCCTCAACAATCCTTAAATATCTGTCCCCTTATCATAGTACAATTTCTTGCTGCAATATGCAAAGTGATTTTCACCACAAAAACGGAAGCATCCGATATTTTACTTTCTTTTGATACTCTATATATCCCTCTAACTCATTCGCAAGCACTTCCTCCTCATTTTTAATCCGCTTGGCAATAATGAAGGGATAAAAAAGAAAAATAGCAAACGAAATGACAGAGCCCAACACGATCGGCATGGAAAGAAACATAATAATCGTCGCGCTGTACATGGGATGACGGACAATCCCATAAAGTCCGGTATCGATCACCTTTTGCCCTTCCTGCACTTCTACCGTTCTTGAAAGGTAAGTGTTTTCCCGCAAAACCTCCGCGTAGAGAAGATACGAAAGCAAAAACAGTACCGCACCTGTCCATACAACCTGATCCGGCAATACGATCCATTGAAAGCGGAAATTTAAGCCGGCAATCACGAATCCTGCAACGAACATCAAACCGCTGCATTTGATGACAAAACTCTGCTCCGCCTGTTCTTCTTTGGCTTGTAAGCGTTTTTTCAAAAGTTCCGGATTTTTAACCATCAACACAATGCCCGCGAAAAACATGGGAACAAACAAGATCCCCATAAACAGCCATGCGTTCCAATACTGAAAAGTCCCCGCAGGTATAAACAGCAGTATTCCTATCAAAACTGCCCCAAGAACAAATTTACAGATTGCCTGAAAAAACAATTTTTTTGTCATAAAACACCTTCCCATCCATCCAAATCACAGCACTCCGGCACTATTCCGCCATATAGATCCAAATCTTCTTTTCAATTTCAGCAACCGCTTCCTCCAGACTCTGTTCTCCTCTTATATACGGAATCCCTCCCTCGTATACGGCATTCTCTAACACGGAGTCTTCGATATACGGCGTATCTGCGGCCTCAATCTGTTCCCGCAAAGCCGCAATCTGTGTTTCATCCGCCGGATACACCTGCATTTCCGTTCTGGTGCCTTCCTCATCGCCGTTAAGATAAACAAATCTCTCCACAATATCCTCTACATGGAATTTTTCATCAAATACCGCCTGATTCACAGCAAGACCGTAGAACAGATTCGACTGCACTTCTTTGCCGAGGCACAGTTTGATAAACTTTTCCGCCGGATCAATATTTTTCGTGGTAGCGGTGACACCCAGCAGCGTTTTGGCGCAAAAGACGTTGCTGCTTTGTCCGTTCATCACGGTCCATGCGCTTGTCTCAAACCCATCCACTTTATTTACGGAAACCATTGTATCATACAAACCGGCGCTCGATAAAGCGCAATATGCCAGTTGTCTCAATCCACCCACATACATGATTACATTATCATCTGTTCTGAAAATCGCGGCATCTTCCTTAGATATGCCTTGATACTCCAAAAAAGTTGCATTTGCCCTTTGATATTTTTCCACAACACTCTCCGGCAGACCGTCCATCTGTGCGTCGTAGATTCTCTTTGTCTGCCGTAAAAACTGCGCGACCGCCTCTGTATCGAGATCCCCGCTGTCCGTTGTCCAGGCGGGAACACAAGACATTGCAAAATAGCGCATGATTCCCTTTTCCGAGCAGATATTGAGCAGGTCTTTCCCCGGATTGTCCCTGCGCAGCTCTTCCATCATATCGGCCGTACTTTCAAGGTCTTTCATCTGCGAAATATATTTCTCTTCCCCCATCATCACCGGAAGCTGGATTTCGCAGGGCATGACAGGAACCTGTCCTTCTTTTTTCATCGCCTGCACAATACTGTCAAAAACTGCCTCCTCACCGTTCAGGCTTCTCAGAATCGTACCTAAATCCAGCAGCATGCCTTTTTCCAGATAGGAATCCATCGGCATATCGTCCAAAATCAGCACATCAGGCCCCTGTCCTGCCATGATTCTGGTATTCAGGTTCTTCAACGCATCCTCTCTCGTAACCGAACTGCCTGCTTCCATTCCAACCTCATATTCCACTGCAATATCAGGATAAGCCGTCAGAAACAGCGCAACCGCCTGCCGTATGGTATCATTTTCTTTCAGGCTGTATACTTTCAGTCTGCCCGCAGACGCAGACACCGCATCAGGGTCGTAGGCATAACGAATCAGCCGGCCGGCGGAGGAACCTCCAAACTTTTCACTGCTGTGAAGCCTGTCACCGCCAAAGAGAATCAGAAATTCATGATCCGCCGTCATGATGATCTCTTTGACCGCATAAGAAGGATCGCCCAGTGTACAGCGGCTGCCGTCAATAATCTGCTCCATTGCACTGCCGCCTAACACATGCCGGTGCAGCCCCTTTTTCCCAGCGATATAAATTACGCCTTCTTCCTCTGGAAACAAGTATCTTTGATAAGTTCCGGTTCCGTTATAGGAATTACCTTCCGGATAGTTTTCTTTGAGGAAATCAATTAGGACATCATCCTCCACATATTCCTGCTTATCCATATCATAGATCAAAGGATAGGAATCATCACTGGCGTCCAGAAACAGCAGCTTCCCCTGAATGCGCATAAACTTCGGATAGTCACACTGTGCCGTCATAAAGTACTGACAGCTTCCGTCCGATTTTACCTCATAAAGGTCACCGCCGTCTGAAACGCTGAAAAGAATCCTGCCATCATCCGCCACTGCGACCTTTTGCGGTGAGATATCCGCTTTACCTGCCGGCATCTCAATCAGATTTTCAGTGCCATCCGGCCTGACCACGAGCAGTCTGTCCTTCCCAGTATATTTCTGCGCATCCGGATCGTAAACGCCGTCATTATAGATGACCGCCGCCGTATTGTCCGCACCGATAACTATTTCAAAAGCATACCTGCCTTCTGTCAGCATTCTGGTATGCCATTCTCTTTCGTCTTCTTTCCATGTGGCCCCGTTATCCTCCGAAATCAGAAACGCTCTGTTTTTATTGGACAGCACGATTCTGCCATCCGAAAGCTTATGCAGGCCGCTCCCGTACCAGTCGGTTTCATCAGCCAGCTTGATTTCTTCTTCCACATATCGGCCTACCACCATTTCATCCCCTTGCTGTATATTCGAAGCGCTGTTGCCGTTCTCCGAAAATGCTCCATCAGCATTATTTACGTCACCAGTATTGCTATCTCTGCTTATACTGCCACAACCTGCCAAACATGGAATCAGCATGACAATTGCCAGCGCCAGCACCAATCTTCTGCCCGCTTTCATACTCCGTCCTCCTAAACCAGAAAATCCTTTAACCTAATAAAAACCCGGAAACCATCACGATCTCCGGGTTTTTCTCTCTTTGATTTTACCAGATGTCCGCCTGTTCCTACAGTGCGTTCACCAGCTTCTCAAGAGCCGCCAACGCTTCGTCGGGCAGCTTGTCATAGCCTTCCTTCTTTTCCGCAAAGCCCTTCACTGCATTCACACGGGTCTCCATAGCGCTCTTGAGCTGTGCCTTATAGTCCGCATTGCCAAGGTCTGTCTTTGCCTTGAAGTCCTTAAAGCCATCGGTCTGGCCATCCCAGCTGTACATGATCTCGATATCCTCGAAAGGACCCCACTGCTCAAAGTTTGCCTTCTTCTCAACGATGGTCTCAAGAATACCAAGCGTATCCGCGGGTTTTACCTTCTCGCCCATGAAGTCGCCGGTGTTGACGATGTAGCAGTCAACGTTCTTCTCTTCAACCAGCTTCTTGAACTTCTCGTAGTCGTTGACCAGAGGATAGGTTCTGAACGGATTTGCATAAGGCACGATACGAATCGCATTCAAATCCGTGCCTGCCGCCACACGCTCTGCGGTGGAGGTCTTGGTTGCCAGCGTTGCGCCCATTACGGATGCCAGTGCGGAACCTTTTAATTTCACTACAGGCGGAATCGTAGGATCCTTCATAATCCAGAAAATCGCGTTTACGGGTGCGTCGATCTTGTCCACACGGTTCGGAGACCACAATTTGGACTTGATCGCACGACCGTTACCGTTTCTGATATCCTCGGTCACAAGCTGAATTTTGCCCTCACTGTCCATGGTGCAGGAGCAGTTCTGAGCGGATAACAGATATTCGTTGTCCGGGCAGCCTGTCGGATAGTCAGCCGTCTTATCAAAATAGGTAGGCTCCAGTGCGATGGATGCGCAGGTGTCGGTATTGATGATGAAAGCATCGTCATGCAGCACCTTGATCTCATACTTTCCGCCGTGCTTTGCGTGGGTCAGCGTGGACTTACCGGAACCGGACAGACCATACACGGATGCCACGAATTTGGAACCGTCTTTTAACAGATACTCCTTCTGACCGCCGTGGCAGGATGCATAGCCGTTTCTGTTTGCAAGTGCCCAAGCCATGGTCAGGGTACCCTTCTTGTGCTCACCGAAATACTTCATACCAAGAATCGCCGCACAGTTCTGGTTGGTATCGAAATAGCAAAGCGTAAGCGGATCGCTTAAGCAGCTGTAGTCCACATCGGGAGCCTCGTGGGGTGCCCACTGGGGATCAGAGAAAATGTAGATGTCAGGCTCCTTACCGTCGCCGACGGGCTTGGAGTTCTTGTACATCTTTACATACTCATCGGACATATACTGGAAGTTGATCATCCAGTTGTAAAGCAGATTCTCCTCCCCTTCGGGAATGAGAAGGTGTGCTTTTACCATAAACTCAGGATCCAGACCTACGAAGCATTCCGCATGGTACATGGTTTTCCAACGGGTCTCATAGATAGCATCCATCACTACCTTGTCAAGCTTTGCCTCATCCACACCGGGTTCACCCTTGATGCGGCGTGCCGCTGCATAACGGCCGGTCACTGCACCGTCGTTAAACAGAAGAACCTTAGCGTCAGCGGGAAGACCAAAGGTCTCACCCTGCTTGATCGGCATGTCTGTCACCACCGTACCGGGTGAATTCTTTGCCAGCTCATAAGCCTCTCTTAAAGTGTTCACCTTCACTACATTGTTTCCGTAGAAAGCCGCCTCAATGATGGAACGTGTCTTGGAAAAACCAACCTTGCCTGCGCCAATCTCGGAAATAGGATAATACGCTTTTGTTGACATGTTTCTATTTTCCTCCTTACTTAATAATTTTTTCCGTACATCTTTTTTATTATCTCAAACAGGCTCTGAAAAGTCAACCTTAAAACAGACCCATAACAGACTTCTTCTGTTCCATCTGCCGTCTGATCATATGCATTCTGTACTGCCCCATCACCTCGTCCTGCTTCTTTTTGGAAATGGCTTTCGGGAAGTCGAGATCCTCCAGACGGCTTCTGGAAGAAAGCTGTTCGATCGATGCCGCATTGTTAAAATTGCGGACATGCTCCAGAGCGTTGGTAGAAGCGCCAAGACTGCTTCTTCTCTCCATCACCATACCCATCGCCTTCTTGATGGAATCCAGATTAAAATCCTTGGAGGTAACGTCAAGATCCTCGATCCCAAGCGCTGCGAGCGTGGAATTTTTCATCTGAATGCTCATATGCCCGCCGCTTGGCGATACAGCCGTTGAAAGATCTGCCATACTGCCGTCCAACAGCGTCTGCTCATTGAAAGTGGTGTTCTTCGCCAGAGACTCGATTCCCTGTTTCAGCTGATCGATCTCGTCCTGATACACCTGTTTATCCTCAGCGGAATTGATTCCATTCATGGATCTTAAGGCAAGGTCATGAATCCGCTGCAGATAATCTGACATTTCGCCAAGAGCACCCTCCGCCACATTGGCAGCGCCAATGGCCATACCGGCATTCTCCGCTCCCGCACGAAGCCCTGTCTCTTCCCGTTGCATCTTCATTGCAATGGCAAGCCCCGCGGCGTCATCTTTTGCCGTATTGATCCGCTTTCCGCTGGAAAGATGCGTGTAGTCCCAAAAGAGACTTCTCTGAGATGATACTGCTCCTACATTCATCATGTTCATGCTCCTTTCTATCGTTTCAGCTTCGCCCTTTATTTCTTTGTCATCGTCTGTATTTATGTTTTGACCGCACAAAATCACAGACAGTTCCCTGCTTATTATCATTATACAGCCTAAGATGAAAAAACACAAACAAAAAATAGGAAATTTTTCCCAAATTCTCACGAACTGAAAAAATCCTTCACCTCTGTTATTTTGCCTTGCCAAGGTACGCCGCCTTGACCTCCTCATTCTCTAAAAGCTCTTTTCCGGTACCGCTTAGGGTAATCCTTCCCGTTTCCATGACATAGGCCCTGTGCGCCGCCTTAAGCGCCATATTCGCATTCTGCTCAACCAAAAGGATTGTCATGCCCTGTTTGTTGATCTCGCGGATGATCTCAAAGACACCCTGCACAATAATGGGCGCGAGGCCGAGGGATGGTTCATCCATCATAATCAGCTTCGGACGGCTCATAAGTGCCCTGCCGATTGCCAGCATCTGCTGCTCTCCGCCCGAAAGCGTTCCCGCAAGCTGCCAGGAGCGTTCTTTCAGCCTCGGAAAAAGATCGTACACCCATTTGATGTCTTCCTCAAGCGGATCCTTTCTCATATAAGCGCCAATCTTTAAGTTTTCCAGCACTGTCAGGTCAGAAAACACGCGTCGTCCTTCCGGTACCAGCGTAATACCCTCCCCCACGATCCGATCCGTGGGCAGAGAGGCGATTGCCTTCCCGTCAAATGTGATCTCGCCGCTTTCCGGCTTCACCAGTCCGACGATCGAGCGAAGCGTCGAGCTCTTGCCCGCACCATTTGCACCGATCAGGGTCACGATCTCTCCGCTCTCCACCGCAAAGGAAAGATCCTTGACCGCCTTGATTCCGCCATAGGACACATTCAGATTTTTTACTTCCAGTATATTACTCATCCTGCGCACCTCCCAGATAGGCTTCGATCACCCTCGGATCATTGCGTACCTCATCCGGTTTTCCCTCCGCTATGGACTTTCCGAAATCCAATACATGAATCCTGTCGGAGATTTCCATAACGAGATCCATATGGTGTTCTATCATAAAAATAGTCAACCCGAACTCCCCGCGAATCCGTCCGATAAACTGTGTCAGTTCCATCGTTTCCTGCGGATTCATACCGGCCGCCGGCTCATCTAAGAGCAGAAGTTCCGGCTTTGTGGCAAGCGCGCGTGCAATCTCCAAATGACGCTGTTTTCCATACGGGAGCGAAGTTGCAAGCTCATCACGCACGTCTTCCAGCTCCATGATCCGTAAAAGCTCCTCGGACTCCTGCCGCATCTGCGCTTCCTCTTTGGCATTTAAGTGAAAGGTCGCCGTAAAAAGGTTACTCGTGCGCAGCATATGCTTCGCGATCAAAATATTCTCAAACACCGTCTGGCTCTTAAAAAGTCGGATGTTCTGAAACGTTCTCGCAATTCCCAGTTTTGTGATTTTATCCGGCGTCGGCGCGATTACACGTTTCCCGACATACAGATCCGCATTTTCTCCCTGATAAAGCTTTTTCATTTTGCCCTGCGGTGTATTTTGAACGATTTTTTCTCCTTTATAGTAAATTGCCCCGTTTGTCGGCGCATAAACACCGGTCACCATATTAAAGGCCGTCGTTTTTCCGGCACCGTTTGGCCCGATCAGGGAGAGGATCTCGCCCTTCCCGACTTCCAGACTCACGTTGTCAACTGCAACCACACCGCCAAACTGCATGGTCAGATTTTCCAATTTTAATACTGCGCCGCTATCGTTTCTTTCATTACTCATGGGTTACTCCTCTTTCACGCTTTTTCTCCGAAACAGCTTTCTAAAGAAGCCCTGCAAAGCCTCCACGGAAAATTCCTTTGTTCCCATAATGCCCTGCCTGTAAAATAGTACCATCGCCATGATGACAACCGCAAAGACAACCTTACGGAAACCCGCGCGCAGCAGCGGAACGTGAAAGCTACCAATATAGAAGTTTTCATTGTCAAGAAACCGAAGCCACCATTCCGAGCAGGCGATAAACAAAAAGGCGCTGATACAGCTTCCCGTCACCGAACCGATGCCGCCGATCACGACAATGAGCAGAATCTCATAGGTCATAGCCGACTTAAACATCGACGCCTGTATCGTCGTCTGATACATAGCAAGCAATCCGCCGGAAACGCCGGCAAAAAAGGAACTGATCACAAAAGCCAGCCTCTTGTGGTGCGCCAGATTGATCCCCATGGCTTCCGCAGCGATCTCATCGTCGCGGATTGCCTTAAACGCACGCCCATAGGTGGAATTGATCAGCATGACGATCAGGGCGATACAGATACCCGATACAATAAACGGATACAGCACCGACTGAAAAGTCGGAAAACTTCTGAGCAGATTGGAACCATTCGTCAGCGGCCCCAGCTTATCCCACTGGAACACCGCTCTGATGATTTCCGCAAACCCCAGTGTCGCGATTGCCAGATAATCGCTTTTTAACCGCAGCACGGGAAGACCGATCAAAAAAGCAAAACCCGCCGCGATCAAGCCGCCCGCTATCAGGGCAAGGGGAACGGGAATCGCAAAATTAACGATACCGCCGTCATAATACTGATAAACGCTTGCTCTCGATTCCGGGGGAATCGTCAGGATTGCATAGGTATAGGCTCCCAGAAGCATAAAGCCTGCCTGCCCCAGAGAAAACAATCCCGTAAATCCGTTTAACAGATTCATGGATACTGCCACCAGCGCATAGATCGCGCCTTTTTTTAATACCGTAAAGAGCATGGAGCCGGAGGGCATGACCTGTTCCAGCACAAAGAGCAGACCGAGCAGCGCCACAATCAGGGAAACGTTCCATGCCATCTTTTTCTTTTTACTCATCTTTCGAACGCCTCCTTATACTTTATCTGCCTCTTTTTCACCAAACAGTCCCGTCGGCTTTGCAATTAAAATAATGATCAGCAGGGCAAACGTAAATGCATCGGAAAAAGTCGTCAGGCCTACCCCCTTGATAATGTTTTCACAGATACCGATGATAAAAGCCCCGATCACTGCCCCCGGGATGGAGCCGATACCGCCGAATACCGCCGCAACGAAGGCTTTTAGTCCCGGCATGGCGCCGACCGTCGGGGTCACGCCCGTATAGTTCGTAAAAAACAGCGCGCTGCCGATTGCCGCCAGAAACGTGCCAATGATAAACGTCATACTCACAACGGAATTGATCTTAATCCCCATCAATTGTGAAGTCTCAAAATCCCTCGATGCTGCTCGCATCGCCATACCGATCTTCGTATATTTGATGAGCAACACCAAAAGCACCACCAGCACCAGAGTCAGCACCGGTGTAATTACTGTGACGCGCTTCGTCGTGGAGCCAAAGATCGTTACGGTATCACTGATCCACGGAATGGCCGGATACTGCTGGGAAAGGCCTCCGGTAATATAGAGAGCAAGATTTTGCAAGAGATAGGATACGCCGATGGCAGATATCATAATCGACATACGCGGTGCGGTACGCAGCGGCTTATATGCGACCCGTTCCACCATGAAACCGATCAAAACCGTCAGCACGATCATCAGCGGAATCGCCAGGTACATCGGCATCACCGTTGCCGAATAGACAAGGATCAGTCCGGCCGCCATAAAAATATCGCCATGCGCAAAATTGATCAGCCGCAGGATACCGTAGACCATCGTATAGCCGATTGCAATGAGCGCATACTGACCTCCCACGGAAATACCCGCCATCAGATACGGCAGATTTCTTGTTATCCACTCCATACTCTGTCTCCCCCATTTCCGTTTACCATAAATTCAAAACAAATTCGATTAAACAAAAGCCCATACACCAAGTATGGCGGGAGACATGATTTCCCCCGCCATCAGGTATTTTACCGTTATTTTACACCCTGAACGGCCACAAAGTCCCATGCGCCCGTCTGCGTGTTTGCACATTTGACATAAGCCACATCACGGAGCGCATCACCCGTTTCGTTGAATGCAATCTCACCCGACACGCCGTTGTAGGAAACCTTCCAGAGTGCCTCGTTGACTGCCGCCGCATCCGTGGAGCCTGCCGCTTTTAAAGCCTCCAGCGCCACATAGTAAGCATCGTAGCCCATTGCCGTCACCGCCGCGACCGTATCGTCACCGCCGTTGTTTGCCTTTGCGGTAGAATCTGCATTGATCCACTCCTTGATGCCCTTATCAAATTCTTCATTACCGCCCTCCTGATAGAAGGTCGTCACATAAATCTGTACGTCTTTATCCTTCGCCGCATTCAAAATGACGTTGGAATCCCACGTATCGCCCGCCATCAGCGGTATCGTAAGACCCTGTGCCGCAGACTGCTCGATGATGAGTGCTGCCGCCTCCGTGGATACCGGTGCAAAGAAGACATCTGCGCCCGCATTCTTTGCGGACGTGATATAAGAAATGAAATCGCTGTTACCTTCCTGGAAGGTCTCCTCCACTACCTCGCCGCCAAGTCCCGTAAAGGCCTCTTTAAAATAGTGACCAAGTCCTGTCGAATAGTCGTCCCCGAGCTTTGTCAGAATATATGCTTTCTTCGCGGAAAAGTTTTCGCTTGCAAAGTTTGCAAGCACCGTGCCCTGGAAGGGATCCAGGAAACAGATCCGAAAATAATGAGTGTTTCCCTCCGTCACCTGCGGATTTGTACAAGTAACACCAATTGCGGGGATCCCCGCATCCTTAAACACATCCGAAGCCGCAATGGACACGCCGGAACCATAAGACCCTAAAACAACGGACACTTTGGAACTTACCAGCGAAGCCGCTGCAGATGGTCCCTTATCATTGGAGGACTCATTGTCTACGATTTCCAGCTCTACCTGATACTCCTCACCGCCAATCTCCACCGTAGGCGTCTTGCTGTTCGCATACTGCATGCCCAGCGTTTCCTGCTTGCCGCCCGCACCGTTATCTCCCGATGCCGGCTCATACACGCCGATCTTTACTACCTTGGCGCCACTGTCTGTCGTCGAACCCGCCGCGCCGCTGTTACCGTTACCACCGCAGCCTGCCAGCACAGCGCTGAGCATTGCCGCAGTAAGCATAAGTGCCAATCCTCTCTTTTTCATAATCTCCTCCATTCTTAAACTCACGTTCTAAATACCTTCGACAGTATAACACATATTCTTTGGGGTTTCAAGAAAAAATCACAATATTGTGTCCGTGTATACAATTATTTTATGTTCGGTCGCCTCATTCATCCTTCAGCAGTCCTACCGCCTTTGATGTGCCGATCCGATCGCATCCTTCCGCCACAAATGCCTCCAATTCTTCCAGCGTCGAGATACCGCCCGCCGCTTTGATTTTGACATTAGGACCGATATTTTCCTTAAAGAGACGCACATCTTCAATGGTAGCTCCGCCGGTGCCAAAGCCTGTGGAGGTCTTGATATAATCCGCCCCGGCCTCTGTCACCGCACTGCACATGGCAAGCTTCTCCTCCTTGGTCAGATAACAGGTCTCAATAATGACCTTAAGGATCTTATCGCCGCAGGCCTGCTTCAGCGCACGGATCTCCTCCGCCACCTTTTGATAAAGGCCATTTTTCACGTCGCTGATGTTGACCACCATATCAATCTCGCTTGCCCCGTCTTCAATCGCCTTCTTCGTTTCCGCAAGCTTTGCCTCCGTTACGGAATAGCCGAGCGGGAAACCGACCACCGTACAGATATTCACTTTGTCTTTATATTTTTCGTGGATTCGCTCAACGTAAGCAGGCGGCACGCAGACAGAAGCCGTACCGTTTGCGATTGCCTCCTCGCAGAGGGTAACGATATCCTCCCACGTCGCAAATGCCTTCAATTGGGTGTGATCCACCCGCTTCAAAATTTCTTTCTTATCCATTTTCTCTCCATTCCCTTCTCTGAGACGTGAAACAGCTCAGCATGTAACATTGTAAGCCCTTCGGAAAGAAAAAGCCAGTCCCAACCGTAGGAACTGCCAAAAAAAATTATTTTTTAGTACTATCTTACTATCATCTGCTCCTATTTTGTTAACATAATATTAAAATTCTGTTAATTTCGCTGATTTTTCTTGTTTTGGCATATTTCTTCATGGTATGATTATTGAGTCGGTGTATCGCTACTCTTCCTACACCGTTATCTCAAGGCTTCCATCCGTTTGGGATGGAGGTACGGTTGAAGAATCGCTTCGAAAGGAGGTACATATATGGTAGAACAAAACAGTTTTTCTGAAATCACACCGGAAATCATACGGCTTGCCAACATGAGTGAACAGGCCGGCATTATTGATACGGAACTTTTTACAAAGTACGATGTAAAGCGTGGTCTTCGCGATTTAAACGGTAAGGGTGTGCTGGCGGGACTGACAAACATTTCCGACGTGCGCGCCAGCAAGGTCGTAGACGGCGTACAGGTACCTACTCACGGAAAACTTTTTTACAGAGGCTACAATGTCAAGGATCTGGTGGAAGGGTTTTCTTCGGATAATCGCTTCGGTTTCGAGGAAGTTACCTATCTGCTCCTGTTTGATAAACTTCCTGACACGGAGGAACTTGCAAGCTTTACGAAGCTCTTAAACAGCTATCGCTCTCTGCCCACCAGTTTTGTACGGGACATAATTATGAAAGCACCCAGCAACGATATGATGAACACGCTGGCAAGATGCGTGCTGACGCTCTACTCCTATGACGACAGAGCAGACGACACTTCCCTGCCGAATGTGCTCAGGCAGTGCTTACAGTTGATTGCACTCTTCCCCATGCTTTCCATCTATGGCTATCAAGCCTACAATCACTACCACAACGGAGAAAGCCTCTATATTCACCAGCCACGGGCCGAACTTTCTAACGCAGAGAATATTCTGCATATCCTGCGGCCAGACAGCAAGTTTACACCCCTGGAAGCCAAGATTTTGGACATTGCCCTGATTCTGCATATGGAGCACGGCGGTGGTAACAACTCTTCCTTCACCACCCACGTCGTCACTTCCTCTCTGACGGACACCTATTCCGTGATTGCGGCGGCCATTGGATCCCTGAAAGGTCCCCGCCACGGCGGCGCCAACATCAAGGTTGTGAAAATGTTTGATGAGATGAAACGGGAAGTCTCCGACTGGAGCAACGAGGGACAGGTGGCTGATTATCTGAAAAAGCTCCTGCACAAAGAAGCTTTTGATCACGCCGGACTCATCTATGGTGTAGGCCACGCGGTCTACTCAAAATCCGATCCCCGTGCCATCATCTTTAAATCCTTCGTGGAAAAGCTTTCTGTTGAGAAGGGACTTCAGGATGAATTTGCCCTCTACTCTTTGGTAGAGCGGCTGGCGCCGGAACTGATCGCTGAGGAGCGTCCCATCTACAAGGGCGTCAATGTAAATGTGGACTTCTATTCCGGTTTCGTGTATGACATGCTCAATCTGCCGATGGAGCTTTACACGCCAATCTTTGCCATCGCCAGGATTGTTGGCTGGAGCGCCCACCGCATGGAAGAGCTTGCAAACAACGGCAAAATCATCCGGCCCGCTTACAAAACCATCTGCGTGGACAGAGATTACCAAAAGATGGATGCACGTTAAACCTGAATCGAGTAGGAGGCGGTGATTA
>DLAF01000050.1 GCA_002492725.1 Lachnospiraceae bacterium UBA7054
CATCGCGAGTTTCGCAATTACCTATTTATTTGTAATGTCATCTTTCATTGTAGCACCGGCTCTGCCGGGGCACAACCGGCCGCATGGTGGTAAAAGTTGTGTAACTGTACCCGTATCTGCTCGAACGTCTGAGCAGGAAATCTACCGGCCTTGTATGTGTCCACACCTGCTTTCTATAGACGTGACCGGCGCAGGCGCTGCGCCTTAAAGCGCCTTTAACCGCTTTCTTCTCTGCTAAAGTTCAGATTGAAAAAGAAGGAGCGCAATGCTAAAATAGAATTGAAAAGAGGACTAAGTTCATGGCAGATATTTATGATTCCGCGTTTCGTACTGTCTTAAATGATTGCAGCAAACTAATCATACCGATTATCAATGTGTCATTTGGGGAACATTATACAGGAAACGAACAGATAACCTTTTTTCCCAATGAGCATTTTATAGACCAGCAGAACGCACCGGATGAAAAAAGAATTACAGATACAAATTTTGCCGTATATGGAGCAGTCAGAAAAACATATCATTGGGAATGTCAGAGCACACCTGATTCCAAAATGTTAATCAGGTTATTTGAATATGACGCTCAGATTGCACTGGATCAGGGAGACATATCAAAAGAAGTGCTTACCGTAGAATTTCCAAACACAGCAGTATTGTACCTCAGATATGCGAAGACAACGACCCCGGATACATACAAATATGTGATTAAAACACCGGGCGGAAGCATAGAATATGATGTGCCAATTTTTAAGACACAGCAATATACGCTAGATGAAATTTTTGAGAAAAATCTGCTTCTGCTGATTCCCTTTTATATTTTTTCAAAAGAAGCCGCGTTTTCAGAGTATGAAAACAATCCGTCTAAATTGGAAACCCTTAAAAGTGAGTATCTGGAAATAATCAAGCGTCTGGATCAGCTGGTAGAGGATGGCCGATTATCAGATTTTGACAGGACAACACTTCTCGAAACTGCAAATGATGTAATTAACGAGATTGCAAAGAAGTATCAGAATGTCGTGAAAGGAATGGGTGATGTCATGGGTGGAGCATTATTAGAGACCAACGCCAGAAGAATTAAAAATGAGGGTTTTACAGAAGGCATTGCTAAAGGCAAAGTAGAAGTTTTTCTCAATTTAATTGCAGACGGCATACCAAAGAATAAAGCACAGCGTCTGGCCGAAATTGACGATGCCCTTGCAGAAAAAGCCCTGAAATCACGAAAGAAGTAAGCAATTATGGTTGGAGCATTATTAGAAACCAATGCCAGAAGAATTAAAAATGAAGGCAAAGTAGAAGTTTTTCTCAATCTAATTGCAGATGGTATGCCAAAGAATAAAGCGCAGCATCTGGCTGAAATTGATGATGAACTTGTAAAAGAAGCTCTTAAATTGCAGAAAAAGTAAGTCGTTATGCGTGGAGCGTTATCAGAGAGAATCACGGGAGGCATAATCATGCCTCCCGTTCTATTGTATATCCATTATTTTACAGCCACCCAAAATCCCCCTAAATATAAACTCTAACCTCGATTTTTCGCCCTTCAAAGCCCTTTTTCGCCCTACTGCTTGTCCTCTGTAATTCGTATATTTCTCTCCAAATTTCAGTTCTTTCATGTATGCCTATCCGGGTGCCCATCCCCCCGTCATAAAGAAGGTCACCTTCACATTGTGCTTTTTGAGTATTTCCAGGATCCTCCTTGTATCTTCATTCCCCCAGGCCGCATCAAAACTGAGAGCCACCTGTTTTTTATCCGTCTCTACGCAGTAAATGGGAAGCTCCCTGCCGCCCACGGAACTGCTCACCGTGATGGACTCCGGCAAAAACCGCACGATACCCTGGATCAGAGCCAGTGTCGCCAGGAAAAAGGCCGCCGATTTTGCTATCTGTACCACCACATTCTTAAGAAACAGCTCTCGTTTATGTTCTTCCTTGGTCTGCATCCTCTCTGCGGCGCTCACGGAACCGCAGTATTGTCCGCACCCTCTCTGCCTTAGTCTTTCGGCGTTCCATGCCTCCACCTTTTCCGGCTCCGGCCAGGCACCGCGTGCGGTGCGCTCCCGCTGTATCTTATTTTCCAGTTCCCCCATCGCAAGCCGGAACTTGTCGTTCCACTTCTTCTCTTCAATCATTGCAGTCTCCCGCAGTTTATTCTCACTTCAAATATATGCGGGAAATCTGTTATTTTTGTACCTGTTTTACGCCTTTATAACAGTTTCTTCATCTCATCCGCCACAAACTGTACCTTCGTGCCGATCACAACCTGCACCGCCGTACCCCCAGGGCACATGACGCCCGCCGCTCCGGCAGTCTTGATCTTCGCTTCATCCACTTTCGCCAGATCCTTCACTTCCAGGCGCAGCCTGGTAATACAATTATCAAGAGATTCTATATTATCCTTACCACCCAATCCATCCAAAATGGCGGCACCCATGCAGGCAAAGGCATCATTCGATAATACAGCCTTTTTCTCCGTCTCCTCATCCTCCACTCTGCCCGGTGTCTTTAAGTCAAATTTTACGATGGCAAAACGGAAGACCACATAGAAGACTGCAAAGGCTGCCGCACCCAGGGGCAAAATCATCCAGGTATTTGCCGCCGCCGGCATAAACGAAGAAAAGAACAAATCCGCCGCGCCTGCGGAAAAACTGAAGCCCGCGCGAAAGCCCACCAGGGAAACCGCCACTGCAAAGACACCGTAGAGCAGCGCATAAATCAGATACAGCCCCGGCGCCAAAAACATAAAGGCAAACTCAAAAGGCTCCGTCACGCCGCAGACAAAAGAGCAGAGCGCCGCCGACGCGACCAGTCCGAAGGCCTCCTTTTTCCTGCCCTTTTTCGCCGTGCGAACCATTGCCAGCGCCGCCCCCGGGACCCCGAACATCATACAGGGGAAAAACCCGGACATGTACATCCCCAGGCTCCACGTAACATCCACAGAAGTATCCCCCGCCCAGAAGTGGGACAAATCACCCAGTCCGATGGTGTCAAACCAAAGTACATTGTTCAGGGCATGATGCACGCCCACGGGAATCAACAACCGGTTTAAGAATGCGTGAATGCCTGCACCCACAGGTCCCAGCCTCACAATGACGTTTCCCACGCCAATCAGAACGCCAAACAGGAACGGCCATACAAACAGCAGCACAAACGCTGCCAGGATGGAAACCATCCCGGAAACAATGGTCACACAGCGCTTACCGCTGAAAAAGGAAAGCCAATCCGGCAGCTGCACCGATTTAAAACGGTTGAAACACGCCGCCCCGATCAGGCCGGCGAGGATACCGATGAACGGATTCTCGATCTTGGAAAAGGCGAGCAGTTTTGCCGTATCCTGCGAAAGCGAAGGCATCAGCGTTGTGACGGTGCCCTCGGCCAGCAGATTCGTTATCATCAACCAGGAGGCAAGGGCTGCCAGTCCTGCCGTACCGTCATGGTCATCCGCCATGCCCACACCCACACCGATCACAAAGAGCCACGCCATATTTTCAATCAGGGCTCCGCCTGCCTTTACCAGAAAAAAGCCAACCAGATGAAGAACTCCCGTGCCTGCGATATCGCCGCCCCGCATCGTCGCAGGGCAGAGCGCGTAGCCAATTCCCATCAGGATGCCGCAAATCGGCAGACATGCCACCGGCAGCATCAGGGATTTCCCCAGTTTCTGCATATATTTCATCATCTAATACTACCTCCTTCTAGGGCAGCTCCCGCACCACCCTGCGCAGCCTGAGCACGGCGGAGGGGGACACGCTCAGCTCATCCACCCCCAGCTTTAAAAAATATTCCGTCAGCGTCTGATCCGCCGCCAGCTCCCCGCAGATACCTACCCATATTCCTGCGGCGTGCGCATTTTGCACAGTCATCCCAATCAGCCTGAGCACAGCCTCATGGTGAGAATCGCAGATTTTTTCCAGTCTTCGGTTCTCACGGTCCGCCGCAAGCGTGTACTGTGTCAGATCATTCGTGCCGATACTGAAGAAATCCACCGTCTGCGCCAGCTGATCGGAAATCAGCGCCGCAGCGGGCGTCTCGATCATAATGCCAAGTTCCACCTCCCCCAGCGTGCAGCCTTCCTCCAAAAGTCCTTTCCTGACACTCTCCGCAATCTGCCGTATCCGACGCACCTCCTCCACCGAAACGATCATCGGGAACATGACAGCCAGTCTGCCGTATGCCGATGCACGGTATAGCGCGCGCAGCTGCGTGGTGAAAATATCTTCTCTGTCCAGACAGATCCGAATGCCCCGATACCCCAAAGCCGGGTTCTCCTCCTCATCCAGCTGAAAGTAATCCGCCCGCTTATCGGCGCCGATATCCAGCGTGCGGATCACGACCTTCCTTCCCTCCATCCTCTGAAGGACCGCCCTGTAAGCTGCAAACTGCTCTTCCTCTGTGGGCGCGCTCTCCCGCCCGAGATAAAGAAATTCACTGCGAAACAGGCCAATGCCGCCCGCGTCTGCTAAGAGGACTGCATCCGCATCCTCCACACACCCTATATTCGCATAAATCTGTATGGTCTTGCCGCTCTTTGTTCTATTCTCCTGCCCCTTTAACTGCTCCAGTGCCAGAACATCCGCTTCCCAGGCTTCTTTTTTCGCAAGCATCTGCGACAAAAGCGCTTCCTTTGGCTCCACGATGAGATCGCCTGCAAAACCGTCCACCACACAGGTCTTTCCCTGCAGGGAATCTGTAAAAGGAAATTCTGTGTTCACCAGCGCTGGGATTCCCATGCTCCTTGCAAGAATCGCTGTGTGCGAATTCACCGATCCCTTCACCGTCACAAAAGCCAGGATCTTTTTCTTATCCAGTTTTAAGGTTTCGCTGGGCGTCAAATCATCCGCTGCCAAAATCACGGGTTCCTTCGAATGAATCCCCTCTTCCGGCAGCTTTAAGAGTGCGCGCAGTACACGCTGCGAGACATCCAGGATATCCGCCGATCTGCTTTTCATATACTCATCATCCATGCCTGCAAGCATGGCCGCAAGCTCCTTGCCTGCGCAAGAGGCGGCATACTCCGCCTGATACCCCTCTGAAAGCTTAGCCGATACCGCTCCCAGATAACATTCATCCTCCAAAAGCATCCGATGAATTTCAAAAATTTGTGCCTGTTCCTCACCCACGCCGGCGAGCGCCTCATCGTAAAGCAGTGCAAGATCCGCCTTTGCCTCCTCTACTGCAGCAAAAAAACGCGCCCGCTCCGCTTTCTTGTCGGCCGCCTTTAACGCCGCCGCATGATAATCCGCTCTTCTATGCAGATAGAGCCTGCCGACGGCTATTCCCTGCATCACACTTTTGCCATGATATGTATCCATCCCGATTCCGTCCTCACTGACCGATCCGAAGCCCTATTTTATGAGACGGAGTATCTCATCCCCCGCCGCCACTTCCCCCGCACCGGATGTCTCGATTTTATCAAAAGCGTCTGAATTGCAGATAACAATGGGCGTAGATGTATCATAACCGGCTTCCCTGACCGCCTCCAGATCCGCCTCCAAAAGCAGATCGCCTTTCTTCACCTGCTGTCCTTCCTCTACATGGATCGTAAAGTATTTCCCGTTTAGCTTTACCGTATCAAGTCCGATGTGCAAAAGCACATCCGCGTCGCACGCCGCTTTGATCGCCGCCGCGTGTCCCGTGGGAAAGACTGTGGCAACAATACCGTCCACCGGTGCATAAAACTTTCCATCCGCCGGTACAATGGCAATTCCCTGTCCGAGGAGCCCCGCGCTAAAAGTAGGGTCTTTCACTTCCTGCAGAGATTTCAGTCTTCCCGCGCATGGCGCACAGATCTTGATGCCATCGCTTCTCCCAAAAATGTCTTTTAAAAATCCCATGCCGTGCGCTCCTTTCCCGCCGCCTTCCGTTTTCTACAATTTTTGCAGATTAACGCCGTTATCTATCTGTTATTCTAGCAATTGGCACCATACAAGTCAAGTCCTCAGCCGGTTATATCCTCGCATTTTATCCATATAACGCCAGTGATTTTATGCGAAATTTGTGCAAATGCAACATATTTTATTTCCCTTATGCAAAACCCCTTTACAAATCACAGCAAAAGACGAAATAATAAATATAAAGTAAAGACACGATTTTTCTCTATATCACATTGAGATAATATCTGACGGCTAACAATCAATTTGAGAGACAAGGAGGTATCTCATATGGGAATCAATTTGAACGGACTAAACTCAGGGATGGCAGACACATACTCGACCCTGCTCGGCGGCATGGGCGGCGGCGATGATGCGGGCGGCATGAGCTCAATCCTGGGCGACTACGCCGCGATCAAGAACGGCAGCTATGGTAAGATGTTAAAATCCTACTACAGCAAGCTGGAAAAACAGGAGGCAGAGGAGAGCGGCAAGACCGACTCCAAAAAGGCGGCAAAGGAAAAAGACGCATCTTCCGCATCTGCGGCAAGATCGCTTTACCAGTCTGCATCGACTCTCGAAGGCTTAAATTACGATGACCGCAGCGAAGAGAACATTGGCAAGATTACGGATGCCGTTTCCGCCTTTGTAAAGGATTACAACAACCTGATGAAGAGCGCGGATAAGAGCAAGAACACCAACGTGCAAAAACAGGCAGAGGCTCTTTCTGACACCTACTACAGAAATTATAAACTCTTTTCCAAAATTGGCATTACCATGGACTCCGACAGAACCCTCTCCTTCGATAAGGCCACCATGGAGAGTGCACTTCAGGATACCGAACACGGAAAGGGCGCTACGGTAAAATCCCTGTTTGGCGGTATTGGCTCTTTCTCCGATAAGGCCATGGACAAAGCAAGCAAGATCTACCGGGCAGCAGGAGACGGCGAAGCGGTCACCTCCTCCAAGGCAAAGTATGCGGGCACGAGTCCCTACACCTCGAGTACTTCTTCCACAAAGAAGACAGATGCCAATAAGACGGTGACGGACGCAAGTACGGCGGCAGCGGCAAACAGCCTGTACAAATCCATCGAGAATCTGGGCGCCACGGAAATGACCAACGACAACAAGGAAGCGCTTCTCAAAGCTTTCAACAAGTTTGTCAAGGACTACAACGAACTGATCACGAGTACCGACAAGAGCAAAAACACCAACGTGATCAATCAGGCAAACTATTTAAAAGGCATTGTCAGCAACAACAGCTCCACTTTCTCCAAATTGGGGGTTACGATAGAGTCCGACAAGACCCTGACCCTTGATGAGAAAAAGTTTATGGACGCTGACATGAGCAACGTCAAAAAACTTTACAGCGGCGCATACACACCGGCAGAAAAAATGACCGATAAGGTCAACAGTATTTACCGCTACGCTACCCAGGGCGAAACCCTGAACCAGAAGACCTACGACAACGTCGGCAGCGGTGTTGGTGCCCCGACCATGGGTTCCATGGTGGACACGATCCTGTAATATAATCGAATTGATAAAATAAATGCGAAAATCGCATAACCAATGCAGACTCGCTTTCGCTCCGTTCCGGGCGTAGCAAGGATCTGCTTATGGTTATGCGATTTTCACATTTTATTACTCTGTCAGATTCTAATTGTCTCGATAATATTCTGCTTTCTGAGCGCCCCTGCCGAAATCCGCACTGTTGTCCACATGACAAGAAAAGAAATACCGATTGTTATCAGAATGGCTGCCCACGGCATATGAAACGGGATTGGGAACAGCATTTTCACACAGCGCGCCATCAAAAGGACGATTGCCATGCCAATCGGAAGGCCGATAACCAGCGCTTTACCGGCGCAGAGAATACTTTCCATCGTAAGCATCTTGCGTACCGATTCAGATGGCATCCCGACACTCTGCAGCACCGCAAACTCTCCGGCCCTTAATTTGATCTGAAAACTGACTGTGCTAATCACATTCAGTATCCCAATCAACCCCAGCAGAAAAACAAACGCATAGAGGAAAAAGGCGGCAAGCACGATGGCAATATTCATGATCCTTGCAAAATCCTGCGCGCCAAACACTCTGCTCGTGTAGCCCGCTTCCCCATAATCCTTGCCGTTTTGTGGAAAGTAGCTTTCCAGCACATCCTTCGCATACGCCATAAAGCCATCTTCATCCGCAGGGTTTGCCAACCAGTTGTATCCGCGCACCGATAGCCCTGCGGAAGGGACGACTAGCCGGACGGGATTGGTATTCGGATACAGTAACTGTTTGGGAATCTCCTCGATCGTCAGCACGCCGTCGATCCAAACCGTATCCCTGCTTCCGTCCGCTTTTTCCAATTCCAGCGAGGAGACTGTCACCTGCAGGGGAGCAATATGCCGCTCCGCCCCGTTATCATTAAATTGATAATCATTTAACAGGATCGTCCCGCCATACGCAATCCCCGCCTGTTCGCACAGCTTCCCATAATGCATATCATCCAGAATGATCCTTTCTACTTCCAGAATGATTTCCGATTGTCCTCCATCGTCGTCATCGGCTAACGCCTGCTGCATCTCTTCCGTGAGATCCTGTTTGGTAAGCATTGCAACGTAAGTAGTATAATCCTGTCCGTCTCCGTAAACATCCGTGTCCTCATACGCTCTGAGCTTACCCGTGATCTCTTCCGCCGTCTCAGCAGTAATGGGAAATGCCCACTCCTGCTGCCTGCGCCCTGTTTCAGGATTGATGGTATTTCTAAAATTCGACGTATAATCCGCGATTACAGGATATCCGTAATCCATCGTGATATAATCCTGTATGCCGCCTGCAATTTCCTGCAATCCGCTCAGTGTGATAAACAGCATGATACTGATGGAAAAAGCCGTGACCGCCGAATGCATCCGCCTGCGATGAGACGACACGTTTTTACGTGCCAGCTGATATTCGATCTTCCCTTCCGCACCTATGGTAATTTTGGTGCGCTTATATCCCGAAGTATCCGTTTCTCCGCCGTTTCGCAGACAGTCTAAGGCTGAAATGCGCATTGCTTTCCTTGCCGGAAGCATGGCCGCAAACAAAACCGTTCCCAGAGAGATGATGACAGAAATGAGCAAAGCTGCCGGCGAAAAGTCAAACGCAAGCTGAAAACTGACCTGTTTCATCATGGAACGCACCAACATATTCAGTTCTTCCATATAGAGATTCGCAATCCCAATACCGATAAAGCTGAGCAGATAACCCGCGATCACACCCAAAGGAATCGCAAATGTGCACAGCAGAATGCATTCATACATGATCGTCTGATAAATCTGCTTTTTGGTGGCGCCCACGCATTTTAAGGTGCCAAACTGTGAAATCCGCTCATTGGCGCTCATGCGGAATGCGTTGGAGATTACAATGACGGACATGGAAACGATCAAAGCAGCCAAAAACACTGCCGGGACAAGCAGTATCATCATATAGGCGCCGCCGTACACACCGTAATCTTTTCCCAGAAAATTCACAAGCATCGCCCTGCCGCTCGCCACAAAATTCACGACTGCCGTCAACAGGGCTGCGGACAGTATAATGGCCGCGGCTGTAATCGCGGTTCTGCCCTTCTTTCTCTTAATCTGCTTACAGGCAAATGAGCATAAGATATTCATACGCGCATCACCTCGTCTCTGATGATCTGTCCGTCGCTGATCGTAAGAATTCTATCCGCCTGCAGCGCAATCTTCTCATCGTGTGTGATCAGGATCAATGTCTGGTTTGTTTTGCGGTTGGCCGCCAAAAGAAGCTCCAAAATATCCCTGCCCGCCTTGCTGTCCAGATTTCCCGTTGGCTCGTCAGCCAAAATAAAGGCCGGATCGTTGATGAGCGCCCTGCCCACGGATACTCTCTGCTGCTGGCCGCCCGACAGTTCCCCCGGAAGGTGATCTCTGCGATGTGACAATCCTGTCATTTCCACGATCTTTGCCAATTTCTGCGCATCAGGTTTGCGGTTATCCAACAGACAGGGCAGCATAATATTCTCATCCACGGTCAGATTGGGGATCAGGTTATAGAACTGATAGACGATACCGATATTTCTGCGCCGAAAGATTGCCAGAGCGCTTTCACTCATATCAAAGAGCCGCTGCCCGTCAACGATCACACTGCCCGATGTGGGCCGGTCAATGCCGCCCATCAAATTCATAAGGGTAGATTTCCCGGAACCGGACGCTCCTACAATGGCGACAAATTCTCCCTTATTTACCCGGAAGCTGACATGATCCAATGCAATCACCTGATTATCGCCGCTTCCATAAATCTTTGTTAATTCATTTACTTCCAAGACTTCCATCGCGATACCTCCTTTTCTTATCCTATCCAATACGATACATAAGAAAAGTGACTCTTCGGTGACTATCTGTAAAATTTCATCAGAAAAGTCGCACCGGTTCCATTTCCGCCGGGCATTACCTCGATATCCCCATTTTGTGCCCGCATGATGGAAAGAGCCAGCGGCAGTCCGATTCCAAAGCCATTATCCTTTTGCGAGCCTTCAAATCTGCGAAACAGCTTTGCAATCTGTTCCTTTTTCAGGCCTTCTCCCGCGTCCGTGACCGCTATCCAGTCATAAAGCGGATTTTCACCGCAGTCTATCAGAATCTCACTGTTTTCCCGGGAACATTCCGAAGCATTTTTCAAAAGATTGATGAGTGCTTCCGCCGTCCACTTCTGATCACAGGCTAAGGACAGATCATTTACAAGCCGCACGGTCTGGTTTCTGATATCCAATATAATTTCCATCGACTTAAGTGTCTCACGCAGAAGACCGCTGACCGCTGTTTCTTCTATTTTAAAATGCGCATTGGAGGAATCCAGCTTCGCCATCTTTAAGAGGGCAGTGACCAGCCACTCCATGTGACGGACTTCCTTTTTGATGTGTAACAGAAATTCCTGCCGTGCCTCTTCGGAGGCATCCGTCATCAATTCCGTCATCAGAAGAATAGACGAGATCGGCGTTTTTAACTGATGGGAAATATCGGATAACGATTCCGCCAAGTGCTCCTTTTCCTTCTCCAAAACACTGCGCTTCTCCTGCTCGGAATGTATTAAGGTATAGATATCATTTTTTAAAATACTGACCGCACCTTCCCTGTGATCACGCGGGTCAAACGGCTGTCCGTCGAGCGCCGTACGGATTCCCGCGGAAAGTGACTGTATTTCTTTTTTATCGATCCACACGATACCCGATCCCCCTGACTGTCGTAATATTGACCGCATCTTTCAGCTTTTCACGCAGCCGTTTGACGTATACGGTCAGCGTGTTGTCTTCTACAAAGTTGCCGCTGATATCCCAGATCCGTTCCAGAATCTGTTCTCTTTTCAAAAGAACGGACTGGTTCTGCGCAAAAATGAGCAGCAGCCGATACTCCAGAGCCGTCAGACCAACCTCCTGTTCTTTGATAAAGACTTTTCCCGCCTCCACATCAATGACAGCCTCTCCGAGCCGAATCTGTCTGCCGCTTCCCGTTTCCTCATGCAGCGCCTTCCTGATCCGTGCCAAAAGCTCCCGCATTCGGAAAGGCTTGGTGATGTAATCGGCTGCGCCGTCATTAAACGACCTCACAATTTCATCCTCATCATCCACGACGGTCAGATAAATGATCTGCGTTTGCTGCTGCTTTAAGCAGACGGCAGCCTCCCTGCCAAGGCCATCGGGAAGCTGCATGTCAAGCAGTGCAAGATCAAAATGCTGCGCATCTGTCTTTGCCCGCGCATCCGCAATATTTTTGCAGGGCGTCACACGATATCCTTCTTTTTCCAAAGCATAGGTAAGCCCCGCCGACAGTGAAACGTCATCTTCGACTAACAAAATATCCGCCATATCAATCTACCTGATCCTTCCTCCGCTGATAAGCAGACTCGAAATGCTGCGCATTTCTCGTTCGCGCAAGAGACGGCATAGCCCGCAAGCTATGCCGTCTCCGAATCACTTTTTCATTTATCTGCCCTTTATGCGAAGGGATTCTCCGTCGGGTAAGGCAGGTTCTTCGGCTGGTTGTAACCGATCTCGCTCACATCCACACCGATATACTTGAATACTTCATAGAGTGCCTTGCCGTAATGGCCAAACGCAACCGCGCCGTGATGCGGGTAATTCTTCTCAATCAGTACATGACGATAGAATCTGCCCATCTCAGGAATCGCGAAAACGCCGATACCGCCGAAGGATCTGGTCGCCACAGGAAGCACTTCGCCCTCTGCCACATACGCACGCAGGATGTTGTCAGCCGTGCTCTGCAGGCGGTAGAAGGTGATGTTGCCGGGAACGATATCACCTTCAAGCGTACCCTGCGTCACTTCCTCCGGCAGGGATCTCGCCATGATCATCTGGTACTCCATGCTGCACTTAGAAAGCTTCTTGGAGCAGGTATTTCCGCAGTGGAAGCCCATGAAAGTATCAGTGAACTTGTAATCAAACTTACCCTCGATGGACTCCTTGTACATATCCTTGGGAACGGAGTTGTTGATATCGAGCAGGGTTACGATATCGTCGCTGACCGCCTCGCCGATAAACTCGCTTAAGCAGCCGTAGATATCCACTTCACAGGATACCGGAATGCCTCTGCCCGTCAGACGGCTGTTCACAAAGCAGGGAACAAAGCCGAACTGGGTCTGGAATGCAGGCCAGCATTTTCCTGCGATCGCCACATACTCACGATACCCTTTGTGCTCCTCAACCCAGTCGAGCAGGGTCAGCTCATACTGTGCCAGCTTAGGCAGAATCTCGGGCTTGTTGTTGCCCGCGCCAAGCTCCGCTTCCATATCTTTTACGACCTCAGGAATACGGGAATCGCCCGCATGCTTATTGAACGCTTCGAACAGATCAAGCTCGGAATTCTCTTCGATCTCCACGCCCAGATTGTAAAGCTGCTTGATGGGCGCGTTGCAGGCAAGGAAGTTTAACGGTCTGGGACCGAAGGAAATGATCTTTAAGCTGGAAAGCCCTGCGATGGCACGTGCAATCGGCACAAACTCATGAATCATATCCGCACAGTCTTCCGCGTCGCCCACGGGATACTCGGGAATATAAGCTCTCACATTTCTGAGCTTTAAGTTGTAGCTGGCATTGAGCATACCGCAGTACGCATCGCCGCGGCCCTGGATCAGGTCGCCCTGAGACTCCTCAGCGGCAGCCACAAACATCTTGGGCCCCTCAAAGTGCTTTGCGAGCAGCGTCTCGGAAATCTCCGGACCAAAGTTGCCAAGGTATACGCAGAGTGCATTACAGCCGTTGTCCTTGATATCCTTTAAAGCGTTGACCATGTCGATCTCGCTCTCAATGATGCAGACAGGGCACTCATAGATGTCAGCCGCGTCATATTTTTTCTTGTAGGCTTCCACCAGAGCCTTTCTCCTGTTGACTGCAAGAGACGCCGGGAAACAGTCACGGCTCACTGCCACGATACCAATTTTTACTTTGGGTAAATTGTTCATATTGCTTATCCTCCTTTAACCGGGTTGACCGGTTTATTCTCTGATATCTAAATTTTTACCTACCAATCCGATGTGCGCGCCCGCATCCAGGCCGCCTTCCGCATGACCGATCAGCCACTTATTCTGCGCCGTGATCAGGGAATCCTCCCAACCTTCGTGTTTTTCCTTTAAGGGATAGTTTGTCCCCGCCGGAAGCACGATACCTACCTTGAAGCCGCCCTCATTTGCACTGCAGGGCGCATAATGCAGGGTCGTCGCATAAATCTCCACCGCCGTGCCTGCCTCCACCAAAAAGGCCTCCATCTTTGCGGTCTCATACTTGAAATCATCGGTGATATCCTGCTGCATGCCCACGATCAGCACCGCGTCCGTCGCCGCCACATTGATCTCCGAGCTCCTGTGATACTCAATGGCATTTAACTTATAGTTGTGGCCGTTGCAGTACCCCACCTCGATCGGCAGTTCGCCGTAGGTCCTGCGCTGCAGATCCTTCGCCGCCTGTGTCGCCTCCAGAGCCGCGATAGAAGGCTCATAGGCTACCCCGTCGGGCAGCGGCGTCTCCTTTTTGATCGCCTCCACCAGATCGGTGAAATCGATTCCCTCCACGACCCTGCCATACTTACGGAATGACGGATCTGTCACTTTTTTGATCTCCATATCCTCTCTCCCTTCCCTCTATGTTTTTGTCAGTCGGAGAATGCCCGCTTTGTGGCATTCTCCCGTTTGCGATATAGAATTTCTTCACGAAGCAGCCTTTGCTGCGAGTGTTAGAAATTCTTCGCAAACTGTTTAAACAGCTCCTTGCAGGTCGGATAAATCTGCCTAAACTGCTGATATCTCTTTTCGTATTTCTCCACAAGCGCGGGTTCCGGTTCCACCGTGTCTACGATCTTTACGATCTTTGCCGCCGCTTCCTCAACGCTTCCATACTCGCCGCAGGCCACCGCCGCCAGCATCGCACCGCCCATGGCAGGGCCTTCTTCGCTCTCGATCACGTCCACCTTGAGGTTCATGATATTGGCAATCATCCGCTTCCACAGCGGGCTTTTGGCGCCGCCGCCGCAAATCTTCGTGCGCTCGATCCGGATGCCTAAAGACTTCGCCACTTCCAGGGAATCTCTGAGTGCAAATGCCACACCCTCCAGCACCGCCTGCGTCATATCCGCCCGCGTGCTGTCCATGGTCATACCGATGAAAGTACCTCTCGCGTCGGGATCGTTATGCGGGGAACGCTCACCCATCAGATAAGGCAGGAAATACACATGGTTCTCACCCAGCTTATCGTCGGTGATCGCTTTCTGCTCGTCGGCATATTTTTCCGTGCCGATGATATCATCCATCCACCACTTATTGCAGGACGCCGCACTGAGCATACAGCCCATCAGATGATAATGGCCGTCCGCGTGCGCAAACGCATGAAGCGCATTGAATTTGTCCACGCCGAATTTGTCGGAAGAAATAAAAATGGTGCCGCTGGTGCCGAGGGAAATATTGCACATGCCGTCTCCCACGGTGCCCGTGCCCACGGCCGCCGCCGCGTTGTCGCCGCCGCCTGCCGCCACCTTCACAGTCTCGGGAATGCCAAGTTCTTTGGCAATCTCGGGAAGCACGGTTCCGACCGTCTCATAACTCTCGTAAATCTTTGCGAGCTGTTCTTCCTTCACGCCGCAGATCTCGCACATTTCCTTTGACCAGCAGCGGTTCTTCACATCAAACAACAGCATGCCCGAAGCATCGGAAACATCCGTGCAATGTACGCCCGTCAGCTTGTACGCAATATAGTCCTTCGGGAGCATGATCTTTTTGATTCTCGCAAAATTCTCAGGCTCCTTATTCTTTACCCAAAGTATCTTGGGTGCGGTAAAGCCGGTAAAGGAGATGTTCGCCGTATACGCGGACAGCTTTTCTTTCCCGATCTCGTTATTTAAGTAATCGCATTCCTCCGTCGTTCTTCCGTCATTCCAAAGGATCGCGGGACGGATCACCTCATCCTTTTCATCCAAAATGACAAGTCCGTGCATCTGCCCGCCAAAGCTGATGCCAGCCACCTGGCTCTTGTCCACGTCTGCGATCAGCTCCTTGATGCCCGCAATGCTCTGCTCATACCAGTCCTCCGGCTTCTGCTCAGACCACCCGGGATGTGGAAAATACAGCGGATACTCCTTCGATACAATGTTTACAATTTTTCCGCTTCCTTCCATCAAAAGAAGCTTGACTGCGCTGGTACCAAGATCTACCCCAATATACAGCATAGTAACCCTCCCACTCTTTCCGACAATTTTCCCGTGCCCGTGCACGATTCTTCTATTTCCATGATAAGCCGTCCCACCGATAAAAGCAATACCGTATATTTTTTTCGTAACTTTACACAAAATACGGCAGAACGCATTGTCTATTTCCACTTGATATGCTAATCTAGTGTGAGAATGTGAGATTTTGTAATTCTAAAACGCAGCAGCAAAGGCTGCTTCATTAAGAATTACAAAATCTCACATAGGAGAATGCCAAAATACGGCATTCTCCGTCCGCATTGTCATTAAAAATAAAACCAAGAAAAGGGATCCCGCTATGGCAACCATCAAGGAAATCGCCGCGCTTGCAGGCGTATCAAGGGGCACGGTAGACCGTGTCTTAAACCACCGCGGCGACGTAAATCCCCTAACAGAAGAAAAGATCATGCAGATCGTACGTGCCCTCGACTATAAGCCAAACAAAGCGGGCATCGTTCTTGCCGCCCAGAAAAAAAATCTGAAACTGGGTGTTGTTCTGCTCGGCGCAGGGACTCCTTTCTTCGACGATGTGCTGATGGGCGTGCACGAAAAAACAGAGGAGCTTGCCGGCTACAACTGCAGTGTTCTCATAAAACAGACCGAGTACAGCCTGAAACAGCAGCTTGACGCCATTGACGACCTGCTTTCGGAAGGCATAAACGGTCTTGCCATCTCTCCCTACAACGACAACACTGTGCGGGAAAAAATTGACAGTCTCTGCGCCGCAGGGATTCCCGTGGTGACTTTAAATACCGATATTGAAAATTCCAGGCGCCTGGCCTATGTCGGCAGCAACTTTTATCGTTCCGGTGAAACTGCCGGCGGCCTGATGCGTCTGATGACAAAGGGTGAGGTGTGCGTGGGCATCGTCTCCGGCTCCGGGAATATTCTCTGCCATACCGAACGGATTGCGGGATTTGCTCATATCATCGGGTCATCCCCCCATATCCGCATCGTAGATACCGTCAACAATAACGATGACGACCGGGTCAGCTTCGAACTGACACAAAAACTCCTTTCGGATCATCCCGAAATCAACGCCTTTTATTTTACCGCAGGCGGCGTATACGGCGGCTGTCAGGCGATTGAAGCTTCGCTCCGAAAAGATGACATATGTGTCATAACAAACGATTTGGTTCCCACGACACGGGAATACATGCAAAAAGGACTGATTGCCGCCACCATCTGCCAGCAGCCTTTTCAGCAGGGTTTTCTTCCCCTCTCCATCCTGTTTTCCTATCTGGCGACCGGGGAAATGCCCGCCACAGAAAACAATTATGTGGATGTGGATATCCGGATCAGAGAAAATCTGCTGCCGCCCCTCGTTTCCTAAATAGCATTCCATAGAAACCATAACATTAGAAAGGATCAGTGTGAAATCATATGAACAGAAAAAAAGCAGTCGTCTCCCTCGGACATGAGGCACTTGGTTATACAACGCTGGAACAGTGGGATGCGGTCAAAGTGACCGCCAAGGCGCTGGCTGATTTGGTGGAAGCTGATTATCAGCTCACCATTACACACTCGAACGGCCCCCAGGTCAGCATGATCCATAAGGCCATGACAGAACTTCGAAGGGTATATATCGACTACACCCCCGCACCCATGTGCGTCTGTTCCGCCATGAGCCAGGGTTATGTGGGATACGATATCCAGAATGCGCTGCGGGCCGAGCTTCTTAGCCGCGGCATCGTAAAGACCGTCAGCACGATCCTGACCCAGGTGACTGTGGATCCCTACGATGAGGCCTTTTATGAGCCCACCAAGGCAATCGGCCGCTACATGTCCGCCGAGGATGCGGAAATCGAGATCAAAAAGGGTAATTATGTACAGGAGGTGCCCGGCAAGGGTTTCCGCCGCATCGTGGCGGCCCCCCGTCCCATCGACATCGTAGAAATCGACGCCATCCGTGCGCTTTCCGACGCCGGTCAGGTGGTCATTGCCTGCGGCGGAGGCGGTATTCCCGTCATTGAGCAAAACCACGTCTTAAAAGGCGCATCCGCAGTGATTGAAAAGGACGCCGTGGCGGGCAGACTGGCCGCCAGCCTGCAGGTTGACCAACTGATCATCCTTACCGGCGTACCCTGTGTCTATCGGCATTTCGGACAACCCGAACAGGAGCCCATCTCCTCCCTCACCACAGCGCAGGCGAAAGAGCTGTGCGCGCAAGACATATTTGAGAAGGGGACCATGCTGCCAAAAATCGAGGCTGCCATCACTTTTCTGGAGGAAAATCCTAAGGGAAAGGTGTTGATTACTTCGCTCGCAGATGTCAAAGAAGCGTTGAAAGAAAAGAGCGGGACCGTGATTGTTGCTTCGTAACTTACAGGTATGCCCGCTAAGTCCGTCATGTGTTTCGTAATTGAGCGACCGTGATCAGCACGGCTCCGATTAGGATGCCAAAATCCGAGATATTGAAGACGATGCGCCTGATGCGGGGATTTTTCACGGGAAAACTGATATAATCGACCACGTATTTTCTGGTCAGGCGATCGTAAGTGTTGCTATAGGCGCCGCCAAGCAAAAAGGCCAACCCTGCCTTTAGGGTAGAGTTTCCGCGAAAGGTGAACGTAGAAAGAAATACCACCGTCATACTAAGCGTCAAAAGCAGGGAGATACAGGCCACCACTCCCTGTTTTTTCTCACCCAGGTCAAGAAAAGCTCCCCTGTTATGATATTTTCGCACCAAAACCCTTCCCCGACAGAAAGGTTTTTCATCGCCCTCTTCCATGGTCTCTTCTATTCTGTTTTTTAACAACAGATCCAGCACGAAAATTCCTGCTGCCAAAATCGCACAAGCAGTTGTCATCATATCGTTTTCCCTTTAAATTGCGAAAGCACCCGCAGACTTCTGCGCAGCGTAATGAAAAGCGGTTGCGGTACCTGATTCTTTTTGAGCGCCAGAAAACCTTCCCGAAAAGAGACCAGATAATTTTTCAGGCCGGCGTTGCTGGTACCGCCATAAAACATCGCCACCAAAACCTCCGGCACATAGGCCAGTACATTTTTTTCATCCTTTAAAAATCGCACCATAAACTCATAATCTGCCGCACAGTGGTAAGAAGTATCGTAGAGACCGTACGTCTCGTAAATCCCGCGCCGCAAAAACAAAGTGGGATGACCGGGCATCCAGCCTTCACAAAGCCTTCCCTGCCCCATGCGCCACTCCCTGACCACGCGTTCCCCCTCCACATAGACCAGGTCTGCGTGCGCGCCCACACAGCGCTTCCCGCCCTGCTCTATCGCAGAGACAAAGAGCGTCACGGCATTTGGTTTACATAATTTGTCATTGCAGACAGCGACCACCTCCCCCGAACTCATACGGAAGGCCTTATTCATTGCATCATACAGGCCGTCGTCGGGCTCCGATACCCAGCGCACCGAAAAGCCCTGCCGTTCCCTTGTCCGCGAAGCAAATTCTTTGATCAGCTCCACCGTGCCGTCCGTCGATCCGCCGTCCACAATCACCACTTCAATATCCCGATAATCCTGCTCCTCGATGCTTTGCAGCGTGATGGGCAGTGTTTTTGTCACGTTATAGACCGTCACCAACAGGGAAACCCTCATCCCATTCCCCTTCCTATTCTCCTTTGTTCGGCGCAGCCGCCCAGGAAAGCGCCTCCTCCAGGCTGTCCGCTCCCAGAATCTTTAACATAAATTTCATGTACTCCCCAGCCCGATCCGTGTCAATATAGCGAAAAACATCCTTAATATATTTTCCCGTGTGATCGTATTCATATACGCCAAAAGCAAGCCCCGCCTTCACCTCTTCCGGCGCATCCGTCTGCCGATTCATCAAAAAAGCATCCACATAAGGATTGGCTTCGACGATATAATAGCAGTAGGCAAAGGCCGCTGCCTGCAGGCGTTCTCCGGAACCGGAGGAAAAACCAAGTTCCGTGATCGTGACGCTGCGCACCTCCCCCGCCCGGTCCAGGTACTCCTCCTCCAAAAGGACATCCGTCAATACATTGAGATTCATCACAGACAGATGCGTCGCATCCCTCGTCTTATCATATTCCTGTGACCAGTAATTCACACGGGTCAGCGGTTCCGGGTAAGGATGGATTGCAATCCCCCAATCGTAATTACCGTGGGCAAGTGCCGCCTCATTGAAGGCCTCCAACACATCTCTGCCGTTAAAAAAGCTCCTGTTATCGCCCTCGTTGCTGTTCCAGGCATGATCAATACTGAAATAGACTCTTCCTCCCGCATAGCGGCTCTTCACCGCCTGATAAAAAATGCGCATGGATTTTTCAAACGTCTCCGCATAATGCACCACATCCTGTGTATCCATATAATTCCACACGCGGTTTTGATTGATCTCATTGGCAATCACCCAGCTGTGTATCATGCCGTGCGCTCCACTCGAATAACGCTCTGCCAAAAAGGAAGCCACCGCTTCCAACGTTCTTGCGCCGCTCTCCTCTGCGGTATTGAACATGTAATAGTAGGCGCCGTCCTCCTGTTTCCTTGCCTCCGGATGGATCAGCTCCAGATGCGCTTCATTCCAATCATTTAACACCACTGCCGTGGCGCTCATCCCCATATCTGACAGGTAAGTGAAAAGACCGTCATAACCGTTGATGGCTGCCCCATTGAACTGGTAGTTCTTTCCTCTGTATGTATAGGTGATGGTCGGAAACGTCGGATCAGCCGTCTCCCCCATGATATGGGAAAGCGGAATATTGTATATTGCGTGCTTGACGCCAAGCTCCGTCAGCTCCGGCGTACCCAGCATGGTGGGGTCCAAAAGGATTCCCTTCTTAGAACCAGGCTCCGGGTAAGCATCCTGATTTTCAGCGAGCGCCTCGGGATTAGAAAGATATACGCTTTTGCCCACCTGCACAAAATTATCGTCTATCTTGAGAGCCGGAATAAATCTGGCAAAAAGATGCGTCTCCCGATAAGGAAAAGTTGTCTCCCATTCTCTGTTCTTCCTGCCCCTGGTAACCGGTTCCTCCAAGAGCGCATCCGCGTCCTCCTCCCAGGTTTCCGCCGCAAACAAATACAGATAAGCATCGTCACTGGCCGGAATCAACGGCATATCCAGGGAATAGTGCAGTTTTTTTGACTCGGCATCATAAGTAAGATCAATATTCATTGCATAGTCAGACAGCTCTGCCGCCGAAAGGCTTGTCTCCCCCGCCGTCAGATCCGTCAAAACCTGTGCATGCTGATCCATTGTCATTCCCTGTGTAGGACTTTCCTCCACCTGCCCGCCGCTCACAGGCAGTTCCTTACGCCCGCAGGAGGAAAGCATTACGGCAAGCAGAAAGCCAACCACCGGCAGGACGTAAACGGAGCGCTGTTTTCTCTTTTGATGTCTGTCCATTTCCAAACCTCCCGCGCTCATTCAAAGTGCACCGAAACAGCCACTTGAGGCGGCGCATCGATCGCATCCGATACCGTCCTGTCGCCCCTTTTCATCTGTTTATAAATTTCAAAAAAATGAGTGGTAGGAATCTCCTGAAAACGCCATTCCGTATCCACCACAGGGATCGCCGCGCACCCCTCTTCCACACCGTAACGCTTGACCTGTCCTGCGTCCTCTGCAGACCAGCCGCCTGCTGCATAATATTCGTCGAGGGCGTCCGTCACCGCCGGGCCGATATTTTTAACTGCACTGGTCAATACTCGATTTGAAATCCTGCACTGATCCACGTCTACACCGATCATCAGGCCATCCTGCTCTTCTGCCGCCTCCAGCACGGACTCATACAGGCCTCCGCCACAGGCAAAGATGACCTGAACACCGTTTTCATACCAGGAAGCCGCCTTCTCCCGCACCGAAATATCCGCCGAAAAAGTATCCGCATTCCAATAATTGACCGTTACGTCATCCAGTGACAGATCCTTGGCCGCCGCGTCGATTCCCTGCAGATAACCATAACCATAGCGAAGAACGGGAGGCTCTTGCTTTCGATAGCCTAATTCCGAATCCAAAAGATCGCGCCCCACAAACGAGCCTCCTATAAAGCCAAGATTCCGATACCCCTCCCAGACTGCCATATAGCCCGCCAGATACCCTGCCTGCTCCTCATGAAAAAGAACACAGTGCACATTCTCCTGAATGGGAACCTCTTCGTCCGCCGCATTGTGCGGTACGGCATCCACCAGCAAAAAGGAGGTTTGGGGATAAGCGCTTTCCAGATCACCCACCGCTTCACCAAACCTGTATCCGGCGCAGACGATAAGCCCGGCGCCGTCCTGTATCGCTCTTTCCATCCTTTCGCCGTAACTTTCAGGCACTTCCGGATCTGCATTATAATAGGAAAAAGAAACGCCGGCTCCCAGCGCATACATGCGTACACCATTGTAGAGCGCCTCATTGTAGCCGCCGTCTTCCACGTCACCGTCCGTCAAAAGGGCAATCTCACCACCCGCCACACTATAATCCCCGTAAGGGTCCTCAAACATCTTATCCACCGCTTCCCGCCAGGAGGACATCTCACCGCCATCCGTCTCCTTTTCCTGTTCCTGCGCTCCGGCTTCTTCCGCAGAATCGCCCGCAGCCGTCTCGCCGGGCGCCGTCGTTTCGCTCGCAGCGGTTTTGCAGGCCGTCAGTACACTCAACAAAAAGAGCATGGATAAAAAGAGTCTGCCGATCAGACTCACCCTATGAAATGTTTTATTGTTTGTCATCACTTGCACTTCAGGCTTCTTCATTTCATACTCCCACCCGTGGCGCATTAAAATATCCACTCTTTTCAAGATACCACAAATGGAGGAAATCAGCAAGTTTTCTATAGGGTCCGCGCTAACTTACACCGGCATCCTCTTCTCCATACTCCCTATATCCTTGCCAGCGTCTCAAAGGTCCCGCTGATATTGATGCGTCCGTAGCCCCAGCGTCTGTCCGGATAAACTATGCCCCCCGGTCGGCTCGCCCCCTGGATCAGGAAACTTTTTGTCCCCCGACTGTCCACAGCAAAAGCATTCCCATCCACCACGGCCCACTCCAGAAATTGTGCCACACAGCCCGCCGCCAAAGCCGCCGCCAGACTGGATCCACTCTCTTCTCCGAAGACCGTGGGCACCCGTACGCCCGGTGCCGCGAGTTCCGGCTTAATGAAACCGTTTCTGGTATACCCTCTGCCGGAAGGTGCGTACCAGCTGTCCGCATGGCTGTTATAGGCAGATATGGTAATCACCTGAGAAGCGTTTGCAGGCTCTGTCAGCGTCACATCCGGGCTGGGCGAAAGAAAGGTCACCGAATGCTCCAAAAAGGCCTCAATAGGAAGCCACATATGATATATGCCGCGGCCTGTCATGTTCCTGACGGCAGGCATCACGTCCACCGTCCAGATACCCGGCGTCGGATCTTCAAAACGCATGAATACCAATGGCTCCCCCGCATCCCGCTCCACCAGTACAATGCCAATTTGTATTTTCGTTCTTTCAAAGATAAAGGATACCTGCCTGTTGATTCCGTTCCTGAAATCAATGACCGGTGAAACCTCTCCCCCCGGAGAGCGAATCTGCACAGCATAAGCGTCCGGCAGACTTCCCCACAATTCCGCGCAAAATCCCTTCATCGCCTCCTCTACGCGAATTTCCACACTTCCAGGCATGGCAGACTCGTAGTGATGTTCCTTATCGCCCTCGTTGCCGCCGCAGACAACCACCGCCCGGCTCCTGCGTCCTGCCACGATATTCAGGTAAGAATCCAGGGAAGAAGTACCGTCATGACTGCCCATGTTCGTACCCAGCCCCAGAACGATGACCACGGGTCTGCTGTAAGCTACTGCCATCTGCTGCAGATACTTGACCGCCTCCATAATATCATTTTCCTGATAGGCAGCCGCCCGCTCGTCAATGAGATAATACTCCCGCAGATAGGTCTTTGCCTCCTTTAATTTAACCACAGCAATATCCGCTCGCGGCGCTGAGCCTCGAAACGCCAGACCCTGATCCAGCAGGCTTCCTGCTGCCGCGGAAGCCATGCTTGTACCGTGGCCATCCATATCGGTCGTCGGCACAATGGAAAGGGGTGCCTCCGATGCCAGCGCCCTGTCGATATCTGCCCGCTTATACTCCGTTCCGTAGAGAAATCCTGCCGGCGCATCCCCCGTCTGAATCGTCTGATCCCAAATGGAAACAATGCGGGTGCTGCCGTCTTCCCGTCTGAATACATTTTCCTGATAGCGGATTCCCGTATCAATGAAACCGATGATAACGCCGCTCCCCTGCAGGGCGAGCGGCGGCTCCTGTACTCTGATATTTCCCATGGCTGTCAGGCAGGAAGGATCAAAAATCTGCCCTTCTGCGCGCATCAGTCCATAAAGTTTTGGGATGGTGGGGTATCCAAAATACCCGATAGAAATGGGAGGTATCTCATCCCTTTTTACATAAGAAAGGCCATATCCTGCGTCCAGTTCCCGATAGCAGGCATCCACTCCCGACATCTCTAATATCTGTCTCATTAATTCATAATCTGTAATGAGATCCACGTAGTCTTCTGATAAGATTCTGTCTTTGCAAGTCATGCAATTCATGATTCCGCACAATAACGCGTGTTATTATGCAGGCCCTTCAACCTCATCTCACTTATCATTATTCTATGACAGTTTGGAAAAAACGTGCCCCCATCAGGCCTGGCATTCCTTCCCATATCGATCTGCCGTTATGCCTGCCGTATCTCTTTCAAATGATCGGGATGCTCTGCGCTCCTGCTGCGAATATCAATAATAGGCCCGCCATTGCCCTCAATATACTCTCTGGTGATGGTCACGCGGCCAATGTTGTCATCCTTGGGCACCTCATACATAATATCCAGCATAAATTCCTCGATAATGGCCCGCAGCGCCCTGGCTCCCGTCTCTTTCTCCATTGCTTTGTCCGCAATAGCCTCCAGTGCCCCCTGATCAAAGATCAATTCTACCTCATCGAGCTCCAAAAGTTTCTGATACTGCTTTAAGATGGCATTTCTGGGTTCGCTTAAGATCTGTACCATCATGTCACGACTTAAGCCCTCCAGGGTAAAAATGACGGGCAGACGTCCGATAAATTCCGGAATCATGCCAAATTTCCTGATATCCTCCACCGTCACCCTGCTTAAAATATTCTTTTCCTTGTCGTATTTGTCCTTTAGCTCGGCGCTGTAGCCGATGGATGTCTTTTTTTTGAGCCGCTGCTTGATGATCTCATCCAGATCCGGGAACGCGCCGCCGCAAATAAAAAGGATATTGCGGGTGTTCACCGTGGCGAGAGGCACCATGGCATTTTTGGAGTTGGCTCCCACAGGCACCTCCACCTCTGCACCCTCCAAAAGCTTTAACATTCCCTGCTGCACGGACTCGCCGCTCACGTCTCTGGCATTGGTATTCTTTTTCTTGGCAATCTTGTCAATTTCATCAATAAAAATAATACCGCGTTCCGCCCGCTCCACATCGTTATCCGCAGCTGCCAACAGCTTTGACACCACGCTCTCAATATCATCTCCAATATAACCGGCCTCCGTCAGCGAAGTGGCATCAGCAATGGCTAACGGCACATCCAAAAGCCTGGCCAGCGTTTTTACCAGATAAGTCTTGCCGCAGCCCGTGGGACCGATCATCAACATATTGGACTTCTCAATCTCAATCTCATCCATGGTGCCGGTGGCCACCCTCTTATAATGGTTGTAAACAGCAACAGACATCACCTTTTTCGCATGTTCCTGTCCCACCACGTATTCGTCCAATTTCTGCTTGATCTTGTGAGGCGGCATGATATCGCGGATATCGATCTCCGCCGCACTTTCCTTCTTCTTCTTTTTCGGCTTCTGCTTGTTGGGAATGCCGCCATCCCCCCTTAAATCCGCCAGATTCACAAAGCTGATGTTCGGAAACCCCTTGCCGGAATTGAAATCATCCATGTTCTGGTTATTCAAAAGTCCCTGATAATCGAACTGGCTGACCGTATCCATCGTCTTGTGCATACAGTCATCGCAGACGCAGATGTGATTGGGAAGGCGAAACATCTTACCCGCCTTGCTCTCCGGCCTGCGGCAGATAAAGCAAACGTCCTCATAATCACTTGCAGAATCGTCCTTTTTCTCCTCCGTCTCGCCAGTGGTATCTGCGCTCTTTTGTTCTTCTAATTCGGTATCGTCGTGTCTATCATCCCTGTGATCGTCCATACTTTTATGTTCCCTCCGTGATTTCCGCATGTGAAATCTGATATAACCGCTGTGTCTCCCGCGGACATCGGTCTGCCCATAGTATAGCATACGAAGCGCAGATTATCTATACTTGAATTTTCTTCCCTTATTACCCACTTATAATATCCCCGGCAGCCGTATCTTTGCGATACCGTACTGCCGGGGATATTCGTCCCGGTTACATTCCCGTTACTTATTCACTCACTTTATTTCCCAGTGTCAACTGTCTGGTAGCCTCCTCATAACCCGCCACCGTCATAGTCATCACCTTAACCTCCACGTTATCACCCTTGGCATAAAATTCCAGCTCCTTTTGCAGCTCCTCCATGGAAGCTATCTTATCACCGCCAAACTCCGTGATGATATCGCCCTGCTTTAAGCCTGCTGCCGCAGCAGCCGTGCCCTCATATACCTGAGCGATATAAACACCCTCCGGCATACCGTAGGCCTGAGATACTTCCTGGGTGACACTAATGCCGGAAATACCCAGATAACCTCTTTCCTCCTCGGCCACCTTGCTCTTGGTCTCCTTGAGCATCAGTTCCGCAATGATGGGACTTGCCGCGGAAATGGGGATTGCATAGCCCATGCCCTCCACCGCGCTGCCGCCGATCTTGTTGGAGTTGATACCGATCACTTCCCCTTTGATATTCAAAAGAGCGCCGCCGGAATTACCGGGATTGATAGCCGCATCGGTCTGAATAAAGGTGCCTTCCACATTGTCGCCGCCGTAGCCGTTACTTGCGGACAGATTGATGCTTCTGTCAAGCGCGCTGATCACGCCCGTGGTGACCGACTGCCCGTAACCTAAGGAATTACCGATGGCAATGGCCGGCTCGCCGACTTCCAAATCGTCTGAATTGCCAAGCGTAGCCACTTCAATTGCCTGTAAGGTAGACTCTGACATCTCTGTCACCGGTACTGCGATCACCGCCAGATCCATCTTGGAATCCTGTCCTTTGATAAAGGCCTCCGCCTCACTGCCCTCGTTAAACTGCACTGTCAGCTTATCGGTATCCTCCACTACATGGTAGTTGGTCACGATCAGAAGTTCCGAATCATTCAAACCTACAATAATACCGGAACCACTGGCATCCGCTTCACTGTCCAGGGACTGTCCGAACCAGGACATCGTCTCCGTATAGTGGTTATTCACCGCCACGATGGAAGGCATCACGTTCTTGACCACCTCCGTCACATCGGTGACCACCGTCGTCGTAGTCGTGCCGTCCGCATTTTTGGTGATCATCCCATTGACCGACGGCGCTTCCTGTGCTTCTTCGTCTGTTTTCGCCTTTGCAAGAGACTCGCCGGCCTTCTCGTCTGCCGCCTGGATTTCCGCCTTTTTATCGCCGTCCCCGTTCAGCATTCCCGTTGCGTACTCTACCGTATAAAGTCCCAGCCCCGCAAAGATCCCGAAGAACAGTCCCAGCGATACCATCACAAGGGCTTTCTTAAAATAGCCGCCGCCCTGCTTCTTTTCCTTTTTCTTTTTCTCGGGCTTCTGCACGGTCTGCGCATAGTTGTTTGGATATACGTTTCCATAGTGGTAACTTCCCGCGCTGCTGTAATTTCCCTGTGCCGCACTCTGGCCGCCGTAACTTCCCTGCGTCGTACTCTGGCTGCCGTAACTTCCCTGCGGCGTGCTCTGGCTGCCGTAACTTCCCTGCGCCGTGTTCTGGCTGCCGTAGCGGTTTTGTCCCGCATTTTGAGCACCGTAAGGACTCTGCACCGTGCTCTGGCTGCCGTAACCGCTCTGCGCCGTATCCTGCCCATAGCCGCCGCTCCTGTCCTGCCAGGATGTGTTCTGCGTCGTTTGAGATTCGCCTGATTCCGCACCCGTATGCCCTGAATAATCGTTCGGATAATTGTTGTTGTCGTACATGATCTACCACTCCTTTCATACCATGCAAACTATCATACAAACATACGCGGCTTTTGCCGTCCTTGTTTTCCTTTGATCATGTACTCAGTATAGTAGCGAATTGTGTTCATTTTGTGTTTAATATTTATATAATTTGTGTCTTTTTTCAATCACTTTTTCACTCACTCGACTGTGACGGATTTTGCCAGATTCCTCGGCTTATCCACATCGCACCCTTTCCCAACCGATACATAATAACCAAACAGCTGCAACGGAATGATCGCCAGCGAATTGGCAAAATAAGGATTCGTCTCGGGAATATAGATCACGTAATCCGCCGCCTTTTCGATCTCCTTATTCTCCTCGCAGGTTACTGCCAGCACAAAAGCGCCTCTCGCCTTCACCTCCACCATGTTACTGATGGTCTTTGCGTAGAGCGCGGGTTGGGTGGAAACGGCCGCCACTAACGTCCCCTCCTCAATCAGGGAAATGGTGCCGTGTTTGAGCTCTCCCGCCGCATAAGCTTCCGAATGGATATAGGAAATCTCCTTTAATTTCAACGACCCCTCTAAAGAAATCGCATAATCGATGCCCCTGCCGATAAAGAAGACATCCTTCGCGCCGATATAGCGGTTCGCAAATCTCTGGATCTTATTCTTATTATTTAAGAGCAGTTCAATCTGATCCGGCAGGCAGCGCAGATCACCCAAAAGTGCCGCAAATGCCGCATCATCTATCTTGCCCCGCAATCTGCCGAACTTCATGGCGAGCAGATAGAGCGCAATCAGCTGGGCGCTGTAAGCCTTGGTGGTCGCCACCGCGATCTCCGGTCCCGCCCAGGTATACATCACATTATCTGCCTCTCTGGCTATGGAGCTTCCCACCACATTAACGATACCGAGTACCGGGAAACCTCTTTTCTTGGATTCGCGAAGTGCCGCAAGCGTATCCGCCGTCTCGCCGGACTGGCTGATCACGATCACCATCGCCCCCTCCTCCAAAATCGGGTCACGGTAGCGAAACTCCGATGCCAAATCGACCTCCACCGGAATGCGCGCCAGCCCCTCGATCACATATTTCCCCGTAACGCCCGCATGATAAGCCGATCCGCAGGCCACGATGTGGATCTTTTTCACCGCGCGGATCTCCTCGTCGCTCATATTAAGCTCCTCGATCACGATGTCGTTATCCTTGATGCGAGGCAAAAGGGTGTCCGTTACGGTCTTGGGCTGTTCATACATTTCCTTTAGCATAAAGTGTTCATAGCCGGCCTTTTCCGCGGCGCTGGCATCCCACTCGATCGTGACAGGTGTCTTCTGCGTTTCCTCCTCATCCACCGTGTAAAAGTGCATATGATCCGCCCGCAGGCGCACAACTTCCTGATTATCCACATAATACACCTTCCTGGTGTACTTTAAGATAGCGGGCACATCCGAGGCAATAAAGCATCCGTCCTCATTCTGACCCACGATCAGAGGCGAGTCTTTTCTGGCCGCAAAAATCTGGTCGGGGCAGTCCGCAAAGAGAATCCCCAGTGCGTAAGAGCCCTCTACACGGTGCAGTACTTTAGTAACGGCTTCCAGCGGATTTCCCTTATAATAATAGTCCAGAAGATGGGCCAGCACCTCCGTATCGGTCTCCGACACGAAATGATAGCCGCGCTCAATTAACATTTTTCGAAGCTGCAGATAATTTTCAATGATACCGTTATGTACCACCGTGATCGTCTCCGCTTCATTAAAGTGCGGATGCGCATTGATATCGCTCGGCGCGCCGTGGGTCGCCCAGCGGGTGTGGCCGATGCCGCACAGCCCCGGCATGGTCTCCCCGCCGTGCGTCATATTTTCAAGCACCTTAAGCCTGCCCACCGATTTCGTGATATTAATCTTCCCTTTGCCGTCATAAACCGCCATACCCGCCGAGTCGTATCCGCGGTACTCTAACTTTGCCAGACCGTCCAAAATGATGGGCGCCGCCTGCTTTGTTCCAATATAACCTACAATTCCGCACATATCATAGTCTCCTTTCCCGTTTTTAACCGAAGTATTCTTTATTCGACGCCATCGCCATCACCAGCCGCCTCGGCAGTCTGCGGTAATGTTTTCCGCACAGATAACCCGCATATTTAAATGCGCTCTGTACAATAACATGTGGTATTTTATTTCTCATGCCATTCTTTTGCAGATGTGCTACCAACCCCTTCACCATGCGGATCCCCTCCGATTCCGAGGGATACTTTGCAAACACCTCCGGGTGCTCGGCCTGGGAAACGCCCAGATCGAAGTTGCGATGAAACTGCTGCCTGTTTGTATAGTTGTGCGAATGGTACACACAGGCGTCCGCCGCATAGACGATCTTACAGCCGGCCTCCACCGCCTTTGCCGCATAGAGCATATCCTCATTAAAAATGGTATGGTTCACAAAGCCGCCCAGCCTGTCAAACGTCGCCCTGTCGTAAGCCGCACAGACATTGGAGCAGAAAAAGGTCTTGATTCCCAGTCTTGGCAAATCTTCCTTTGCCTTAACACAGGACTTGTCGGGATAATTAAATTGTCTGGTATAGCACTCGATCTCGCTGCTTTCCTGTGTCGGAAGCTGCCTTGCATAAGATACGGCCGCCTCTTCCTGCCGCAGCCGGGCTAGAAGCCGCTCAAGCAAAGATTCGTCCGCAGGAACGGCATCCTGCGTCATCATCACAAACACATCGGCATCCGACAGCTTCACCCCAAGATTTCTGGTGCGCCCATGATCAAATTCCCGCTTTGACAGATGCTTCACTGTTATATTATGTGCCTGCCTCTCCAGCGTAGTACCATAAAGCAGTCTGTCCAGATATTTCTGCTCCGTATTCATAAGGATGATTCGACCTATCGGCACCGTCTGTGCCCGCAGTTTCTCCATCAACGTCAAAAACCCGCGATCGGGCTTGTAGACCGGGATGATCACATCTACAATCTCCACGTTCTCCTCCATGCCGTAACCTTATTTCCTATCTAATCTCATGAAAAGAAGGGGCCTGTCTTCCAGACCCCTTTGCACTTATTGCAGATAACCGTTCGTATCCTGATAAATCTTTTCGCTGCATTCCTTTACCGTGGAAGAAGGATCGTAATTGTCCGCGTTAAACAGGAACTTATGCAGCCATTTGACATTGTCCTCCAGGCTCGTGGGAATGACGCAGGAACCCTTGGAACCGATGGTGCCCGTCCTGCGGTACGCTTCCTGCGGGAAACCTTCCGTCTCCGAGATGTAGTAAGCGCCGACGTCACTGAGCATATCCACGATTTCAGACAGATCCAAAGAGGTGTAGACCTCGTCAAACACGGCGTTCGCCGTTTCCGTCAGTTTCGGAATCGACGCCTTCTTGGCCTGATCCGCCACCGCCGTCAACACTTCCCGCTGTCTCTCGGCACGCTTGAAATCATCGCCAGCCGTATAGCGGATTCGGCAGTAACCCGTAGCCTGCAGACCGTCTAAAAGCTGATAACCCGTGCTCTGTACCGGCGTGTAAGTCCTTTTCAGATTCTCGGCGATACATAGCTGATAGTTGTTCAAATGGCTGATTTCCGAATCGTCTACATCAATATAGACACCGCCCAACGCATCAATGGCATCCGTCAGCCCTGCAAAGCCTACCGTAACAAAATCGGTGATGTTCATATCCAGATTCATATTCAGCATATTGATGGCCTGCTCAGGGCCGCCCTTGGCATAAGCCGCATTACACTTATTGTAAGAATCGTTGCTTAAATTTAAGTACGTATCGCGGTATACGGAAACCAGTTTACACTCTCCGGTATCCTGGTTGATGGAAGCGATCATGATCGTATCGCTCCTGGTATTTTTTGTTAAGGCTCCCGTGGTGGAATCCACACCGAACAGGGCGATGTTCCGGTAGCCCTTCATGGTGGTCTCTTCCGCCTCCTGTACGGTCTCGTTGATGATAATGTCTTTTTCTTTCAGCTCTACCTTGCCGCTGCCCGTTCCGGCAAGTACGGCATAAAGCACGACTACCGCCAAAAGTAAAATGATAATCTCCGCAATAAAGAGAATAATCCTCCTGCGCTGCTTTTTCGCCTGCTCTCTCTTTCCTGACTTCTTACGCTTATTCGCCATGATCTGTACTCCTTAAACTGCAATGTAGTCTCTCAACATCCATTTTTCATTTTGTCATATTCTGTCTCAAAAGGCAATCTTTTGTGGCAACTCTGATAAGATTATACTACATCTTGATATATTTGCAACCTTAATTCCCGATTCTTCCGTAAGTCTTTCGTATTTCTTAAGATTTTAGTATCTCATTTAATAAGCGTTTTTATTGATAAATCCCCTGAAAATCGTTAAGAACATGATTTTTACGTCAAAGGACATCGTCCAGTTTTCAATATAAAAAATATCATACTCAATCCTCTTTTTAATGGAGGTATCACCACGGTAGCCGTTGATCTGTGCCCATCCCGTAAGACCGGGCCTGACCTGATGTTTGACCATGTAGCGGGGAATCTCCTCCTTAAACTGCTCCACAAACTGCGGTCTTTCAGGCCTTGGCCCCACCACGCTCATATCGCCCTTTAAGATATTAAAAAGCTGCGGCAGCTCGTCTATGCTCGTCCTTCGCAAAAACTTTCCCACCTTCGTGACCCGGGGATCGTCCTTCGTCGTCCAGGCCTTCTGTTCCGCAGAAGGCATCTGTACCCTCATGGTACGGAATTTGTACATGCGGAAAGGCTTATTGTGCAGCCCGATACGCTCCTGTTTGAATATGATCGGGCCTTTGGAAGTACAACCCACGGCTATGGCCGCCGCCAGCATGATCGGGGAAGCCACGACCAGCCCCACCAGCGACACCACAATATCCACGATCCGTTTCATCCACCAATTCAATGTGTTTGTCAAAGGCACATAACGGATATTGATGACCGGCAGTCCCATCAAATCCTCCGTGTAAGGCCGGCTCGGGAACAGGCTGTTATAGTCAGGAATGAACTTTGTGTGCACGCCGGATTTCTCACAAAGATCCACAATATGTTCCAGATTGTCATAATCCTTCAAAGAAAGAGTAATCGCTATTTCGTCTAATTTGTTCTCGGGAAGAATATAGAGCAGATTCTCGATGGTTCCCACCACCTTAACGCCCTTGTAGATCGTGCCCGCAGGCACACTGTCATCCAGAATACCGCGCACCACATAGCCCCACTGGGGATTGGCGTTGATGCGCTTGATGTACTCCTCCGTTGCGCGGGAATACCCCACGAGCAGAATGTATTTCAGATTGTAGCCCTTTTCGCGGAAATACTGTAACAGCATGCGGATCAGGGAACGTACCAGCGTGGTCAATACAATATTGATCACATAAAACATCGCCATCATGGTACGGGAGAAATGAATCTGCGCCACCATGTACCAGCCGGCCATCAGTACCACCATGCCCACGGTGTTTGCCTGGAAGATATTCAAAATCTCATAGCGATGGACGGTCGCCCGCTTGGGCGTGTAAAGATTAAAGGCGTAATACAAAATAAGATACCCCGGTACGATAAAATAGAGCATCTCAAAATAGGTCTGCATGTCATAAGCACCGACGCTTGGGTCGATGTCAGAGAAGGGGCTGGCGAATTTCAGATACCAGGCCAGCATATAGGATACCGCCACGATCACGGCATCCAGCACCACGTGCAGTCTGTTAAAATATTTTTGGTTATCTTTTATCATAGTCAGTCAACACACGAAAACAGTGCTTACCTTACTTTTCCAAAGTTAATTTGGCAGAAGTCTATTTTGTTACAATTATTATTATTTTACAATACCGCGCATAAAAATTCAACTGCCGGAATCCATGCCGACCCGATTCGCCCGATCCCGTCCCGTTATGCGCCCTTGCCGGGCCTTTCGCAGTTCCCTGCTAAGCCGGTCGCAGTCATAATCGATCTCTTTTGCGAAAAAAACCTGATAAAGCGCCTCTTCCTGCGCATCATTAATCGCCACGCGGCAATGTTTACTCATCCACGCAATCTCCTCTTTCAGGGTACGCCGTGACAAAAATTCCCTGTTTTTCTTTGCCGCTTTTTTCTGCAGCCTCCGGTACTCCAGCTTCACGCGCTCCCTTCCCGGCAGGCGCTTCTCCCTTTCCGTTCTTATCACTTTAACCGCCGCAAACAGGATCACCGCAAGAAAAAAAACGGCAAGAAACACATACTGCGCGGCTCCCAATACATTTTCAAGATACCCGCCAAGCACATCCTCCCCCAGGTTCCCTTCCGTCCCGCCGCCTTCTCTGTTCAGAAACACTTCCCAAAAGGAAGTTCTATCCTCTTCGGCAGAAGAAGGCGTAGGGTCTACAACGATCCATCCCCGCTCCCTGTCAAAAATCTCCACCCACGCATGGGCATATGCGTCCGGAATCTCGATCTGAATCAACGCCGTCCTGCCTATTTCCGAAAACCCCTGATAGTAGTCATCGTAATCGGCTCCTTCCACCAATTCCCCCCTCTCGACGACCCCCGCATAGGAAAACGCATAGCCCTCCACATAGCGCGCGGGTACCCCCATCTGCCGAAAGAGCATGGTCGCCGCTGAGGCAAAATGCGCGCAGTATCCCTTTTTGCTCTCCAGAAGAAAGTGTGTGATATAATCCGGATCGCCGTAATAAAATCCCGGCCGCAAGGTATACTTATAATTTTGGGCAAAATACTCTACGATCTGCTCCGCGATCTCCTCTTTCGTTCCGCCAAAACCGGCTTCCTCACATACTGCCATCACCGCCGCCTCACAGCTTGCCGGCACTTGTAAATATCCGCTGTCCGGTTCCTTAAAGGCTGACAATACAGACGTACCATTGTCCGGATAATAACGATAAACCAGTGTGCCATCCCTTTCTTCTATATTACAATAATCCGTGTAATACGGTCTGTACTCAAAAGGATCCCCGGCGCCGGCTTTTTCCACCTCCATAATGCCGAAACCTTGGTGTGATGCGCCGCCTTCTTCCTCAAACTGCCGCTGCCTGCTGTATAAAGACATCTCCATATCGGCATCCTCCGGCCACTGCGCCTCTGCTTCCGTCCACGCAGTCCCGATGTAAGTAAGCCCCGTAAAAGCCTTCAAATAGACGGGTTGAAAGCTGTATGGCGTATATCTGACGGTCAGGGCCGTCTCATAGCTTGGCGTGACAGCGGAGCCCTTGCTCAGTTTTCCGCCGCTGACCCCCGACCCTGCCGTATCCTGCGGGAACAAAGCCTGCATGCCATACCGCGCAAACTGTTCCATCACCCTTCCGGATGCCTCCTTCGCCGCACTCTGCGGCACCACACGGGCATACCTTTCCTCCGGCAGGAAAAACGCCGCCGACCGCACCAGCACTACGACTGCCGCTGCCGTGATCGGCAAAAAATACCGCATCTGCCTGGAAACCCGTCCTCTGCCGTAAGACAAAAGCATCACAGACGCATATCCGATCAGCATCAGAATACTGTAAAACAGCGGCGGTGTGCGTTCAAAATACATGGGAATGACATAGGGCATGAGAGTCAAAAACAAAATCCCAAACGGTGTACTTTTATGATGCAGCCCGATGTTGAGCAAAATGATCCCTACCATACCCAGGAATATGGCAAAAATCGTTACCGCCATATATCCGTCCTCAACTGCCAGGGAATATTCCATACCGCTCGTTACGTCAAAATACTCCCTTGCCACGTCAAAAATACGATTCAGGATGTAATAATATCCGCTGTTGATCACCCAGTAATTCGTAACGGCAATGACCAAGTACAGGAAAAAGGCAAACAGCGCCGTAAGGTTGATAAGCCAATTTTTTCCCGTCTCATAGACCGCACTCAGCACAAAAGCCAGTGCAAAAAACGCAAAGATACTGACCCCCGCATGAAAGTCTATCTCGAAAGCCGCCAAAAATCCGCCAACCGCCCCATAGACGAGAAAGAACAGGATCAGCGATTTTGTAAGCGCCGCAAAGAAGTCATACCTTTCGTTATCCTGCACTTTTACCAGGGAAACATCCGCCATATTAACTTTTTTTCGCTTATGAAGTGACGTATACACCTTTATATGCTCCTGTCTTTACCAAGATATATCGCTGCGCGGGATGCTCCATGGCCATCTGCTGCTCTATGACACCAAATTCTCGAACCCCGCTTGTACTCAGGATCTCTCCCAACGCATTTTCAAGTTCACCCGCTTCCACGATAAAACGACTGCACAGCCCCCGGTCCACACCCTGCCAAAACAGCTGAATCGGATACTCCTTAGAAAGCAACAGACGGCACATGCCATACAAAGACGCCATCAGCGCGTCATTCTCGTCCAAATCCCCCGCTAGGGGCAGCACCACGTTGACCTTTTCCTTCCCGGCTGCCAGACGCTCCCGCACCATCATCTTTCCCTGCTTTGCCGACAGTTTCCAGTGAATGTTTTTCAGTTCATCCCCTGCAATATACTCCCTGATCTCATAGTCCGGATTATACTCCGTTCCCCGCCTCCTGCTCTCTTCTTCCTGCGGGAATCCTTCAATGCACTCAAAAAGTTCTTCCGTGTCTTCCTCATCGGTAAACATAGGCCACACCGGCACTTCCGCGCCCTGCGTTGTCTGATAAGCCAGATAAAAGATGTGCAGCGGATCATACACGCAAAACGCTTCCACACTGACCCGTATCCGTCCCGCATAGCGGCTGTTTATCAGGAAACGAAGGCTTCCTCCCTTTCCGGGAGCAGCCCACAATTTTTCCTTTTTCTCCTCCATGCTTCCCGTAAAAAGATTTCCGAAACGGTAGGTGACATCGATTGCAAATCCGACAAAACGCAGGGGATTTACAAAGCGTATCTCACATGAAATATCCGTGTTTTTCCCCACGCGATGAGAAGGCAGTACAGTCTCCTCCCGTATCTTGTCACAGACGAGCCATAGACTGACCGCAGATAGAATAACGCCCGCTATCATAAGCAGCATCATCAGAAAGAGCAGATAACTCCTGAAGAAATTCCACATCCATAAGATCACGGCAAATACCGCAAGAAATCTGATGGTTCCCTTAACACTCAGCCGCAGTCTCTTATCCATTAAACTGCATGTATCCTTTCCGTTATCTTTCGAATCATATCCGACACATCCATGCCTTCGGCTCTGGCCCTGGCATTCAATTTGATCCGGTGTTTCCACACATCATCTATCACAGCGAGGACATCTTCCGGGATCACGTACTCCCCGCCCCGTATCATCGCCATGGCCTTTGCCATCTTTAACAGCGCAATGCTGCCGCGCGGGCTTACCCCCAGTGCAATTCCCTGTTCCCGCCTTGTCTCCTCCGTCAGATTGATGATATACTCATAGATCCTGTCATCAACGTGCAGATGTTCGGTTTGCGATCGCAGCATGATCAAACGATCTTTCGTGATCACGCTCCTGACCTGATCAAGCCCCTGTCCTTCACTGCCTTTTAAAATATCGATGGCGGCGGCATGAGAAGGATAGCCCATACTTAAGCAAATCATAAAGCGATCCAGCTGCGATTCCGGCAAAAGCTGTGTTCCCGACGAACCAAAGGGATTCTCCGTCGCAATGACCGTAAACGGCGGATCTAGCGGATAGGACACGCCGTCCACCGTGACTTTTGCCTCCTCCATCACCTCAAGCAGCGCGGACTGCGTCTTGGAAGAAGTGCGGTTTAACTCGTCCGCCAGAAAAAGATTGCAAAAGACCGCGCCCTTTTTATATTCAAAGGCTCCTGTCGCGCTGTTATACATGGTAAAACCGACGATATCGCTCGGAAGCACATCCGGCGTAAACTGCATCCTTTTATAAGAAAGCTCCATGGCCTTTCCTAAAGCCATGGCAAGCGTGGTCTTGCCGACGCCCGGGATATCTTCCAGCAGCACATGTCCTCCCGCAAGAATGGCAGCCAATGCCTTGCGGATCACCCCGTCCTTCCCCTTCACCACCTGATTCACTTCAGCAACAATCTGTTCCAGTTCACGGTTCATGTATCGTTTTCCTTTCAACTGATCATTTACACCCGCCCTACAGATGAATGCGGTACCAGAGGTTACGCCACAGCTCCCACTGGATCCTGCCATAGGCGGGAAGGCGCGATAAGGAAAAGCGCACCCGATTTTTTCGTCCCTCCGGTGAGCAGACCAGGCGAACTCCTTCCATCGTCCCCAAAAACCAGCTCTTCCCCAGTTTCTTTTTCAAAAAGTACAGGGTCTTTATCAAAAAACCCGCCAGCAGAAAAGGGAGATTCAAAAGGATCTGCAGGGGCGGCATATTCTTACTGACCAGATAAACGCTGTTTTTTGCGGAAAGCTTCACCTTAAAGGCATTGTGGCGGGAACCCGAAACGCCGCTGCCCGCATGACGTACCACAGCCTCCGGCACATACAGATTCCGGTAACCGTATATTTTTGCACGGTATCCCAAGTCCACATCTTCCAGATACGCAAAATGGTTCTCATCCAAAAGACCGATTTTGTCAAGGATGCTCCTACGGTAAATGCAGGCGCCCCCGCAGGCGGAAAAAATCTCCCGTGGCTTTCCATAGTCTGCCGCCCGTTTGTCCTTTCCCGCAGCAAAGGCCCAGCCCAGCGCACAGTAATAATCCCCCGCATCGTCGATCAGCTCCGGATGGTACAGATTGACCATCCGCGCCGCCCCGGAGAAAGCCTTTTTCTCCCCATCAAGCGCCTTTTCCAGCGCACGCACAAAGCCCGGCTCCACGACCGTGTCATTATTTAATAAAATAACATAAGTTGTGTTATCCTTTTCGCTCTCCCTGATGCCTCTGTTTACCGCCGCACAAAAGCCATGGTTCTTATTCAGCGCAAGCAGACGGACGGACGGAAAGTTCTCCTCGATAACCTCCCTGCTCCCATCCGCAGAACCGTTGTCCACTACGATCACGCGGGCGGGTTCCCCCGCAAGCGAAGCCAGACAGTTCTCTATATATTTGATTCCATTATAATTCGGAATAATGATCGTCGAGCGTATTTTGCCGTTCCTCTTTTCTTCCTGCGGCATAATTTTCTCCATATCGAAGCGGTCCTTCCCATCCCTTATATGCGAATCGTAATGCCGGGATCCCACACAACCAGATACCCTTCCCTGCGCACCGCCTCTCCCAGCGCCATGCCCAGCTTCCGATACCCTGCTTCGTCACAGGCAAGTCCCCCCACATCCGCAATGGTAATCTCCTTCTTTTCCCGTCCTTCTTTGATCCAAATATGTTTTTCCCGATAGGGCAGTCCCGTGATCTTTGCATATAACGGCTGTAATTCTTTCCGCAGCCTCATACAACGGATATCCACTGCAGCACAGTCCTGCTTCAGCACGGCAAGATGCGTGCTTCCCCCTGTAAAACGGGCCGGTAATCCTTCATACAGGCAGCGCCCTTTCCCGTCGTAACCACCCGCAAAAATACGACCTTTTGCGTCAAGAATCCGTCCGCCCACAATGCCCGCATCCCGTCTCACACTGAAAAGATCCGGCTCATAGTCGATACGGTAAAAGCCCAGATGCCGGGCATGTTCCACTTTGACCCGAAAGCCTCTTTTTCTGCAAAAATCCGCAAGCGCCCGCCGCCCTGCCTCGTAAGCGTAAGATTTGCTGTTCGTATTCAAGGCCGTGGAATCCCTGTGGGAACGCCAGTGATAGAGCACTTTTGGAATATGCCGGATGCGCGTGGTCTGCAAAGTAAGGGCGTCATCCGGCCAAAGGCTGTCCACCACCCGCAGCACCAGATCATAATCCTGCGCCCCATCATAGTCCGCCCGCAGTTTCAGGCGTTTCATCAACCCTGTTTCCACTGCCATAAAATGACAAATATAGTTATTTGACAAAATTAAATCAAGATTAAACTCTTTCTTTTTGTTTGGAAATACAAAGGTTTGCAGCCCCTCGTCATACTTATCTTCATCGGAGTATAGGAGCGCCGGAGGACATCCTCCCCGCCTGCCGCGATGCACGCAAAGCGCCATCTCATATAACGCATCAGGTGTTATGAAATCGTCGTGATCAAGAAGCGCAATATAATCTCCCTTTGCAAGATTGATCCCCGCATTGGTATTTTCGGCAATGCCTCTGTTCTCCGGAAGGCGCATATAACGGATCCGTAAATCTCCTGTCTCGTGGATCAGCTGACGTACCGTGCGCTCCACACTGTTTCCCGCGCTCGCATCTGCGATAAGCAGCTCCCAATTGGCATAGCTCTGGGCCTGTACGGAAGCGATCATTTCCCGCAGATAGGCCTCCTTCGTCTCATAGGCCGGCACCACAATGCTGAACCGATAGGGGTAATCCGCCGTCTCCTGCCTCTGCTTAGCAAGCGTCCCGGCATCAGGCGCCTGATAGCGGTAATCCGCCTTTTTCTCCTCCTGCACGCGCTCCGCGGCCGCATAAAACGTGCCCGCCAGCCCGTTCTTTTTCAGATAGTTTACGGTTTTTTTGACATTGTCAACTCTCAGTATCCGATTTTCCACGGCTGCTTCTCCTGTTTTCTGCCTATCCCACATACAGGCAGACCGCTCCATACTTACCAATGCAGGAGCGGCCCTCTTTCCATCATTACGAGATGTGCGTGTTGTATCTTCCATAAGCAGACTCTCAAAAGACGCCGGTACTTAGCGAAGTTTTCTTGAGCTTAGTACCGCTGCGTTTTTTGCGAAGCGAAAGCGGGTCTGCGTTGGATGATACAATATGCACAACGACAATTATGCAAATACTACATTTAGCAATTGCCTAAATATTCTTCTTCACTTCCTCGGTCAGCCTGTCAAGTCTCTCCTGCGCGTCCTCCAAACTTGTGCCTTTCACGCCCATGTAAAACTTGATCTTCGGCTCCGTTCCCGAAGGTCTTGCGCAGCACCAGGAATCTTCCGTCAGGTCAAAGTAGAGCACATTCGACTTCGGCAGCCCTGTCTTTCCCTTTTCCCCGGTCTCAAGATTCAGGGTCTCTCCCGTATCGTAATCCCTGAATTCCTTCACCGCAAGCTCGCCGAAGCTCTTAGGCGGATTCTGACGCAGCTTGTTCATCAGCTCCTCGATCTCCTTCGCCCCTTCAACACCCTTCTTGGTGATGGAATACTGTCCTTCTTTATAGTAACCGTATTTTTCGTAAAGATTGATCATCTGATCCCAGACGGTTCTGCCGTTCTTCTTGCACCATGCCGCCATCTCGCACAGGCACATGACCGCTACGATTGCGTCCTTATCCCTTGCATGGGTGCCCGCCAGGCAGCCATAACTCTCCTCTAAGCCGAACACGTAGTTGTTGGAACCGGTCTGCTCAAAGAGCTTGATCTGCTCGCCGATGAACTTAAAGCCCGTCAGCACCTCAATGAATCTTACCTTATAATCTTCGGAAATCGCCCGCGCCATATTGGTGGTCACGATCGTGGTCACAAGGGCGGGATTTTCCGGCATCGTCCCCGTCGCCGTCCGCTCACGCAGAATATACTCCGCAATCAGCATCCCGGACATATTGCCCGTGAAAGGTACATACTCGCCGGACTTGGTGTCAAGCGCGTAGATACCGAGTCTGTCCGCGTCAGGGTCTGTCGCCAGCACGATATCGGCGTTTTTCTCTTTCGCCAGTTTCAGCGCCAGGGTGAATGCCTTGGGATCCTCCGGATTCGGATACTCCAAGGTGGTAAAATTAGGATCGGGCTTCTCCTGCTCTGGCACCACGTAGACATTCTGAAAGCCAAGCTCTGAGAGAATGCGCCTTACAGGCACATTGCCCGTGCCGTTAAAGGGAGAGTAGACAATCTTCATATCTTCTGCCATCTCAGCGATCACCTCGGGATGGATGATCTGCTTCTTTAACTCCGCCATGTACTTATCGTCGATTTCCTTGCCGATCACCTCATAGAGCCCGGCCTTTTTCGCTTCTTCCTTGTCCATGGTCTTCACGGTATGATAATCGGTCACATTGTTGACTTCCTCGATGATCTCCACATCCTTGGGCGCCGTCACCTGTGCGCCGTCCTCCCAATAACACTTGTAACCGTTATACTCCGGCGGATTGTGACTGGCCGTAATTACAATACCGGAGATACAGCCAAGCGTACGCAACGCAAAAGATAATTCAGGGGTCGGCCGAAGCGCGTCAAACACATAAGCTTTGATGCCGTTTGCCGCCAGGCACAGAGCCGCCTCGTCCGCAAACTCGGGAGACATTCTTCTGGAATCATAGGCGATCGCCACGCCCTTCTTCTCACCGCCCTGTTTCTTTATGTAATTTGCCAAACCCTGCGTCGCCTTGCGTACCGTGTAGATATTCATGCGGTTGGTGCCCGCACCAATCACACCGCGAAGTCCGCCCGTACCGAACGCCAGCTCCTTGTAGAAGCGGTCCTCGATTTCCTTCTCATCGTTGCGGATCGCCAGAAGCTCCTGCTTTGTTGCCTCGTCAAAGTAGGAATCCTCCAACCAGAACTGAAACTGCTCTTTGTAGCCCATTTTGAAACCCTCCTTATCTGTATTATTATAACATATGTTATTTATATTCTGCAGTTGCCCTTAAAATGATTATAGTAAAAGCAGATGTCAGGGTCAAGTGCTTTCCGTTTCCTCTTTCTCCGCGGACGTCCTCAGGGCAAAGTCGCTCCGATCCAGCGAAAAGTTCGGATTATAGTAGGGGTCTCCCTTTGCGAGCAGCTCCTTCCAGCGCTCTCGAAACAGCGCAGACTCCTTCTCATAGCGCGCCGCATTTTCCCCGCTGCCATCCGACCCTCTGGAGGCGGATTCATAGTGATACAGCTCAGCAAAGGGCGTAAATACATTCACGTATCCCGCTTTCCAGGCGCGGACACAAAGATCCACGTCATTTAATGAGACCGCAAAAGCCTCGTCCAGACCGCCCAGCTTTTCAAACAAAGCCTTGCGCATCATCAGGCAGGCGCCCGTCACCGCCATCACATTCTGCGCATAGCAGAGTCTTCCCATATAGCCAAGATTCTGGCTGGCCACGCGGTAATGACTGTGCCCCGCCGTTCTGTGTGCGCCGAGTCCCAGCACCACGCCCGCATGCTGGATCGTCCTGTCCTCATAGTAAAGCTTCGCGCCCACCGCGCCCACGTCCTCACGCTGTGCGTACATCAAAAGCTCCTCGATCCAGTCCGGCGTGATCACCTGCGTATCGTTATTGAGGAGCAGCACATACTCTCCCGAAGCTTCGGAAACGCCCAGATTATTGATCCTCGAATAATTAAATTCGCCCTTATACGTAATCACGCGGACCGCCGGATTTTCCTGAATCTTTTTATAATAATCAAAAATCTCCTCCGTCGCACTGTTGTTCTCCACCACAATGATTTCCAAATCATCATAGGTACTGCGCTCTAAAATGGAAGTAATACAGCGGCTTAAATCCTCCAGGTGATCCTTGTTCGGAATCACGATAGACACTTTGGGGTTTCCCAGAATCTCATATTTAATCTGAAAGATCGTCTCAAAGGCCTTTGTGGAAGTAATTTCAAAATTCCGAAAGCCCTGCGCCGTAAGATGCGCCGCCACAGCCCCCTTCGCCGCCTCGATCGCGTACGTTTTCGCATTGATATCCGAAGCGACGCTGCCCGCGTGCGATCTCCAATAGTACATCAGTTTCGGCACATGCACCACACATTTTGCCCGTGCGGTAAGACGCAGGATCATGTCATGATCCTGACTGCCGTCAAACGCGGGGCGAAACAGCTCCATCCCATCCAAAAGGCGTCTTGCAAAAGCGCTGAAATGACAGATATAATTGTTTGCCCGCAGATTATCCGGCGCAAAATCGGGCTTGAAATGCAGGGTGATCATGTCGTCGATGGTACCGCTTCCCTTGAAGGTAGCCTCATCGCAGTAAATATAATCCGCCCCCTGCTCGCAAATCACCTTTGCATACTCGTAAAGGACGCTGGGATGCAGCACGTCATCATGATCAAACAGGGCGATGTAATTGCCCGATGACATGGCCAGGCAGGCATTGGTATTACCGGAAATCCCCTCATTTTTCGGCAGTTTCTTATAAAGGATGCGGCAGTACAGACTGCTGCGCGGGCGCAGATAATGCTTGTCCTGCTCCATATATTCCCTGCAGATCTGTTCCACGTAAGCATGTTCCGCATCCGATCCGTCCGCCAGACACAGTTCCCAGTTCTCGTAGGTCTGATTCGTCACCGATTCGATGGCCTGACGCAAAAACGCCTCCGGCGTATTATAAAGAGGCATGAGGATACTGAATTTTATCTCCTTGTCAAACTTTGTAAGCCGTTGTCTTGCCGCCTCCTCGAGCGCCGGGAAACTGGCCGTTCCGTACTGCACCCTGGCCTTCTTCTCAATGGCTTTGGCATTCAGCTTTCTGAGGATGCCCTTCAGGCTTCCGTAATAGCCCAAGCGCTCTTTTGTCCGCTGCAGTTTGTGCACCAGCATGCGCAGGGGTTTCGAGAGCCGCCAGGGAAGACTTCCCTTGATCCTCGCAAGCTTTGTGACCGCCTCTGCCTCGTTTTGCTCTGCCTCGGAAAGTTTCTTTGCAAGCGCCCTGCCTCGTTTCTGCTCCCGTCTGTAAGCTTCCTTATAATAGCGCAGCGCCTCTGTCTCAGACATATCCTTTCGTTCCATACCGTCTACCCTTCCACTACCGTTATTTTCTGCTCTGACCACGCTATATAGTCTGTCATCTTTACTTCCTCGCCGGCCGCCTCATTTACAGTAAACATCCCGATCCGATACTCACCGGGCTGCACTTCCTCCCTGCGCAGACGCAGAACAAAACCGGCAAGTCCCACATGCCTCTCCCCGGGAAGAATCGCTTCCACATCCGTCCGATGCCAGTCCACAGGCGTGGCAAGATAGCCCGCGCCGTCTGTCCGCTGTAATACAATCTCCCGACGAAAGGCCGCATTGTCTGCCCCCGGCAGATAACTCCACCCCATAATCCAAAGGATGTCCGGCTCCTCCCTGTGAATCTTGTGCTGGGCCTCGGCCCTGTCCACCGTCAACTTCAGGCTTCCCCGCTTCGCCTTTTTGATCTTTTTGCGCAGAGGGGATTTCGGCAGAAACCGTGCCTCCTGCGTACAGAGCTGATCCTCGTAAGGAAACTTATAATTACAGGCATAATGTGATGCATTATCGATCAAATCCTTATGATAAAACGGATCTTTTCCAAAAAAGGACGGATGCCTTTGATAGAGCGCCTCCTTCTCTGAAAGAAGCCGTTCCCACTTTCCTTCATCCTCCTCGTCAAGTCCCCGGCTCAGTGATTCATAATGATAAAGGATCACATCATTTCGTTGTACGTTAAAGTACCCGGCCTCCATCAGTTTAAAGCATAAGTCCACATCGTTATAGGATACCGGCAGTCCTTCGTCCAGACCGCCCACCTCCTCATATTTCTTCCGCGCCACCATCAGGCAGGCTCCTGTCACGGCAGCCACATTATAGGTGAGTCGGTTTCTCCCGTAATAGTAATCTTCCTCATCGGGGAAGGTAACCAGCTTGTGAGAGGGACCGATTGCCAGATTCGTCACGCCCGCATGCTGGATTTTCTCTGTTCCCGCATACCACAGCTTAGCTCCCACCGCGCCCACATGAGGCTGAATGGCCTGCCCCGCCATGCGCCCAAGCCAGCTTCCCTCAATGATCTCCATATCGTCATTCAAAAGAAGCAGCAAATCGCCTTTCGCGTACTTTGCGCCAAGATTACACATTTTGGAGAAGTGGAACGGCATGCGTGCATACACATAGGTAAACGCATAGGTTTTCTGCAGCGCCTTCATTTTTTCCTTGTTTTCCTCACTGCTGCCGTTATCCACTACAATCCACTCGTAAAAACGGTAGGCTGTTCTTTCCCGAAACGAGCGCAGACATTTCTCAAGCACCTCCGGGTGATCTTTCGAAGGAATGATCACAGACACCACCCGATGAGGGGCGATCGCCGTGTTTTCACTTCCTGACCTCGTGCAGCGTTCCCTGCCCGATACAGACGTGTCATAGAGCAGATGCCAGAGATCCGGATCTGCCCCCTGTTTTAATTCTGCCCGAATCCCTCTGCGCATCAGGGCGTCCTCCCTGACCGGTACACAGCTTCCGGAAGCGCTCACCAGATATCTGCCCTCGGCAAGCTCTTGCCTGAGTGCTTTCTGCACCGTCAAAAAGGCCTCCCTGCGGGACGGCGTCTGGGCAATTGCCCGCACGGTCTCGCCCGAGGGCCTGTAAACACTGTGGTAAAGCACTGCCTCCAAATGGCCGACGGCTTCCCTCCTCTTCCTAAGATTGCCCCCTGAAAGCTGCGTGATCTTCTCCTCAAGGCGCAGGCACAGCTCATAAAAACCGGCTTCGGGATCCTTCATGCTCACCATCCGATAATTCATACTGTCAAGCAAACCCGTCCTGACTGCCAGAAAATGTCCGAAATACTGGAAAGCAAGCAGGGTATCCGGAGAATAGTCCGGTTTAAACCAGGGTTCCATCCGCCTCATCAAATCTTCCCAGTAAAAATCCTCATCCGCATAAGCCAAAAGGCAGGCGGTGTTCTTGGAAAAATATGTCTTTACCGCCGAAAAGGCAGAAAAAGAAATCATCCCTTCTCCATACGTGAGGATCAGTACGTCCGTCCCCGGCACAGCGATCTCCCGAAACCCGTTTACGGCAATCGCTTCCCCGCTTTCTATAACACCTGTATTCTTATTTTCACAGGCAGCAATCCACTGCTGATAAGGATCCATCTGCCGCCAAAGTTCTTCCTCATAGCGAAGGATATCTTCTTTCTTCGCCTCCGTGCGCGCAAGTTCCTCATCGGGGCCGTCCGCCCCTTTGAAACGGCGGGCAAGATTTCTGACCGGAGCCGCCGCTTTCAGCGCCATTCTGTAAAAAGAGCTCGCGCAGATACGGTTTAAATTGTCCTGTGCGTCCGCCTGCCGCCTTTCCGCGTCCGCAATGCGCCCCGCCAGCACAGTATTCTGTTTTCGTTCCTCCTCATAGGCCTCCCTATAAAAGGCCGTCCAATCATAGCGCTTTTTCTGTCCATTCATCAGCTAAACAGTCCCCTTTTCTGCATCTGCCTGATCGTTTCTATCGGCATCGCGGTTACTTCCATGACCGCCTCCAGATGATTCTCTTCCTCTCCGGGAAGACCCCTGAGAGACAAGGTGATATTCGGATCCTTCGTCGGAAAAGCATAGAGATCTTCCCCGACCTTGAAGCCATTCATCTGCATCTGTTTTCCCTTTAACGCAACCGCCTCCCCGTTCCAGACAATCTTTTTGATCCAGATCAGGCAGGAGCGATTCCCGGGATCGATCCGCAGAGCACTGCGTCCTCTCCCAATCTTCACGGAAAGTTCTAACAGCCCCTCGCCGCTACGCACGACCTGCTCTCCATCCTCCTCCGGGAAGAAAGACTGCTCCTCAAGAAAGCCGCTGCCGGTATCTTCATAAATCTGTATGCGGTCATCTTCTGTGCAGTCCCGCAGTCCCTGGCAGATATCCGACAGAGAATAGCTCTTTTGGCCGATCGCTTCCCGTATCTCAGCCATGGACAAACGTTTCCCTGTTACATATTTTTGAAACTTCATCTCCTGCCTGCGATACTGCTCCGCCTCCGCCTGCCCAATTCCCAGCTTGTCCATTATTAAATCTACATTTAATTCATTTCTTTTTTCGTCTTCCAGCAGATAACAATAGATGGCACGGAAAGCAATCTCGCTCGTTTCAATCGTCTTATCAAAGGTCCATTCGCAATCAATTAAATGCCATGTGTTATCCAATTTATAACAACCGTTATCATCCTGCTCAACCATGATATTTGCGAATATCATGTCATAATCCGCGACCGCTTGTTCCTCGCCCACACTGATCCGTTTCAGGTACTCGTCAAAGAGGCTGTGAAAGCCTTCCAGATCCTTTTTCTCCAACCGCTCATCCAAGATTTCTTCCAGCGTTTTTCCTTCCAAAAATTTAATCCTGATATAAGGTATCCCCTCTGCCGTCTGTTCCAGCTCTGCTTCATTGACCGCCAGAAGACTTCCCCGATACCGCTCAGCCAACTTTTCATAGGCTTTTGCCGTGTCTTCCATATGCTTTTCAGCACCTTTTGATAACGGATGTTTTTCTATAACAGGCCCAAATCCCGTGCTTTTTTGCAGGGTTTTGATCTGAAATTCCTCTTTTCTGTCATTGGAGTACTTGATATATTCCTCGGAGAGTGAAGGCCCTAACAGTAGAAAATAAGAATTGGAAAAAAGGGGAAACTGTCCTTCTCTGATCACGCTGTCAAAAACCCGCTTTTCATCAAAAAGCTGCAGCCTGTCCCAGTCAAAATTACGGTTGTTATCAGAAAGCTCTCCTCGCCTGGGAAGCCGCCTGTCCGAATACAGCGTCGTCATAAACTTATAATCGGGGTAAGGATAGTACATCTGCGCCTCCGAAAAGCCGCAGCGCTTTGCGATGGCAAGAAGGGCATCTTTCGTAAATGTCCTCACCACACCGCCCGCAGGATAGTCCTCAATTCCCGCAAAGTAGACGCCCAAATGATCCTCTCTGCACCCCGCCCAATACTTTAAACCAAATTTATTTTCGATGGCAATGGCAATGTGCCCGCCCGGTTTCAAGTGTTTTTTGATGATCTTAAGGAAATCCTCGTAGGGCTTCTCAGATCCGATATAGGCCTGCGCGTACTCAAAAACGCCGATCAGACAGATGTAGTCATAGTCACAGGGAAGGTCCGGCTCCACATCCTGAAAATTTCCCACATGGATCGTTACGTTATCCGCATCCATGTGGCGGTAAGCGTTGATCAGACTGCGCTTTTTGGAAAGCTCCACACAGGTCACTTCCCCCGCCTTCCTCGAAAGTGCTCCCGTGATAGCTCCGCAGCCCGAACCGACCTCCAGCACCTTCATTGCACGGTTCATCGGCAGCCACTCCACGATATTTTCCCGCAGCGGCGAAAAATGATAGAGAATTTCCCAGCTTTTGCGCTCTTCAATGATCCGCTGATACTCCACCGCAGCGCGGTCCCTGGCAATTGTAAGGAGCTCGTCCTCAATTTCCCCGTCGCAGTAAAAATCCTCGCCGGGGTAATGCGTCAAATCAAGCTTTATTTTTCCGACTTCTTCTATCATTTCACTACCACCCTTGAATTCATATCATAGAACCCCACCGTATCCTTATCCGAGATCACCGTCACGCTCAGCGCATCGTACAGCCTGTGATACACCGTGAAGTCATCCTCCTCATAGCCGGTAACGCCGAGAGACAACAGATAATCGCCGCCCTGCAGATTCATCTCCTGGGTAAAGGTGATTTCCTTGGTTTCCCCTGCCTCCACAGACTCCAAAAAAGCCTTCTCAAACATCGTATTGGTGCCCGTGATCTCCGTTCCACGCACATTCTTGATCGTAAAAGCAAATATGGGTGTGGCAATCCTCTCCGCCATCTCCACCTTCATATGGATCGTGAACTCGCTTCCCTTTAAAATAGCGGAAGTTTTTGTCCCCTTCCCGTCCGTAATATAGTATTCCGTGATCGTCGCCTTTTTAGAACCGTACTCCAGCAGTTCCGGATTTTTGGCCGCATCGACTTCCCCCGCCTTAAGCTTGCTTCCATCCACGCCCTTTGCCGCCATCTTTCTAAGCGTCTCATCTTCCAAAAGGCGCTCCCCCTCGGACTCAGGCGGTACATACTGCCCCACCAGCACCTGCTTGTAGGTATCGATCATCTGCTTCGGCGCTCCCTCACCCAGCTTGACGCCCTGATTTAAGAGCACCACACGGTCGCAGTATTTGCTGATACTGCTCAAGTCATGGCTGACAAAGACAATGGTCTTGCCCATTGCCTTAAATTCCTCAAACTTATGATAACACTTCGCCTGAAAAAAGACGTCGCCCACGGAGAGCGCCTCGTCCACAATCAAGATCTCCGGATCGATATTGATGGCCACCGCAAAGGCCAGTCGCACAAACATACCGCTGGAATAGGTCTTTGCAGGCTGATATACATAGTCACCGATATCCGCAAACGCCAGGATTTCCTCCAATTTTTGATCGATCTCCTTCTTGGAAAAACCAATCATTGTCCCATTTAAGTAGATATTTTCAATCCCGTTATACTCCATATTAAAGCCCGCACCCAGCTCCAAAAGCGCGGAAATACGGCCATTTACCTTCACCTCGCCCGACGTTGGTGAAAGAACGCCCGTTATTATTTTAAGGATCGTGGATTTGCCGGAGCCGTTGGTGCCGATGATGCCCACGCACTCTCCCTGCCTGATGGTCAGATCGACCCCTTTTAAGGCGCGGTGCTCCGTGTGCCGCTTTTTTCGCCCGATGTGCAGCGCCTCCTTTAAGCGGTCCGAAGGCTTGTCGTAGAGCTTATACACTTTTTGAACATTTTTGACCTCAATAGCGATGTTGTCCATGGTTGATTCCTTATTTTATACTCAGGAGCAGATTTTGCACGCTATCCCTGTTATTCTTATCTCAGGTGCAGAGTTTGAGGGCTATCCCGGTGTTTCCCGAGCAACTGTCTGAGCGAAGCGAGTTTTGCGAGGGAACGAGGGATTCCCTCAATCTCTGCACCTATTACAATACATCCGCAAAATGACTCCGCATCCTCCGAAATACCAGCGTCCCCACACAAAACATACTGATGGTGAAGATCCAAAAATAGGTAGATGAGTAAAAATGCTCCCAAAACCACACTTTCTCAAAAATCGCGCTGCGGTAGCCATTCACCACATAGACCAGCGGATTGAGCTTAAATAACGTCTTCAAATTGTCGGTGGTAAGCATATTGATATTCCACATAATGGGCGTCACCCACATACCGATCTGGAGGGCAATGCTGATCACCTGCTGCAGATCCCTGATAAAGACAACCAAAGCGCTCGTCAGATAACTTAGGGCAAGCACAAAGAGAAAAAGGCAGAAGCTGTAGTAGACAATCTGCACCGTATAAATTGTGGGCGTATAACCGTAAGCAACCGCCAAAAGCAGCAGAATCCCCACAAAAAACACATGGATGAAGGTGGCCGCGATCACCTTGATGATGGGCAGAATACTGATGTTAAACACCACTTTCTTGACCAGATAACTGTACTCCACGAGCGCCATCGTTCCCTGCGAAATGGCTTCCGAAAAATAAAACCAGGGCACCAATCCCGCCGTCAAATACAAAACATAGGGCGGCGTCTCGCCCCCCGCTGTTACAAATTCCACCCTGGCATCAAACACTTTGTCAAACACGATCCAGTACATCAACACGGTGACCACCGGCTGTGCAAGGGCCCAAACAATGCCAAGATACGAGCCGGCATAACGCTTCTTAAAGTCATTTTTGGCCAGTTTCCAGATTAACCCCCTGCTCTGAAACAGCTCCACGGGAATCGTCACGATCCTGTCATAGTAAATGGAAAACATGATACAGGTAAAAGTAATCAGCACACAGCCGCTCACCTTCTTCATCCGCTCCGTCACCTGATCGGCCAGAGGATTGTGATGAACGACGAGCACCGCAGCCAAAATCAACCCAAGCCCCCAGAATATCATGATTGCTGCGGACTTAGGAATATTTCTCTTTTCTGCGGGGTTTTTTGTTTTTTGTCTCTTATCTGTCATACCACTGTCCTTCAGGCGCTCCACTTATTAGATGCCGCCTGTATTTCGCCAAATATAGCGGTGTGCCGCTCTAACAGTACTTCGCCGTGTAGGCCGCAAGCCCCTCCCAATTTTTATCCCTGTCAACCATAACAGGCTCCATGCCTTCGGGAATCGGCCAGTCTATGCCAATCTCAGGGTCGCTGTAGAGGATGCCGCCATCGTCGCCCGGGTGATAAAAATCCGAGCATTTATAGGCAAACTCTGCATGATCCGAAAGCACCAGATAACCGTGCGCAAATCCCTTGGGAACAAAAAACTGCTTTTTGTTCTCTGCCGAGAGCCTCACGCCAAACCACCTGCCGTAAGTGGCGGAACCTTTCCGCAGATCGACCGCCACATCAAAAACTTCACCCGAAAGCACCCGCACCAGCTTATCCTGCGGATAATGGATCTGAAAATGCAGGCCTCTAAGCACGCCCTTTGTGGACGAGGACTGATTGTCCTGTACAAAGACCTGATCGATCCCCGCCGCCTTGTAATCCTCATAGTGATAGGTCTCCATAAAATAACCCCTGTTATCTCCAAACACCGTGGGAGTAATTACCTTCAGGCCCTCGATTTCACATGTTTCTACTGTTATCTTACCCATATTTGTCCTCCATTCCCTCCTTATTCTGTAGTTGGTACGTTTCCCGTATCCCCATTCACCACGCCGGAATACCCGGCCGCATGCTTCGAGTGATTGATCGAAGTATCAATATTCATGTAGCAGAGGTTCAAATCCACGTTGGTGGAAATACCGTCCACCGTACCCTTGGAGGTATACTGCCACATATGATAGTAGTATTCGTCATAAGTAGGCGCATCCGCATACTCCGCCAGCCAGATTCTGTAATCTGACAAGCGTGTCATATCTATTCTGTCCTTCAGCCAGTTGCGGGAGGCGTAGATGCCCGTCTCATAACCCGCCGCCTGTATCGTCTGCAAAAAGGCTCTGTGCGCTCTTGTCCGTTCGTCGCTGTCCAGACCGTCGGCCCGTCCTCTGCCGCCGGCGCTCTCGCTGTCTAAGAACACGGGATAATCCACATCATAGTCCTCGATCAGACGGATCACCATGGACGCCTCCTCCACAGCCTCCACCTCATCCCGCGCCTGCGTGAAGAAGTAGACGCCGACGGGAATGCCCGCTTCAATAGCGCCCTCGATGTTCTCCTTGTATCTGGGATCTATAACGAGCGCCCCCGTAGACGCACCGCGGTAGCCGCAGCGAATGATGGCAAACTCGATCCCCGCCTCCTTCACGGCAGCCCAGTCGATCTCCTGATTCCACTTGGACACGTCAATCCCGAGCTTCGCGCTGCCGTTGTCAAACTGCAGCTCCATATTCTCGGTGCCGTCCGCATCCTCGGCCGCGTCGTTTACAGCCTTATCCTCCTTCTCCGGATCGATGTCATCCTCTGTCAGCATGAGATACTCGATATTGTCAAGCACACGGTATTCAATCTCCTGCCGCACCTGGATAGTCGTGATGGTATTCGGCACATGAAAACCGTCCTGCTCATTGAGGAAAACGCTGTACTCTCCGGAACGCAGATCATCCACATAGATGATGCCGTCCTTATCACGGTCGGTATACTCACCGACATCCTGGATCGTGACCGTAAATTCCGTCCCCGTCACCAGCCTTCCCACGCTGTCCACCACCATGATGCGCAGATCCTTGGCCACGGAGCTCATCACAAGGAACACGTTTCTGCCGGAATAGGATTCCAGGCTCTTAAATCTTACCTCCGGGTCAAAAAAAGTCTCATCGCTCAGAAAAGCAGACAGATTGCTCCCGATCTGTCCACTCTCCTTTTCTTCCGCCTCGTTATTTTCTTCTGTTTCCTCCTGCACCGGTATCTCCTGCGCAAATCCCAGTTTGCGCTTTACCGCGTCAAGGTTCGCCGCCACGAGCGCTGCGATCACCACAAGAAAAACAATGATCATAGCCGCAAGCATGCGTCTCATCCGTTTAGAGTCCATTTGCTACCTCTACCATATACTGTCCGTAGGCAGTCTTCATAAGCGGCTCCGCCAGCTTTAAAAGCTGCTCCTTGGTAATAAAACCTCTCTTATAAGCAATTTCCTCGATGCAGGAAATATAAAGTCCCTGTCTCTTCTGGAAAGCTGCCACAAAATCCGCCGCATCCAACAGGGCGTCGTGATTTCCGGTATCCAGCCAAGCAAAGCCGCGCCCCAGAGTCTCCACCCGCAGCATTCCTCTACGCAGATATTCATTGTTGATGCTGGTGATCTCGATTTCACCCCTGGCGGAGGGCTGTACATTGCGCGCGATCTCCACCACATCATTGTCATAAAAATATAACCCGGGCACCGCGTAGTTGCTCTTTGGCTTTTCGGGCTTCTCCTCGATGGAGATTGCCATGCCTTTCTCGTCAAATTCCACCACGCCGTACTCCCGCGGGTCTCTCACATAATAGCCGAAAATGGTAGCGCCGCTCTCTCTGGCTGCTACCTCCCTGAGCACCCTGGAAAAACTCTGTCCGTAAAAGATATTGTCGCCAAGCACCAGAGCCACACAATCAGATCCGATAAAGTCTGCACCGATGATAAAGGCGTCCGCCAGCCCCCGCGGGTACTCCTGCACCGCATATTCCATGCGAAGCCCAAGCTGCTGCCCCGTACCGAAAAGCTCTCGAAATGCGGGGAGGTCTCTGGGCGTTGAAATGATAAGGATGTCCCTGATCCCCGCCAGCATCAATGTAGATAGCGGATAATAAATCATCGGTTTATCGTATATCGGCATCATCTGCTTGGAAACTGCCTTCGTCAGCGGGTAAAGCCTGGTACCGGACCCGCCCGCAAGTATAATTCCTTTCATAAAGCCTCCTCATTTTATCGTTTCGCGTACATTTCCTCATAGTATTTTTGATAATCGCCGCTGGTTGCATGCTTCATCCATTCGTCATGTGCAAAATACCACTCGATCGTGCGGCGGATGCCTTCTTTAAACATCGTCTCCGGCTCCCAGCCAATCTCTTTTTTGATCTTGTCCGGTGCAATTGCATAACGCCTGTCGTGTCCCTTGCGGTCCTCCACGTAAGTAATCAAATCCTCCGTAACGTGCACTTTACGGGGATCGGTGTCGGGGAGCATCTCCCTGAGGGTTTCAATGATGATCTTTATGATCTCGATATTCTGTTTTTCATTGTGTCCGCCTACGTTGTAGGTCTCAAAAAGCCGGCCCTTCTCCTGCACCATATCAATAGCCTTTGCGTGATCCTCCACATAGAGCCAGTCGCGCACGTTTTTGCCGTCGCCGTAAACGGGAAGTTTCTTTCCCTGTAAGGCGTTGTTGATAATGAGGGGAATGAGTTTCTCCGGGAACTGATAGGGGCCGTAGTTATTGGAACAGTTAGTGATGTTTGCCGGAAAATGATAGGTATCCATATAGGACTTCACCAACATGTCCGCACCCGCTTTGCTGGCGGAATAAGGGCTGTGGGGCGCGTAGGGCGTTGTCTCGTAAAAGTAACCGCCCTCATCGGGAAGCGATCCGTAGACTTCATCGGTCGATACATGCAGGAATTTTTTATCCGGCTTAAAGCCACCGTCCGGTAATTCCCACGCCGCCTTTGCGCAGTTTAGCATAACCGCCGTGCCAAGTACGTTGGTCTGTACAAACACTTCAGGATTCGTGATACTCCTGTCCACATGAGTCTCCGCCGCGAAATGGACAACCCTGTCAATCTCGTTTTCCGCAAAAATCTTCGCGATGGCTTCCTTATCGCAGATATCCGCCTTGACAAAGGTATAGTTCTCTCTGTCCTCCACCTCTTTTAAGTTTTCCGGATTGCCGGCATAGGTCAGCGCATCCACGTTGATGATACGGATCGCGTCACCGTACTTGCGAAACATATAGTGAATATAGTTGGAGCCGATGAATCCGGCGCCGCCCGTTACCAGATAGGTTTTCATAGCTTTCTCCTTTAAATATTTTACTTTACTTATTATCCCCGAAGCGGCGTCAAAATGCAAGCGCTATCTCCAAACCGCCCGCGAATTGCTTAGTAGTTTACATAACTTATATTCATATCCACGTTCGTGCTGATACCGCTGACCTTTCCCTTGGAGGAATACTGCCACAGGTCATACCGGGTAGCCGTGTAAGTCGGTTCGCTGGCATACTGAGCCAGCCAGAGTTTATAGCTTGTGAGGCTTGCCGTGTTGATCTTTTCCGTAAACCAAGTCTTGTTTGCGTAAATACCCGCAGAAATGCCGGAATTCTGCACGGTCTGGCAGAAAGTCCTGCAGACCGCCGTCCGTGCATCGCGGCTGATGCCGTCGGCCCTGCCGCCACTGCCCTCCACATCCAGAAAAAGCGGGTAGTTTAAGCCGTAACCTTTTACCAGATCGATCGCCATGGAAGCCTCCTCTACGGCCTCCACCTCGTTGACCGCCTGGCTGAAGAAGTAAGCGCCCACTTTGAGGCCCGCTGCCTTCGCCCCCTTGATATTGCTGTGGAACTTTGGATCCTCCACCAGCACACCCGTGGAATAGCCGCGGTAACCGCAGCGGATAATGACATAGGATACGCCGGAGTTTTTCACCGCGTTCCAGTCAATATTGCCGTTGTGCTTGGACACGTCAATGCCCATGGTGCCGGAACTCTTGGCCAGTTTACCGTCGCTGCCGAAACTGTATCTCGCACCCTGAATGACCTGATCGCCGGTCACATAATTGCCGTCTTTGTCATAATAGTAGAGGTGACCGTCGATGGTCTGCCAACCGGTATACTTGAAAGCCGATGCAATCTTCACCTGTTTATAGAATTTGTCCCGCTCCTTATAATCCTGATAAGTTGCCTCCTTGTAATCCCCGTTTGCATCCTTAAAATAGAGCTGATTGCCATCCTTATCCTTGAGTTTTGTCGTGCCGTCGATTGCGGCGGCCTCCTTCACCACCTTGATCTCGAAAGAGTCCTTGATTTCCTCCTTCGCCTTGCAGCGCGCACGAATCTTGACCTTACCTTCCGCAACGCCGGTCACCACGCCCTTGTCATCCACCTTGGCAATCTTTTCATCTCCGCTCTCCCAGATGACGTCACCGCCCTCCGGATCCGTTTTTGCCGTGAGTGTCAGGGTTTTTCCCACGGTCACCTTGTTGTCACCGCTGATGGAAATCTTTTGATAATCTACTTTATCCTGATCTTTGTCCTTGTCTTTGTCCTTATCTTTGTCTTTGTCCTTATCTTCGTCTTTGTCCTTATCTTTGTCTTTATCTTTGTCTTTGTCCTTATCTTTGTCCTTATCTTTATCCTGATCTTTGTCTTTATTGTCGTTATTTTCGTCTTTCCCGTCATCAGCCCCTTTGACCGTCACCGTGCAGGTATGCTCCATAACCCTGCTGCCAATCACCACGCGGACTGTGACTGTTGCCGTACCGGAACCCACTGCCGTCACCGTACCGTCGCTCACCGTAGCAACCGCAGGATCGGAAACGCTCCACTCCACCGAATAGCTGACATCCTCGCTCACCGAGATCTTCAGTGTTTCACTGCCTCCTTTGTCCAGCGTCAGACTGTCCTTATCCAAAGACGAGGTTGCCGTCTCATAGGGATCATCCTCCCCTTCCTCTTCCCCCTCTTCAACCATCCTGCGAAAAGCACCGCTCGCAGTCTTCCACGGATCCGCTATGGATTCCTTCGGCACTTCCTCGTACGAAGTTTCCTCCTCGCCGACAGGGGTCTTTGTGGATTCCACCCACTCTACCGTGTCCTTGAGTGCGGATTCCTCCACGGTATTTTTCTGCGTTGCCTCCTCCTTTGCAACGTTGACCTCCGCCTCAGTCTTTACCTCGTCCGCTACATCCACCTTCTGGTAGGCAATCTTATCCGTGACCTTGATCGTGCTGCTCTTTGTGGGAAGCTTATATTTCCCTGCCATTCCCTCGGGAAAAGGCAGAAGTTTTACCTCATAACTCCCCGCCGCAATGCCCGTCTGGTAAATCACGCCGTCCTTATCTTCGTCCTTCAGCCGAAAACTCTTCGGTCCGGTGACGTCCACCTCAAAAGGCACCCCGCCGATCAGCTTCCCGGTCTTGCTGTTTACCAGCTTTATCTTCATATCCGAGAGAATGGACGTCATGTGCAGAACCACTTCCACTTCGCCTTCCGTTTCCTCTAAAGACCCTGCTCCCTGCTCCTGCGTCTCCTGTCCTTCCGCCTCCTGATCACTCACATCAATCATGCTGCCGAGCCTTGCGGACTCCGTCACGGCAAGCAGGCCGCTCTCCCCGATTACGGAAATTCCCTCAAGTTCTTCACCGACGTTGGCGAAAGCCGCCACCTGTTTCTGCGTAGATCTGGCGTGCAGATAAATGCCGCCCGTCAAGGCCGCGCCAACAAGCACCACGATCCCCAGGACTGCCACGGCCACATCCAAACCGTTCATTTCTCCCAAAAAGTATCTCAAACGGGCTGCAAAACCATCATCGTCGTCATACTCTTCATCCTCATAGTCCTCGTCTTCGTAATCTTCGTCTTCGTAGTCCTCATCCTCGTAATCTTCGTCTTCGTAGTCCTCGTCTTCGTAATCTTCGTCCCCGTAGTCCTCGTCTTCGTAATCCTCGTCCCCGTAGTCCTCGTCTTCGTAATCTTCGTCCTCGTAATCTTCGTCTTCGTCCTCATACACTTCCACGCAGCGGACAGCTTCCCCCGCCACGGGCGCCGTCTGCTTGGACGGGGTGTGCGACTTCTGCCAGGTCTCGATCGCCTCATCATCCAGACTTAAGAATTCCAACGTATCTTCGGTCACGTTGTCAGCATCCTCATCGTCAAAACGATCATCCGCAAGCAGCTCCTCAAACTGCACTGTCCTGCGGCGTCCTTCCGTGTGGTTTTTTGTATTATTTTTATTCTGCATTCCGTACTCACCCCATCTGTCGATTTGCTCGTTTTTCAGATTGCTTCATTTTTTATTTTTTCCTCTTATGTAAACCTTATCGTTTGAAGCAATTTTGTAACATTGTAGCACAAAAACAAGACAATGGCAAGGTATTTGTGTCGCATGTTGTATATCATTTATGTAAATTGAAAAAATACGTCGTAAAGTTAAATTATGCGCGATAGATGCGCGATATTTTACAGTGCATTCTGCGCCATTTTTCGCCAAGATATGCTTGACTTTGCCTGTTACAGCTGACACAATAAAAGGGCAACCGGCAATCGTTTACATAACAACTTTGTGGAAAAGGGGAATTTTCATGATGTACATGCACTACTGTAAGCGTTGCCATCGGGTTCACATGCTGAACGGACACAAGCAGTTTTGTCCATGCTGCAAGAGTGTGATCACGGAATTGAGACTTAGCTACATGGACTATGTCTCTATGGACAAGCTTGCCAGAGAGTCTTTTCAGGATCGCTGTGCAGACGATGAACAGTTAAAAAAGCTGGGGACTACATACCGTATGTACAAGTACAGCAAGTGGTACAAAGAGCTGCAACGGCAGCTGGTACCACAAATGATCCATTCCTGCACACCGCTGGAGCGAGCTCAGATGGGAAACGCCGTATCAATGGTTTGATGCGAAGATTCGGGAAAGGGAGCGCAATTTAGAAGTTTCGACTTTTAGACAGCGCTCTTTTTCTTTCGGAAATCTTAAGAAAAATATAGGCCGCATCTGATTATTTTAAGTAGATTTTTGGGAAAAACCATAGTAGAATAAATAAAAATAACAATGCGGCGACTACTGCGCCGGAAAGGACAGCAGGCATATTGACTATGGAAGAAAAGCAGGAAAAAAGCACACAGGAAACAGAAATCATGACAGAAGCATCAGATACATCCGCAAACGGCAAAAAGGGCGGCATCCATGTGAACATTCATCTAGTCCTGCTCATTGCCATCGTGCTGGTCATCGGTTATTCGTCCTTTCGCCTTTACCAATGGAATAAGGGAACGCCCATTGACGATGATCCGAATTACCAGACGACGGATTTTGACATTGAAGTCCTGGACAATATCATTCCCCTTGCACCCGAACTGCGTGAGGGCTGGGTGGATGACGGTGTCACCACGATCCTGTGTCTTGGTGACGATCCTTTCTCCTTAAACCGGGGCGAGGGCGGCCTGTCGGAACAGATTGCGAAGAAAACAGGTGCAACCGTCTATAACGGTTCTTTTACGGGAACCACCATGGCAGCGCAGTTTGCCTCCTATAATGACGGCTACATTCTGGACGCCTTCTCCTTCTCCTATGTGGCAAAAAGCCTTGCCAGCGGGGATTTTGACCTGATGAAGACGGCGGCCACCTACAGTTATGATGAGAGCTTCGCCGCAAACACGCAGATGCTTTCGGAACTTGACATGAATACCGTTGATATGATCTGTATCATGTACGACGGCAGCGACTATGTCAACAAGCGGCCCTGCGACGATCCCAATGCCCCCTACGACATCGTCACTTACACCGGTGCACTGCGCGCGGGCGTAAAGGCCATTCAGGAGGCTTATCCTCACATCCGTATCGCAGTGATGTCCCATACCTTCTGCCACAGCATCGGTGAGGACGGCAATTTCCAGAACGGCGATCGTGTTGACTTAGGCCACGGCACCTTAAGCCACTATCTGCAAAAAGAGCGGGACGCTACCATGGACGTCGGCGTTTCCTTTATTGACAACTTCTATGGCTCCATTAACGAGGACAATTATCTGGACTATATGACGGACTATATTCACTTTAACGATGCAGGGCGGGAAATTTTAGCGAGGCGGTTTGTGGAATGCATGGTGCCCAACGCAGGGGAGGGGGAATAGGCATCCGGCGCATGATTTATATTAAATTTTAGATAATAAATATTTGGCTCGATGTGTATCTTCCTTTTTTACCAAAATTTTGTAATAATCTTTCACATTGCCGTCTCTGCATAAAGCAGGACTCGTATTGCCAAGATTATTCATGGAAAGCCTTATATGATTGTTAATGATATCTGTTTTGTAAGAAATTCCCCGCTCATTCAACAGATTCTCAGCAATAAAGAATTTTTCCATTTCAGAAGTAAAGTATACTTCCCGCCATTTACGAAATAACACAGCATTGCTCCTTCCATATGGTTTTTGTATCGTTATGTAAACTCAAATTTATACATTCAAATATCATATACAAAGCCAACTTCAGAATAATTTTTCCCGCCTATTTCAACAATCTTTTCTTTCGCAATTTTTCCGCCCATTTTTGCATAAAACTGTTTAGACGGCTCATTATCTTTTAAGCACCACACCACCATGCGCGTTTTATCTTTGCTCTGAAATTCATTCGTTACAAATTGAAACAGCTTCGTACCTATGCCTTTCCATTTTAAATCCGGTCTGACATATAATGCGATTAGTTCACAATCGATATCCATTTCATCAGGTGTAAAACTGTTATTATCGACATACCAACAAAATCCAGCCACTTCTTTCTTTAATTCCGCAACCATGAAGCAATTTTGTTTGTAACCCTTTTTTCTCCTCGCTATAATCTCATCTCTATTCATTGTATCCAGATAACCATCTTCAACGATTCCTCTATATGCGGTTTTCCAACCATTTATTTGAATATCCACAACGTCCGGTATGTCCTCTTCTTTCATTTTTCTAATGATAATTTCTTCCATACTTTACCTCCATATTAGAGCGTTTTTTGCGGAGTATGCGAGCCAAATTTCAGATTTGGCTCTGCGATCCCGAAACGAGAGAATCCTATCAATATTCCACGGAAAAAAGGGCCTCAAAATCAAACCGCTCTATCATATCGCGCGTACTTTCCAGTGCCCGCTCCATCTCCTCCACACTCTTTACCTCGCAGGTCCCGTCCGCAAAACACTCTGTCATAAATCGGTTATATCTTGCATGGTAATGCGTGTAGTCCGCATAATTGTTTAAATCCGTCACGATCTCCGCTCGATCCGGAAAATAAAACACCCGCACATTATCATAGGAAAGCAATGTCTTTGCAATATGTGCGTATTCCTGCATGGTAGCCTCCAGATGATTTTCCTGCATCACATCGTTCCAATAAAGGATACTGTACGGCGGGAAAAAGATATAAAAAGTCGTATCCGGATTCTGTTCGATATAGGGACAGAGGTTGACGCGCAGATTCCTATCCGTACTCTCCAAAAAGGCATCAGCCGGCGTCACCTCCTCCACCGGAGCAGGTGGCACATAATTGTGCATCACCCACTGAATGTTGTAGTATTCGTCCGTCCACCAGCTCTGATATACGGTGGCAAGATCCGTTTTGTCCGGATCGGCCAGAGGGCGCAGCACATAGTTTAAGAGCACGTCCTTATTCAACACATACTGAATGTCATTAAGATAATTATCGTCGTAAAGATAAGCCGGAATCGGGTATTTCGTCTCCTCCACGCCCCCGGTGTAAGTCGTCACGTCAACTCCCAAAAAAACGGACTTTACCTCATGGCCGCTGTCAAAGATAATGTCCATGATGTTGGCCTGATCCTTGGGATAGGCGCCGCTGTAATTGAGCTTGATTGCCTTAAGTCCCATCAGCTCCTCAAACCAGTGCGTGTTAAAATTCACCGTCATGGAAGAACCAAGGATCACACTGTCATAATCCATATGCTTTGCCATCCCCGGATTCTGGGTGAGCTGATTATCCACCAGATAAGGGAAGTTTTCAAGGGGCGCATGGTACTGAAAGAAAGGATCCACCCAGACCACCAAGCCTGCCACCATCATGAGCAGCAGAAAGATGAGGGCTACGATGGAAAGAATCCATTTTTTATACCGCTTCATCCTGTTCCTCCGTTTCCGGTTCTAAACGCCGCAATACATCCTCCATCATTTTTATATCTTGAATAAGATTAATACCAAAGCATTTCTTTCCGGCATCTTTCAATGACGCCCCAACGTGATAAGCTGTCTTTCGATCAATAATCAGAAATCTGTCATGAAATGCTTTTGAATATTTCAGCTTTAAATTGGGATATTGCGCATTAAAATTATCACAATCCATGTCGGTGAGCCGTGTCGGCTTTTGTGTATAGACAGTCACCGCCACATATTCTTTCTTTTTAGCAAGTAAATTTAACGTTTTTACATCCACATACCCATCAATCAAAATAATTTCCTTCTCCGCCTTTTGTATCAAGTCAACTATCAAACTAAACGCATCATATATCTGTCCTTCAAAAAAGATTTTTTGAGATGATTCTTCGTTTCCGGATATATATTCAAATATGCGCTCAAATTTTTCCTCCGTTTCCTTCCTGTACTCCAATTGCTTTAACTCGATATTGCTGATACGCTCAAAAAGCAGAGCATTGTTTGCAAGGAAACGCCTCATTTCCACAAAAGAATCCATAATATGAATGCTCGTCTGTACAGCGGTCTCACTTCTTAAAACAGACGCAAGCATCGCAATCCCCTGCTCAGTAAAAACATAGGGCAGCTTTCTGCGACCGCCATAACCGGATTTTTCTTCCTGAAAACTTGATATCACATTTTGTGATATCAAGTTTTCATATTCCTCTTTGGTCAGTTGAAAACAAAACCGTTCCGGAAATCTTTCTATATTTCTTTTTACCGCCTGGTTTAGCACTCTGGTCTCAACCTGATATAACATTGCAAGTTCATAATCTACCATCACCTGCTGGTTTCGGACAAGATAAATCATATTCCTTATCTCATACTGCGCGGCTTTGACATCCACCGCCTCAGTTCGCCCATCCATTACAATCAAATTTTGCACTGTTTTAGCCATACCCCACCATCCTTAAAAGTTAAAATACAAAAACGTGCTGACCCCGGAAAAACTTAAGATGCACCACACCGCAAGCACCACCAGTACCACCGCCGACACAGGCCCGTATTTCAGGCAATCCACCCGCTCCTTCGCATTTTTCCCTGCCATGGAAAGAAACAGCCCTGCCGCCAGAATCACAAACATCAGGATATAGCGGCTAAAAGACAGGTTATCCAGATGCAGCACCTTAAGCACATACCAAAATTCGTCGGGCCGCAGACACTCCGCCAAATCGAGGGAAATCCTTTTCATTTCCCCCATACACGCCGTCCTAAGAAGCGTATTCGCCTGCGTGATGCTCTCCGCTCGAAAATAGACCCAGGCAACACTGACATAGAGAAAAGTCGCTATTTGTGACACTATTGTCATGATTTTATGTCCGATACGGGATGTCACGCCGGCATCAGACGCCCCTGTCAGATCCTGTCCCTGCAAATGCACCTTTTGTGAAGGGATTCCTGCATGCTTTTGCAGCAAACGTGGCTTTATACGCCCCAGCCAGAACCGCGTCGCCACATACAGCACCCCATGCAGCATCCCCCAGACCAGAAAATGAAAGCCCGCCCCGTGCCAGAGGCCGCTTAAGAAAAAGACCAGCAAGAGATTAACATACATCCGTCCCTGCCCCTTACGGTTGCCGCCCAGCGGGATATAGACATATTTGGTAAAGAAACGGTTCAGGGTGATATGCCACCGTTTCCAAAAATCCACAATGTTCACTGCCTGATAAGGAGAATTGAAATTGACGGGAATCTCGATCCCCAGCATCCTGCCGATTCCCACAGCCATATCGCAGTACCCGCTGAAATCAAAGTACAGCTGCAGGGCATAGAAGAATATCACCAGCATCGCGTCCGCGCGGCCAAGCGCCGCCAAATTATCATAGCCGTAATCCACGCCCGCGCCAAACGTATCCGCCAAAAGCACCTTCTTGGAAAGCCCCAGCACAAAGAGCGCAAGACCGCCCGCGATCCGTTCCCAATCCGCCTTTTTTCCGTCAAAGGCTCGAAACTGCGGCAGCATCTCGCTATGATTCACAATCGGACCGGCAATAAGCTGAGGAAAAAAGGAGACGAAGAGCGCGTACTCGGAAAACGAACAGTCCGCCACCTCTCCCTTGTAAGTATCGACGATAAAGGAAATCTGCTGAAACGTAAAAAAACTGATTCCCAGCGGCAGAAGGATCCCCCGCAGGACAAAATCGGTTCCGAACGCACCATTCACGGTGGTAAGAAAGAAATCAAAATACTTAAAGTAAAAGAGCACACCCAAATTAAGCGCTACCGCTGTTATCATGAGTGCCTTGCGGGGTATGGATCGAAATCCCGCCGTTTTCCCCGCTCCCTGCTCCGTCTTATCTTGTCTCGCGGCCTTTCCGGGTTCCCTGTTCGACAGCAGTTTGTGGAACATATAATTTACCGCAATGCTGCAGACCATGATCAGCAGATAGGACAGATTAAAATAGCCGTAGAACCATAGGGACATGGCCGTCAGAAACACTGCAGCCGCCCCGGGCCTCCTGCTTTTTAAAAGACCATAATATCCAATCAGGCATATGGGAAAAAACACAAACACAAAAATATATGAATTAAATAGCATCCGTTATTCTCCTGTCGCGCAACCTTATCCTGCCCGGACTGTCTATTGATCCTGCAACGTCATATCCTTGTAGATCACAAACTCTCCCACCTGACCATAAACTGAAAATCCGTAGTCTGTAAGCGGTTCAAGAACCTCTCTGTCCTCCTTCAGGATCACGTAAGCGCAGGGATAGGTTCTTGTCAGTTCCACAAAAGCAGGGGTGTCAATCACCTCCGCCTTTTCCATGGCCTCATACATGGCATTGTAATAATCCCATCTCTCAATCAGCATCTCACGTCCATAAGGCAGCTCAATGTCCGTGCTGTACTGTCTGACATAGTAGATCAGATCCGCCGGCACAAGCACCGTGATGCGGCCTTCCTCAGGCTCAATCAGATCCACGATATCTATCGCCTCCTGCGGCAGATGGTAGGCGTTCTGCGCTTTGGAGATATGCGGGCTGTCATAGACGTAATCACCGCTGGCAATGATAATCAGGCAGACCGCTGCCAAACCGATGCGCCTGTGCTTTCCCATCAGCCGGATCAGGCCGTAAGCGCTGACGATGCTCATCTGCAAAAGCCACAAGAGACGATAATACGTCTCGGAATCCTCCATCAACCGCACAAACACCTTGCGAAACAGGGGACAGAAAAACAGGAACAAAAGCAGCGTGGGCGCATAGACAAACAGTACCCGCCTGCGCCTGTCCTTCTCCGTAAGCCAAAGATAGAGGAGCACAAAGACATAGATGCCCGCCAGAAAATGATTCTCGTGGTAGCCCATATAATTTTTAAAGATGACAACGCTCTCTAAAAAAATACCCCACATATACCGCCCCCGTTATTTTAATAGGTAGCTGTAAGCCATATACACATACACCGCCATATACACCACATTGGGGATGCAGGCCGCACCCACCTTGAAAAGCACCTTCCAGTCCCGCTCCGCCACCGCCAGACAAAAGGTTGCCACCGCGATCAGGATGCAGACCAAAAACACCGAGATGGAACTGCACACACCCGCTGTCATATTAATGCAGATCAGCAATATCCAAAGGCCTGCGTCTGTCCGTCCATTCCTGACACCCTTGTCATAAATCTGCAAAAACACCCAGAAAAGCGCCGGAATAACGAGCGCGCCAGCCACCGCTTTTCCCTGCCAGGTGCGGGTCAGGAAAAAGGTCTCGTTCGTATAAATGGAGACGTTGCCAAATATCTGGAACAACGCCATGATCATCATAAAAACAGGCAGATTTTCTCTGCGAAACACATTTCTGCCAATCTCATAATATAAAAGATACGTCAGCGGGATCAGTACCAGGGGCATCACCACATGGGACACGATCGTCGCGTGCATCCCTGCCCGCACCGAGACAAAGGCTGTCCACATGGGAAAGACCGCCATCGCGTGCCGCACGTCAAGTCCCGTTGACCCGCCCGTAAGCGGAAGAATGCGGTACATCACGCCTGCCTCCTGCGCAATTAAGGACTCCACCACATAATAGGCGTCGTCGCCGTCAAAGGATGCATAAGCCAACGCTTTATAAAGCTGAAAAGCAAGCAGGCCGAAAAACAGGAGCCATTCGATGCCCGTATGATAAAGCAGCCACTTTCCAGAAGCCGCCATGTACCCTTTCAGACCGCCTACGTTACTGACACTCTTGTCATTTTCTTTACCTGCCTCTGAACGCTTCCTCGTCTTTCCTGCAATCAGCCCGGGTTTTCCCGCCTTCCCGTTACGATACAACAGCGCTATGCCCGCCGCCGCACTAAGAAGCGTCAGCACGGTAAACACCGCGGAGGCTATTTTAAAGTTATCGTACTCCACCCACAAAACCGCCGGTACCGCTGAAATCTCAAAGAGCGCCCACATGCCGAAATACCCGGAAAGCAATACAAAGCCCGGACTGCGTTTCTGCGGCAATATAAAATTTGCCGGAATCAACCCGATACAAAACGGGATCAAAATCAGCCAGAATAAGAAACCAAACATAACCGTCATAACAGCATCCTTTTTCTATACTCTTCCTGCCTGTAACCAGACAATAAATCATTTTTATTATTTAGTTGCCTTGAGTGTTTCTTGAAACTTTTGCAGATTAATGATCGAACCGTCCGAATGATCGATCAGAATCGTCTGCACTGTCAACTTATGACCATTTTCGTCCTCTTCCACTAGTAAGTTTTCTTCAGATCCCTCCAGATAAAGCACCCTTTCACCCGCCTCGGTCTTCGTATACACCACTTTTCCGAAAGATGTCTCTGTCTCCCCGCTTTCTTCCCCGCCAAATTCTTTGATTACTCTGTTTTTATTATCGAGCAAAAGCAAATAATCTACCCCCTGCCCCATAATTTCCCCCAAGGTAGGAAACGCATATTCAGGCGCCAGATTTTGCACCAGATTAACATACTGTTCATAATCCCATATTTTCGATTCTCCGTCCACATAAAGACATAGGCTGAAGCTTTTATCTGCCATCATAATCAGAGAATTTTGCAGGGACTCCAGCCCCTGTAGTCGTTCTACTTTATACCTCTGATAACCCGCATAGTCCTCATCCCAGTCAACAATACCATCCTGTCTGCGATTCACTATTCCACACTCTTCCGATAGATATTTCCCGATATAAGAAGTTATTTTATGTCCACCCGATATGTTCAGATGCGAATTTGCATCCAAACAGTCTGTCTTGAAATCAACCACATTCAGCTTTAAAAAATTAAGATAATCTACGCCGTACTCCTGTGCAAACTGTCCTACATATGCCGCAACTTTCTGCTCGCTTTCATTTGCCGGAAACGGCAAATACGTAAGCACTACCTTAATATCTCTCCTTCTGCATTCCTCCATAATCTTTCGCAGATATTCCACCCCCACACTGTCAACCGGCTCTGGTTCCACATCTCGCAAAATAAACGGAGCCGGCTCGCACAAGGCGACTTGAAATTGCGCTCCCCTCATATTATCATATCTGCTATCAAAATCTTTCCATGTCAATTCATCCCACCGATTATGATAGATGGAAAAATTCCACAAATATTCAATCCGCCTGTCCATGTCATCATACAAATCACAAACTGCCCTTATTTTAGTTTTGGTCAAGGGGAGACCATCCATGGACATATGCATAAATTCTCCATCGTTCGCAACGGCATCCGCCTCTATCGCATAGCAATCCACCAAAACCACCTTCGGATTCGCATAATCAAGTGCATTTATTAACATCCAATAGCTCACCGGCATAAGCTGTCCTAAACCAGCGATGTTATAAGAAGTGATACCATAATCATGCCAAAGTTCCAAAGGTAACACTTCCGTAGCCATATGGCTGGTTCCCAAAAACAACACGTCACATTCATCTGCCACTCTAAAAAAATCACCATTTCTATTATGAGCACCCTTGTTCTCCAGGCAAAACATCACGCTCCGGAAAAGCATTGCCGCAAACACGATCATGGCAATCGCCCAGAGTGCCATCTTAGCCTTTTTCATTTCCGCTCTCAGCCCCCTTTTTTATTTTCTCATTTTTAATCGATAAACTCAGCAATACTTCCATTAAAATTGAAAATAAATAAAATTTGCAGCATCATATCCCACACCCCACATGCCGAATACCAAAATGCAAAGCAGTGCCGTAGTCACCACTAAACACTGTGCCCAATAATCCTGTTTCGCCACAATCTCCCGTAGCTTGATACCCTTGTATTTACAAATATCCGCCACAAGCAGTAGCAGTATCCCCCAAATGATCAACATAAAATTTTTTTGATTCAACCCACAGTTATAAAGAGAGCCGTCAAACCATACCCAATAATTCTTTGCCGTAACCATCCTCTTAATGATCCGCAAAGCCGAAAATACAGAATCTGCGCGAAAAAACACCCATGCAAGATCTATCAATAGAAAGGTGGCTGCCATCTGAAGGCATTTATGGCTCAAACTATCCTCTTTGATGTCCAATAAATTGATCAGCTTTTTCCTGATAGGCATTAATATAGAACCGCCAATCTGCCAAAAGCCGTTTAAGAGTCCCCAAATCACATAGGACCAGTCGGCTCCGTGCCAAAGTCCGCTCACACCAAACGTAATCAACAAATTGGCATATTTTTTGATTTTTCCTTTGCGGTTTCCACCCAGAGGTATATAGAGATAATCCCGAAACCAGCTGGATAGCGAAATATGCCATCTGCGCCAGAACTCCGAAACGCCAGTCGCCAAATAGGGCGCGTCAAAATTCTCCATCAACTGAATCCCCAATATCTTGGCCGCTCCCATAGCAATGACGGAATACCCTAAAAAGTCACAGTATATCTGCACCGCAAACAAAAGCGTTGCCACAATCAGATAAACACCTGTATAGGTTTCAAAATCCCCGTAGACCGTATCCACAAATACGGCGATGCGGTCTGCCAATACCATTTTTAAAAAATACCCCCAGAGCATCAAAAGAAACCCATCCCTAAAGCTGTTAAAATTCAGCTTTGCCGGCTTGTCCAACTGCCGCAAAAGATTTTTTGACCGTTCAATCGGCCCTGCCACCAATTGAGGAAAAAAGGAGACAAAGAGCGCATAATGAAAAAAATTTCTCTCAGCATAAATATCGCCCCTGTATACATCCACCGTATACCCCAGCGCCTGAAACGTATAAAACGAAATGCCGACCGGAAGAAGCAAGTCAAAGGCAGGCACATTAAGCGTGATATGCAGATAGCCAAAAAACTGATTCAAGCTGTCGATTCCGAAATTCAAATATTTAAAGATTAACAGAATGAAAAGATTTAAAATAAAACTTGCTGCAACGCAAAGTTTTTTCCGCCGTGTTCGTATCTTTCCCCCTTTTTCCTCCTGAACGCACCGCTCAAGCATAAGCCCTGAAACATATGTCACTATTGTAGAAAACAGAAGCAGAAACACGTATTTTGCATTCCAAGACATATAAAAATAATAACTTGCCGCAAGCAGCCAATAGGTTCTGAGTTTTTGCGGGATCAGATAATACATCCCCACGACAATCGGAAAAAAGATTATAAAATGTAACGAATTGAAAAGCATATGTCTCTCTCCCATTTACCTACGATAAATAATATTGTATTATAACACATTTCACCAAAACTTACCACATTCCCCCAAAACTTTCCGCGCCGCACTTTATTAAGCCCTCACGTAAAACGGAGATTATATTAAAAAAAATCATATAAAAGGTGAAATGCCATGTTATTTAAATAATCGGCCAAAATTTAAAGCAAGCGACTTTCCTGTATACATCCTTCTCCAAACATGGTAAACTAAACACGATGGCAATGGGCAGTGCAGGTTTTTGAGCATGCGCTGCAATCGATAACGTAACGAGGTATGGCATGAAAAAAGTATTTGTGATCGGCGCGGGCCCCGCCGGCCTCACCGCCGCCTATGAACTGCTCAGACAGGATCAAAATAAGGAATACGACGTCACGGTACTGGAAGAATCCGACGCAATGGGCGGTATCTCCAAGACTGTCAACTACAAGGGAAACCGCATGGACATGGGCGGCCACCGCTTTTTTTCCAAGGTACCGGAAGTCAATGCGTGGTGGGAGCATATGCTGCCCACGCAGGGTTCCCCCACCTACGATGATATCGTGCTGCACCGCGAGATGACACTTGTCCCCGGCGGACCCGATCCCGAAAAGGAAGACCACGTCATGCTGCGCAGGCACCGTGTTTCGCGTATCTATTATAACCGAAAATTTTTCGACTATCCAATCTCCTTAAAACCGGAGACCTTTATCAATATGGGGTTTCTTGCCACCATGCAGGCTGGTTTCAGCTACCTTGCCTCTATGATTCACAAAAGGCCGGAAAATTCGTTGGAAGATTTTTATGTAAACCGATTTGGTAAAAAACTCTACTCCATGTTCTTTGAAAATTATACGGAAAACCTCTGGGGCAGACACCCCTCCGAGATCGCTCCCGATTGGGGCGCACAGCGGGCAAAGGGTCTGTCTATCGCCACCATTTTAAAAGACGTCTTCTCTAAAATGCTGCCCGGCAGGAAAAACCGCGAGGTGGAAACCTCGTTGATCGAAGAATTCAGCTATCCAAAACTCGGCCCCGGCCAGCTCTGGGAAGTGACCGCAGAGCACATCAAAGAAATGGGCGGAACTATTCTCTGCCACAGCAGGGCGGTCGGACTCCACAAGAATGAAAACAACCATCTGACTTCCATCACTTACGAGACACCCGATGGAGAAGTGACCGCAAAAGGTGATATCTTTATCTCCTCCATGCCCGTGAAGGATCTGGTGGCAGGCATGAACGACGTGCCAAAGGCCGAAGCGGAGATTGCCGCAGGCCTCCCCTACCGCGATTATATGACCGTAGGACTGCTGCTGCCGAAGCTGAACCTGAAAAACAAAACGAATTTAAAGACCATCAGCAATATCGTACCCGACTGCTGGATCTATGTACATGACAGGACCGTAAAGCTGGGGCGGTTCCAAATCTACAACAACTGGTCTCCCTACATGGTGCGCGACTTGGAACACACGGTTTGGATCGGTCTGGAATACTTTGTCTCCGAGGGGGATGAATACTGGACGATGTCGGATGAGGCCTTCACCCGCTTTGCGGTAGACGAGATTGTGAGCATGGGACTGATCGACAAGCCTTCCGATGTGATGGATTCCCATGTGGAGCGGGTAAAGAAAGCCTACCCAGCCTACTTTGACACCTACAAGGATATGGACAAGCTGACCGCATACTTAAAGTCCATCGACAACCTCTACTGCGTGGGCAGAAACGGCCAACACCGCTACAACAACATCGACCACTCGATGATGACTTCCTTCGAGACCGTGAAAAACATTTTGGGCGGTATTTCCTCCAAGGACAATATCTGGAATGTCAACACGGAAAAAACCTACCACGAGGAAGCGCGGAAGGAAAAGGGCGCACAGGCGGATCAAATCGAGGTTGACTGACCTGTACCGGCTAAGCACATTTCTGATTCGGGATGGAAAGGCAGGCTGCATCAGGCAGCGCGGCTTAGCACCCGCTGCAATATGGCGCTTGCCAGAACCAAAATCACCGTATAGACGGCCATTTCATATAAGTAACTTGTATCATGAATCGATTGCAGATAGTACCAGGGTGGGAGAAGACGTTTTCCCACCCTGAAATTTTGCAGATTCAGAAAAATCGGACACAGTGCGAGCATCCCTGCCGAAAGCGGCAAAAGGATGACCCCGATCCACCGGGGCGTCCGGCACAAAAGCCGCAGCAGATTGGAAAAGGCCAGCACACAAAAGGCAAAGACTGCTGCGCACCCCACTTCTTTCAAAGGCTCCGTAAACACCCCGCCCAGCTTACAGCACAAAAGAAGGACTGCCGTCCCGTCCAAAAGAAAGATGCCGCCTACAGCGTAGAACGCCAAAAAGCGTCTCGCACCGGACATCCTGCCGTAGACGCCCCGCTCCTCATCCTGCATATAAAAGAGGGCGGCCGCCAGTCCCAGGATAACGAGCCAGATTGCCAGGATTCCTCTGAGAGGTGCCTGCACATAATCGCCCTCCCGCACTTTTTCCGTGCTTCCATCCGGATAGACCGCCTGAAACAGGCTTCCCGTCACCGCCACGCTCTCATAAGTACGACGCAGCGTTTCCTCTCCAAGTTTGGTAAACCCCAATTCCTGCGTGGCATAACTCTCATAAACGGCATAAGAGAAAGCGGGGTAGATTGCTGCCGAGAGCACTTCTCTGGAAAGAAGAAGCGGTACGCTGTCCTTTTGCTCCACCACCTTCACAAGCGGCCGCACCCGCCGTTTCTGTGCCAATTCACGAAGATTTTCTTCCGTCTCATCGGAAAAAAGCCAGGCAGCATCCGCCTCTTTCGTCTCCACCATCCGCACAGCTTCCTCCCCGCTTTCACAGGAAAAGAAGCGAAAAACACTGTCCCTGCCAAGCAGCCGCTCTCCGATCTGCTGCGCCGTCTGATCGTCCTGCGGCAGATAGATGGCAATGGAGGCAATCCCGCTCTCTTCGCTTGCAAGCCTGCCCAAGCCAGCCGCAAACAGGAGCGGCAGAGCGAGCAGGAGCAGAAAACTATATTTACATAACAGGCGTTTTTGTATCAGCCAGCCTCTCACAAGCATATCACCGATTTTTGTGAGCATCCGTTTCCTCCTTTCTCTCTACCCTCTGAGGATCCGCCTCTGCCTGACAACAACCGCCAACAGAAGGAACACTGCCAGCCAAGCAAAAACCGCCGCCCCCGCGCCGCATGCAGTTCTCTCCAAAAAGCCGCTCTCCACAAACCGTGCAGCCGCCCCCGTGGGGAGAAAGCTTCCCACAACCCGCAGCTGCGCAGGGAAGAAAGCCGTCGGGTAAAAATACCCTGACAGATAAGCCATCCCTACCCCGCCAAACAACAGCAGCAAAAGGCCGTTCACAATCCCGTCCGCCAACTCGTAAAGAAAGAGCTGGAAGGCCGCAAACATCGCCGCAGAGGCCAGCAAAAAGGGCAGCAGCGCAAGAAAGGGCGCAGCTCCCCTGCCCTCCCACTCCGGCAGCGAAAACAGTTCCCGCTCCAGTCCCGGCACCAGAAGACAAAACGGCAGGAAAAAACCCGCAAACAAAAAGGCCAGATAAGCCAGATACTCCCCCGCGATCTGCAAAAACGCCCCCACGCCTGCGGCCCGCAGCATCCCCGCCAGCGCCGTTTTACGGAAAAGAAAGAAAACACTGCCGAAAAGACCGGAAAGAATCATAAGCAGAAGCAAAATCCTGCAAAAATAGTAGGCCTCCAGACTAAGCCCGTCCGCATAACCCAAAACCTCCACCTCGCCAAACCCACTGCGGGAAAGCACCAGGTTGATCAACATGAGGTTGAGGCGGTCCGTCTCCGTGCCGACCCGCTCTGCGCTCCCCTGTTCGCAGAGCGTGCGCTGCATTGCGTAAATAGCGCTCTGGGATGCCGTCACCAGTGTAGACGCCACATCCGCGATCTCCCCCATCACCGTGGCGCCAAGCTGTGTCTGCTCAGAAGCGACCGTATATGTGACATGTATGTCATTATCCCCGAAAACAACGGCGTCCAGAAAACCGTCCGGCACCCGCACCACGGAAGTCAGCTCCCCCCGCGCAAGGGCAGACTCCGCCTCCGCTTCCGTCATCTCGATCAGCTCGATCATCAGGCGCGAATCATCCATGGTCTGCAAAGCCGCGATCCCAAAGCCCAGATAAGAATCAGAGACGTCCCCCACCAGGCCGATCCGATATCTCTCCTGCCCCTCGCCCGCCCCCTGCATCACAAGCAGCGCCGCAGGAATGCCCACACAGACGCAGATCACCAGACTAACGCCCATCTGTAACGGGAGAAGACGCCATACGCGTATCAGTTGTGCCCTGAAAAACCCCGCCAGCCTTCTCATAATAAAGCCTCCGCCAGCTTGTGATAATCGCCGTCGTACCCATAAGGATGCAGGCGGCCTTCCTTTAACAGATAACAGACATCGCACAGCGGCAGATCCTGCACGTCATGCGTGGCAAGCAGGATGATACCGCCAGCTTCCTTGTAAGCCGTCAAATAACGGAGGATGCTTTCCTTGCAGACCAGATCCAAAGCCGCCGACGGCTCATCCAGTATCAGGATCCCCGGCCGGGAAGCCACCGCACAGGCAATGGAAAGGCGTTTTCTCATGCCGCCGGACAGTCTGCGCACCGGTGTTTTTAAAAAGGCATCGATCCCCAACAGCGCAAGCGATCCTTCCGCAAGTTCCCTGTTTAACGTCCCCTTGTCATGCCACATGCGCAGATTGTCCCAGGCTGAAAGTTCTTCCATCAGCGGGTCTGTCTGGGGCACATAGCCGAGGAGATCGGGAATCCGTCCCAGATAGCGCAAAAGGTCCGTCTCCCCGTAAAAAAAGGAGCCGCCGTCCGCTCTGCGCACCCCCGAAAGGATGGAAAACAGCGTTGATTTCCCGCTGCCGTTTCCGCCGAGGATTCCCACACATTGTCCGCTTTCCGTCAAAAAAGAGACATCCGCAAGCACCTGTTTTTTCCCGTAGGCCTTACGGATGCCCCGCACTTCCATTGTCATTTTCACTACCTCCCGACGAGTGCACGTTTCACCGCCTCCGCAATACACGCCATGCCATCCGCCGTCGGATGCACTCCGTCAGTCGTCATTTCTGCCAAATTGTCTATGGTAATACCGCAGTCCTGCAGATCCACCACGACAAGCCCCTTATTTTCCGCAATCTGCACGATCGTCCTGCTGTAATCCGCCGCCGTCAGCCCGTCTGTCGTCACAAAATCCACATAGGGCGTTTGCGTCCCATAGTCTCCCACCGGAAGCAGGGTACAGCAGTAAATCTCCGCAGGGGGATAGTTTGCCAGCAATTTGTCAAGCATGAGGGTATAGGCATCGCTAAACGTCGTAATCTCCCCCTCCTCCACCAGCATTGTGCCGTCATTTGTCCCCATGGAAACCCCGTTTAACAGATCGTTGGTTCCCAAAAACACGATAATGATCTCCGGGCAGGCCCCTGCTGCTCCCGTAAGCGCACCGATGCGCAGCTCATTGCAGGCACAGAGTGGATCCTCCGTGCCCGTCGAATCCCCGACAGCGGTAGCGCCTGCACTGGAGCCGTTTTTGTAAAGAGTAAGCCCCAAATCATTCATGACCCGCTGCCACCAGGTACCCTCCACCGCCTTCACGTCTCCATATTCCGGATAGAAAACGGCATACCCTTCCGGATTATGACCGCGGAAGGTAGAAATGCTGTCTCCCAAGATGGAAATCGTCTTTCCGTCAAGCTGCACAGGCTCGGAATCCGCAGACGCCTGTTCCGTTCGCCCTTCATCCGCACCATCGGATGCCGCTTCACTTCCCTGTGCATCCTCCGCAGCCCCATCGGCCGCCTCTTCGCTTCCCTGTGCATCCTCCGCGGCCCCATCAGCCGCCTCTTCGCTTTCCTCTGCCGTATCCTGACTTTCCAGTCCCATTTGACTGCCATCCTGCGCTGCCGCTTCCGCACTGCCCCCGCATCCCATAACCATCAAAGAGACCGCCGCCATGCACACTGCCGCTATCATCTTCTTTTTCATTTGTCCCCCGCCCTCATGATACTTGCATCCTACATATTATTTTTGCTTAAAGATCGACTGTCTCGCGCCGTGCATCTGCCTGTGCTTCAAAACGTCGTCCACCGCGTCCATGCGAAGTCCCGCATCAATAAAATCACAGTTTTTACAGAAGGGATAGTTGTGCCTGCCGCCGGCGATCGCCTCCCGCAGCTTCTGATATTTTTCGCTGTTCCAGCCTTCCCGCAGAGAGGTTGTATTCAGATCCGCAAGCTCCGTCACCTCAAAATTATCGCAGCAGCAGATCCCCATCTTCCCGAAAGGTGTGATCCAAACATCCGTAAAGGGCATCAGACAGGTCTCTTTTATGATTTTCCCCTTGGACTGCTTGTTGGGGGCGCTGCCCGCGCGGTTTGTCAGCACTTCCTTCAAATAACGGATCTGTATCAAAATTTCCACGTCGCGAAACTCATCCGGATGCGCCTTCACATAATCATGAATAATCTGCACGTTGTCGTGCATCTTCATTTCCATCCCGTAGTTGTTGATAATGAGCTGATCCACGTAAGGAACGATCTGTTTCACCTTGTCCACATTGAGGAGCAGACCGTTGGTGGACATGAAAATAAAGGTATCCGGAAGCTGCTTCCTGGCATACTTATGAAATTCTACAATGCGTGTATCAAGCCACGGTTCGTTGTTCCCGTAGAGTGTCAGGTGTCCCTTGTAATTCCAGTCGCGAAGCTGATCGATGATGGAATAATAAAGCGCATCATCCATCTTCTTATAAGGCCGCTTTTCCGCATGGATATTGGCGGTACAAAATTCACAGGTACTGTTGCAGCGGTTCACCGTCTCCAGATTTACCACCAGCGGATGCGGCGGCTCCTCGTGGCTTAAAAAGTACTCAATATAACCTTTCTGCGATTTTCTGCGGCTGAGAAACTGTAATTTCAGATAACTCTCGCTGGAAATCCACGGCAGGTACTTTTTGGCATTCCACCCGATCGCACCCCCGAAATTGTGTACTCGAATTGACATATGATAACTCCTCTCTGCTTTTTCTGATTAGCAATACCATGTGTTTTACAATTGTCTATTCAGATGATGTGATAGACATAGACCGTCATACTTTCGTCCGCCGCCGTGTACTCTCCCTGAAGGGAAAGCCCGACCTCTTCCGCATTGGAAAGCCTGATCCTTGAAAAAAGATATTTCCCGCCAAGCTCTTTAAATGCTTTTCCGTCTATATAAATGCGGTCGTCCGTCGCATACACCGTCTTGGTGGCACTGACGATGCTTAAGTCGGTCCCGGAATACAGATAAGCCTTTGCCCCCCAGTCGTCATAGTAGATCCGGGTAGCCTCCACCCGCTCCAGCGCCGGAGCGATCACCTTGCGAAATGCCTCCTTATACCGCTGGGGATAAAAACCCAGATACCCGTCCAGCGTGGCAATCCCGTTATACTCAAGCACCGCCGGGTATAGGCCGTAGGCTGCCGCCCACTCACCCTGATAGCCGATATCCTCCTTGATTTTCGCAAACAGTTCTACGGCGTAAAACTGTTCGTAGGAAAGCTCGTCCACCTCCGTGCCGTGATAATATTCATAAGCCCTGTTATGACAGGTAGCATACAGGTCATTATAACGGTTCGGTGTCAGGATCACGGCAAGCAGGGCCAGGCATACAATGCCGTTTGCCAGCCACACCCGCAAAATTCCTCCCTCATAGAGTTTCAAAAGTACCAAAAACAGGGCCGCGTACCAGAGAAACGGGTTGAAAAAGACGGTACGGTTAAACTGCCAGCCCTCAAGCGGCGGAATCAGCCGCTCCACAAGCGAGCGCAGCGGCTTAAAGTCATATAGGCCGTACACCACGCAGTTGAAGACGATAAAAAGCACCACCAGATTGAAAGGGTCGTGAATGATGCTTTTCCACTCCCGTCTTATGATATAACGCCCGTTATTAATAATCGCATACAGGATGCAGACGGGAAGTATTACTTTTGCGTGCACGCTGTCCGCATGAAAGATGCCCTCTTTAAAAACCTGTCCAATCTCCGCAAAGATCTCTGCCGGAGAGAGACTTGCATTCACGATGGAGGCACGGATTGTCACCTCATCGCTAAGGAGCATCTGCGAAAACAGCCGGTACTCGCAGACCACATAGCCCGCCGCCAGCACAAGCAAAGCAACCAGCATCCGCAGGGCCGCCCCTTCATCGCCGCTGCGCACCTCGCCTTGCCGCCCTTCTTCCTCCGCAGCGCTCTGTGCCATTCCCACTTCGCTGCTCTGTGCCATATCATATCTGCTATGCGATCGCCGATACAGCTGCCTGCCAAACAGCCACAAAACGACCAGCGCAAGATACCCCAGAATAAAAATACCGTGGTAGGAAAAATAGGACAGAAGCGGATAGGCAAACAACGCCGCATACCACATCCGCCACCGTGCCTCCCGCTTCCGATCAATCTTTATCAGGATAAAAACGCACAGCGGAATGGAAGCAAAGGCAAAGCCGAAAGCCGGAAAGACCCAGAGCGTTCCATAGCACAGGCCCGTCATATAAACAATGGGGCGCACCCGCAGATACCGCTCCATAAGAAGCTCCTTCGCAAGCAGTCGAAACGAGAACATCCCCAGCAGGATCTTTCCCAATATGCCCAGAATATAGGCTGTATAGGTCGGAAAGAGCATATAAAGCACACTGTAGAGGGAAAGCTCCGACGGAAGGTTATCCCGGCTCACGCCGCCCAGAAAAGGAGCGTCCACACCATGCTTCCAAAAGGCGTCCGTATTTTTTAACATCTGAAACTGCGCCAGAAACAGCTCCATATTATCATGGAGGCCGATGTAACTGCGCTCCCCGTATGCGAAAAACACCACCGCCGCAAACAGCGGGAATCCGATGACGGGAAACAGGAACCAATATTTAGTTAGCCACCGAAACCATGTTCGTCCGGTCAATTTATTCATCGCCTGTCCCTTTCATCCTGTCCACTCTTAAAGACAAACAATTTCTGCCCGAAGAAATTCATCACGATAAAGATACCCATGCCAAAGATCATGGCTATATTTTCAAACAGCGCCTGAGACAGCCCGCCGCCTTTTGCCAGTCCCGTAAGCTCGATCAGGCGGGCCACCAGCGGTTTTGCCACGCTGAAAGAGACCAGATAGCAGACGATGATATTGATTGCAAAGCGCCAGGGCAGCCACTTATCACGCTCCTTCACCTTAAAGGTCAGCTTCGCATTCGCGTGGTAGGAAAACACGCTGCCGATAAAGTAGGAGATTCCGCTGGAAAGCCAGTAGTTCATATGGATGAGATTATAAAGCACAGCCATGATACCCCAGCCGAGCATCGTATTGATCACACCCACCATCCCAAAATGGATGACCTCCATAATAAAGTCTCTGTATTTTTCAAACAATTTTTTAATCATTTCCTTTGCGCCTTATGCTTCCTTTTGCTTCTTTCCGCTTTTTCTATTCTGCTTCCAGCCCATATTCTGCGCCGTAGCGCTCCAGCCAGAGCGGCCGGTCAATCGATACCACACTCTGTTTCCCGTAAAACCTGCCTGTTACCTGGTTGGTATACGCATTCGGATTTGCAGTGACCGGCATATGCATCAAAGGTCCCTGTACATCATTGATGCCGGGAATGACCGCATCCGTTACCGCGTCATCTTCCAAAAGTTTTGTCTGCAGATCCATCTGCTTACGAAAGTCTGCGGCTTGTCCGCTAGTTATGTAAACCAGGGCAGTGTAGGAGGTACAGCTCTTCACGTTGCTGCGTTTTAGCAGCCCGAGCACCGCGCACACCAAAAACCCCGCCGCGACCACGCCCCAAAGAATTTTCTTTGCCGCACCGTCTTCTTTTTTGTTTCTTAGCAACGTGACGAAACCGTCCGCCGCCATCAGCAGGATAAAGGCCGCCGTCAGCAAAAAGACCAGATAATTCGTGTTGGGCACGCCCTTGGAATACGCCACGTCCGCATAGATGGCCGGCGCCTGCATCGCGCTGTACAGACAAAAGAGCAGAAGTCCTGCCGCAAACCGATGAGGAATCTGCAGCCCTTCTTCCCGCTGCCAAAGCAGGATCAAAAAGAGCAGAAAGAGAAACAAAAGCCCCACCAGCGCAAGCGGCCTCTCCTTCCCGTAAACGCCGATGTCTTTGACCGCACAGACAAAAGAGGCGCCTATCGTTTGCAGCGCCCTCGCCGGCGAAAAGCCAAATTCCGCTCCGCCCCGAACCAGATTGCCGGGCGATTTCATACTGATCACAAGACCGATCAGCTCCGTCAATACGGGAATCCCCAGCAGGAAGATCCGCCTGTCCCTTTTCAAAAGCCACACCGCCGCGCAGACGTAACACGCCGTGATCAGGGCAAGAAGCGCCGCCTGATAATTGGAGCCGCCCAAAAGCGTCATAAAAAGGAGTATCCCCACAAACGTACTTTTGCGCCAGGTCTCACCATATCTAAGAAGCCACACGGTGAGTACCTGACACATGGCAAAGGGCAGCATATAGTGAGCGCATCCGTTAAACCAATAGATCGCGGATTTGGTGCCCGGGATAAACTCGATGCTTATGATGAGAAACCAGACCGCGATCAACAGACAGCTCCACCCGTCAAAATGAAGCTTCCTGCACAAAACTTCCCGAAACAGATAAGCGGTGCTCCCGATCCACAAAAAGAGCATCAAAACCGCCACGATCACATAAGCCCCATCGTGAAACACCTCGGGCTGCAGCGCAAACACCGCGATACTAAACCACGTGCCCTGCCATCCGCCGTAAAACTCTTTGACCGTCCGGCACATCCCCTTAAAAACTTCCACCAAAGAATGCGTTCCCATCCATGCCGTTCTGGTATGAAAGCCATAGCCATAATCATCACCGGTCGCCCTGTTGACACCCGTCAGATATACGATCGGTATCAATAAAATAAGAAAAATGATCACGCTGGCGCAGGCAATCATCTTTCGATTTCTCTCAGACATGCATTTTCTCCCTGATCCACATTCCGTTCATCCCGCCGCTTGCCAAATGCAGACGAATTCCCTATAATAAAAACAACCGACATTATGTATTAGTATACACAATCCCGGTCTATTTATCAATAAGGAGGCTTCCATGCAGGCATTCAAAATCCATCACATCGGTTATCTGGTAAAAAAAATGGAAAAGGCGCAGAAAACCTTTGTATCACTCGGCTATCAGATTGAGCAGGAAACCGTCTATGATTCCATCCGCGACGTAACGATCTGCTTTCTGCAAAAAGACGGCTATCGGATTGAGCTGGTCTCCCCGGTTTCGGAAAACTCTGTGGCCGCAGGCCTCCTCAAAAAATATAAAAACTGCCCTTATCATATCTGTTATGAAGCAAACGATTACGAGACTGCTGCCGCGTCCCTGTCTGCGGCGGGCTTTCTGGCAATTGACACACCTACCGAAGCGCCCGCTATGGGCAGACGCAAAGTAGTCTTCTTTTCCAGCCCCGCCATCGGCATGGTGGAACTTTTACTTCCCTGATATCATGACTACCAGCCGAAAACGCTTTGAACAGCATTCCTTACAGACGTCGCGCTAATCAATCTGGCTAAGAATGATATCCGCCATCTCGCCCACATTCTTCATGGACACCACCTGGCCCATATTGAATTTGATGCCAAACTCCTGCTCCACAGCCGCCAGCAGATTAATGTGCTCGAGGGAATCCCACTCCTCGATATCGTCCGCCGTGGTCTGGTCTGTCACGGTGATCTCCTCGTCGTCAAAGACATCCCGAAACACTTCATTTAACGTTTCAAACACTTCTTCTCTGCTCATTGCACCCTCTTCTCCGAAGCAATCCTGTGATTGCTCCCTTTCCGTTTATAAAACCGTTTCTCCGACTTACTGTGATACCACCGCAATTACCGTATTTTTCGGCGTATAATCCGCAGGAATCACATAACGCCAGATTGTGACACCCGTGTCAGTTTCTTCCGTCTTCTCAAAGCCCATTGCTTTGTAAAAGTCTTTTACCATGGCATTTTTTGCAGTGGGATAATAATATCCCATAATTGTCCCGATGCCGCAGGCCTGACACGCCTCTACTACGCTGTCCATCATAGCATATTCCATATCCCGCTTCAATACCCGACAGCTCATCAGCCACAATTCGATGTGCAAAACGCTCCCGTCCGCGGATGCGCCCAAACTTTGCACGGCCCCTCCGCCCTGTCGATACGCTGCGGCATCCTCCATCCTGCCGCGCCTTCCGATCACCACACTGACCACGCCGTTGTCCCCGAAGCGGTCCTCCAGCTTTCCATAACGGGTGATATATCCCGCATCGGCAGCAAAAGTCTCGATTTCGCCCTGTGTATATCTTCTCGTCGTCAGATTAAACTGATTGCTCTTATTGGTGAGCTGCGCGATTCTCGCCATATAGAGCGGCTCAAAAGGTCTGATCGTCCCTTTCATCTCCAGGGAAAGCAGATATTCCCGATAATCGCCAAACTGCGCCTGCTGCTTTTTCCGCTCCACATTTGCACGGTACATCTCATTGCGCTTTCTGTCATCCTCCGACAGCTTCGTCACCTCAAAAAAGCCGCTGTGATCTAAGATCCTCACATACTGTTCCGGCGTACCGATCGCAGGAACGGCCACGCCAGGCACCTGCATCTGCACGATTTCCCGCTCTGCCGGATTATCGTCCACAAACACCAGGCTGTCCGGCAGGATGGTAAGCTCCTGCGCAATTTCTGCGATATTTTGGCTTTTGGGCTCCCAGTTGGCCTTGATCAGAATAAAGTCTTCCGGCTTTAAGACACCCTCCGGATGATTTAACCCCGCCAGCGCATTTTCCTCCTCATTCTTGGAGTTGACCGTCAGCATGACGCCGATGTCTTTCTGCGCCTTTAAGTAGGCCTGAAACTCCGCATAGACCTGTCCCATAGGCGTCTCCTGCCCGATCTCCAGATTCTCCGGGCCGTCGTCTCCGACGATGCCGCCCCAGAGGGTATTGTCCAGATCCAGCGCAAGCGCTTTTTTATTCTTTCCGAAGATCGACTTGATGATATGAGACAGATTATGGGCAAAGTCCGGAATGGCCTGCATACAGCAGGCGTATTTATACATATGCCAGTACAGCGGATCCGACCAGCGGTCAAGCCCGTAGGCCGCCGACAGATAGTTGATATCATGGATGTAAAAGTTTTCATGCTCTCTGGCATACTGATAGAAAGCTTCATTGAGTCTGTTTAAAAATGAGATCCGCCCCTGAATGTACACCGCTTCCTGATTTCCCAGCAGTCTGTAATATGGATATTCAAAGTTATTTTGAATAATAGGGCAGTGCCAGGTGTCCGCAAGCTTGTCCCACATCACCTGAAAATGCGCATACTGTCCCTCAAACAGTTCATCGACCCGCTCCTTTGTATCTCCCGGAGAAGGATAGTCTGTTACGTTGCGGTTTGAGGTATGAATAAAGATCAGCTCCGGCGCAAAGTCTGACAGGAGCGGGTTATCAAACATCGCATCCTGCCAATACTGCGCGTACTCCGATTCGTAAAAGACGGGACGGATCCCCTGCTCCAGCAAAAACAGTTCCAAGATCCGTATGATATCATGCGTCGTGCTGCCGCCAAGCACCGCGATCCGCTTTTCCAGAAAATCCGTCCTGCTCTCCAAAAGTGCCTTCTTTAGTTTTTTTGACTTCTTTAAGATCAGTTCCCCGTCATAGGGATACGTAAGCTCCTGCATCCTAATCTCCATTCCCGTACATTTATGCTATCGCCGCTCACTCCTGCGGCGCATAATCCTTATGAATGATCTCTGCAATCTTCTCTGCATATACTCTGGCGCCGAGGGGCGTCATATGAACGCCGTCCGCCAGATATTTATCCGCCGTCCCGGCATCAATGCCGCTGTTTTCAAAAGCATTAAAGAAAATAACGCCTTCTTCCTTATACTGATCGGCTATATAACCCGTTCCTCTGGCAAAATTAACAAGGGGCCCGTAGCCATAATCCAGCGAATAGCCGTCGCCGATAAACGTCTTGCCGCTGAAGATCTGGCAGTAATGCGGTGCAACCAGCAAAATCTGCGCATTGGGGAAATAATTCTTGAGTGCGTTAACCGCATCCTCTAACGCCCCGGTATAAGTATGGGATGCCTTCACCGCCAGCGTCTCCCCATTTTCCAGATAGCGGCTGTTGGGAATCTTTCCGGTAAGGAAATCATTGACGCCGTATTCGATGATAAAGTAGTCTGTCTTTGAAAAATCGCATGTTTCCAGTATTTCCTTCGCGGCATAGCCCTCAAACACATCAGGACTGATATTGCCCTGGATCGCGTTGATAATCCCCAGCAGGCCGCAGGAAGTCCAGTTATTATAATCGTAATGTTCATTCGGTAAAAGTGCCGCCGTCGTCCCGCCTATGGACATGTTGTAGACCTTTGCGTTCAGCTGTTCCGAAATGATATCTGCCGCACCGCTCTCCGTCCTGTCGCCGTCCATGATACTGTCACCCATGATGACGACCTGCATGCTGTATTCTTTGTCGTCTTTCTCCTTTTCAGGCGCCTTTTCTTCTTCTCCTTCTCCGGATTTTTGATCCTCCGTATTTGGCTTTTTTTGCGTACTCTGTGTATTCTGTGTATCCTGCGTATTCTCCATCACTTTGACGGACGTCTCCTCCGGATTTTCGACGCTTGCAGCAGGAAGCTGTTCTTCCCGGCCGGACGTTACGCCAGCCTCATCCTGCAGCCGCTGCCACTCTTCTTTCAGCTCCTGCACGGTCTGACTGTTCTGCTCCTCAAGAGCAAGCCTCTCTTTTTCCACCCGGATCTGCGCCTGTCCATAAACGATCTCAATGATGGCCAGAATGCAGAAACCGATCAGAATCACCAGCAAGATATTGATATTTTGTCTGCCTTTTCTTGTATTTCCCATATTACCACCGACCTTTCCTGTCTGTCAAACGTATATCATCACGTGATTTGCTTAATCTGTAATTCACTCTATCATATTTTTTCTCCGTTTCCTATATCCGTAAACAGGAATTAAAGAAATTTTCCACAAATCTTAATATTTTTCTCCCTTACAGTTTATGGTATAATGGTCACAGATATGCACACGGATTGGTTTTTACGAACACGAGGAAGATTCGATGTCGAATTTCTTATTTTTTCTGCTTCTTGCTGCGTTCTATGCAATTGAATTACTATTGATCGGCCCGGTGGACGGTATCAACGACGACTGGGGAATGTACAGCATCCTCTCAGGCGCGTACACGGGAGCACCTGACGCTCATGTCATGTTTTTCCTTTACCCGCTTTCCTGGCTGCTCTCAAAGCTCTACAGCCTTTGCAGTTTCATCCCCTGGTACGGCCTTTTTCAACACGGCGTTCAAATCGGCAGCCTCTTCACCGTCTATCGGCGCACGCTGCGGATCCGCAAAAAGCACGACCCTGAAAAGTTTCTGATTCCGGTGGCCTGCACCACCTTCCTGCTTTTGTTTTTTATCATAAATCTCAATGTGCTCTCGGAAGCACAGTATACCACAACGGCGGGACTTGCCGCGGCGGCGGCGCTTTTTTGCTTTATCACCGCCCGGACCGGGCAGTCAAAGTCCGGGTTTTTCCGAGACAATATACCGACTTTTCTGTTATCTTGGATTGCATTCTCCATGCGCCAGAATATCTTTTATCTCTGTCTGCCCATGGCGGGAATGCTCTGGCTTGCCAAATGGATCCTGTCCCGCCGAAACAGACATGAGGACACCGCCTTCAAGCTCCTCGGCTTTGCCCTCATCTTAGGCCTTGGCATGGGAATCTTATGGGGCATCAACGCCGCGGCCTACGCCTCCCCCGAATGGTCTGATTTTCGCAAGATCAATCACTACAGGGAGCGGGTAGGAGACTTCTACACCTGGCCGGAATACGAGGAATGTAAGGACGATCTTAATGCGCTTGGCATCGATGAGGAAAGCTATCTCTATCGGCGAAGCGGCGCGCCCTATATCGGCCACGATATGACAGTCTCAGACTGGGAGGATATGCACCGCATCGCCAGGAAATATTACCTTGCCCGCACAAGCTTAAAAGACCGCCTCAAACGAACCGTCATCGGACTGGTAAACGTCTTTTTCTACGAAGATGGCATGCAGCCCGCCAATCTGCTGGCCGGACTTTTGCTGCTCTTAACCCCCGTATACATTCTCTTTGAGCGAAACGGACAGGCCCTCTTTGTGTATCTGATGTATCTGTTCGGACGCACTGTCAGCTGGTGCTATGTGCTCTATGAGGGACGTTTCCCCAAACGCATCGTACAGCCGCTCATCACTGCTGATTTTCTGATCCTGTTCGCGATCCTTTTGGCCTTTAATCTGCTGCGGCCAGCTAACTTTCGGAAATCCATCGTTTTACCGGCCATTGTGATAGCGCTCAGCGTCTTCTCCCTTCATGTGACGCGCGTAAACGTACAGGAAAACTACCGCGTCCACCAAGAGACCTGGGAGGGCCTGAAAGATTACTGTTTCTCCCACCCGGACAATTTTTACATATGGACCTACAATTCGGGGACCCTGGAGCATTTTTGTGAAATGTCCTTTGCCATGGATCAGGGCGTCTATCAGAACTTTCTTTACACAAACTGGGGCGTTGTCTGCAATCCCAACACGCAAAAAAAACTGTCCGACCAGGGAATCGGCAGTTTCGGCCAAGATCTGGTGGACAGCAATCATGTATACTTTATTTTACAGGAGGCTCCTCACAACGAGGAACATCCCGTTATCCTGTATTTCCGACATACCTTTCAGGCAAAGCTTACCGTCGCCGACACCTTTACCGCAGGCGATACCTCGTACTGCGTCTATCAGCTTCGCCCTGCCGAGTAAAATACTTACTGCTCCCGCACCCGCCTGGTCACAAGCGTCAGACGGTATTCAAAGTCACGTCTGTTTTTAAGCGCCATGTTGGACAGTATCAACCCCGCAAACAGAGACTGCAGCGCGGCCAGTCCGATAAAGCCGCAGACAAAGAGCGTCGGGAAGCGGTCCACCAGCCCCGTCTCAATATAGGTGATCAGAATCGGCACAAAGAGCACGACTGCCAGGATCGTGAGTATGACCGCGCAGAGACCAAAAAAGCCGAAAGGCTTATAATCCCGATATAATTTCATGATCGTGTGCAGAACCTTAAAGCCGTCCGAGAAGGTATTTAATTTTGATTCGCTCCCCTCGGGCCTGTCTCGGTAATCCACGATCACGTTTTCAATCTGCATATTGTTGTAGACGGCATGAATGGTCATCTCCGTCTCGATCTCAAACCCGGTAGAAAGCACGGGAAACGTCTTGACAAAGCCGTAGCTGAACGCGCGGTATCCTGTCATGATATCCTTGATATCGCAGTGGAACAGACGGTTGATGCTGCTGCGCACGATGGAATTGCCAAAATTATGGAAGGGTCTCTTGTTCTCCGTGAAATACGTGGAAGAAAGTCTGTCACCCACCACCATGTCCGCGCCGTGAAGCAGCACCTGATCCGCCATTTCCCTGGCGTATTCCATGGGATAGGTGTCATCGCCGTCCACCATGATGTAGCACTCCGCCTCCACCTCGCGGAACATCCTGCGTATCACATTTCCCTTTCCCTGCATATATTCGTTGCGGACCACTGCGCCTGCCTCTCTGGCAAGCTCCACCGTGCGGTCGTTCGAATTATTGTTATAGACATAAATCACCGCTTCGGGAATTGCTTCCCTGGCGTCCTTCACCACCTTGGCGATCGTCTTTTCTTCATTATAACATGGAATTAATACCGCTATCTTGTCCATCTGACATCTCCCGAACCCTATGACGCATTTCAATAGATACGATTATTCTACCATATATTCCCTTACTTTTCTATCCCATTTTATCCATCGCGCATAAAACGAATTAAAATCCCTGATAAATAAATTCCGTCGCGCTGTAACCGGGGCCGTAACACCCAAATAAGATCACCGCAAACAAAAGGACGTACCATAAGATCCAACGAAACGGGAGCGGCTTTTTCGCGATACCGTCCCGCACCGAACCTTTCCGCTGCAGCAGCGAAACCGCCCACAGACAAAGGAGGGAAAGTGCCGCGATTGCCATTTCGATCCCGTCAAGTCCCAGCGTAAGCAGGGAGCCGTCCCAGAGAATCCCTAAATCAAAATGTCTCACCGCACCCGCAAGCATCGAAAAAGCATCCCCCACCGAGGAAGCCCGAAAGAACAGATCACCGATACACACCAGAAAGAAGGTGCGCAGGATCCGAAACCCCGTCACGAAACGTCCTTCCGCAGGCAGATGAAGCCTTGCAAGCAGGCGGGCAAACCCGGGCGCAAGAAGCCCCTCCAGCACAATATAGCACCAGTGTAAAAGTCCCGAACCGATCACAAATTTCCAGTCTCCGCCATGCCAGATGCCCACCGTCAGCCACAGCACAAACAAGGCCGCGAAGGTAGCAAGCTGCTTGCCCCGCTTTTTCCCGCATTTCTCTTTCAGTTTCCTATTGATATCAGTAAATAGTTTAGACCGAAGAAGCGGATAAAAAACATAGTCTTTCATCCACACGCCCAGCGTGATGTGCCAGCGCCGCCAATACTCTGCCACACTCTTTGAAAAGAAAGGCGTCTGAAAGTTTTCCGGCAGCAGAATCCCCAGGCTCTCCGACATCCCCAGCACGATATCCATACAGCCGGAAAAATCCGTGTAAAGCTGGAAAGCGTAAGCCGCCGTCGCCACCCAGATGTAGGCCCCGGAGTAAGTCTCATAACTGCCGTAAACTGTATTTACCAGAATGCCCAGTCTTTCCGCGATCACCAGCTTCTTAAAAAAGCCCCAGACCATGCGCTGCAAGCCCCGCGTCACCTGTCTGTAATCGAAGGCATGCGGTGCAAAAAACTGCTCTGCGTGCTCCCTGTACTTTAAGATCGGTCCTGAGACCAGATTCGGAAAATACAGGCCGTAGAGCGCAAGCTTAAAGCCGTTTTTCTGATGTTCGGCAAGGCCATAGTAGACATCGATCACATAGCCCAAAAGGGAAAAGGTATAAAAACTGATTCCCAGCGGTACCGGAAAATTCACACCGGAAAACAGATTTTCGGAAGTGCCGAACAAATGCGCCGCACCATTCACCGTATTAATCAAAAAATTGACATATTTCAGGGCGAAGAGGATTCCGATATTGACAAAGATTGTCACAAGGAGGATCCCTCTGCGCCTTTTCTCCTCCTGCACCGGCGTTTTCGCAAGCAGCCCCGTCCCCGTATAGCAGGCAGCCACGGAACAAACAGGATAAAGCACCAGCACTCCCTGACCCGCAAGCAGGCAGTAAGAAACGCTGCACAGCAAAAGAAATCCCCACTGAAATTTTCGGGGGATACTGTAATATAGTATCAGCATTACCGCAAAAAAGCACAAAAAATAAAAAGAGGTAATTCCCATCATGCGTCTATTTTATCACACTCCCGCCGTAAAGGAAAGCGCTTGTAATAATCCCGTCAATACAGTAAAATAGTGGGGAAAAAAGATGTGGAGGAAACTATGCTCTTCAATTCTCAACTGTTCGCCGTCTTTTTGACGGCTGTATTTCTCTTATATTATATCCTGCCTGCCCGATTCAGGTGGGTCTTTTTGCTGCTTGCCAGTTACGGCTTTTATATGAATCTGCATGCTGCCTACGGGCTGCTGCTCTTTTTTTCCACCCTGCTCACCTTTCTTTTGGCTCTGCGGCTGGAAAAGGCTCCCGATCAAAAGAAAAAGAGGCTCTGCCTGACGGGAGGCATCCTGCCGCTTTTGGCGATCCTTCTGGTGTTTAAGCTGGGCGCTCCCGTAATTGACAGAATTAACGCGCTGATCGATGCCGGCAGGCTGTCCCTCCATCCGCTTACGCTGCGGATCCTGCTGCCCGCAGGCGTCTCCTTCTATTTTTTTCAGTCCATGGGCTACCTGATCGACGTCTATAAGGGGAAGGTGCGGGCAGAGCGGCATTTTGGGCACTACGCCCTCTTTGTCTCCTTCTTTCCCCAGCTTTTGGCGGGGCCGATTGGACGGGCGGACGCTCTTTTGCCGCAGTTAAAGGCCGAGCAGCGTTTTGATTACGACAGTGCTTCCTACGGTCTGAAATTAATGGCCTGGGGTTATTTTAAAAAACTGGTGATCGCGGATACCTTTGCCGTGACGGTCAATCAGGTGTACGACAACTGCCGCAGCTATGTAGGGCTTGTCTTTATCATCACCACGGTGATGTACGCCATCCAGATCTACTGCGATTTTTCCGGTTACTCGGACATCGCCATTGGCTGCGCCAGACTTTTTGGGGTGGAGCTTACTACAAACTTTAAGAGCCCTTACCTCTCCTTTTCCATCCGGGAATTTTGGAGCCGCTGGCACATTTCCCTCTCCACCTGGTTTCGGGACTATGTATACATCCCGCTGGGCGGCAGCCGCACGGGACGGATCCGCCACTGTCTCAATCTGTTTATCACCTTTTTGGTCAGCGGCTTCTGGCATGGCAGCGCCCTTACCTTTCTTGCCTGGGGCGCAATCCACGGCCTGTTACAGATCATCGAAACGTTTCTCTATCCCAAACGGAAGGCCGGGGCGCCCGCACGGAAAAAACACTGGTGGCAGCTTCCGCTCACCTTCTGTCTGGTCTGCCTTGCCTGGATCTTCTTTCGGGCCAACTCGATACAGGACGCGCTGTGGATCCTTTCGCGGTTATTCTGGGATATCGGCAGACCCTTAAACTACTTAAAGACCGCCGCGATCTGCCTGGATCTGTCCTACCCGGCGATGGCAGGCATGGCGCTGTCCGCGTTGGTGCTGCTCATTTATGACAGTATCTCCCTGAAACAGGATGTGATCGGACTGGTATCGCGGGCATGGGCACCTGTGCGTTACCTTGCGTATGTACTGCTTTTGATGGCAATCGCCCTGTTTTCCTATAAGGGGATTGCCACGGAGTTTATTTATATGCAATTTTAATTTCGCCCGCGTTTCGCGGATTGCTTTTGAATAAATCAATAGAAAAGGAAGAAAAATGAAGAAAAGAAAATCGTTTGTAATCTTTCTGATCAAGTGCATCGCCATCCCCGCGGCGGCCGTCCTGCTGCTGTTTTTGCTGAACCGCTCCTACCGCAAAATCGACGATGAAAAATATATGGATATGTGGAATCTGGGAATGCTGGGGAATCAGGTGAACAACGTGCGCCTCGCCAATGTCGGCAGCTCCCACGGCGCCTACGATTTTGTTTATGACAGTTTTACAAATGCAGGCGTCTCCTGCTTTAATTTCGGTCACACGAGCCAGACCTACGAATACGATCTGGCCCTGCTTGCGGAGTACGGGCAGCATCTGGAAGAAGGCTGCGTGCTGTTCATACCTGTCTCTTATTTTTCCTTCAACAACGAGACGGCAAACGAGACGGAAGCACAGGCGCTCTCCGTCAAGTACTATCACTATCTCTCCCCCAAAAACATGCCAAATTACGACTTGTTTACAGATATCGTAACAAGCAGGCTGCCCATCCTCTCCGCCGGAGAAGACCTCTTAAAACTGCTGCCAAAGACAAGCCTTACAGCCTTCGCGGCGGAAGAGACTGCCGCCCCCGCAACGGATGAGACTGTGAGAGAAGCGTCTGCGCCCGCAATGGACGAGGCAGCCGTGGCAGAATTTGCAAACAGGGCCGCCCAGCGCTTCGACCGCCATTTTAACAACAAAGAGGAATACTTCCTTCCTGAGCGGGAAGAGCAGCTCTACGCCATCATAAACTACTGCAAAGAGCACGGGATCACACCCGTGCTCATCACCACGCCCTTCTCAAGCTACTATAATGCGCCGGTACCGGAAGATTTTTTGAATCGGTTTTACGGCATTATCAACCGCATCGCATCTGACACCGGTGTCAATTATTACGACTACTCCCACGACGAGCGGTTCTCCGAAAACCTGACCCTGTTTTCCGACTCCGACCACTTGAATCCCGAAGGCGCCGCCTATTTCATGGACATCCTCACGGAGGAAGTTTATGAACTGAAGGCCGTCATACGCGAGTAAATGCAGGCCGTCCATCAATGCGGAAAATGCCGTATTTCACTCTACCATTGCACCGAAAGCACCGCCGCCTTCTCCACATGCCTGTCGCCGCGGCGGTAAAAATCCTCCACCGCCTCCCCGGCAACCTCGTCCGTGACTTCCTCCGCAAGCATCAGCCCCGGATGAAAGAGGATTTCCAGTTCTCTGCCGTCCCGCGCTGCCTTTGCGCGCATCTTCGGATAGAGTTTCTCGATCCTTGCTTTATCCATACGCCCACTCATCACAAGCCCCCACAGATACATGGGCTTAAGTCCGTTCTCCTTATAGTAACGATCCACTTTGTACGAATAGAGAGACAACAGTCTGTTCTTGACAAAATTGATGGGACGGTAAGTTTTATATAAGGACACTTCCGTCAAAAAAGTACCTAAAACCTCTTTTGAATTGCGGATGTATTCCACCGCATATCCTTCTTCGCGCACTGCTGCAAGAAGCGCCTCCCAAACCACGGGAATCATATGGGCGTGCTGGTGGCTGTCAATGCGAAGTCCTTTCTGCGCACAGGCAATCCCCGCCTTTTCGGCGATCTCCATGCACCTTTTCACCGCCTCCTGCCCTCTTGCAAGCTGGGCTTTGATCTCACGGATCAGCTGTGCCTTGACCCGTCCCCTTTTTCCCGACAGATAGGAGGCCACAAAAAGACCGCCCCAGGAAAGACCCATCAGATCGCCCCCGTCTTGCACAAGGTCAGGCGTCTTTTCCCTTCCCGCAAGGCTTCTGCCTTCCACAAAGTCCAGGTGCACCGACATAAGGGGCAAAAAGGGAAGATTCGGGATTTCCTCATAAAGCAGCTCCATACACTGCAAAAAGCAGCTCATATTCGTGACAATACTGATGCTGTTTAGCTTTCCTGCCCGCATACACGCAAGCATATCTTCTGACGTATTGATCGTAAGCGCATAATCATCCGCGTGAATATCCGGTCTGTCGTTCATAATATTCCTCATTTCCGGCCAATTTTCAAAGCACTCATGACTCCTCTTTGGTTTCATGCAGCACCACCGTGTCGATGATATAGCGGGGTCTGTGTTTTGTCTCCATGTAGATCTTGCCGACATACTCTCCGATGATCCCCAGCGAGAGCAGGGTGATGCCGCCGATCAAAAGCGAGACGATCATCGTCGTGGTATAACCGGGCACATTATTGCCCATCGCCCAGTCTACGAGGCTGATCACGCACATGATCATACTGAACAAAAAGACCAGAAACCCCAGTCCGCCGATGAGACGCAAAGGACGCACGCTCATGGAGGTGATGCCGTCCATGGCAAGCGTGAGCATCTTGCTCAAAGTATACTTGGAATGCCCCGCCTCCCTGGCCTTCACATCAAAATAGACCACATCGGAGGAAAAGCCCATGGTGGGGATCAGTCCCCGCAGAAACAGATTCGTCTCCTGATACGCCGAGAGCGCGTCAAGCGCCTTTTTCGAGAGCAGACGGTAATCAGCGTGATTCGTGATCACACGGCTGCCCAGAAGGTGCATGAGATTGTAGTAGGCAGTGGCCGTCGCCTTCTTAAAAACGCCGTCGGAGTGCCTGTCATTGCGCACCCCGTAAACCACCTCGCAGCCTGCCATATATTTTTCCAAGAACAAATCCAGCGCCTCGATATCCTGCTGCAGATCCGCGTCGATCGTAACCACCACATCCGCGTGGGCCCTGGCCGTCATCATCCCCGCCAGAATCGCGCTCTGGTGGCCGTAATTGCCCGCCAGGCTGACAACGGAAAAAACCTCGTCCTTCGCCGCAATCTCATGGAGAAGGCGCAGGGTGGCATCCTTGCTGCCATCGTTCACAAACATGACCCGCGAACCCTGTTTTACCTTATTTTCCCGCTCCAGGCGCTCCAACTTCTCTTTCATAACCGAGGCGGTCTTTTCCACCACCTCCTCCTCGTTATAACAGGGTACCACCAGGTATAAAATCGGAATCTCTCTCATTCTTTTATCCTCTACGCAATTAACCATAATAGCCTCGATACCAGTCCACAAATTTCTGCAAGCCTTCCTCTATGGAGGTGTCCGGCTTAAAGTCGTAATCCCGCATCAGGTCGCTCACATCCGCATAAGTCTGATAGACGTCGCCCGGCTGCATGGGAAGATACTCCTTTTTGGCTTCCCTGCCAAGGCAGCGCTCCAGCGTTTCCACAAATTCCATCAGCTTTACCGGTTTATTGTTGCCGATATTGTACAGCTGATAGCGCACGCCCTTTTCGTTTTCCGCGGGCGGATTACACAAGATATTCTCCACGCCCCGCACAATGTCGTCAATATAGGTAAAATCGCGGTACATATCGCCCTGATTGTAAATCTGGATCGGCTCCCCCGCAAGAATCTTTTTGGTAAACTTAAAGTACGCCATATCCGGCCGTCCAAAGGGCCCATAAACCGTAAAAAAGCGCAGCCCCGTTACCGGGATCTGATAGAGTTTGCTGTAGGCATGTGCCATCAGTTCATTTGATTTTTTGGTAGCGGCATAGAGGCTCACCGGCTCGTCCACCTGATCCTTCGTGGAGAAGGGCACTTTTTTGTTGCCGCCGTAAACAGAGCTTGAGGACGCATAGACCAGGTGCTCTACCGGAAAGAAACGGCAGCTCTCAAGAATATGAAAAAATCCCATCATATTAGATTCCATATAGGCAGTCGGATTGTCAATGCTGTAGCGCACGCCTGCCTGCGCCCCCAGATTCACCACGATCTGGGGATGAAATTCCTGAAAAGCGCGGAACACATCCGCATAATCCGCAAGATCTCCCCGCAGGAAGCTGAAATTATCGTAGGAATCCAGGATTGCCAGACGATCCTCTTTCAGCTTCACATCATAATAATCATTCATATTGTCAAAGCCGATCACCCTGGCTCCCTGTTCCAACAGACGCTTTGACAGATGAAAGCCGATAAAGCCCGCGCCGCCGGTAACCAGATATGTCTTAGAAGGATCTAATGCTCTCATAGTCTCTCCCTTTTCTGCCTCAACGCCCGATACTGTAATATTCAACGCCCGCCTCTGTCATCTGTTTCACGCTGTAAACGTTTCGTCCGTCGTACACCAGCGGAATCCGCATCCGCTCCTTAAAAGTCCCGGGCGTCACCCGGCGGATTTCCTCCCATTCCGTAAAGACAAAACAGATATCCGCATTCTGCAAAGCCGCCTCCGGCGTATCCGCATAAGTAATGACACCTCTGTCATTTTTCCCTTCCGGGAAAAACTTCTGAAAATTCTTCGCCGCTGCCGGATCAAAGGCAGTGATTTGCGCACCGTTTTCCAGCAAAAGCTTTATATTATCCAAAGACGGTGCCTCCCTGAGATCGTCCGTGCCGGGCTTAAAAGCAAGCCCCAGAACCGCCACTTTCAATCCCTCAAAAGTGATCATGCGTTTGCAGGCCTTCTGATAGAGTCTGGTCTTCTGGGCTGCGTTCACATCCACCGCCGCTTCCACGGTCTTTAGCTGATAGCCGTTTTGCGCCGCCAGATACTTAAGGGCTTTGGTATCCTTGGGAAAACAGCTTCCGCCGTAACCGATGCCTGCCTTTAAGAAGTTTGCGCCGATCCTCGTGTCGTAACTCATACCCTCCGCCACCGCGTCGATGTCCGCTCCCACCAGCTCGCAGAGGTTTGCGATGTCGTTCATGTAGGAAATTTTCAGCGCCAGAAAATCATTGCAGGCGTACTTGATCATCTCCGCTGACCGCCTGTTCACGGAGACAATGGGAAGGCCAAAGGGCTCATAAATCTCTTTGAGAAGCGCCTCTGCCTCTCTGCTTTCAGTGCCGATAATGATGCGGGCCGCATGGAGCGTGTCATGCACCGCCGAACCCTGTGCCAGAAACTCCGGATTGGAAGCGACCTCCACCTTCACATCCCGCTTCAAAAAATCGTGGATGAACTGCTCCACCTTGTCGTTGGTGCCCACAGGCACCGTGGATTTCACCACCACCAGACAGTCCCGCTCCACGGATTCGGCGATCTGCCTCGAAACCGTGGCAATATAGCTTAAATTGGCTGAGCCGTCAGGCTGTTCCGGCGTGCCCACACCGATAAAAATAGCGTCCTTATCCCGATAGGCCTGCGCGTAATCCGTGGTATAGTGGAGTCTGCCCGCCGCGTTGTTTTTCCGCATCAGCTCCTCCAGGCCTTCCTCGTAGATGGGGCTCTGTCCCGCCTCCATCATTTTTACCTTTTTTTCATCCACGTCCACGCAGGTGACGTCATGTCCCTTTTCCGCGAAGCACACACCCGCCACCAGCCCTACATATCCTGTTCCTGCAACCGCGATCTTCATATTTTTAGCTCCTTTTGCTTATTATTCATTCTCCGCTCAACAATCTGCGTATCTTCCGCACAAACCGCTGCATCACTGTCGGCCCATGATTCCTTTTTGCCTTCTCCTCATCAAAGAGGACGTAAAGTTCAGGATATCCTTTTACAAAATCCCACCAGGCCGACCCCAGATTGGTGTCATAGCGTATCCAGGGCTTGTCCCCTGCATAGTGAAGAATGGCAGGGTGCTCCTGCGCCTTACGGCTCTCCGCCTCCGTATAAATTCCCTCCGCCACAAACTGTTCAAAGTCTTTTGCGGACAGATAGGCAAATCTGTTATATTTCGGAGACAGATAGACGATTGCCCCCTGACAGGTAATATTTAAAATATCCTGATCCTGATAATAAAATCTTTCCCGCACCAGCGCATTCCAACGCGCATCCAGCCCTCTTTTTCTCACTTCGGCCAGATTCAGAAGCGTCACCCCGGCATTGATATAACCGCCCTTCATCCCCGCGAGGAGATGCCAGTAGGGCCTTTTTTCGTTCCACTCCCACTTCTGCCTCAGATTGACGGCCCCCTTTACCGCCGCCAGCACTTTTCCCTCCAGCGGCGTCTCCCATAGCGGGACCAGGCTCTCCCTCACCAGCACATCAGCGTCCAGATAAAGAATCTTATCAACCTCCGGTAAAAGCGTCGGCAGCGCCAGCCGCAGATAGGTGCCCGCAGAGATGCCCCGCACTTCATAGGCGCCTGCATAGGGATTTTCGACGCAGTGCATCTTAAGTGCCGCGCCTTCATCAATTTTTTTCATCAGAGCGCGAAGCGGCTCCTCACAAGCGCCAGCCGCCTGCGTACAGACGCAGTGAATCTCCCAGCAAGCGTCCTCCTCTGCGGAAGCTGCGAGGAGGGAAGCTGCCGCTGCCTGCACCTGAGCCGTTAAATTTTCATCAAAGCAAAAGACTGCCTTTCGCGTTTCCATATGTTTCATTTTACCCTGACAATGCCTAAAAAGCAAGTTTCCACGCCAGATAGAAGAAAAATGCGGGAACCCTGCACAAATACCACAGCGCCCTCTCCCCTGTCTCCTCTTTCAGTTTCCTTGCCGGAGTCCGCGCAAATCTGCCGTAAATCTGATAAAGCAGCATCATCTTAAGCTTGACTTTTGCGCAGATTACGGGATCATCCAGGTAAATCTTTGCGCGCAGCACCATCCCCTGCGGCGAGTGGATTTTCATCCGCTTCCCCGTGTTTGTCAAGCCGTTTTCCAGATAATCGCAGTAGTAAATATTTTCATTGATATGCACCATGCGGTAGGGCCCGGACATCTGCATCCACACCACATCCTCCGGCAGAAACTTTTCCCCCGGAAACGTCGGAAACGGATACTGCTTTAAGATCGAGGTATAAAAAACCTCCGCCTTATCGCCGCCGATTCCCCCGTTGATGCGCACTTCGGCATAGGTGCCGATCAGTTCGTCCGCAGGAAAATAGGCAGTATTTACCCTGCCGTCCCCGTGACAGCGCAGGAAACTGTAGCCGCACAGATTCGGCGTACCCTGATACTTTTCGTGATATCGCAGGATCGTCTCCACCGCATTTTGGGGCAGATAGTCGTCGCTGTCCACGATAAAGGTAAGTTCCGTCGTAATCTCCCGGATGCCGCGGTTTAAAGCAGTGTGTTTTCCCGCGTTTTTCTGCGCGATGTATCGTATCTCTACCGGTCCTTTTTCATAAGAAGCAATCAGCGCTTCCGTATCGTCCCCGCTGCCGTCATCCACCACCAACCAGAGAAAGTCCTGATTTGTCTGCGCCTTCAGGCTCTCATAGAGTCTTGGCAGATAATCCGCCCTGTTATAGGTGGGCGTTAAGATTGTCAGTTTATGCATGAATCCCCGTCGCCTCCAAAAAACGTGCCGCAATGCTGCCCGTAGAATACTTGTCCTTCAGTTTCGCACCGCCAAGGGAAAGCCTTTCCGCCAGTGCATCATCCTCTGCTACCCGAAGCATCGCCTCCGCCAGCGCCCTGCGGTCTTTCACCGGCACCAGAAGGCCGCTTACGCCCTCTTCCATGTAAACCCGCGCGCCGCCGATCGGACAGTCTGTGGAGATCGTGGGAATTCCCATGGCAAGCGCCTCCAGCATGGAATTGGAAATGCCTTCAAAATCCGAGGAAAGGACAAACATCCGGCTGTCTACGATCTCTTCCTTGACTTGCTTTGAAAACCCGTGCCACACCACGTCTTTGTCGATTCCAAGCTCCTTTGCCAGATTTTTCAGCTTTTCTTCCAGTTCGCCCTCGCCGTATATGTGAAGCTGATAATCCGTCCTGCGCTTTTTAAAATCCGCAAACGCAGAAAGCAATAGCGCCTGGTTTTTCTGGCTGTGCAGCCGCCCCACCGTAACGATCTTTTTTGCCCGCTCTCCCGTATAACGCGCCGGAAGGTCCGCATCGATGGGATTGGGGATGACCACCGCCTTTTTCGCGATATCCGGCGGGAAATAGGGTATGCCGTCCTCCGTCTGAAACGTAATCACATCCGCATGGCGGTAGGCCCAATTACGAAGCTTTTTCACATTACAGCTGTCGGGACTGTTGCGCTCCGCCACCAGAAGGCGTCTTTTCATGCCAAAGGTCGCAATCACGGAAAATACCGCTCCCATCACGCTGAAAGCAAAGATATGACAGCCCGGATTCTTCTTAAAATAGCTGCGCATTTTTAAGATCCGCCCGCCCCAGATCAGCGGATTTCCCTTCGACTGCCTGGAGATCGCAAAATCTTCCACCCGCTCATCCAGTTCGTAGGCATGCTCATAACCTGCAAACTGCATGATTGCTACCGGGATTCCCCGCTTCACATATTCGCCGGACAAAAGCGATATCACCCGCTCTGTACCGCCGCCCGTCATGTTGGGAATGATAAATACAATCTTATTCATAGACTGCTCCTCATTTTCCGCGCATCGTGGCAGGGAAACACTTAGTAATCCGTTTTCCAGATGCCCCGCTGATAAAACTGATCACTGGCGTCGATCCCCTGCAGATCATCGTTTAAGGCGATCGTCCTGTCAAAGAGATTGGTACGGGTAAACGCAGCCACAAGCAGGAAGAAGGCAGCCGCCGCTGCCGCCATCAAAAGCTTCCTCTTCCTGCCGCGCGCCGAAGGCCCCTCTTCTCTGGCAGGCGCATTCCCCTCACGATCATGCGCCATCCCGCGCAGCTGTGCAATCCGCTTTTCCATAAATTCCACCCACTCCGCCATACCGCAGACCGCATAAGGAATCAGCGCTGCAAAATAAGGGATCGTGTAGGACGCGCCGGATTCCCAGATCATATGAAAGAGATACCCGCCTAAAAAGACCACTGCCCCCATCAGTTCATAAAGATTTCTGCTGTTCCACCTAAGGAGCACATAAAGCAGCGCTCCCGCCCAGATCAAGGTCTGCAAATCATTCAACAAAAGAGAATATCTCACGCTCCCCCTGCCGTAGATCAGACTCTGCAACGGCGCCGGGATCTCCACCGCCGCCTCCCGGTCTCTGGTACAAATCAAAGTGATAAAAGTGGGGTCATTCCACTGAAAGGCAGTCTTTCTCGCAAAAAAGGGGATGCCGTAATCCAAGGGATTTTCCATCAGCTCTCCCACTGTGCTTTTGATTTCCTGTTTTGTGGCTTCCACTGCCTTTTCCGTATCATAAGCAGCTTCCGTATACACATCACAGATAAACCCATTGTAAGTGCCGGGCGCCATGGGTGCGTCCTGCAATCCCATCACCACCCAGGAAATCATGGGGATTCCCTCCGGAAGTTCCCGCCCCGCGATGCGCTCCACAATCCGATTACTGCACCCGTTACAGAGGATAACACTGCCAGCCAGGCAGAGAATAAATAACAGGGAGACCGTCCATTTTTTCGGCTGCGGATCCTTCGTTAAAAACAGGCTGTCAATCATGTCATATACCAAAAAACAGGCAATAGCGATCAGCCAGACCAAACAGTTCATCTTAAGTACCGTGGCTGCCCCCATGCAGAGTGAGGAAATCGCTATGTATCGGTAACGCCTCTTTAAAAAATAGCGTGACGCAAACCAAACCGCTCCCAAAGACAGCGCCATTCCCGGTAAAATACCGTAGAGATAGGTCACATAAAAGGCTAACGGCGACCAAATCAGCAGGCCTATATATACCAGATTGCGCAGTCCCTTCCGAGGCCAAAAGAAGACGGTCAGCTTTGCCAGCAGGCCGTATATGACGACCAGGCAAAATACGTTTACCAGTTGAACCGCCACATAGTTCCCTGCCCCGAAAACAAAACTTAAAAGGTAGAAATAAAGGATGATGCCCGATTGAAAAGGGTATCGAAAAAGATATCCGCCTTCCTCAAAAGCGGAAAAATCCCCCTGCCGCCACTGCATGGCAACCGCCCATACCTTCGCCGGATCAGACCCCGGCGCAAGCTGCGTCAACAACACATAAATGGTACCCACCGCAAAGGTAAATAGCAGTAGTCCCCAAAACACCATATCGTCACGCTTTTGCGTCCATCGAAACGAATCCCGGTCCCTTATCGTCTGCCACAATCGCCGCGCTAAGAAAAATGAAGCGGAACAAAGGATAAACAGGAAAAAATGACGCAGGGGAGCGTCCGCAATGTTAAGCGTCCGCTCCTGCGGCGTGCCGTCTTCCAGTACGATTTTTCCCAAAAAGCCGGTTGAAAACAGGCTATGCAGAAGCAGGAGAAACAAAGCCCCTGCGAGCATGATTCGGAGTAAACTATTCACAAATCGGTAAAACACCGTATTCTGGTTCATAAATCCCGCCGTCCCACATTTTTCCATAATCTTTTCTTATTTTACCCTGTTTTTCCATAAAACACAATACGGACTCCCGTGTCACCTACAACAATTCGAAGTATTTACGAATCGTATATTTCTATCTTTTGTATTTCGGGCTACAACTTTTTGTTGTGTGATAGCATTTAGAACAACGAAAATGCCAATACTTACGGTATGCCTCGTTGTAAACAACGAAGCGCATCCTAAGGAAGCAGAAAGGAGTTTGGAAGGAAATGAAAGAGCTGCGCATGATCATCCGAGACCTGCGGGAAGACAGGGATATCAAACAAAAGACCATCGCCGAATATCTGGGCGTATCGCAGCAATCCTACTCCAACTACGAAAACGGCCACCGCGAAATCCCAATCTGGGCCGTTACCAAACTCGCTAAATTCTACGAGGTCAGCATAGACTATCTGCTCGGCATGGAAGAGGGCTACGCCGGCAGCACCAATCTAAGCGGAAAATACCTAGGAGACGTCACCATGCATGACGTCGTCTACGATATCCAAAAGCTGAATCCGCAGAACAGGCGCGATCTGCTCAAATATATTAAATTTCTGAAACAGTCGGAATAAGAAACAGCAAAACAGCGACACAGCAAAGATGATAACGACATAAAAAACAGCGGCCGGATCGGCCGCTGTTTTATTGTTACCCGATGGAACTGTTTTTTAATGCACTTTGATCTTCATGGTAAAGCCTGTCGCTTTCTTGGAGGTCTTCGTCCCCTGCCCTTTATACTTCACATAGAACTTCACATTGTTGGTCGTTCCGTTCGCAAAGCCGACAGCCTCTTTCAGATGTACGGTCACTTTCATGGAACCGTCCGCCTGCGGCGTCTGTATCAGCGTAAAGCTGTCGTTAGCCAGCTCGTCCTTCTCGTCGAAGTATACTTCCTCAATCGTACCCACAGAACCCGTCTTCGGCTTCACCACAAAGGATGCATTGTAATCCTTCGTCGAAAGAAATACATCCATGCTCGTCTTATCCGTCGTCACCTTCGGCAGAATCTGCTCGGTCTTGATGCGGATATTCTTCGAGAACACACCGTAATCCGTATTCGCCTCGCCCGCATAACCTTTGACCTTTACCCAGATGCGCACCGTATAAGATTTATTATGCTCAAGTTCCGCGTAGCTGTATGTGATGGAACCGTCTGCATTTTGCGTCTCCACCGTCTTCTTCGGTGTTACAAAGAATTTGCCCGCATTTTTCCCTTCCCGGATCATGCTGATATCAAAGTATTTGCTCTCCTTCTTCGAAGCGGTGTCATATATCTTCACCGCTTCAATTTCACCGACAACATTCTTCAGCGCAGGTGTGTACACGATACCGTTTTTATCATTCGCCTCGCCCTCGCGGTTCAACAGATTGATCTTTCCCTTCACCGTCGTATCCAAATAAATATCATCCTTACTGATGACCTTCACTTTAAAGGTCACGGGCTTCGCCGAAACGGTCGTCACGCCGTCTTTCCGGTATCTGGCCGTCATCGTAAAACTATAAGTTCCCTCACTCAGATTCTTATCCTTCAGGGATACCCTCAGCACGCTGTTTTCCTTTTGCTCCGGCGTACCTTCCTGTTGTTTCTCCTCCACACTGAATGTAAAGAACCGTTCCGCGCCGGACTTGCCCTTCGTTGTACACACGATCGCCGTTTCCTGGTTATCATTTCCCACAGGCGCAAGCGTATAGCCTTCCGGCATGCCGCTCACTTGAAACGTCACCTCTGGAGTTTCCCGATAACTTACATCATCTTCAGCCGCACCATCCAAATTCAAATTCGCGTTATGATTGTTTTCAAATACAATCTTATTGAGCTGCAAATTACCCTTGCCAAACTTCACCGTAGGCTTACTATCCACCACCTTGACCTTGAGGATTGCCTTCTTAAGACCCGATCTTGCGGTTTCCGGATCGCACTCAAACTGATACGTTCCCTTCTTGATCGTCTGCCCGCTCTTTATGGCAACAGTTCCCTCTCCGTTTTCATAAGTTACCTGAAGTTTTGCAATTTCTTCCTCGTTCTTACTCGTCACCACCGGCCTAAACGCTTGTGTCGGCTCAATCTCCAAACCGCTCAGACTGGAGACCAGCTTAAACTTCGCCTCCTTTTCCGGATAATTCAGATTCAAAGACACCGTGCCCGGATCCGTTTTCACGGTAGGTTTCTTATCGCTGACATTTACGGTATAAGTATACGTCAGTGTCCTCTCTTGCCCATTCTTATCCAGATCCCAGGCCGGATTGCGCAGCACCAGCTTCATCTTCAAAGGATCTTTTTCCATCACCGGCGTGAATTTCACCGCAATAGCGCCGTCCTTGATTGCAGGGCTTCCTTCTGCCATCGCGATCGTGCCGTTCGTCTCCTCCACAGTATAGGTATCATCCAGAACCACGGATTCCTTTTTCTTAGACTTCTTATCGTAGAGCACAAGGCTGATTTCCTGCGCATCTGCTTCCGCATAATAACTGCCCTTCGTTGTCCGCAGAGCCCAAGAAGGCGCCGTCGTGCAGGTCGGCATCGTCACCTTTACCCTCTTTGCCGCACTGTCATCGTAACCTTCAAAGTAGAGAGCAAGATACCCTGTCAGCGCAGCTTTCTTATCACTCTTCCGATATCGCAGATTGCTCCCGCTGCGCTTGATCACGACCTTCCCTTTTGCCAGGTCCGTGGTATCGTTGTCGATCACAAAATTATCCGCAAAGAGTCTGTCATCCTCCTTCTGCGTAAGGGGTTCAAGCGCCACCCTGCTGATCTTCGCACCGCCAAGCTTTGTGATCTCGGTGATGACTGTTATCGTCTCACCCTTCGAATTCGTACCGCCATTTTTGTAGAAGAGATTGAACTTAGCTTTCTTCTCATTAAATTTAACAGTTGGATTCGGCTTGCTCGCCTTGACTGTAATAGTCAAAGGCATCAGATTCTTCTCACTCGTATCGCCGTTTACACCGACGCGCACCTTATAGGTACCATCCTTAATCGTCTCGGCGACCGGTCTGATGCGAAATCTTCTACAGGTTCCGCTGCTCTTCTCCGCGTCATATGACGCCGTAAACGGTGTCGTCCCCGGAGTCGTCTCCTCATAGAGTGTAATGTTCGCATCTTCAAGTCCGATTCCATCCGCCGAAATCAACTCAAGAACCGCACCCTCCTCTATTCTCGGATTTACCGTAAGTTTCGAGCTGGTAAGCCGGAAGCCTCCCCCGTAGACCCTCACCACAAACTTCTGGGTAATCTTTTCCTTCTCCGAGTTTGCAGAGTTTTTCGCTGTCACCGTGATGGTTGCTTCCCCCTCACAGCCTTTGAGAATGGTCACCTCGTTGACGGGACTTGCCGCCGCCGTCTTATCGCTCTTTAAGGTAGCTACCTTCGCGTTGCTGGTCGTCCAGGTAAGTTCCCTGCTGATGCTCTCCTCTGTGTCATAAACATTTGCTTTTAGTTTAAATTTCTGGTCTTTCGACCCTACAATATTCTTCTCGATGGAGGCGGTCTGAATGCCGTCCGTATCTCCCGTGACCTTCACATGAGTACTATAATCCGAAGCTTTCAGGATAATATTTTCGGCATCTACCGATACCACGCTCACCGTTCTGTTGATTGTGATCGGCTTGCCGTCTCCGCCCTTCAACTCAATGGTAACCGTCGCGGATGCCTTATTTTTCCCCTCGGTTCCGGCAGCGGTAATCACACCCGTTTTATCAATTTTTGCCACCTTTTCATTATCGGATTTGACTGCAGTCAGCTGCGTCGCCGGAATCGGTTTCCCGTCCTCATCGAGCAAAAACATACGGCAAGTCTGACCCACTTTGAGTTCTACCCCGAGATAGCCCGACGGATCTGTAAGGCCATTCTGTAACGGCGTACCGTTGGAAAACTCCACCGTCACCGTCTGTCCCTTAATATTATCCGGAGTATTCTCACGAAACTCCGCTGTGATGACTGCACCACCCACCGGCATCTCGAAGTAATACTTTCCGTCCTTTTTCTGCATAGTACTGCCATTGCAGCGCAGGGACTCTGTGATAAACGTGTAAGTATTCTTCTGCGTCTCTGTCTGACTGTAGTATATGTAGCAGAGCTCTCTTTTCTCAACACCCTTTCCCTTGTTCTGGGTATTGACGTTTTCTTCCGCCTTTGTCTGGGTTCCTGCCCCTACCCAGATCGTACCGCCAGGGAAAATGTACTTGCCTTCGATTTCCTTCCCGTTGCTGTCCTTATCTTCCTTCATAAGGGCGCCATTCACATCCTCTACCGTATACCGATAAAAAGCGTTCTCCTCAGGTACCTTAAATCCATTTTCCAATGCATAATCATAGCCGTTGCTTCTTTCATTCGCCACGATCACAAGGTCTGCCGCGTCAGACGGAAACGCGGTCTTTGCAATTTTAATACTATTGCAATCTATCACCACCTGCTTTAACTTCGTACACCCCTGAAAAGCGTACTCACAAATCTCATTAATCTGCTGAGGAAGTACAAGCTGTTTCAGACCATAGCATCCCTTGAAAGCCGACTTCCCAATGGTTACTGAAATTACACTCACATCTGCAAAATTAATGCAGACCAAGGCATTACAACCCTCAAATGCACCCTCCGGAATCAGGGAAAGAGTCTCGCCCGGCGTCAAATCCGTAAGCCCCGTACAGCCGGCAAAGACATAAGCGCCAAGTGCCTTCAGCACTTTATTGGGGGTTAAGTCGATCTTTTTGACCGCCTTACAATCTTTGAATGCCTTCTCCCCGATGGACTCCAACTTGATCGGGAACACAAAGTCGCTGTGGGAGCAGAACTGAGACAGCACCGTACAGCCGCTGAAGGCTTCCGCACCGATGCTCTTAAGCTCGCTGTAATCCATGTCCTTCATGAAAACCAGATACAGCCTTGTATCTCCCCTAAAAGCAGCATCACCAATCGCCGTCACCGCCTTGGGAATATTGATCTGGGTCAATGAAGTACAATTTTCAAACGCACTATTCTCTATTTTATTGACACCGGCGGGCAGGTAGACGCCCTTTAACGCTGTACATCCTTTAAAAGCCTCCGCTCCGATGCACTCAACACCCGCGGGAAGCTTCACATAGGTAATTCCCTGATTTCCGCTAAATACACTTGCCGCAATGGAGGTATATTTCTCTCCCTCCTCGGGCTGCTTCAATTCCACGTTGCCCTTAAACACCATCGGCTCTTCTATCGTATTCCCGCTTACCGTGGTACTCTGTTTCAGGACAGCTGTAAGAACGCCATTCTCGACCACGTAGCGATACTGCATGGAAGCGTTGGCGTCATAGCTGATACGCATACCGGTATCGTCCGTAAACGTTACGATTCGACTGACATAATTCTGATCGGCAGGCTGCGTATCCTCTGGTTTTTCGGCAGGCTCTTTTGGCTGCTCTTCAACGGACTTTTTCCCTTCATCGTCCGTGGATGCAGCCGGCTTCTCCTCTTTGTCAGGGGTCTCCTGCGTCCCGCTTTCGTCACTCTCACCGGGTTTTACGCTTTCATCGCCTTCTCCGGGCGTTTCACTCTCGTCACCTTCATCGGGTTTTACGCTCTCATCGCCTTCTCCGGGCGTTGCACTCCCGTCACCTTCTCCGGGTTTTACGCTCTCATCGCCTTCTCCGGGCGTTGCACTCTCGCCACCTTCTTCGGGCTTAGCGCCCTCATCGCCTATTCCGGGCTTGACACTCTCGCCGCCTTTTCCGGGCGCTTTGCTTTCTTCACCTTCCCCAGGCGTTTCGCTCTGCTTGTCCTCCGTCTCCTCTGGCGATTTCACGACAGACGGTTCCTGCCCCGGATTCGTTTCCGCTGCCAGGACCGTCATACCGTTTCCGCTCATCGCCAGACTGAGCGCCAACAATACTGCGAGTACTCTTCTCTTTCTCATCGTTCTTCCACCTTTTCCCATGTGTGCATTCGCTGTTTGTTCCGTATTTTCAGGTGCTTTGCTGTATCACCCACATTGAGAGTTGCATAATATTTTATTATGTCACCCTAGATGGTAATGATTATAACATCTGTAATTGTATTATGCAAGAGAAAAGTACACAACATCTAGTGGTTTTAAGAAATTCTTAAAAATTAACACTCGCTTGTTATTTAATTTTGTTCACTTTATGTCTACTCTTTATGTTTACCACCATAAAGTTTTGGCTTTAATCGTATAGGTAATGATCCTTTCCCCTCCGTAATTTCCCAGGCCGCGAATTTTGACTTTTGCCTTGCCCTTTTTTGTATGGTTTACATAACTTGTGTCGACAATTGTGTAGTCCTTTCCATATTCCAATGTCTGTCCGTCGCCTGCCGTCAAAGTCAAATCTTCCGGTAAGAGCGTCACGGGCCTGCCATCCTGATAGCTCTTTGCCGCCACACGCACCTTCACCTTGGCGATGTCCGCCGTCACGATCCGATAGCTGCCGGAAACAACCGCCGCTCTATCTCCCTCGCCGACATAAGCACCCATACCTGTCGCCGTCGCACGAATGACCGTTCCTGCCTGCGGGATATCCGTCTCTTCCACCGGCTCTCCGGCCCTTCGTTCCTGCCCCACAAGCTCGCCTTCCTCCAGAGTCAGCACCAACGCATCCTCCGCATAAGCATACTGCAGATTTTTATCATAATCCCGTCCCGCCTTAAGCGCCGCGCCGCTTATATCCGTTATGGTGACTTTCGGCTTATAAGCGTTCTTCTTCTGCCGATAGACCACATCCTTCAAGGTCATGGACACCTTTTCTTCCCTGCCTATCGCGCCGTCCGTAATCGTAAAGGTTCCGCTCAGTTTCCCCTTGAAGTTTCCTTTGCCCTTGATCGTATAGAGGGGCAGTTTATCTTCTTCCATATCCGCTGTCGTCAGAGCGTTATTTCTCTTATAACTTACCGTGTAATCCTTCCCCTGCGTAAGCATCTGTCCGCGGAAGGTGATTCCGATCACAGGCTTGCTGCCGCCCTTCACATACGGGGTCGTAATATCCTGCAGTCCCGTCATGGGAATCTCCGTTTCCGGCGCATCCTGCGTGTGGTAGGAGAGCGCGATATCACTTCCCGCTTCTTCCAGGGAACAGGGCTGTATTTTATAAGTCTTTTTCAGCTGTCCCTTGTATTCATTGATCCCCTGAAATACAATGGTCGCCGTTCCCGCCTTGACCGCACCGCTTTTTGCCGCGCCCGTATAGGTGACAAGGTAATCGCCGCTCTTGCCGTCGTCTGTGCTCTCCGAAAGCGTCTTCTCCCCGAGGGTCAGCGTATAGCCACGCTGCCTAATGTCTCTCTCCGTCCCCGTATAGATCTTGGGCTCGATCCCCTCCACCTTCGCCCCGGCGATGGATGTCCCCACGATCTTGTAGGTTACACTTTTGCTTCCGGTATAATCGCTTCCCGCCACCGCCGTGAGTGTCGCCGTGGCCGTTCCGATTGCCATATTATTTTGATAAGACACTGTGTAATCCTTATCTTCCTCAAGCAGCTGGCCTTTATAGGTCACCTGCAGGCTCTCCGGCATCATGCCGATGCCCTGTTCCTTATTTACCGCCTCGTTCCGATAAGTCTGATTCGGTATCTTCTTAACAGAAACCTTGCTCATCAGGGTCTTTTTCGTGATCGTCTCATAGATCGTGACCGCGCCGCTGTAGCCGCCTTTGCCCTTGATCACGACAGGATAAATGCCCGCTGCCTGATAAGCCCCCGTCCCTGTCTGCGGATAAGACACCGTATAATCCGTATTTTTCACAAGCTTCTTGCCGTTTCTCTTCACGGTCGGCGCCTTCTTGATCACTTTGCCGCTGTAAGCCGCCGTGATATCATCCGCCGTGATATCCGTATCTGTCAGTGCTTTCGGCACAATGTCAAAGGTAACCTCCTGCGTTCCCGTATAGTTTCCCTTCCCCTTCACAATGATCGTGGGAATGGCCTTATCCGGGGCATTCACTTTCTTATTATTCTTGTAAGAAACGGTAAAATCCACGCCCTCAATGAGCGCAAGGCATTCTTTATCCGCCGCCGTGATTACCTCGCCGTCCGGCCTGACCGTACCGTCAAACACCTGCACCTTCGGCTTGATGGATGCGCCCGTGTAAGTCTGATCCCCCACGGGAAGCACGTAAAATCCCTTGCCATACTCCGCGTAATACGGATAGAGCGTAATCTGTTTTTCATGGATCCTGCTCGTTTCGTCAAAACGGCTGCCCGTCCCGTTTTGACCCGTATACCAACCGATGAAGCCGCTCCCAGACGGGTCTGTTCCCAACAGTTTTCGCTTCTCTTGCAGCACTTCGGCAGACAACGTATCCCCGTAATTGACACTGACCACATCCCCGAGCACCGTCTTGCCGTCCCGCTTCATAAAGGTAACGCGGCAGCCTTCCACAAGCACGCGGCATTTTGCCTGGAACTGTCCTGCTTTCGTCGTAACTGTCGCCGTGACCGTCGCCTCTCCCGTGCCAACAGCCGTCAATCTGCCGTCAGCCACGGTCACCACCTGCGGCTTTGCGCTCTTCCAGGAGACCGTCCTGTCATCTGTGGTATCCTGCGGCGTATACGTCACATAAAGGGCCGCGCTCTGCCCGACAAGGAGCGAAACTTCCTCCTGATCCAGGGCAATACTTTCCAGCGGAATTTCGGGCTCTTCCGGCTCCTCCGGACCGCCCGTCTCCCCAGGCATATTTTCAAAAACAGGTATTTTGAATACAAAAGCGCTGTTAATCGATCCCGCATTGGCATACATCTTTTTCGTGCTAGAGGATTCACTCCGCGGTGCCTGAATATTCTGCATATACTGATGATTATACACCCCGTAAGAGCTGTTTTTATCCACATTAAATTTTTCCAGGTAGATGGTATCCTGACCTTTTAAAATATAATTGTTTCCAATCGTAGCCGCACCGCCCTCCAGCGATTTGTAACGGGTGTTCCAGCCCTTACTTTTGGCATACGTCAATCCCTTTACGATCTTTTCCGCCTCGGTAGAGCCGTTTACTCCCACATTAAAATAATTGTAATACCCCTCGTAATTCGGATAGGTACCGGAGATCAACCCCGATTTCCCCTGTCCCTGCTCCTGGTACACGCGGGAGGCCAAATGAATCGGACTGAGTTTCCTGCCCTTACCAATCTCATAAAAAGCCCTCGCATATGTACGCCCGGCGGCATCATCCGCAAGCTTCCCCTTCATAAACGTGCCGTTTAGGAAAGTCTGCACCGCCGCTTCCGTGTGATAGGAAGCATTGTAAGTCAGCTGCTCAAACTGAAAGATATAGTCCTCCGTCAGAAAATTGCGGGGATCCATGTGATAGGCCACTGCCGACTTCGTTGCGTAGTTCCATCCGCTCTCGCTGGGACAGGGATCACCGACCCAGCCTTTCTCCACATTGGAGGATAACTTTTGGATCAGACTCTTATCTCCCATCTCCTTCGAAACGGAGGTATTGAAATCAAGCTCCGTCTTCATAGGCACAAACGTCCAGTTCGGATGGGCATTTTTCAGACTTCCAAGCGCAGACCTGTAAGATGCCGGAAAGGCGCTGACATCGGAAGCATCCGCATTAAAGGTCATCATGGAATACGACTGCATCCCATAAGCGGTGCTCTCATACGCCTCTTCCGTCTCTTCTCCCGCAATCAGAATCGGCAGCAGATACCGCTCCTCCCATGCCAGCCAGTCCTCATCGGCATATGCCAGGTAATAGCTTTGCACATACCCGCTTTTTTGCTCGCCATCTATCAGATACTGTGCCTGATACCAGACATCCTGTTTTGTAATCTCCACGCCCTGCATATACAGGGTCTGCCCGATTTCCAGCGTCTCTGCGGCCTGGCTGTCCGTATCCGCCTCGCTGCGCACGTCGTAGCTGTCCGTATGATAGAGCAGTGCCATCAAAGGCTTCTCGGAAAGCAGCGCTGCAAAGGCTTCCTGCGCTTCTTTGATCATCGCTTCCCGCTCCGCATCCAAACTGTTCTCGGAAACGCTGTCAATCGTATTTTCGGAAACTGTATTCAGCGTATTTTCAGAAACCGTATCAAGCGCATTTTCCGATACCGTGTCCGGAGAATTTTCGGAAACCTGCTCTGTCTCCTCCTGATGGGGCTGCTGTTCCTCTGCGGAAGGCTCCGGCTCCTCCTCCGCAGGCGGCTCCTCCTCCATAGGAGGCTCTACCGTCGTATTGTCAGAAAGACTGTCCGCTTCTTCCTCTGCTGAAGGTTCCTTGGTTGTATTCCCGGACAGGCTGTCCGCTTCCTCCTCCGCAAACGGTTCCGCTGCAAATGCTGTAAGCGGCAGACTCTCCATCATAAGGGCCGCAGATAACAAAAGCGCAAAAAATCTGCCAATCTTTTTCCGCTCCCTCATGTTTCCTCTATTTTGTTCCCTAACAGGAAATATCATACTTTTTCTCCACTTCCTCATCATGTCACTTTTTCATTTCCCTCAAGTGGTTGCAATGTTATGTCTACCACTTTGCCCCCTATCATAACATAAAAAAGAGAATTGACACAAGTAAATTCTTGTCAATTCTCCAATAAATACTGATTATTTCCAAATTCCGTCACTTTTGTATAAGCTCTGTCTCCTATCGTTACCGGCTCCTTTGGCAGTGTGCCAAACCAGATCACGCAGTCCGGCACAAAAGATCGATCGTCATAAACCGTAGATTCGTTTTTCACCAGCACATGCTCCAGACGGCAGCCGTCCAGCATTTCCCAGAAAGGATATTCGAAATCATCCGCCTTGATCAGCCGCAGCCCTACCTCGTCATACTGCCCCGACCTGATCTTATCCGCCAGGGGCGCGTAAACGGCCAGTTCCTCCCATCGTGCAGTAAAATAGCCATACGGTCTGGTACGCGCACCGCCTTTTCGAATACCATCATGATATTGAAAAAGGCTGTATGCCTGCAGGAGGCAAAGCAGACTGATAAACCAGACCAAACACAGGCGAACCGCCTGTCCCCGCCCACCCACGGTCATCCTTCGTATGCCTGCTGCGATCAGCGGGCAAAAAAGCGCCAGATAAGAAATCATGTATCTGCTCACATAGGGCTCCCAGCGGAGTATCATGCAAAAAAGCAAAAATGATACGGCAGCCGCCCAAAAATAACCGCGCTCCTTCTCCTCCCATCGGTTCTTTCCCGTCCGCAGGATCGTCCACAGGACACAAAAAAGAAAGAGCCAGAGCACAATCGGATTCACCGCCGTATCACAGCCATAATTTCCCGCTTCGTGCAGCATATACTCTCCGCCGTTTTCCGAAATGGCCTCCGCGTTCAACTCTACGTTCAGAAGGGCGGCGGTTTTCACGGCAATCTGTGCAAAAATCGTTTCTCCGTTCTTCACAAAAGCCGTCGGCATATTAAAAGAGATATTTTTTAGCATATTGACAAACAGATAAGCCGGCTGCAGCGTTCCCACCATCTGCGCCGCCCCCGCGCTCGGGCTCGCGTAGGAGCCGAAGGTCTTAAAATTGCGCAAAATCTCCGGCGCCATCGGCACCGCCACCCATGGCAGGGCGCAGAAAAAAATTTCCGCCAGATCTTTTATCCTGTCTTTCCTGCGGATACAGACAAAAAGCAGCCAAAACGCAAAGACTGCCATCCCCACACAGACGGACGGTTTCGCCAGATATCCCCAAGCTGCGCACAGCCCCATGGTCCCCACCCGAAAAACCGTGATTTTATCAAAGTGCATGGCTTTTTTTAAATCCACGTAATCCAGCAGACGCCAGACAAAAAACAGCAGCCAGACTGCCGCAAAATTATCAACCTGTGTGGTCAATGCCTCCGCAAACGCGATCGGCATTGTCATATACAACAGCATCGCCAAAAACCGAAAACGCCTGTCACAGGAAAGCTTTGCCGCAATGGCGCCCACCAGAACCGCATTGGTGAGGTAGGAAGCTGCCTGTAACAGATTAAAAAACAAATCACTCCCTCTACATAATATGTAGACATGCAGATTGACAAACTCCGCCAGCACCGGGCTGGAAATCTGCCTGATACAGTTCGTCGCATAATGCGCCACTGACCTGTTCTGCGCCCAGTGAGCGATACGGGGCAGATGATAGGTCATGGAATCCCAGTTGTAAGGGGTAGTCGCCAGCGCCAGACCAAGCACCCCCGCCCCGATCAGCAAAAGAACCACATAATAAGGAGACTTTTTCAACATTTGCAAGCCGCGCACACAGGTCTGCCGCACCGCGGCCGTCGTAAGGAACGCTCGCCGCCACTGTAACACAAACAGGCCAACAAGCAGTATATCCAAAAGCCCCCAGGTCATAAAAAGAAAACGGAAGCGCAAGGTATGAAACGCCGACAGTCCCTCTGTCAGTGCAAAAAGAAAGAGCATCCACAGACAACAGGCCTCCATATACGAACCGACAGCCGTATCCTCAATGCCTTTTCTCTTCTTATAAAGATGAATATTCCCGTACAACGCTACGACTGCAAGCAGCATGTTACTCTCCATTTCTCATTCTAAAGAAAACTAAAAGACCATGCCCACAATATCACGGATCGTATTCCAGTCCGCTCCGTCATACGGCAGCACCCGATACCAGTACGCCAGCATACAGAGCAGATTCCAAGCGATACAGATTCCGCAGTATCCGTAGACGGAAACGGCTGCCAGCTTACATGCGCCGCTCCTTTCTTTCCGGTCACGCCATTCTTCCAGTCTGCCAAACACCACGGCAATGAAAATGGTAAACAGACACATAAAGTCTACCGCCACCCGCTGTCCAAATGAGCCCCCATAGTACCATGACCACCACGCGCTGGACACATACACGATGATTAAAAAGAAGACGATCAGACCGGTATAAAGCTTCTCCCGCCTCCGATAGGCAATGACCATACCGATAACCGCAAGAAGCAGCAGCGGACTCCAGAAGAATAATCCTTTTCTCACGCTGAACAGGAAATTCCCAATCTGCGGGGCCAGCCAGTAAAAAGGTTCATCCCCGTAAGAATACGCAAACCAATGGCCCGTCGCCGTATGCCAATACAGAAGCTGCGGAAAGAGCGTGATAAATCCCGTCACAACGATCGGCACCGCACGCGCAGGCTTCAAGATCGTTAGCGCTCGCGCCTTCAGGGTATCAAAATCAATCACTCCGTAAAAGACATAGGTCAACACAAACAAAATATTGGTATTGCGGCACATAAAGATCAGGCCTGCCAGAAATCCGAATACACAGGTCTGCCAAAGCCTGTTTGCGCCTTCTTTTTCCCGCTCCTCATACCAGCACAGATAAAACAGAAATAAATTAAAGAGAAAGTAAGAATATACATGAGAAAAGCAGGCGTCATAACCGGCATAATGAAACAGATTTGTCCCATACGTGATCACGATACAGGAAAGCAGGGATACTCTCCTGGAAAAATGCAGGTATTTCATCAGCAGCAAATACAATAAGATGGTTCCCACGGTCCAGTAGCAGACGCCTCCCACCAGCACCAGATACTGATAAAGATTGGAATATCCCGTCGCCGTCATGCTTCCCGTCAGCGCATCGCGCAAAAGGCTGATCCCATGCGCCGCAAAGAAAAACGGGCTTTCCATGATTGCCACACCCACGGGATATTTATTGACCATTCCGCCTGCTGCCTGGATCAATTTCAGATTGTGTTCCCAGCCTTCGGCATCGATAAACCCGAAGGTGAAATCCCCGCGCACAAGCGCCGGCAGATACGCATAATAGCCAAAGCCGTCAGAATATACCTTGGGGGCATTCAACACCTTCACGTGATAGACCCAGACGATGCTGCACAGCATGAGAAAAGCCGTGATGGCCAAAAAAGCCACAAATGCTTTCTCCTGCCACAGCCAATTGATAACCCGTTGTACAATATTTTCAGTTCCTATTTTGCTGTTTTGTGTCTTTCTCTTTTTTTTCATCGTTTCTCGTCTCACCATTGCCTGCAAAACAGACCAAAATCAGTTGACCGGATGCAACCTATCGCAAAAACTCCCCGATCTGCCCGTCCATCGCCTTGGCAATATCTTTCCCGTCACGGTAAGCAACCGTCCACTCCACGATCATCTCCACCGCTTTCTCCACATTCCAGACCGGCTTCCAGCCAAACACTCTTTTCAGCTTTGCACAGTCCAACTTTAAAAAGTTGGCTTCATGCGGGCCGCCATCATACTCGTTTTTCCAAGTCATCTGCTGCCCCGTAACCTGATTCCATTTCTCGCAAAACAGCGTCACGATCTCTCCTGTCGTATAACAGTCCGTCTCATCCGGCCCAACGTTGTAGCTGCCCGCCAGATCAGGAGTCTCATATTGCCTCGCCGCCAGCATCAAATACACCGCAATCGGCTCAAGCACATGCTGATACGGTCTTGTAGAATACGGATTCCTGACAATGATATCCTGCCCCGTCAATACCGCACGCACACAGTCGGGAATAATACGATCCGCCGCAAAGTCACCGCCGCCGATTACATTGCCCGCCCGCGCGGTGGAAACAGCCGCCGGCCGCGTTCCTTTTCCATCCCCACCGTCTGCCGGATTCATAAACGAATTTTTATAGCTGCTTGTGACCAGCTCGGAGCAGGATTTTGAGTTGGAATACGGGTCGTAACCGTTCAATTCTTCATTCTCCCGATAGCCCCACTCCCACTCCTTATTCAGATATACTTTGTCCGTCGTCACATTCACAAAAGAGCGCACGCACGGATGGGTGCGGACACACTCTAAGATATTGACCGTTCCCATGACATTCACTTCATAGGTATAGACCGGATTGCGGTACGACTCCCTGACGATCGGCTGCGCCGCCATATGGATAACAATCTGCGGCTGTACCTCATCAAACACGCGCCGAAGATGCTCCAAATCCCGGATATCTCCCATCACGGAGTTAATCTTTTCCCCAATCCCGCTCAGCACAAACACGCTCGGGTCCGTAGGCGGTGTAAGCGCATATCCCGTCACCTGTGCGCCAAGCCTAACAAGCAGCATGCACATCCAGGTTCCTTTAAAACCGGTGTGGCCTGTGATCAGTACTTTTTTTCCCTTATAAAACGCTAATCCAAAATCCTTATCCGCCATATCTTTACTCCATCACCGCATTGATCAGTGTCTTTGCCATATAGTCGATCATCTCATCTGTCATCCCCGGATAAACACCGATCCAGAATGTATCCGCCATGATCCGATCCGTATTGGTCAGTTCCCCCACAATCCGATAACCCGTATTTGCGGCCCGCATTTCATCAAAACAGGGGTGCTTTGTGAGATTGCCCGCAAAAAGCATTCTTGTCTGAATCCCGTGCGCTTCCAGCTCCTGCACGACCTGATTGCGGCTGACCCCTTCCTTGCAGGTGATCAGAAACCCAAACCAGCTGGGGTTCGAGTGCTCACAGGCCTCCGGCAGGATCAGTTTCTCCTCAATCCGCGCTGCCTGATCCGAAAGCAGCGCCGCCTTCAATCTGTCAAAATTATGCCGCCTTCGCTCCACAAAGGAGGGGAATTTCTCTAACTGCGCACAACCGACTGCCGCCTGCATGTCTGTCGCTTTCAGATTATACCCGAAATGCGAATAGACATATTTATGGTCATACCCCGGCGGCAGCTCCCCATACTGCCCGTCAAACCGATGCCCGCACAGATTATCCCGTCCCGACGGGCAGACGCAGTCGCGTCCCCAGTCCCTGAAAGAGCGGATACATTTATGCAAAAGCGGGTTGTCCGTATAGACCGCACCGCCCTCTCCCATCGTCATGTGGTGCGGCGGATAAAAACTGGAAGTTCCGATATCTCCGATCGTTCCCGTCAATTTCCACACGCCATCTATCATATACTCGGAACCCAACGCGTCACAGTTGTCCTCCACCAGCCAGAGCTCATGTTTTTTACAAAACTCGCTGACCGCTTGTAAGTCAAAGGGATTCCCCAGTGTATGCGCAATCATGACCGCTTTTGTCCGATCCGACAATGCGGCCTCCAGCATGATCACATCAATATTGTACTGCGGGATGGTCACATCTACGAATACGGGCACAACGCCAAACTGGATCATCGGTGCCACCGTCGTCGGAAAACCCGCCGCTACCGTAATCACCTCATCGCCGCGCCTGATTGCCCGCTCACCCAAAAGCGGTGAGGTCAGTGCCATAAACGCAAGAAGGTTTGCCGATGACCCGGAATTTACGAGAGAACAGAATTTTACGCCAAGATATCGAGCCATTCTCCTCTCAAATTCATCCGTATACCGCCCTGCCGTCAGCCAAAATTCCAGTGCGCTGTCCACCAGATTTACCATCTCCGCGCTGTCGTAAACCCGGGAAGCGTACGGAATCCGCTGTCCTTCTTTAAAAGGCTCTTTTCTGTTGTGGTAAGTGTCACAATAATTTTTGACCAGACTTAAAATCTCTTCTCTTGCCTGCCGTTCTGTTTTCTGTTCCATTTTCATCTCCGTCCCACTTCGATTTCTCTGCTCGAATGATCCTGTCCTGTATCATTCCTTTTCCCTGCAAAGCGCTTCTTTGATCACCAAATCTTCCACGGCGCCTCCCCCGTGTTCCACAAACCTTCCAGATACGCACGGTCATGTACCGTATCCATCGGCGACCAAAAACCCGGATGCCTGTAGGCTGCCATCTGCCGGTCACGTGCCAGCTGCTCAAACGGCGCCGCCTCCAGCATCTGCGATCCGTCTCCCAGATACGCAAACACTTCCCTGTTCAGTACCATAAATCCCGCGTTGACCCAGGATTGATCCTTTCTCGCCTTTTCTTTGAAGCTCTCGATCATATCGTTTTCATCTATCTTGATTGCACCGAAACGACCTGCCGGCTGTGTCGTGGTAATCGTAGCGATCCTGCCATGCGATTTATGAAAAGCAAGCAGCGCCGGGATATCCACATCCGCCACGCCGTCCCCATAAGTCAGCATAAAACACGCATCGTCCCCGATATGATCACGAATCTGCAGGATACGGCCGGCCGTCAGCGTCTCCAATCCCGTATTCGCCAGCGTCACCCGCCAGGGTTCCGCCGTAGAATTGTGGTACTCCCTTGTCTTATCGTGCAAACAAAAAGTGGCATCGGACTGATACATGTAATAATGGATAAAATAATCCTTGATCATATGCCCCTTATAACCGCAGCAGATAATAAAATCGTGATAGCCGTAGGATGAATATATTTTCATGATATGCCAAAGGATCGGCCTGTCCCCAATCTCCACCATCGGCTTAGGTTTTAAGACCGATTCTTCGCTGATGCGGCTGCCTTTGCCGCCGGCTAAGATGACTACTTTCATACCTGTTTTGCACCCTTCCTGATATAATCGAACCGTGCGCTATTATTGAGACGTTCCGTTGTAGTCATTGTTCCACGGCGCCATACCCGCGTTCCATAAATTCTCCATATTAAACCAGTCGCGATACGTCTCCACCGGCGTCCAAAAACCACTGTGTTTATAGGTCATCAACTGTCCGTCTCCCGCCAGATGATCCGTCAAAAGATCCTCCAGATTATAGTTTCCATTCAAAATGCGAAAGATATCTCTGTTCAAAACATACATGCAGGCATTCGTCCACGCCTGATTCTCCCGATTGCCGCCTTCGCTTCCCATGACCCGCCCATCATCCGCGATCCGCAGCGCCTCGTTTCGTCCCGTCGGTCTGGCTACCGCCATCGTTGCCCTTTTTCCCTGTTTCTCGTGATACGCGATCATGTCCTTTACATTGATATCGGACAGACAGTCACCGTTCGTCACGATAAAACTGTCCTCCTCGATATAATCCTCTATCCGGGCCACGCGCAGGCCGGTTGCGCTGTACAAGCCGGTATCAACCACCGTCACCTTCCAATCTTCGGTGCGATTCTTATGGATCTGTACGGTATTATTCTGCAGATCCACGGTAATATCAGACTGATAGATATAAAAGTCCATAAAGTATTCTTTGATCAGATCGACCTTATAACCGCCGCATACAATAAAATCATGCACTCCGTATGCGGAAAAGCTTTTCATAATATGCCAAAGCAGAGGTTTCCCGCCGATCTCCACCATCGGCTTTGGAATCCCCTGCTGTTCATTACTGATAGTACTTCTCGTCCCGCCCGCTAAAATGACTGCTTTCATGAATCATTACCATCCCTGTTCCGGCTTGGCGCCTTATTCCTTTTCCTGCTCTTCGATGATACAGCAGTGCTTCTTGCTTTCTCGGTCATAACTAATCCCGACCAGCAGCGTATTCCCCCGGTAATCCTTTACTGCCTCTGAATACTGCCTCTCTCTGATCTGCGCCACAGCACTTTCTGCGGACTCACCATATTTCAGTTCTATGATCAGCGCAGGCTTCGTGGAATGTCTTTTGGGCAGGAATATCATATCCGCGCATCCTTTCCCGGAAGGCATCTCGCGAATCACCGTATACTCATTAACCGCATTATAATATGCCAGCGCAACCACACAGCTCAATGCATTCTCATTATTGTATTGCAAAATGGAAGTGTTCTCTCTATGCACTTTATCAATGCATTCTGCCACCAGATCAGCGTCCCGATTCCAAGTTGCCCTTAACAGCCTGTCTGAATCCTTAAGCGCCTGCACCACCGGTTCCCAATCCGTGTCCTTCACTGCTCTGGCAAAAGCGGCACGCACTTCTTCATTTGGCACATACGCCTCCCTCGTATCCACATCATAAGCGAGATAACCCAGATGGATCAGCGCCGTCAGTACATCATCCCTGCTCTTAAAACTGGTCATATCATTCTGAAAAGTGCCAATGTCCACCGTGCACCTCGCACCGGAAAACATCTGCACCACCAGATCCCGCAGCCCTTCGAAATTCATGCTGATATATTCCCGCAATGATTCGTAGGACGCCGTATTACTCCAATAACTGTCGTATTCTCCATCCATAATGGCATTCACTACGGAATTTGGATTATAAACATGCTGTACCTGCCGGAAAGAATATCCGTCATACCATCTGGCCATCTCATCAAAATCCATATGGTATCTGCCGCACAGCTCGCTGACTTCCTGTTGCGTAAAACCGATATACTCCGCAAACCGCTTGGGATTGACCATGGTAAACTCTTTAAAATTATTCAATGCGGACTCACTGTTGTATCTCTTGATTGGCAGGATCCCCGTAATATAGGCAAGTACGGTAAAATCCTTTGACTGTTCCCCCTTAAAAAGTCCGCGGAGCAGACGAATGTACGCCTGTTGCCCGCCTTCGTCCCTGACTGCCTCGCGGAAAATGGCATCCCACTCGTCAATGATAATCACAAATCTGGCCCCTGCCGCATCATTGACCTTAGACAGCGCAAACGGCAGTTCCGAATCCTCATCCGTAAGTATCCCCGGATAAAGAATCTTTAGTTCCTCAATCACGCATTTCTGCATATAGGCCACCGTATCCGCCGCGCTCTTATTTTGTACCAGCAAATATGCTATATCCAAATGGATTACATCGTACTTGTTCAGGTGCTTTTCAAAGGACGGTTTCTCTGCAATTTCCAGCCCTTCAAACAACTTGCGGGAATCACAGCTCCTTCCATAATAAGCCGACAGCATCCCCGCCGCCATGGATTTCCCGAACCGCCTTGGCCTGCTATTACAGATGTAGCATTGTTCCGTATCCAGTATTTCATTGGTATATTCTATCAATCCGGTCTTGTCTACATAGATTTGAGATTGCCTTGCCCTCGCAAAGCTATCATTTCCCCGATTCACATACATTCCCATATATGTCACACCCATTTCTTCCGGTTCTTTCACATATCCAAATTTATCTTACCACATACCTTTCCAAATAACCACTGATTCTCGATGAATGATAAAATGTTCCCTTGCCATAAATAAAACCTCCAAACCGAGTAATTTTATCTTACACCAGTTCGAAGGTTTAGACAACCATTGAGACAATCTCTACATTTCATTTATCCAATCAACATCTTTAACAAGGCAAGCAGCCCCGCCGAGACAGTGCCACTTAAAATGTTAGTAAAAAAATTATCTTTGTTCCTTTGGATAAATCCGCGCAAGCCCTCCTGATCCCTTTTCTTTACTATTGTCTCTAATTCCTGAGTCAATTTCAAGTCGCCGTCAGCTTCTGTTTCACTGCTTTTTTTTACATCAATACAGCGTTCCAGTTCTTCCCAGTCATGTGCATTCAACTGAAAAGATGTTTCGCTGTTTTCATTAAGAACTTGTTTACGAATTGTGCAATTTTTCATATTTATTTGCATGAATTTATCCTCTAAATATATTATCTTTATATTCGTTCATATTACAAGTTTCTATGGAACAACTATCCATATTCACTACATTGACTACATTAGCCTCACGCCGGCTGTCCGAGTTAATACAATTTGCAATGACATCCATAATCCGAATGGAAAAGTCATGGTTTGTACTATGTAAAAATATCTTTTCCCCCGAATTAAGACTTAGAACAATATACTCACCACGATCCTCATTCTCCTTATATGTCTTATATAGGAGCCACCCTGCCAAAGCTCCAATTGCTAATCCAATCAGAACTCCCCAGACACTCTTAGTAAAAAGCAGGCAAACACCAACAAACAGCATAATAAACTGATATGGCTGGTATGGTTGCCTTAGCGCATCGCTTACACTAACTCGTGAAATATTGTACAAAGGAATCATCGTTTCATTATAGATAAAGATATTCTGAGATATCTTCAGTTCCTTCGTGATTATTTTTTCCTGTTGATTGTTTCCAATATTGACTTTCTGCTCTTTTGTATTCATGCCTAATTCCCCTTTGTGTAAAAATATTCTATTATAAATATTTGCTACGTTTCGTAGTCGTTATTATATTATCATATCCAAAAAAATAATTCAATAAAAATTACCATATAATGCAGCCTACCGCTTTCCTAAGCCTGCCCCACTCAGACGGTATCAGGCTCATTCTTCCGTCTCTGCCTCGTTCCTGTATTTATCTGCAAACCAGCACAGTGCATATCCCATTTGCCTCTCACTGAATCTAATCCATCTGACAAAGAAGCATAGACTCGCAATCAACAAGAAAACAATCTCCTTTGTCTCCCATTGCCCCCAAACCCGCCACGCGGCAAATACTGCAACAAAAACCATATTTTTATACAACAGTGCCGCCGAAGCATAGTTATGAATACGCGAATACTTCGGATCCGTCTGAATATCCGCATAGACTGCCACTCGATATTTCCTGCATTCTTCCAGAGATATATTATTGGCATTCGTATCAGAAGCTTGAATTATCCGCGCATTCTTTAATGCCTGCCCCATCCTTTCTGCTGTCAGTGAATATTTTTTGCAAATTTTAGACCACTGCTTATCACTCAAAAATTTATTCCATAGTGATTCCACGCACTGCATGATTTCACATATTGCAACTCCAACCAAAAAACCAAATAAAAGGAGCAATATCCAGCCTTTTGCCCCCTCATCAAATAGCACGTCTAAATTCTCCTGCCCATAGACCATCAACAGCACGCCGCCCGGAAGCGCATATCCCAGCAGATCATATAACGTTAATTTCTGTAAAATTTCCATAATAAAATCCCCCTTAACTTTATAACCTTTTCCCTCTGATCGCTTCCATCATCTCCTGTATCTCGGATAAAATCTGCGGCAGTTCTTTCTCCTGCTTGATAAAGCTTGCGTCCATCCCCTGCTGTCTGATGTGGTCGATCCACTCCAATATTTCGCTTTTGCTGCTGCCAAATTCCTCCGCTGCATAATAGATATATGCCATTTCATTCTCTACATTGGTGCCAAATACTGCGGGATTATCCGAATTGATCGTCAGCATGACATGATTTTGCTCCGTTTTCTGCAGGGTGCTCAGTTTAAAAATGGGATGATACTTAATTTGCGAAAAATCCCCTATTGTCAGATTAGAAGTCGGATTCATCTCCAGATAAACGCCCTTTTGCTCCACCTTGCGAATCATATAATCCTGCAGCATTTGATAGACCTCAATTTCTTCCCTGCTCACAGGAACCAAATCAATCTGCTCGCATTTGCGTATAATGCCCGGACAGTAATTTGTCATCAGCAGTTTTTCACTATCCCATCTGTTCCAAAATCGCTCCTCGCATTCCTCACAATTTGATACCTTATTCTGATCTGCCTTCCCTTCCTCTGCTTTTCTCCCCTGCGTCTTTTGAGCTCGCGCTTTTTCCGTCTCCGCCTTCTGATTCATCTTTCTGGCAATGAGGGCATGATCGGATTCAAATTTCATCTGATAGGCTTCATACAGCATCTTAACCGTGATCGTCTGCGGATTCGGATAAATATCCCTCACAATATTCAGAATTCTGTCTTCCAGAATCTCCAGCCTGACGGGAAGATGAAATTCCTCGCAAGTATTGACACCCCACATCCAAAGCAGATTTTCCAAATGCTCTATCTTAGAAACCGGCACCATCTCATTTTCCGCTACCCACTGTGCTACATCAATTCCCAGAACAAGCGCATGTCCCAAACGGTCTCCTGCCCGATAGCCAAATCTCTCCAGCACCTCATCCGTATGTCGGAATCCGGACACGATATGACGAAACTCTTCCCCTACATGGTAGGTAAATCCGATATTCTGGATTCTGTGAAACTCTTCTTTTCTGTTACTGAATTTTAGAACAGGTTTTGTCACCAAATGAGATCTCATCTGCTGATACGCCTGTGAAAAAATCCATGGTTCCATGACATTCTCTTCAGATGCGGCATCTATACCCACCACATACTCATCCAGCCTCGGTATGGCGCTGCGTATCGCCTCCAAGGACTTCGCGATGTTCGCCGCCAGATATCTTCTGATCATCCGTGCCGGCATATTTCGCCTGTCATCATCTCTCACGTCTCTAAAGCAGCGTGAATCAAACGCATCCTCTGTTTGATCTGCCTTCAGAAAATGAAAGACCACCCCAAGCTGCGGAACAGAAGGGCATGGGCTGTTTTCACATTCCTGTATCAGCGCTTCCATCTCAGTTTTAACAGAACGTTTTATCTCCTCACGTTTCAGAAAAACCCATGTCCAGCGAACCCCTTTCAGACACTCCAGCAGATATCTCCTGTAAGCATATAAAATTTCATAAATCTGGTCGCATAGAGCGGATTGGATGATTTTCTGCGTTTTTGCGGGATCCACGCTCCTGATATCAGCCGCCTTTACATTGGGAGCCACACGGATCTCCAATTTTTTCAGGCAGCCAATCTTTGCCTGAAAGCGAAACGACTCCAACATCGCATCCGGCTTTTGCATGACAGCAAGCGCTGACATTTTCATTTCGCTGTACTTTCTGCGAAAATAACCAAGCCCCTGCAGTACATTTCTTTCCTGGCGATCAGAGAAATAGTCGTTTTTCATACGTATATACTGCAAAAAAGCGCGCGCGAAAAAAGTATCAGTCACATACCTAGCAAGATAACGATAGGCCTGATAGAGAAATATGAACTCTGACGATACTTTGTGTTCCAAATATTTTTCATACACTCTTTCGAGCAGATAATCGCCCTTCCGAACCGGTTCCATCGTGGTCAGTTTTTGATACATACGTCTGATATTCGCAATACATTCAGCCGGAACCTTCTCTACGACATCGTCATGCGTCATCGTATGCACCAGCGCCCTAATCTGTTTATCCCTGTGCTGATGCAGCCACTCATCCAAACCCTCTTCAAATTCTCCATATTCTATGTAGTATGCCGCCAGCAGCCGAAACACCGAAATTTCCAATCTCTCGTACTCTTCCCTGCTCCACGTTGCCGCATCATGATCCTCCAGAAATTTCAAGTCCGTGTAGTGCAGCCAGACCGCCTCGTAATCCATGCCTACATTAAAGTGCATATGGTTCTCCGCAACTCCCTTTTGCAGAACCTTATTCAGCAGTTTATCCGCAAGCGCAATGTATGATTTCTGCTCATACAGAGCTTCCATACCAAATCCCTTGTCCACAGCCGACATCACGATATACAGATCCGGAACCGTTATCCTGCATAACAGATTCCAAATCTCTACTTTGTTATAGCCGAAGTCAGTGCTGAAGATATCCCCATCCGCAGATTCTGCACGATCAGTCCAGGACTTGATCGCCGCAGTACCGTCACGGTAAGTGATCAAAGAGTCCGCCACTGAAGCTAACTTCTTCAGATAATACAGGCTGATGTTTTCTTGCGGAATACTTTTGTAATTCTTAGCCCGGCGCTTTTTATCTATGACTGTCATTTCTTGCAGGATCTCTTCCATCGGATAATAGAGTTTGCAGATCAGCAGGATGTCATCCTCTGACTTGATCCTGCCGTGGCAGCGCTCCGCCAAATAGTCCACTAATTTTCTCTGGCATTTCCTGTATTTGCGCAGCGCCTCCTCCTTGCGTGCTTCTCCCGGCATGCGCTGCGCATCCAGCCTGGCAACCTCATGATATGCCCGGTAAAATGACAACAATACATCCTGTTTCCCAAGTCCGGGATCCGTCGCCGGAAACAGCATTACTTCTAAAATCTGATTTAAGCGATATCTATTCATTTCTCACTCTCGCAATCAACTGCTCCACGTATTTTTGCCTTTCCCGGACAAAAGCAGACTCGATTTTTTCCCCTATGCTCGTAATACTATCTTTATTTTTATTCTGTTCCCTTATCTCAATCATTTTAAGAAAAAAGCTATAATAATATGTATTTTGGCCATCTACCTGTTCCAGAGTTCTGGAGGATAAACTGTTATGATTTTTGTAGCGATCATCAATCGTCTGGTACAAATAAATTGCCTGTAGCAGCCCGATCCAGACCACATTTACTCCCAGCTTTACTGCTGTTTCCAACGCTTCCCTATTATTAATATCAACTCCGATTTCCCATTCGGCGAGCATATCTCTTGCCTCATACAGCAGTTCATCTTCTTCACTGTCTATATACTGCCCGACTTCGTGCTTCTCCAGCACCAAGCTGAGCGCCATGAGCATCCGCCTGTACAAGGGTTTATCAAGTATTACCACCCCGCTTTGCACCTGCCCGTACAGCATATTTTTTCGAATTTCCTCCGCAATCCGCCGCAATTCCTCATACTTAGAGGGATTGAGGCGAAACAGTCTCTCAAAAATCTCTATTGTTCTATCCGGATCCGACATCATTCCTTTGGCATTCCATTTGTATTCAATCCTGTCTACCCAAGCGATCCGATCTGCCAGCATTGTTCTTATCGTATTTCTGTCGTTCGGAATACTTTTCAAATCCGTCACCATTTTGCCCGCCAAATCATCCCAACTCAGATAAATCAGTCTTTGAATATTTTTCGGGTACTTCAGGCACTCTTTCCAATTCATGCACTGATATACTGTCTGCAAAATCTGATTCAATTCGATCCATTGCCAGCTGCTCTCTGTATTATCTCCCGCCTCTCTTTTCTCCATTTTTTCTCTTGTTCCGGATTTCAAAAGGGTATTTTTCACCATCTCAATCAATTCGTTAAACCCTTTATTTACTATAGGTGTTTCATTCTCTCTATTATCTCGAACCGGCCCTTTATAGCCACGCATCAGTGTTTCTCTCCACTTTCTCATTCGCCAGATATCCTGCAGCCTGATATCCTCAAAACACTGATTCATATTTTCCTGTAGCGTACTGCATATTTTGCGCTGGTATCCAACCGGATACTTCCTGTCACGAAACACCATGCAGTCCGCCATCTCGCTCTTATCAAATAAAAAAGCGTTTCCGTATACCATGGTGACCATCCCTGCCAATTCATTAAACAGGGCAGGATTGCGTCTGGCAATCGTCCTGATCTCTTCCCCCCAATCTCCCGGTTTACTATTATCCTGTCCGAGCTTTGAATTTCTTAAATCATAGAAATAAGTCAAACTGAACCGCATATCCCGGCTCTGTCCATTAGCTACAACGCTGCTCAGACGATCCAGCAACTTATCATAGTGTTCAAAAAACTTATCAGATGACAGTTCTTCCCGAAACATGTGACGGTTATCAAACACAACACTCTGTATGTATTTTGTCATAAAGGGAATGGCATGCACCTTTCTCCTATTCGTAATACCCTTAGGGAAGGCGTGTTCCATCAAAAGCAGAATATTTTCCACAAAACTGAACAGAGAATACAACTGCAGTATAGCCTCCACCTTTGCCGCGCGGTTTTCCTCCTCGCCGCCTGCTTTCGCTTCCATGTTATCCTCCACATATTCATTGAGATAACCGTAATTGATATACTGCTTCCATTGATTGTACTCCGGTAAAAACACTTCGTCCACAAAGGTATCCGCATTATCCACAATCTCGGCCAATCCATGGTTGGAAATCAACGCCACGCACAAAAAATATCTGCAGCAATGATAAAGTTCCTCAATGTCTTCCGCCGCATTCTCCGGCCCGCTCTTTTCATGCTCAATAATTTCATGCAGTCTGGTAATCAGTTCGTTAAACGCGACATAAACATTATTGATCTGTCTGGAAGTACTGCCGAAAAATTTCAGGTAAAAATTGATCAGTCTTCCATTGACAATCATAAAGTTATTCGCTTTTTCTCCAACAGCCTCTGCGAGTCCGGAAATCCGTTCAGACATCACATCTCCCAGTGTTTTCCCATCTTCCGCATAGAAACGTTCCTTCTGTTTTGCCGTATGAAAAAGCCGCAGATAATACCGCGTAGACGGAGGCAGCACCTTCCCCAGATACATCGCAGCAGTCTGATTGACTACATCCTCAGAGTCTTTCTTCTTTGTTGCTTCCTCCCGTTCCCAAACCGGATACCGATTCCCTGTCGAATGACTCAGAAACTCCCTCCACTCTCCCGGCAGCCTTCCAATCTTTTTATCCAGCTGATTCTCAATCACTTCCAAAAAGAGCTTTTCATCCGCCGTGATAATGACAATGATATTGGGATGCGACAGATATTTGATAATAACCGACAATATTTCGCTGATCTTTTCCGGTGCCAGATCCACATCGTCAAACAAAAAATAGATCATCGGATAAATTTTCTCATCTGACTTGTCGTTTTTCAGTTTATGCAGCTTCCTGATCCGTTCTATCCATAAATCCCACAGGTATGCAATCTCTTTGGCAAATTTATAATAATCCCCCGCCTGCTGAACCGAGTTGTCAATTGCGCGGTAGTAAGACTTTTCATTAGAGGGGTTATAGCTTCCCGCAAAAAACATCTGGCTGATCTCCTCTAGTTTTGCCGCCAGCGGATCCTTTGCGTCTATTTCATCCATATATCTGTATCGGCTTCGATTCTGTTCACCGCCGCTTGTCCGCTCCAGTTCCCGAATATTTTTCTCGAGTTCCTCCATCTCTTCTTTTACAATTGCCAGAAGCCACCCCAGCACCGTACAATTTTCCGGAATAGACTCCGGTATGATCAAAGGCAGCACAACATCGTAGTCTTTGTGTTTTTCAGCCTGCATTATTTTATTCCGCAGCGTAAACACTACCGACGTCTTACCGGTTCCCCTTTTCCCGAGAATAGAAAAAACATTATCATACTTCAGATTGTATTGATAATATTTCTTATTTGAATTCGACTGACTTTCTTCTATGGCAGCAGCCCTTCGAAATTGTTCAATTTTAGTGAATATATTCCGGAAATCAGGCAGAATGTTTTTTAATTGCGTATCAGATAATTCTTTCACACCGACTTTGTGCGTATAGTTATTATCCGCAGAATTGTTTTCTGCATTTGTCATTTCCCCTTTTCCCCCTTTTACACACTGTTTTTTAATACTTTTCTTGTTATAATAGTACTTTATTACCATTTTACTTCTAAGACATCCAAAAGTCAACGATTACATTTCGTGATCTTATGGTAAACAAATAAAACTCCTTTCCGCTATGTTGCCAAAAAGGAGTCATAATTTTGTTTCATCGAAAAAATCACGCTAGCGATACGTTATCATAATCGTACCATGCTCGCCCGCCAGCAATAAACAACGCCAACACCCCTAAAGCGTCATAGCGTTGGCAATCTGTTTTGCATAGAATATGAGCCTGGCAATTTACTTTGTTCTGCTCTTTATTATTTGCTCCGCCACTTCCCTGATTACGCCCTCTCCCCCTTTGGCATTACAAATATACGAAGCAACAGCTTTTACTTGATCGGCAGCGTTTATAGGACATGCACCATATCCGACTTTCTTAAGTACCGCTAAATCATTAACATCATCTCCTATATAAGCCACTTCATCCAAATCAAGCTCGTATTTTTTTGCTATTTCGTTTATTGCAGATACTTTGTCGACGCATCCTTGTTGAATTACGTCCACTTTTAGCTTCTTCGCTCTTCTTATATTTAACTCACGATTCTCTTGCGTAATAATTCCTGTCAAAATTCCTTGGCTCTTTAATAGTGCAAACCCCATACCATCCTTTGTATTAAATTTTTTTAGCTCATCTCCATTTTCCGAATAATACATGCCACCATCTGTTAAGCACCCATCGCAATCCGTTAAAAGCATTCTAATTTTTGAAGCATCCGGCTGTCTGCGATTGCATTCAATTCTCCTTAGAAGCTGTCCTTCTATGATCTCCCAATCGCGTGCTTCATCAACCTCAAAATATGTACTCTCATCCATTTCATAAACACGAATATTCCCAGCCAAACGATTTTCTACTGTTAAAAGTGCCTCGCGACCTATCATATAAAAAGCACCATTCTCTATCAAATATCCATCAAATTCCTGCCTTCTGGGTCTTTGTTTATAATTATAATTTACCGATTCTGCAAACCCACATCCATTTACCTTCCACAGAAATCTTTTCTGCCTGACAACAGACAATACACTATCTGTATTATCTAAATCAAATAATTTAAATCCTTCTTCAAGATCTATACTTGTTAAAAGAGGCGACGTAGCCTGTATCAACACAATATTATCAAACTGGTACTCCCTAGCAAATGCAATCATAGCAGACTCCGTTGATGCAGTGTCAGAAGCAGTAGATTCATCACGGTCTATCACCCGAACTTTTTGAAACCCAAATCCTTCAACAACATTCCTGATAATCTCGCTATCCGTTGCAACATACACCTGATCTATTCTGGCACATTCATTTGCTGCTTTCGCAGTCCAATATACCAAAGGTTTTCCCGCCATCTCTTTTATATTTTTCAAAGGAATTGATTTACTTCCTCCACGAACCGGAATAAATGCAACGTTCATTAAATATTCTCCTTCTGACAGCTCATATCTCCATCTGCCTCTTTATCTGCTCTTAGTTTATTTCTAACCTTTAATTCCCCATCCGATAAAGAAAATAATCCGTCCCCCATCATAATCGGAATGGTATCTATTCTTCTGGCAAGCATATTCATCGCATGAATAGACAAACTGGCTTTTTGATCTGTCCCCCACATATCAGGCGATAGTGTTACATGCCTTTCTATTACTTTTGCACCCATGCAGGCTGCTATAACACTTGGTTCTACGTTTTGTTCATGCCCGCTATATCCAACCAAACAATCATATCTATTTTTTAGCGTCTCTATCATTTTCAGATTTAAATCTTGTAACGGGGTCGGATAATCTGAATTCGTATGAAGCAGAATATAGTTTCCCTCGCCGCATGTTTCTAATATATTCACCGCCCGATCAATCTCTTCTACCGTACTCATCCCTGTAGATACAAGCAGCGGTTTTCCTGATTTGATCGCCAATTTCAACAGTTCTTCATTGATAATAGTTGCTGAAGCTATTTTAATATATGGAACGTCATACTGTAACAAAAATTCCAAACTCGGTATATCCCACGGAGAAGCACTCCACATAATTGGCTTTTCTCTACAATATGAGTCAATATAGTCATACTCCTCCCTATATTGTCAAGTGATT
>DLAF01000057.1 GCA_002492725.1 Lachnospiraceae bacterium UBA7054
AATTTACTCTTTTCCGAGGTCGCGAAGCAATCCTCGCAGAGTTAATTTACGAAGTAAATTTACTCTTTTCGATTCGATGGATCAAAAGCCCGCTCCGCAGTTTTGGCTCAAACCAGGTAGATTTCGGCGGCATCAACCTGCCCGCATCCGAGACGGCAAAAAGTTCATGAATATCCGTGGGATACATGGCAAAAGCCACCTTCGCGTCCGTATGTACCCGCCGTTCCAGTTCCGTAAGGCCTCGGATTCCGCCCACAAAATCAATCCGTTCATCTGTCTTTGGATCTTTGATGCCAAAGGCAGGCTCCAGAAGGTATCTTTGCAGGATCGCCACATCCAGATCCTCTACCGGATCTCCTTTATAACACTCGCTATTTATTGTCAGCCGATACCAGCTGTCCGCATAATACATCCCGATCTCGCCCTTTTTCTGCGGGTGATAAGGTTCTTTTCCCAGCTTCTGCACTTGAAAGGTCTTCTCCAGGACGGAAAAGAAAGCCTTCTCGTCAAAATCCTCCCCCGGCTTCACCACACGGTTATAGTCCATGATCATAAGCTGGTCATCGGGAAACAGCACGGATAAGAAGAAGTTAAACTCCTCCTGCCCCGTATAGTCGGGGAATGCCGCCCGCCGCTTTTTTGATACGTTGACTGCCGAGGCACATCTGTGGTGGCCGTCCGCGATATAGATAGAATCTACTTTTTGGAAGGCCAAACGGATCCGCTCCACCGCCTCCTCCTCGTCGATCACCCAGATCCTGTGCGTGATCCCGTCATCCGCCGTAAAATCATAGACAGGGGGCGCCTCCATGGCCCGCCTGACCTCCCGCTCAATCTCCTCTTGCCTCCTGTAAGCCAAAAAAATCGGGCCTGTCTGCGCGCTGCACACATCCACATGGCGGATGCGGTCTGCCTCCTTGTCCGCGCGGGTGTTCTCATGCTTTTTGATCACCCGATTATCATAGTCGTCCACACTGGCACAGGCACCGATCCCCACCTGAGATCTGCCGTCCATCACCAGCTCATAAACATAGTATGCCCGCCTTTTCTCCTGTAGGAAAAACCCGTCTTCTATCATCTGATCAAGCATCTTCCTCGCCTTCTCATAGACCTCGGGCGCATACATGTCGTAGTTATCCGGAAACTGTGTCTCCGGCCTGTCAATCCTAAGGAACGTGTAATCATCCCCCTTTACCGCCTCTGCCGCCTCCTGTCTGCTGTAAACGTCATAAGGCAGGGCCGCAATTCTGTCCGCCAAATCCGCCCGGGGCCTGATGGCCTGAAACGGAATGATATCTGCCATCCTTCATCCGTCCTTTCCCTGTCCGTATTCTGAAAATACTTATGTTTATTCTAACAAATTCCGCTGGTCACTACAAGTAAATCGTGGTAAAATATGTGCGGGTATAAAACACGCGGCATTTCGCACCCGCTGACAGACCAAATTATACCAATTATACGGAAAGGAAACACAAACATGACTCCTGAAAATAAAAAGATTTTGAACCGAATCAACGCCTATGCCGAAAAAGCCCTGGCAGACATCGATCCGCAAAAAACCCCTGTCTCCTCCCAGCTGGAAACCTTAAAACCGGTTATGGAAGAACTCGCAAAAGAAACGGGAAAATCGGTGGAAGACATTTTCATCCTCTATATGGATCTTGCAAGCGAGGCCGCCGTGGAGGCGGAAAAACAGCTGCAGGCAGCTTTGGAGGGCGACGAAGACGCCAATTTTTCCGCCATCGCCAATCGTGTGCAGTAAAATTCATAAGACCGTCAAAAAGAGCCTGTCGTATCATCTGACAGGCTCTGCTTATATTATTAGGAATCGTGTGTTATGTTATTTTACCACTCTCACGCGGAACACTCCATCGATGGACTGCAGCTTTTCGATAATTTCTTTCGAAGCCGGCTGCTCGATATCCAGCATGGTATAAGCCACATCTCCTTTGGACTTGTTGGTCATATCGGAGATATTGATGTTGTTATCGCCAAAGCAGGCGGTAAACTTGGTGATCATGTTCGCGATATTCTTGTGGAAGATCGCCACGCGGCCTGCCTGTTCGCAGATCCCCATATCACATTTGGGATAGTTCACGCTGTTTGTGATATTGCCGTTCTCGAGATAATTTTTCAGCTCCTTAACAGCCATCACTGCACAATTGTCCTCGGATTCCTCCGTAGACGCGCCAAGATGCGGGATTACGATACAGCCTTCCTGCCCTGCCGTAGTGGCATTCGGGAAATCAGACACATACTTTCTCACCTTTCCTGCTTTGATACTCTCCAAAACAGCTTTTTCGTCCACCAGCAGATCTCTGGCAAAGTTTAAGAGGATCACGCCGTCCTTCATCTGGTCGAGCGCTTCTTTCCCGATCATACCCTTCGTGGCATCCATCAGCGGCACGTGGATAGTGATGATGTCACACTCCGCATAGATATCCTCCACATGGATCACGTGCTTTACATCGCGGCTTAAATTCCAGGCAGCGTCAACGGACACATAAGGATCATAGCCGTAAACTTCCATGCCCAGATGCTTTGCCACATTGGCTACCCTGACACCGATGGCACCCAAACCAATGATACCCAGCTTCTTGCCTTCGATCTCCGTACCCGCAAAGTTCTTCTTGGCTTTCTCCGCATTCTTGCCAACATTCTCATCGGTCTGATTCTCTTTGACCCATTCGATGCCGCCCACAACATCGCGGGAGGCGAGAAGCATTCCGGCAATCACCAGCTCCTTCACGCCGTTTGCGTTGGCGCCGGGCGTATTGAAGACCACGATGCCCTTCTCCGCGCACTTATCAAGCGGAATATTGTTGACGCCTGCACCCGCACGGGCAATGGCTAAAAGGCCCTGCGGCAGTTCCATATCGTGCATGGCGGCACTTCTGACCAAAATACCGTCCGCTTCCTCGATCTTTTCTGTCCTTTCATACTGATCGCTGAACTTTTCAAGCCCCACCTGCGCGATGGGATTTAAGCAATGATATTTAAACATTTGTATGACTCTCCTTACCTGATCCAAGTTTATATTTATTCAATAACAGTCGCTATTTTTCTTTACGCGTTATCTTTTTCGAATTCGCGCATAAACGCCACCAGCTTCTCCACGCCCTCGATCGGCATCGCATTATAGATGCTGGCACGCATACCGCCCACGGTTCTGTGTCCTTTCAGATTCACAAAGCCCGCCGCCGTCGCTTCCTTAATGAATTTGGCGTCCATCTCCTCATTTCCCGTGACAAAAGGCACATTCATCAAAGATCTGTCTTCTTTTCTGACCGTACCCTTGAAAAGGCTGCTCTCATCGAGGAAATCATAAAGAATCTTCGCTTTCTTTTCATTTAACGCCTTCATTGCCTCGAGGCCGCCGTTTTTCAGGAGCCACTTGAACACCTTGCCACAGATATAGATGCCATAGCAGGGGGGCGTGTTGTAAAGAGATTCATTGTCCGCATGCACCTTGAATTTCATCATGGTAGGCGTGCCCGGAAGCACGTCGTCCGTCAAAAGATCATCCCTGATGATCACCACCTGCGTGCCCGCAGGCCCCACATTCTTCTGCACGCCTGCGTAAACCAGACCGTACTTCGTCACATCCATCGGCTCCGATAAAAAGCAGGAAGACACGTCAGAAACAAGAATCTTGCCCTTGGTGTTTGGCAGCGTATGGAACTTCGTGCCGTAGATGGTGTTGTTTTCACAGATATAGACATAATCCATATCTTCCGTGATCGGAAGATCGGAGCAATCCGGAATATAAGAGAAGGTCTCGTCTGCGGAGGACGCAAGCTCCACCGCTTCACCGTAAAGCTTTGCCTCGGCAAAGGCTTTCTTTGCCCACTGGCCTGTGAGGATATAGCCCGCCTTCTTATGTTTCATCAGATTCATGGGAACGGACGCAAAGATAAGGCTTGCACCGCCCTGTAAAAATAACACCTTGTAGTTATCCGGAATGTTAAGCAAAGTACGAAGGTCTGCCTCCGCCTCCTTGATGATCCCGTCATAGACCTTAGAGCGATGGCTCATCTCCATCACGGACATTCCCGATCCCTTGTAATCAAGCATTTCTTCCGCAGCTTCCTTTAATACCTCTTCCGGTAAAACCGCGGGTCCCGCAGAAAAATTATACACTCTGGACACTTTTCTCTCCTCCCGTCCTCATTCGTTTCCGTTTACAAAAACCCATTTTACGCTACTATGATACAATAGTCAATGTTTTTTGCTCAGCACACCCTCGGCGCTGTTAGTAGAACATCACCACCGGCGTCCCCACTTCCGCCATCTCAAAAAGCTGTTCCATCGCTGCCCGGGGCGTATTGATACAGCCGTGGGAGCCGTTCGTCTGATAAATCGTGCCTCCGAATTTTCCCCGCCAGGCCGCGTCATGAATCCCGATATTGCCTTTCACCGGCATCCAGAAATCCACGTGGGAGGCGTAATTGCGCCCCCGCAGAATGCGGTTCTTCTGCTTGGCATACACAAAATTTACCCCTGAGGGCGTCCCCATCCTGCGGGACGTGTTTCCCGTCACAATGGGAGTATCAATGGTCAGCACACCATCCACGTAGTAGTACATCTTCTGCTCCGTCATATCCACTTCAATATAAGTAGAGCCAATGTCCTCGCTGCCCTGTTTCCATGCCTCCTGCAAATAAGCCGGCTCGTGCACCTCGCTTCTTTTTGCTGCAAAAGCCTCTTTCAGATAGGCCGTCTCCGCCTCCTGATCCAATTTGTTCCCGTAGAGTCCGCCCTCCACCGTCACCAGATCGCCTCTGGTGGATAAAAACTGCCTGCTCGCACCCACGGTATCATATTTTTGTGCCAGTGATGCTATAAACTCTTCAATCGCATTTTCCCTTAATTGCAGCTCTCCCGCATCATCCAATAAAAAACGCCCGTTATCATCCACAGCGATCCAATCACAGACCACGGCGGCATTCACGGGGATTTCCTCTTCTCCCATCCGATATACGATATCGCACTGCTGGAAGTTTTTCAGTTTCTCCCAGATATCCAAAGTCTCACGCATCTGCGCCGTCATCTCGAGATCGTGATAACAGCCGGCCTCCACAAGTAAAACTTCGCTTTTCGCCTCCTCAATGGCTGTGAGCACGGCACCCCTGGCCTCCTCCACAAACAGGATATCCGTCCGCTCATTTACAAGCTCATACCCCTGCGGCGTCCGGACAATTTCCACCCTGCGGTCTTTGTCCGGACGTCTCTCCCGGCAGAAGGGAAGTGCCTCAAAACAGGCATCAAAAGCCTCGCTGTCATAGGAGACCACCGGCACCAAATCCACTTGATTTTTACCAAAAAGACTGTCAATCCACATCCAGGGATTCTGCTGTTGCTGATAGATTTCCAGCGCCTTCTTAAAATCAAACTGATAGGAAATCTCCCCCGCCGTAATCAGATAGCGGTTGCCGTCCTTATCCTCCACAGTGACACCGTCATAGGTAAACTGCTTCGCCAGATCGTCGTTGACCTCCTGTAGGCTTCGGCCCGTGCAATAAATGCCGTTGATCCAGGTTCCGTAGGGGAACGCATTGTGATAATACACGGCGAGTCCCACATAGGTTGCCATCAGACTGACAGAGACGATACCAAAAATAACCGCCACTTGCTTTAGTAATCTCTTCATCTCTCAACCTTTTTTATCCCAGCGAACAAAGAACATCATTTCTATTTCTGCCGTGCGAGATCCCCCGCGTCAAAGGCCTCACTGATCGGTGCCCCCGCCGGCACCATAGGAAACACCTTATCATCCTCAGGAATCAGGCAATTTAATAACACCGGCTTTTTTAAGGTAATAGCCTTCTCAATGGCAGGTGCAACTTCCTCTTTCTTTGTCACCAAAATCGCCTCACAGCCAAGGCCTTCCGCCACCTTGCAGAAATCTACACCGTCGTCCAGTACAGTCTGCGAATAGCGTTTCCCATAAAACAGGGTCTGCCACTGTCTCACCATGCCCAGCACGTGATTGTTGATAACGACCTGAATGATCGGGATATGATAGCGGCTGGCCGTTGCCAGCTCGTTCATATTCATGCGGAAACACCCATCCCCGGCAATATTGATGCAGATCTTATCGGGCTGCCCCACCTTGGCGCCGATACAGGCACCCAAGCCGTAGCCCATGGTTCCCAAGCCCCCGGAGGTCAACAGGGTGCGCGGCATTGTATACTTATAATACTGCGCCGCCCACATCTGATGCTGGCCCACATCCGTGGTGATGATGGCCTTTCCTTCCGTAATACGGTCGATTTCCTCCATAATATAAGGACAGGACAGCACAGAGTCATCGTAAGAAAGCGGATATTTCTGTTTCAGCTCGGCAATATGCCCCATCCACTCGCTATGCGCCTGCTTTTTCAGCTTTTTGTTGAGCGCCGTGAGCACTTCCCGCAGATCTCCCACCAGGGAAACGTCCGTCCTGATATTCTTATTGATCTCCGCCGCGTCAATATCAATGTGGAGCACCTTCGCATGTTCCGCGAATTTTTTCGGATTCCCCACCACACGATCGGAAAAGCGCGCACCGAGAGCGATCAGCAGATCACATTCGCTGACACCGAAGTTGGATGTCTTCGTGCCGTGCATCCCGATCATACCCGTATATCTGTCATCATGGCCGTCGATGACGCCCTTCCCCATCAGGGTATCGCAGACCGGCGCGTCCACAAGGGAGACAAATTCGCGCACTTCCCTGTATGCTCCTGACAGCACGGCACCGCCGCCCACATAGACAAATGGCTTTTTTGCAGTCTCAATCAGCTTGACAGCTTCATCAAGCATCTCCTTGGTATACCGTCCCGTCTGCGCTGCGTTCTCCGGTTTCTGTTTCTCATATTCGCAGGAGTTTGCGGTCACATCCTTGGTGATATCGACAAGGACGGGACCGGGTCTGCCGCTTTTTGCAATGGCAAAAGCCTTCCTGAGTGTATCCGCCAGGATATTTACATCTTTTACAATATAGTTATGCTTGGTGATCGGCATGGTGATTCCCGCGATATCCACTTCCTGGAAAGAGTCCTTGCCCAAAAGCGGAAGATTCACGTTACAGGTGATCGCCACCACGGGGATTGAATCCATATAGGCAGTCGCGATCCCCGTCACCAGATTGGTCGCACCGGGGCCGCTCGTGGCCAAACAGACACCTACCTTTCCCGTAGCTCTCGCATAGCCGTCCGCAGCATGGGCCGCTCCCTGCTCATGGGACGTCAGAATATGCCTGATCTCTTCGCTGTGCTGATACAGCGCATCATATACGTTTAGAATCGTACCGCCGGGATACCCGAAAACAGTATCAACGCCCTGCTCCTTCAGACATTCCACAACGATCTGCGCACCTGTTAAAATCATAACTTTTCCTCCATTCCGAGTATTTTGATCTCTTTCCCATTGTATTAGATAACGCATGCAATTATTTGTTCTTGGGAATCTCCAGAATCGCACCCCTGTTGCCGCTCGTCACCATTTCACGATACCTTGCCAAATATCCGCTCGTCACCTTGGGGTCTCTTGGCTGCCATTTTGCCCGTCTTTTTGCCAGCTCCTCATCGGATACCTTCACGTCCAGTTTCATATTCGGGATATCGATGCTGATGATATCGCCCTCTTCCACCAGCGCAATCGGACCGCCCACCGCCGCCTCAGGCGATACATGGCCGATGGATGCGCCCCTGGAAGCGCCTGAAAATCTGCCGTCCGTAATCAGCGCCACGCTGGAACCAAGTCCCATGCCTGCAATGGCTGAGGTCGGATTCAACATTTCCCTCATGCCCGGGCCTCCCTTCGGCCCTTCATAGCGAATCACCACCACGTCGCCCGCCACGATCTTTCCGCCTTTGATGGCTGCGATTGCGTCCTCCTCGCACTCAAAGACACGGGCAGGGCCTTCGTGCACCATCATTTCCTCCACCACGGCGGAACGCTTCACCACGCTGCCGTCGGGCGCAAGGTTTCCCTTTAAGACGGCAAGACCGCCTGTCTTACTGTAGGGATTTTCCACAGTACGAATAACATCCGTATTTTTATTAACGGCATCTTTAATATTTTCGCCGATTGTCTCTCCCGTGACCGTCATGCAGTCCGTGTGCAGCAGACCGATATCCGCAAGCTCCTTCATCACCGCATAGACACCGCCCGCCTCATTGAGATCCTCCATATAGGTTGGTCCTGCCGGTGCCAGATGACACACGTTAGGAGTTTTCTCACTGATTTCATTGGCAAAAGAAATGTCAAAATCAAAGCCCACCTCATGAGCGATTGCCGGCAGATGCAGCATGGAGTTGGTAGAACAGCCGAGCGCCATATCTACCGTGAGGGCATTTAAGATCGCGTCCTTCGTCATGATATCCCTGGGTTTGATATCCTTTTTAAGCAGCTCCATCACCGCCATGCCCGCGTGCTTCGCAAGCTTAATGCGCTCAGAATAGACCGCGGGAATCGTGCCGTTGCCGCGCAGTCCCATGCCCAGCGCCTCCGTCAGGCAGTTCATGGAATTGGCGGTGTACATGCCGGAGCAGGAACCGCAGGTAGGACAGGTCTTCTCCTCGAACTCCAGAAGTTCCTCATCGGTCAGGGTACCGGCCGCGTGAGAACCGACCGCCTCAAACATGGAAGAGAGACTTCTCTTGCAGCCCTGTACACGTCCCGCTAGCATGGGGCCGCCGGAGACGAATACCGTCGGCACATTGATCCTGGCCGCCGCCATCAAAAGACCCGGTACATTCTTATCGCAGTTGGGCACCATCACCAGCGCGTCAAACTGATGCGCAAGCGCCATACACTCCGTGGAGTCCGCAATCAGATCTCTCGTTACCAAAGAATATTTCATACCGATGTGTCCCATGGCAATGCCATCGCAGACCGCGATCGCCGGGAAAACAACGGGCACGCCACCCGCCTCCGCCACACCGAGCCGCACCGCATCCACGATCTTATCCAGATTCATATGGCCGGGCACGATCTCATTGTAGGAGCTGACGATACCCACCATCGGCTTTTTCATCTCTTCCTGCGTAAATCCCAGAGCATTAAATAAACTTCTGTGAGGCGCCTGCTGAACGCCCGCTTTTACGTTGTCGCTTCTCATACTTTTTCTCCTCTCGCTTTTCTACTCACTTTATTGTTTCTCAAACAGGACAGCCTGCCAGTTTTCATACACCTGCATCATATTTTCATTAAGCCAGGCGCGCTTTTCCTCAACTTCCTCCCCAGTCAGATAAAACTTCCACTCTTCGGGAGCCTCCCTGTAACCATAGGTTTCTCCCAAAAGTGCCTTATCCAGAAGCACGATATCCGCCTCCTCAATCTGTCTGGTCACCCGCTCTTCCCCGATTCCATAAAGATACAAAAGCAGATACTCCTGATCGCAGTCCGTCACCGCAATCGTATCCGTTTCTTCTATTGTAATCTGCCGATACGCGTCTGCAAGAAACTCGTCCCGCATACTGTAAGGCGTTTTGTCTGCCAACACGAGTGCCCAGGAAAGGCCTGCCACAAGATACGCAAACGTCTTGACCGCTTTCGCCGCCCGCTCTCTCCATATAATAGAAGAATCCCCCTGCACCAGTGCTACCGTCTTTTGTATCAGCCAGCCTGACAGCAGCGCCGACCACACACCGAGGAAGGAAAATACCCGCTGATAGGGAAGTTTACACTGAATCACCAGCGCAATTGCCAGCAAAGCCGCCGTCAGTACAAAATACCATTCCAAAAAGACTTTTTTCGGCTTTCTGACCAGGCAGACTGCCGCGGCAATCAGCCCAATCCCTAACAGAAAACACATTCCGCCTCCCAAAAGTCCTCCCAAATTTGCTATGGGAAACAGTTGACCGCCGAAGAGTGTTTTCATCCAGTGGCCGGCCTCCCGGTTAAATTCCTGTCTCGTCATACTTTGAATATAAGGCGTGGCCAGCATGTAATCAATTCCTTCTTTTAACGCCCGAAAAGGCGCATGGAGAATGATACTAACATGCCCAACCTTGTAAAAGGGTCCGTCCGGCGTCTTGGAAAGCAGGTTGGAACCGATGGCAAGCCAGAGGATACCGTAAAGCCCCGCTGTGATCAGGGCGCTTACAAGAGATACCGCAATTAACCGCCAAAGCCTTTTGTAATCTCTGTCCGTAAGAAGCAGGAAGCCCCCGATCAGACAAACCGGCATCACCATATAAAGACTGCTGGGTATCGCCCATAAAGAGATTACCAGCGATGCTCCAAACACAATATAATAACGCTTGCTATCTTTCTTTTCCGCCACGATCGCATACAACGACAGCAACGCTGCCAAATAGCAGAATGTAACCAGCGCATAACCCCTGCCCTGTACCGCCAATTGATTGACCATGTACATGCCCGCAAACAGAAAAACAGGTATGAGAGCAAACTCTTTTGCAAACCACTTTCTCACAATCCGATACAGCAAAAGTAAACTTCCCAAGCTGCATAAATAGGATACACCACGCAGAGCAATCGGCGCACATCCAAATATCCCCAAGCAGGCCGAAAGGGTGGAGTACCCCACATGATTATTGGGCAGCGGCCAGTGGATTGCCGCATAGACCGGACCTCTGCTGATAAAATAATAGTAAGTATACAGCTCGTCATACCAGGGAGTCAACGCAAACATTCGATATCCGTAATAGACCGCCATGGTACAAAAGAACAGGAAAAAAACTCTGTCCGCCGCAGTGATATGCGGCTTTTTCCATGCAATAAAATATGTGGTAACACCTTTTTCCCGATGTCCTGAAAAAAAACTCACGTTATTATTTAATCCTCTCCACGATCAGATCGCCCATTCTTTGGCAGCCCACCTGCTCACAGCCGGCGGACATAATGTCACCTGTACGGTATCCGTCCTGAAGCACCTGTTTTACGGCATTGTCAATGGCATCCGCTTCCCTGTCCAAATCAAAACTGTAGCGCAGCATCATGGATGCCGAAAGAACGGTGGCAATGGGATTGGCCTTGTCTTGTCCCGCAATATCGGGCGCAGAACCGTGGCTCGGCTCATAAAGGCCGAATTTCGTATCGTTTAAGGAGGCGGATGCCAGCATACCGATTGAACCGGTCACCATACTCGCCTCATCGGATAAGATATCACCAAACATATTCTCTGTCAGAATCACATCAAACTGTGCCGGATCTTTTACCAGCTGCATCGCACAGTTGTCCACCAGCATATGTTCCAGGGTCACGTCCGGATAATCTTTTGCCACCTCTTCAACCACCGCTCTCCAGAGTCTGGAAGAATCCAGCACATTAGCCTTATCCACGCTGGTCACTTTCTTCTTTCTCTTTCTGGCAATGTCAAAACCCTTGATGGCAATTCTGCGAATCTCATTCTCATCGTAAGTCAGCGTATCGATCGCTTTTCTGACCCCGTTCTCCTCCACCGTTTTTCTCTCGCCAAAATACAGACCGCCCGTCAGCTCCCGCATGATCAGCATGTCAAAGCCCTTCGCGGAAATTTCCTCCTTTAAGGGGCAGGCGCCCGCAAGCTCTTCATATAAGACAGCAGGACGAAGATTGGCAAACAGATTCAGGGCCTTACGGATCGCTAATAATCCCGCCTCCGGCCGCAGATTGGGTGCAAGCTTATACCAGGGGGAGGTGGTCGTATCTCCACCAATCGAACCCATCAGCACCGCATCCGCATTTTTTGCGGTTTCCACGGCTTCCTCCGTCAGGGGTACGCCATGCACATCGATGGATGCGCCGCCCATCAGAATATCTGTATACTGCATGTTGTGCCCGTATTTTACCGCCACTGCATCCAGCACTCTCTTGGCCTGCGCCACGATCTCCGGGCCGATTCCGTCCCCGGGAATACAGGTTATCTTCAATTCCATAGCTTCCTCCATTCTGAGCCAATCATAAAGATATATCGCCCTCTATTTTAAAAACCACCTATTACGTATAATAATACTTATACATAATAGACTATTCGCCCAAAAATTTCAATAAGAAAAAGCCGGATCCTTTCTGACCCGGCTTTTTAACCTTACTATGATAACTTTTTTTATTCCGCTGCTTTAAAGCTTCTTTCTTCCAGAACGTTCCCGTCAGCATCCTGATATCTGACGATCAGCGTTACAACACCGGACTCTCCCATGGCATCATCCAACGATCTTGCCATTGCTTCGAACGCGGCTGTCGTTGCATCCAGACCGGTTTTCAGATTTTCTTTTAACTCATCAGTAATCAGGGACGCATCCTCAATGGTATAAATGTAAGTAAAATCATTTCCCTTTACTTCCATTGCTATGGACATACCCTCTTCAGCCTGCGCCGCGATCTGTTCCTCAAGCTGCTGTTTCTGCTCAGGCACCGCGTTCAGATAATCTTCCAGCGTCATACCCTCTACAGACGCATCGTCAGAAGTTTCCTCTTCTGCAGGAGCTTCCTCCTCGGTGGAAGCATCTTCCTCAACAGGCGCTTCTTCCTCGGTGGAAGTCTCTTCCTCAACAGGTGTCTCCTCTGAAGAAACATTCTCCGCCACTACAGCCTCACCACTCACCTCAGCATCGGAACCACCGCATGCCGTCATGGAAAGGGTCATAGCCATCAGGGCTGCACACAATAAAGACTTTACTGCTTTGCTTTTCATAATAATCTCCTCCGTGTTCTCATTTCTATTATTATCACACAAGACGAGATTTTACAGGAATCTTATTCTTTTGTCAATCCCTAAATTACATCCTTTTTTTGGCTACTCTGTCTCCGGCTTTTCAATCTGCGTGATTGCAGACTTCTGCATGGGAATCCGACAGTTCTTGTTGCTGCCAAACTCCACAATGACAGTATCATCCGTGATATCGATCACAATTCCATAAAAACCGCTGCTTGTGAGCACGCAGTCTCCAACTGCCATATCCGCGAGCATTGCCGCCATCCGTTTCTGTTCCTTTTTCTGGGGACGAATCATGAAAAAGTACATGAATCCTACAATAATAACAATATAGAGAATCATGATCAGTCCGCCGCCCGCGGCAGCCCCCGCTTCTGCTGTTAATAACATTCCCATAACATTACCTCCGTTATTTAATCAATGAATACTATTGCATATCATACACAACTTAAAAGGGAAAAACAAGCCCCTTGCAAAAATTTCATAAATCACCCGATTCCGAATCCGTTTCCTTTCCCTGCATTCTTGCAAGCTTTTGCTTTTTGTAGGCCGCAAACCGCCCCTCATCCAGCGCATCCCTGATTTCCTGCATCATCGTATTATAGAAATAAAGATTATGCAATACACAAAGACGCATCCCCAACATCTCTTTTGCTTTCAAAAGATGCCTGATATAGGCTCTGGAATACCGCCTGCAGGCAGGACAGGAACAGCCTTCCTCGATTGGCCTATCGTCCAGCTCATATTTTGCATTGAAGAGATTAATCTTCCCCTGATTCGTATAAAGATGCCCGTGCCGTCCGTTTCTGGTGGGATACACGCAGTCAAAAAAATCAACGCCCCGCTCCACCGCTTCCAGAATGTTGGCCGGTGTCCCAACTCCCATCAAATAAGTAGGTTTATCCGTCGGCAAATGGGGAACCGTCTCCTCGATCACATGATACATCTGCTCATGGCTCTCTCCCACCGCCAGTCCGCCCAGCGCGTAGCCGTCGCAGGAAAATTCCGCAATCTGCCTCGCGTGTTCGATACGGATATCATCAAAGACCGCTCCCTGATTGATTCCAAATAGCAGCTGTTTTTTATTTATGGTATCCTCCAGCCCGTTCAACCGCTCCATCTCCCGTTTGCAACGTACCAACCATCTGGTTGTGCGCGCCACGGAATCTTCCACATATTTCCTTTCTGCCATACTGGGAGGACACTCATCAAAAGCCATCGCAATCGTAGATGCAAGATTACTTTGAATCTGCATGCTCTCCTCCGGCCCCATAAAGATCTTACGTCCGTCAATATGAGAATGAAAATACACACCCTCTTCCTTGATCCGCCGAAGGCCTGCCAGCGAAAATACCTGAAATCCGCCAGAGTCCGTGAGAATCGGCCTGTCCCAGGACATAAACCGATGCAGCCCGCCCAGTTCCCTGATAATATGATCTCCCGGCCTTACATGCAGATGATACGTATTGGACAGCTGCACCTGTGTGCCGATCTGCTCCAGATCCTCCGTGGATACCGCACCCTTTATGGCAGCTGCCGTCCCTACATTCATAAAGACAGGGGTCTGGATCGTGCCGTGTACCGTGGTAAGTTCGGCGCGCTTCGCCCTGCCTTCCTGTTTTAAAATTCGATACATACTATCCTCTTTCCTGAAAATAAAGCAAAATGAAATAACTATAGATATTTATCCCAAAACTCCTCCAGGCAGAGATCCTCCTCTTTCATAACGGAAGCTGCCTCTCTGCCGACATAGCGGAAATGCCACGGCTCATACACAATGCTCGTAATATATTCCTTCTCCTCGGGATATCGCAGGATAAAACCATACTCATGACTGTGGTCGGCAAGCCACTTACCTTCCTTCGTATCGGCAAACCCCGCCTTGAGATCCGGATAAGATTCTGAAGTGATATCGAGCGCAAGACCGACTTCATGCTCGCTGCAGCCAGGAACCGTAATGACCTGCGAGGTGACTTTATAAGCCTCCATGTAGGACAGCCCCTGCCGCATATATGATCTGATTCTGTCGTTAAAATTGGATTGCTGCCTGTCAGAGGTTCGATACGGAGAGCGGATTACCAGATTCAAACCGTCCTTTTTTGCCGCCTGCATCATCAACAGCAGATCGTCTAAAACCCGATCGTCAAGCCGGATGCTATTGGTCTCAATCGACAGCCTGCCAAGCTTAAATTCATAATCATCCGATATCGGATGCTGTTTATTGATCAGCACAAGCCGCCAGTCTGAGGCATCGAAGCTGACTTCCTCCACATCAGCTGTCTTCTGCTTCTCATCCCCAATCTGTGCCTCTCCGTCATGCGCCTCCTCATGATCATGGTACGCCAAAATATCATCGAGCGTATATGCCTCGATCTGCGCCGCTTCCTCCGCCTCGTACTCAGCTTTGCTCTTCTTTTCCTCCAAAAGCACTTCCGTCTCCGACACAACCGGTGCAACTGCCGCCAGCGAGATATCCGATGTCCCTACGATTGCACTGTAAGTCTCCTGTACACCGGTGAAACCTGTGCGCTCCGCAAACACCGCAAAGGAAAAACTGCAGCTGCTCACAAAAAAGATGCCTACAAAAGCCATACTGACATAGCGCTTGCCGTTTGACACAAAATGTCTTCCTAAATAATAGAAGAAAAGCACGAACGACAATGCCGCCATGGAGGGATACCTTAATAATTTATGCCTTTTTGCCACACCCGTAAAATATGCGATTGCTTTTTCTCGAAATGTTTTATTCATTCAATCCTCAAATGTTAATCAGACTAACCCTAACATACAATTCTGTCTTATATCATAACATATAAAATTTTTTTGTACAGTCCCTTTTTATGTAAATCTGTCATATTTCTGCTTTTTTTTCTCATTTTGCCAAAGTTTTCCTCCTTGATTTGATTTTTGGAATCCGGCTACTTTTCTTTTTCTCCATCCTCACCGTACTTTTTCCATCTTTTTTTCGACAGTCTACCCTTGCATTTTGTATCAGATATGATATGATGGTTGAGAAGAAAAAGCGCGTTTTTTCGCACGATTTTTCCTTTGTTTACGGTTTTCCGAACACATGGGAGCCCCTCCCTGGGAAAACAGTATTTTTAATTCTGCATTTTATATTTCACGTGCAATTTAATTATGCAGGATATCCTGCGTGATATTATCAGAAAACTTCATACAATACAAGAAAGGGTTAGACAATGGCAGGATCTTCACTCGGAATTATCTATCGAATCACCACTTGGGGCGAATCCCACGGCGCCGGACTCGGCGTTGTTGTGGACGGCTGTCCCGCAGGATTATCGCTTACCGAAAACGATATTCAGATCTATCTGGACAGACGCAAGCCCGGACAGAGTAAAATCACCACCCCTCGTAAGGAAGCGGATGCCGTGGAGATCCTCTCCGGCATTTTTGAGGGAAAAACTACGGGAGCCCCGATTTCCCTGCTTGTACGAAATACCTCTCAGCGCTCCGGGGATTACGGCGAAATTGCAAACGCTTACCGCCCGGGGCACGCAGACTATACATTTGATCAAAAGTATGGTTTCCGCGACTACAGGGGCGGCGGACGTTCCTCCGGACGGGAAACCATCGGACGTGTCGCCGCAGGCGCCATCGCTGCAAAGGTACTGCGGGAGTTTGGAATCCAACTGTCTGCTTATACGCGTTCCATCGGCCCCATCACCATCGACCCGGACTGCTTTGATCTGGCGGCAGCTGCCGAGACGCCCACCTGTATGCCTGACCAGGCTGCCTCTGCCATGGCTGAGAAATATCTGGCGGACTGCATGGCCAATTATGACTCTGCCGGCGGAGTGATCGAATGCGTAATCGACGGCGTACCTGCCGGGCTGGGTGACCCTGTCTTTGAGAAGCTGGATGCCAATCTGGCCAAGGCCCTCATGTCCATCGGCGCCGTCAAAGCCGTAGAAATCGGCGACGGGATAGAGGTTTCCACCCGCAACGGTTCCGCAAACAACGATGGCTTCCGCATACAGGAGGGCCGAATTGTAAAAACAACAAACCACGCAGGCGGGATTCTGGGCGGCATCAGCGACGGTTCCCGGATTGTGCTCCGGGCCCATGTAAAGCCCACCCCTTCCATTTTCTCCCCACAGGATACCGTAAATCGGGAAGGGGAAGAAATCCGTATTTCCATTAAAGGGCGTCATGATCCCGTCATTGTACCCAGAGCTGTGGTAGTGGTGGAAAGCATGGCGGCAATCACCCTTTTGGATGCACTTTTGGTCAATGCGGGTGCCAGAATGGATCACCTGAAAGCCATTTACAAAAATTAAATCAAAAAGAAAAACTGGCATTTTGTTAAATTCATTTTTAACATTCTGCCAGTTTTTCTTTTTCTCTCCCAGATACTCTTTGGGGCTTCCCGAATTAAGTCAACCTTGGCAAGCCCTCACCAAATATCATAATATGGTACAATAACATCCGCCGTTTCCGTCTGTTTTTTAAATATCATTCGTTATTTCCTCTGACAACGATTTTTCCCAAACATTCCATAACGGGAGCTTCTTTTATAATTTCTCCCACACTGTCCACCGTGATGGTCCCGGATTTCGGATTTTTGATGGAAATCACGTGTCCTTTCACATCCGCCTCCACATCCGAATACTCAAAAGACAGATCCGTATCTTCCATGGTACAATTGATCAGCTTCAGATTTTTGCAGTAACATAACGGCTGGGTTCCGATGATCTTACAGTCGATTAGGGTCAGTCCATCGGAGAACCACGCCAGATACTCCCCCTTTACCACAGAATTTCTGACCGTCACATTCTCGCTGTGCCAGAAAGCATCCTTGGTATCCAGCACACAGTCGGTAATCTCCAGATTTTTCATATATTGAAAAGAATACTTTCCCTTCATTTTTACCCGTTCCAGCTTCACATTCCTGCTGTCAAAAAACGGATATTCCGACTCAAGTTCTGTATCCGTCAGTGTGATTTCCTCTGATTTCCAGCCAAACTCCTGCGATACGATATGGCAGTTTTCCAGCCTGATGCGCTCACACTCCCTGACCGCCTTAATACCGCCAATCGTGCAATCCCTTATTATGCCGTCCGACGCATACCAGATGGCCGCCCTCGTCAGCTCATCCATGGTCGAGTGTTCCATGGTAAACTTTTTTACATGCCACAGAGGATATCGCAAAGAAAAGACGCAGTCTGTCAGATTCACATCGCGAGATTCCTTTAAAACCGACTCCCCGTCCGCCGGGCCGGCAAAGACGCAATTCTTTACGTCCGCATTCTGCAAATTGTATAACGCCCGTTCTTCATCAAACCGACCGTCTGCAACCGTTGTTCTCATATGGATCCTCCTTTCATCTATTCACATAGGTAACTGCTGATCGCGTAGAGTGTCTGTCCGTTATACTCTACCCTCGACCAGCCGTAATCTTCATTGATACCCGTTCTGGTGGCGTACTCTCCGTTGTGCAGTACCGCCACTACCACTGCGTCCGGATTGGTCACACTGGGCAGGGCCCGCAGATTCACCTCGATCTTAGCCGTCACCTGTTCGTTGCGCTCCGCAAATTTCGTCTTCAAACCGTCCCCGCTGCCCGCGCCTTCCGCTGACTCCCCTGCAGGCGCCTGGTAACCGAGATCTGTGGTCAGGTAGCTGCTCACCGCATAAAGTGTCTGCTCGTTATAAACAATCCGTGACCAGCCGCTGTCGCTCACGCCCGTTCTCTTTACCGTCTCCCCGTTTTTCAGGGTGTACACCACCGTGCTGTCCTCCCCCTGACTCGGGATATTGCGCAGATTTGTGGAGTCCTTGGCGGTCACCTCCTCCTCCACCGCTGTAAACGACATAAGCGCCTCCGGATCTGCACTGGCCTCCTCCGGCGTCTCCTCATTCTGTGGCCCCGCTGTGCCTTCATACCCGAAATAAGCAATATTTACATCCACAGGCTGGCTGATGCCTGCAACTGTTCCCCTGTTGGTGTACTGCCACATGGCATGTACGCCTCCGTAGGCAGATTTTTCCGTCTGCGGATAAGGCTCTGACGGATATTGGGAAACCCAGATTCGATAGGTTTTCTCGATTCGGGAAGTCTCCCATTTTGCGTCACCCGTCATCTCATTCATGGATGAATAAAACATGGGCGTATAGCCTCTCTCATAAATTCTATTCAAAAAGGCAATGGCTATGTCTGTCCTTTGCGCCGCGGACAGACCGTACTGTGCACTGTCCGCCCGCTCAAATCCCTCGCAGTCAAAGGCTACGGGATAAGTGATCTGATACTGAGAAATGTAATTGGCCGTCCAATCCGCTTCCGCTATCGCTTCCTCCTCATTCACGGCAGTAGAAAAGAAGTAGGCGCCCAGCTTGATCCCGTTTTTCTGTGCTTCCTGCATATTATAACGGGCGTTACTGTCTGCAATGATCTCCCGGCTTCCATCCATGCGGTAACCCACCCGCACCATGGCAAACGTAACGCCTGATTCCGCCACCTGTGCCCAGTCAATGGTCCCCTGATATCTGGCCACATCAATCCCGATGGTGACCTCATCCGTCTCCGCCGCCGCTTCGGAGGAAAGGAGCTTACTCACATCCACCTCCGTGCCCTGCTCGGTACTCATCGTCTCTGTCTCCGGATCCTTCTCTTCCAAGGCGTTCGCTTCCCCATCCCCGTCTGCCGCGGTTTCCTCATCGAAAGAAACCTCAGGCTCTATGGTCTGTCCTGCGTTCCCCTGCACCTCCTGCTGATCAAGATCCGATTCCTCCTGTTCCGGTTCCTGCTCGGCTGCGCTTTCTTCCATCACAGGAAGCGCCTCATCCTTCGCGCCTTTCCCATTGAACAGAAAAATGGCAGCCACCACAACGATTACGACCACAAGCCCTATGACGGCCGGGAACAGCACCCTGTGTACAAATCGAAGCGTCCGCTCGTCAAGCTCTTCATCGAACGCATCCTCATAGTCATCCTCTTCTGCATCTTCCGCCAGATCGGATTCCTCATCTTCCAGATCCAGAAACTCCAGATCGTCATCCTCACGTGATTTCACAGCACATCTCTCCCGTATCTTCAGATATCATCAGCTATTTTATCAGAAACTCTCCAACAATTCCAGATAAAACTCATAGTAATCCTTTCGATTCTCTTTCATAAACTGGATCGCCGACTTCGGGTGCTGGTTCAACAGCCCGGTCAAAAGGTAGGGTACATCATAACCCCAGGTCACGCCGGATTCCTTGAGCGGATTGATTTCTCTCTCAATAAATCTCAGGATCGGATTGACATTGTACTTCGGATTCTTCAAATAACCAAGAAGCAGTTCGCTCGGGCAGTTTCCGCAGCCTCTCCCCATGCCGTTCACCGTGGCATCAAGATAGCTCACACCCATGATGACTACCTCTGCGGTATTCGCAAAAGCGAGCTGCTGGTTGTTATGTGCGTGAATACCGACCTTTTTCCCGTACTTATCTGCCACTTCGAGATATTTGTCCGCCAGACGCCTTGCCTGCTCCGGATAAAGAGAGCCATAGCTGTCAACCAGATAGATCGTTCCTACGCTGCTTTGCCCCAAAAGATCAAGCGCCGCATCCAGATCCGTCTCGTTGGCTTTGGAAATGGCCATGATATTGACGGTAGTTTCATAACCCTTCTTCGTGCAGTCCTCAATCATTTCGATTGCCGCGGGAATCGTGTTGATATAAGTTGCAACACGCACCAGATCTACGGGACTGTCTTTCTTATTCAGAATATCCTTTTTAAAGTCACATCGCCCGACATCCGCCATCACGCCAATCTTCATATCCGTCTTGTTGTCGCCCACAATGGCACGGATGTCCTTATCGTCGCAGAATTTCCACTTGCCGAACTTATTGACGTCGAACATTTCCTTTGACGCCTTGTAGCCAAACTCCATATAATCCACACCGGCCTTGATATTCGCGCGATACAGTCCCTTGACAAACTCATCGGTAAAATAGAAATCGTTTACCAGTCCGCCGTCCCGCAGCGTGCAGTCCACCACCTTGATATCCGGTGCGTAGGACATGAGTGTTCTTCCCTTTGCTCTCTTTTCCATCTCTCGTCCACCCTTTCTTTTCTTATTTGTATAACATCCGCTATTTTATATTTTTCTTATTCCGCCAGAATCTTCTTAAAACTCTTTTTCCCCTTCTTCACGATAAACTCTTCCGCCGCGATATCCTCCTTTGTGTAGCAGGTCTTTAAGTCCGTCACCTTCTCGCCTTTTACGGTCACACCGCCCTGCTCCACAGCCCTGCGCGCTTCGGAGCGGGATGCCGCCAGCCCTGCCGCCACCAGAATGCCCAAAATATCTATTGCTCCGTCCTTATAATCCTCTGCCGTCAGGGTCACCGTCGGCATATTTTCCAAGCTGCCGCCGCCTGCAAAGAGCGCCTTGGAAGCTTCTTTCGCTTTCCCGGCCTCCTCTTCGCCGTGCACCAGATTGGTCAGCTCGTAAGCCAGAATCTCCTTCGCCTCGTTCAACTGACTGCCTTCCCAGTGATCCATCTCCTCGATCTGCGAAAGGGGCAGGAAAGTAAGCATCCGCAGGCATTTGAGCACATCCGCATCGTCCACATTGCGCCAGTACTGGTAAAATTCAAAAGGAGTGGTCTTATTCGGATCAAGCCACACCGCGCCCTTCTGGGTCTTGCCCATCTTCTTACCTTCGGAGTTCATCAGAAGGGTGATGGTCATAGCGTAAGCGTCCTTCGAAAGCTTTCTGCGGATCAGATCCGTTCCGCCCAGCATATTGCTCCACTGATCGTCGCCGCCAAACTGCATGTTACAGCCGTATCTCTTGTAAAGTTCCAGGAAATCATAGCTCTGCATGATCATGTAATTAAATTCCAGGAAACTTAATCCCTTCTCCATCCGCTGCTTGTAACATTCCGCGCGCAGCATATTGTTTACGGAAAAGCAGGCGCCCACCTCTCTGATAAATTCTACATAATTTAAATCAAGCAGCCAGTCCGCATTGTTCACCATCAGCGCCTTTCCCTCGGAAAAGTCGATAAAACGGCTCATCTGCCTCTTAAAACACTCGCAGTTGTGCTCGATGGTCTCCTTCGTCATCATGGAGCGCATATCCGTCCTTCCGGAAGGATCGCCGATCATGGCCGTACCGCCGCCAATCAGGGCGATTGGTTTATTGCCCGCCTCCTGTAATCTCTTCATCAGGCACAGCGCCATGAAATGCCCCACATGCAGGCTGTCCGCCGTAGGGTCGAAACCGATATAAAAAGTCGCCTTCCCGTTATTGATCAGCTCGCGGATCTCCTCCGCGTTAGTGAGCTGTGCAAGAAGTCCTCTCGCCTGTAATTCTTCGTAGATTCCCATTGTGATTGTCTCCTTTCCCGCAAAGAAACCCCCGTCCTGTATCAGGACGAGGGTCAAACTCGTGTTACCACCTAATTTCACAGACGGCTCACACCGGCTGCCTCACTGAGTACGGTCACAAAATAACGCATGCTATCATTCTCCGACAATACTCTCCTGCTATAACGTGCATTCCTCCGTCGCTGCCTACTAAGCCGTAACCCGGCTATTCTGCCGCGAAGCTCCGAGATGTATTCATGGAAAAGTTCCCGCGCGCCTCTCATCTGCCGGCTGCTTTCTGTCCGTTTCCTGATCCACTACTTGTTCTCTTCAACGCCTGTCATATTGTACTATATTTTTACTGCCTTATAATTTACACAAAAACATTTTATTTGTCAACTCTTTTTTTCGGGGATCAGAAAACCGTACGTTTTCCGCTGCTTTTCCGATCCGCGCAATGCCCGTCCTTAATGGAGTCCCAGATCCTCGCCGCTGATCGTACCGATGCTGTTCTTTTCAAGAACCGCCGTCAGTCCTTCCGTGTCCGCCACGCGGAAAATCATACACGCCTGCCCGTCTTTCTGTCCAAATACGGAATACATGTACTCTACGTCCATTCCGGCTTCCGAAATCACACCAAGCACTTTGCTCAAACCGCCCGGCGTATCGGGAACCGCCACACCCACAACAGGCGTCATGGTCAGGATAAATCCCTGCTCCAGAAGAATGTTGGATGCCTTTACCGCATCGTCCACAATCAACCGCAAAACACCGTAGTCCGCTGTCTCCGCAATGTTGAGTGCCCGCATATTCACCTGATTTTCCGAAAGAATCCTTGTAATATCCGCAAGCTGACCCGCTTTATTTTCCAGAAATACTGAAATCTGAGGTATTGTCATAGTTTATCTCCTCTCTGACTTTTCAGTCGCCCTTTCTACCGTCACCGACACCAAGCTTAAATTTTCCGCTTATCGATCACGCGCACAGCCTTCCCCTCACTTCTCGTGATGGACTTAGGCGCCACCAGACGCACCTTTGCATAAATGCCAAGCATTGCTTTCAGCGCCGATACCAGCCCTTTCTCCATCTCCGTGATCTTACCGAGATTATCGGAGAAATTCTCGGGGGTCATCTCTACCATGACCTCAATCGTATCGGAATTATTGACACGATCCACAATGATCTGATAGTTTGCCGGGTACCCCTGCTCCAAAAGCACCGTCTCGATCTGGGACGGGAATACGTTGACGCCCTTGACGATCAGCATATCGTCGCTTCTGCCCATGGGCTTACTCATCTTTACATGAGTGCGGCCGCAGGAACATTTCTTTCTCGTCAGCACACAGATATCTCTGGTACGGTAACGCAGCAGCGGAAACGCCTCCTTGGTGATCGCCGTAAATACCAACTCGCCCTTACTGCCCTCGGGAAGCACCTCCCCCGTATCGGGATCAATGATCTCCGCAATGAAATGATCCTCATTGATGTGCATGCCGCTCTGCTCGCTGCACTCGAATGCCACACCGGGACCGCTGGTCTCCGTAAGTCCGTAAATATCGTATGCCTTGATACCCAGCTTATCCTGGATATCCTGACGCATCTCCTCACTCCACGCCTCCGCGCCGAAGATACCTGCCTTTAACTTGATCTTATCCCGCAGTCCTCTCTCGTGGATGCTCTCCGCCAAAAACGCCGCATAGGAAGGCGTACAGCAGAGAATCGTCGCCTCCAGATCCACCATAAACTGTAACTGTCTGTCCGTATTTCCGGAAGACATGGGAAGGGTGAGACACCCTACCTTATGGCTGCCGCCGTTTAGGCCCGGGCCTCCGGTAAACAGACCGTAGCCGTAGCAGACATGGCAGACATCCTCATTGGTGCCGCCGGCCGCCGTAATCGCGCGGGCACAGCAGTCCTCCCACAAATCAATATCATGCTGGGTATAAAAAGCGACCACCCTGCGGCCTGTGGTGCCGGAGGTTGACTGGATGCGGACACAGTTCTTAAGAGGCGTCGCCAGAAGACCATAAGGATAAGCTTCCCGCAGATCGTCCTTTGACAAAAAAGGCAGCTTATGTAAGTCTTCCACGCTCTGAATATCCTCAGGCGCAACTCCTTTCTCCTCCATCTTTTTACGATAGTAGGGCACATTGTCCCATACATGGCGCACCTGTTTGACCAGGCGCTCATTCTGCCATGCGAGAATCTGCTCTCTGTCCGCAGTCTCAATCTCTTTCTGGTAATACCGTTCCATACCTACCTCCATAGCGGAGCTGTTTTTGCGGAGTGCGCGAGCCAAATCTCAAATTTGGCTCTGCGATTCCGAGTTTGTGGCTCCGACACAAACTCGCGATTTAGAAATCGACACATCAGTGTGATTTCTAAATCTTTCCTCCATTTTATGTCATAAAATAACATCCGTGATTCACGCATTTTGTCCAAATTCAAACGCCTTCTTATTCATTTCCAGAAACTTCGGCGGAACGCTTTTCTCGATTGCATCCATCCACTCCTCGTCCGTAAAGTCAAAGTGCTTCGCGAGCCTTCCCATCAACACCAGATTGACCGCCTTGCTGCTTCCCGCTTTCTCCGCCAGAGAAAGCGCATCAAAGGCATCCACCCTGACATCCAGGGCCGAAAGCTTCTCCACAAGATTTTCGGGATAAACTGCCGCGCCCGCGATTACCGGCATGGGGTTGATCTGCTGGCTGTTCACAATAATCCTGCCGCCAGGTTTTAAAAATTCCGTATAGCGGGCCGCTTCCAACAGCTCAAATGAAAGAATGCAGTCCGCCTGTCCCTTGTCTATAATGGGCGAACAGACCCTGTCGCCCCAGCGCACATAGGTGACCACGCTGCCGCCGCGCTGGCTCATACCGTGCACCTCGCTGACCTTTACGTCAAATCCTTTGGTGAGGAGCAGACGCCCCAAAAGCTTACTGGCAAGCAGCGTCCCCTGTCCTCCCACACCAACGATCATAATATTCTTTGTTTCCATAGTTAACGTCCCCCTTCCGCGGAGAGTGCCCCAAATTTGCAGAGCTGCTCGCAGACGCCGCAGCCTACGCAGAGTGTCTCATCAATGACTGCCTTGCCGTCCACCATGCTGATCGCCGGACAGCCGATGCTCATACATGCCTTGCAACCCTTGCATTTCTCAGGATCGGAACAGATCGGCCCCGGGTGCTTTACATATTTAAGCAGCGCACAGGGACGACGGGAAATGACAACCGACGGCTCCTTCACCGCAAGCTCCTCTTTGATCACCGCCTGACAGGTTTCCATATCGTAGGGATCGACCACTCTCACCCGCTTGATACCGACCGCGTGACACAAGCTCTCCAGATCAATCTTCGTGCAGGGATCGCCTTTCAGATTGTAGCCGGTCGTCGGATTCTGCTGATGGCCCGTCATTCCCGTAATGGAATTATCCAGAATGATTACGGTAGAATTGGACTCGTTATAGGCAATATTGATCAGTCCCGTCACACCGGAATGGATAAAGGTGGAATCGCCAATTACTGCCACCGTTTTTCCTGCACTCTCCTCATCCCCCGCCTTCACAAAGCCGTGAAGACCTGAGACGGAAGCACCCATGCAGACCGTGGTGTCAATCGCATTCAGCGGCGCCACAGCCCCCAACGTATAACATCCGATATCTCCAAGTACCGTCAGATTCAACTTTTTCAGTACATAGAAAAGACTTCTGTGAGGACAGCCCGCGCACATCACCGGCGGCCTTGCCGGAATCTCCTCCGAAAGGGTTTCTCCCGCCTTCACCGCTTGTCCGAGTTTCTCCTGCACCACATTCTGGCTCAACTCGCCAATTCCGCTAAACAGGTCTTTCCCCGATACCAAAAGCCCAAGATTTCTGCAATGTGCCTCAATAAAACCATCCAGTTCCTCCACCACTACAAGTTTTGAAACACTCTTCGCAAAATCCCTGATTTTCTGCTCCGGCATCGGCCAGATCATGCCAAGTTTCAGAACCGGATAGGTATCTCCCAGCGCCTCCTTTACATACTGATAACAGGTGGAGGAAGTGATGATACCATAATCATTCTTCTGTCCCGGCTCAACCCGATTGATTTCTGCAGTCTCCGCCCATGCGGTCAGCGCCTTTGTGCGCTCCTCCACCATCGGATGCTTTTTCTTGGCATAAGCCGGCATCATAATATATTTCGCCGGATTTTTCTCATACTTTTTCTGCTCCGAAACGACCCGCTCCCCCGTCTCCACCACACTCTGGGAATGGCTGACGCGGGTGCACATCTTAATTAACACCGCCGTGTCAAACTGCTCGGAGAGTTCGTAGGCAAGTTTTGCAAAGGCAAGTCCCTCCGCCGAATCGGAAGGCTCCAGCATGGGAATCTTAGCCGCCTTCGCATAATGACGGGAATCCTGCTCATTCTGAGAGCTGTGCATCCCGGCGTCGTCGGCCACCCCGATGATCAGTCCGGCATTTACCCCCGTATAGGAAATCGTAAACAACGGATCTGCCGCCACATTTAAGCCCACATGTTTCATGGCGCAAAAACTCCGCACACCGCGCAAAGACGCACCAAACGCCGCCTCCAGCGCCACTTTCTCATTGGGCGCCCACTCTGCGTAAACCTCCTCATATTTTGCCACGCACTCCGTGATCTCCGTACTCGGCGTCCCCGGATAACTGGACACAAAACTGCATCCCGCCTCATACAACCCTCTGGCAACCGCCTCGTTGCCAAGCATCAGTGTTTTCATTCAGATCTTCATTCCTTTCTTTTGTCATCGCAGAGAATGCCTGCTTTTTTCATTCTCCTATCGAGTCTTTTACGGAAACCGTCACCTTCTTATCATAGCAGGAGAATATTTCTTCAAGCTTCTTTTCCGCAGGCGCCTTCGTGACAACGCTCACCACAGGCACGATCACAAGCCCTGCCAGCATACAGAACGCACCTGCGTTGATCGGAGACTGTAAAAGTGCCGGAAAATACGGTCTGAAAAAAATATTCGCAAGCATGACGATGGTGGAAAACAAAAAGCTCGCCCAGCAGGCCGCCTTCGTCGTCCGTTTCCAGTATAAACCATAGAGGAAAGGCGCAAGGAATGCCCCTGCCAGCGCGCCCCAGCTCACACCCATGAGCTGCGCGATAAAGGTAACATTCGAACGGTACTGAATCAAAGCAAGCACCACGGAAATCACGATAAACACCACCAACAGTGCACGCATCCATTTTACCTGCTTTTTCTCATCCATCTCTTTTATAATATTACCTTTAATGAAGTCCAGCGTCAAGGTGGAGCTGGATGCCAATACCAGGGAAGAAAGGGTTGACATGGAAGCGGAAAGCACTAAAATGACCACCACCGCAATCAAAATCGTCGGCAAGCCGCTCAACATAGTGGGCACCACAGAGTCAAAGCCATTCGCCGCAATGTCGATCTTATCACTGAACAGACGGCCAAAACCGCCGAGGAAATAGCAGCCGCCCGCAACGATGGTGGCAAAGACCGTAGAGATGATCATACCCTTGTTAATGGCGCTCTCACTCTTGATCGCATAAAATTTCTGTACCATCTGCGGCAGGCCCCAGGTACCGAGGCTGGTCAGGATCACCACGCCGAGAAGGCCCACGGGATCCGGTCCGAAGAAGGAGTTAAATACGCCGGGCGCAGAGGACACCGTCTCGTCGCTCACTGCGGAAAGCTTTTCAAGCGCCGCCAGAAAACCTCCCTGGCTGTTTAACACGGCAATCACCACCGCCGAAATACCGAAAATCATAATGATACCCTGAATAAAGTCATTGATAGCGGTAGCCATATAGCCGCCCGCAATGACGTAGATACCCGTAAGCACTGCCATCACGATCACACATATGCTGTAATCAATATCAAATGCCATACCGAAAAGTCTGCTCAAACCGTTATAAAGACTTGCCGTGTAGGGAATCAGGAAAATAAAGATGATGGCAGAAGCCGCCAGCTTTAAAGGCTCGCTCTCAAAGCGCTTCCCGAAAAACTCAGGCATGGTCGCGCTGTCTAAGTGCTGAGTCATAACGCGGGTGCGCCGTCCCAGCACCGCCCAGGCAAGTAAAGACCCGAGAAAAGCATTCCCAAGGCCGGCCCAGGTAGCCGCAATGCCGTATTTCCAGCCAAACTGGCCTGCGTAGCCCACAAAGACCACCGCCGAAAAATAACTGGTGCCGTAAGCGAAGGCAGTCAGCCACGGCCCCACACTTCTGCCGCCCAAAACGAAACCGTTTACATCCGTGGCATGTTTCCGACAATAGAGCCCGATACCGATCATCACACCAAAAAAGATGATAAGCATCAATAATTTAATAAACAAATCCATAGTGGTTTCTCCTCCTCATGTTATCCGAGACATTGTAAAATATATCGCTTGTTATTTATTCTTGTGCCACTCCCTAATTGTTGATCTGTGCCTCCACCAGGCTGCCATGACAGTAGCGTTCTCTTAAAACCGGCTTCTCGATCTTGCCGGTCGGATTTCTGGGCACTTTATCAAAAATAATCTTTCTCGGCCGTTTATAACGGGGCAGTTCCTTACAGAAGGTGTCGATTTCTTCCTCCGTACAACGCTCCCCCTCCTTGATTTCAATGATGGCCGCCGCGATCTCACCAAGTCTGTTATCCGGCAGGCCGATTACCGCCACATCCTTAATCTTGTCATTTCTGCGCAGGAAATCCTCGATTTGTACGGGATACAGGTTTTCACCCCCGGAGATAATGACATCCTTTTTGCGATCCACCAGATAAATGAAACCGTCCTCATCCATGCGCGCCATATCACCCGTGTAAAGCCATCTGTCCTTTAAGACCTCGTCCGTTGCCTCGGGATTCTTGTAATAGCAGAGCATCACGCCCGGCCCATGCACGATAAGTTCGCCCACCTCGCCCTGTGCGACCTCCTGTCCCTGCTCGTTTACGATTTTTGCCTCCCAGTGATAACCGGGTTTCCCGATGGCGCCTACCTTATGTATGTTCTCCACGCCCAAATGTACGCAGCCGGGACCGATGGACTCGCTTAATCCGTAATTGGTATCGTACTGATGGTGCGGAAAATGCTTCTTCCAGCGCTGAATCAGGCTCGGCGGAACCGGCTGTGCGCCAATGTGCATCAATCTCCACTGCTCCAACAGATAATGCGACATATCCACTTTACCGGAATCGATCGCATCCAAAAGATCCTGTGCCCAGGGAACAAGAAGCCAGACAATGGTACACTTTTCCTCCGTTACCGCCCGAAGGATCCACTCCGGCTTTACGCCGCGCAATAACACAGCCTTGCCCGCCGTAATCAGAGAGCCGAACCAGTGCATCTTTGCTCCGGTGTGATAGAGCGGCGGAATGCAAAGAAACACGTCGTCCTTTGTCTGCCCGTGATGATTCTGTTCCGTCTCGCAGGAAGAGCGCAGCGCTAAATGATTGTGCAGGATTGCTTTCGGGAACCCTGTCGTACCCGAAGAAAAGTAGATTGCCGCATAGTCCTCCTCGCAAAGCGCCACAGGCGGTGCGCTGGAGGAACAATAGCCCATCAGCTTCAGGCAGTCCTCCGTATAATCGGGTCCGCCTTTCCCGGGGAAAAACATCATCCCCACGCCCGGCAGATTCTCCGCTATGCTGTCCATCCGCTCAATAAACTCAGGCCCAAAAACCAGGATCTCCACATCCGCCAGTTCCAGACAGTACTTGATCTCATCCGCCGAATAACGGAAATTTAAGGGCACGGCCACACCACCCGCCTTTAAGATGCCAAAATAAATGGGCAGCCACTCCAGACAGTTCATCATCAGAATGCCCACCTTCGTCTCCCGCTCCATCCCACGGGACAAAAGCAGATTGGCAAAGCGGTTCGCCCGCCTGTCAAAGTCTGCCCAGCTAAGCTCCCTGCGATAAGGAGCACCGTCGCCCGCGCTCTCGATCAGACTGGCCTCCCGCCAGGTCACCGCACTGTCGCGTTCCTGGGAAGGGTTCAGTTCCACGAGCGCCGTATCCGAGCCGTAAAGACGGGCATTGCGCTCCAAAAACTCTGTAATTACCATTCCATTTCCTCCTTCTTGTATCTTCGTGCTTAATTCCATTCTCACACTACCCAAGAACATAAGCGTTCACTGTAGCGTGCGCAACATACGTACCCAGCTCATCCCGAATATCCGCATTGTAAAGTGCCGTGGTGCGTCCGCTTCGCAGACAGACCGCCTCCGCGATCAGCCGCTTTCCCTTGGCCGGCGCAAGGAAGGTAATGGATACCTGCTGGCTGACCGTCGGCTTCTCAGAGTATCCGTTTGCCGCGATCGCACAGGTAAAATCCGCCAACGTAAAAATAGCGCCTCCCATGGGGACGTTATTCTCATTCAAGTGTCGCTCCTCGATTGTCAGAGAACATACCGCCTTCCCCGGTTCAGCAGCATCAATCACGATTCCGGTAGCCTCCGTAGCAAAATGGTCATTTTGAAACCGCTCCCGAATCTCCTCCAAATTTGACATCATTGATCCCCCTTCTCCGACTACGCACAGTCTCAATTTCTTTTCTTACCTATATTTTGCACATAACGAAAAACTACATTCACCACTTTAGCACTTTTAATCGCTAAAGTCAAGACACGCGGTCATACTGCAGCGCAGGAGCATCCCCGCAGCCCGTCCTTTCTCATCCGACGACAGGGCATCCGTTTTACGAATGCCCTGTCAGTTTCCCCACCAAGAATTTATGAAATCTCTGCAGCAGTATCGCCGCCGGGACTGATGGTACAAAAACCACCACCGTCATCAGCGCAACATTCCGGATATAATACAGGCTGTGCGTCGCGTCCGCAAAACTATAGCCGAATAACTCTACAAACAAGCCGTGAATCAGATAAAACTCCAGCGTGATGCCGCCCATGAACTGCAGGAAACGGTTGCCGAACCGTATCTTCATACCCAGTAAGAATACAAAAAACACAAAACTGCACGACGCCATGATCTCCGAAGTCAGGCTGGCCCAGCGTCTAAGAACCTTGTGCGGCGCATTGAAATTTTCCCCGTAATAAGAAAAGAAATTAGTGGCAAATACTGCGTAGCGGCGCAGCACAAACATCCCCACAAACAATAGCAGCATCCAGAGGATATAATGCTTTTTGATCTTTGGCAGAAGTCTCTCCTCATACTTGGCAAAGAAAATACCGATGAGAAAAAAATGAATGGAATTATACCACCACTCTCCCCGCATCCACCAGTCGTTATGATCGACAATGGTGCCGATCCACACATACATGAACACCCACGCGCACAGCACTGTCAGGGCCGTCCCTTCCTTTTTGCAGAAACGAAACGCCAGATAAAAGCCCAGATACAAAAAAGGCAGCGCGATTACAAACCAGGTATTGGGATTGCAGAGCTTTAAGCCCGTCACATAAAAGAGAACGTCAAAACCGTCCATCTTTTCTCCCAGCAGATATCTTACAATCAAAAAGATCAATCCCGTGGAATAAAAAGAAAGAATCACCGGCAGCACCCTTCTGCCAAAATACCCCTTCAGATAATCCGGCTTCGTGCGGTAGCTCTTGTAGAGTCCGTATCCGGAACAAAAGAGAAAGATTCCCACAAAGTAATAGCCAAAGGGTACAAAGAGATCCAGTCCGTGCACGATATATTGGGGCGGATGCCACGGTGCGCATGTCTTCTGCCCGGTATGATGCAGCATGATCAACAGCGCCGTAAAGCCCTGAATCGCCTTCATCTGCGAAATCGAGAAGGCACCTTCATTCCATTCCTCTTTTCCGTACACTTTGCAGCCCCAAAATAGGATCACGCCCAGCAAGGGATAAATCAGGTAAATCAGTTTATCCATATCTTTTTCCTCATCTGTTTACCATCAGTTTCATCATTGCCTGATTCAGGCCGTCCACAGTCAGCTTATACATCGGGAAAAGACCCTTGATGGCCGTCTCTGCCTCCCGCCAGGGCGCGTGTCCGGGCGCCATCTTCGGATTGAGCCACACAATCTTTTTATAATGCCGTTTCATAAGAAGCAGCCAGTCCATCCCGGACAGACCGCCGTTTGGCCCTCTGTAATTACCCGTGGCAGAATAAAGCTCCTCCGGCGCCATCGCCGCATCCCCCACGATGATCACCTTATAGTCACTGTCCAGATTGCGGAACATCCACTCCGTCTCGATCCACTCGCCGTTCTCGCACTCCGGTGTCTTATAGAGGTTAGAATAGATGCAGTTATGAAAAAAGTAGGTCTTGACATCCTTATAATGATTGGATTTGTGCACAGACTGGAACAACTCGCTCAGGAGCGTGGTATAGGGGATCATCGTACCGCCCGAATCCATCAGGAGCAAAAGCTTCACCGCATTTTTCCGCGGTTTTTCCATCACGATCTGCAGGCAGCCACCGTTGTTGCAGGTGGCGTCCACCGTGCCGTTTATATCAAGTTCCGTCTCCGGGATATCCAGTTTCGTGGAAAACTGTCTGAGTTTCCGAAGCGCCATCTGGAACTGTCTGTTGTCCAACACCTTGTCATTCCGGAAATCACGGTATTTCCTCGCGCCCACCACCTGAAAGGCGGATTGATAGCCCGTGGTGCCTCCGACGCGGATACCGCCCATGTTTCCGCCCATATTGCCAAAGGAAGTCTTTCCCATGGTGCCGATCCAGTAGCTGCCGCCGTTATGCTCCTCGTTCTGATCCCGCAGTCTGTCCTTAAACTTATTCTCAATATCGTCCTTATCCAGGGTGATCACTTCCTGGTTCATCTCATGGCGCATCTCCTCAAAGACGTCCTGCATTTCCGGTTTATCCAGCCAGCGAAGCAGATTTTTACCCACCTCGTTCTCCGACATGATCCCCCTAAAGACCTCATCGAAGGCCATATCAAACTTGTCAAACTCGGTCTCCGACTTTACGAGGATCATCCGCGCCAGATAATAAAATTCCGTCAGGCTGCTGTGACAAAGGCCCTGATTCAGCGCATCCTGCAGGGTCAGCCACTCGCTTAAAGACACTTCCAGACCCTTATCCTTTAAGGTATAGAAAAATTTACTGAACATAGAATCTCCATTCTGAAACATTCCTGAGAGCGGCAACCTTTCAGCGTTTCTATAACATGCATTATTTGTCCTTGCACCTTACACAACAATTGTCCGAAATCAATCCGTCCTGCCCTTCACCGTCTCCAGATCCTCGTCCTTCTTTACCACCACCCCGATAAAAGGCAGTTCCTGCCGCAGTCTGTCCGTGGGAATGCCGCCGATCTGCAAAGCGTTGATCCAGTCGATCAGCTCCGAGGTACTGGGCTTTTTTCGGATATCCTTCATGGACCGGATCCAGTAAAATACCTCCATGGCATCCTTAAGCAGCTTATCCTCCACATCGGGATAATGCGTCCGCACGATCTCCTCCATCAACGCCTGATCCGGAAAATCGATATAATGGAAGATACATCTTCTGAGGAAAGCATCGGGAAGCTCCTTCTCCGCGTTGGAAGTAATGATCACGATGGGCCTGTGCTTTGCCTTTACCGTCCGCTTGGTCTCATGGATATAAAACTCCATCTGGTCGAGCTCCCAGAGCAGATCGTTGGGAAATTCCAGATCCGCCTTATCGATCTCATCGATCAGAAGAATCACCTGCTCGTCCGCCTCGAAAGCCTCTCCCAGCTTACCCAGCTTGATATAGTGAGCGATATCGTCCACGCCTTCCTCTCCAAACTGCCCGTCATAAAGCCGCTGGATCGTATCATACATGTAAAGGCCATCCTGCGCTTTCGTGGTGGACTTAATATTCCAGATGATCAGCTTCTTTCCTAAAGATGCCGCCACTGCCTGCGCCAGCATGGTCTTGCCGGTGCCAGGCTCCCCCTTTACCAGAAGAGGTTTCTGAAGGGCGATTGCCACATTTACGCTTGCTAACAGCTGCTCCGACGCCACATAATCGGCTGTACTGCTAAATTTTGTATCTGCCATATTTACCTCCATGTCAGTGAGATTTTTCAATCTTGTCTTCATTCCGTTTTGCGGATTTAGGTGATTGCATACAATATAGATTTATGTTACGATATTTCAGATGCAAAAGCAAGAAATTGTTTCTGCATAAACGCATCAAAATTAGCGAAACCAAGGAAAAAACAAGTGGAAAGGAAGCTAGGCCATGTCACAGAATACGAGTCTCTCCTTCGAGGTATTTCCCCCGAAAAAGGAAGAAGAATTTGAAAACATATATGATTTTTTAAGGGAGGCCGCAAAGCTGCATCCCGATTTTATCAGCTGCACCTACGGCGCCGGCGGCTCCCGCGCGGGAAAGACCATTGAGATCGCGTCTTTTATCCAAAAGGAACTTGGCATTGACGCGATTGCCCACATCACCTGCGTTGGCTTTACCAGAGAAGACCTTGAAAAAAACTGTGAGGCTCTAAAGGCCGCAGGGGTAAATCACGTACTGGCGCTGCGTGGAGACAGGCCGCAGCACATGACGGACGAACAGTTTAACAACCGGGAATTTTTCTATGCGACGGATCTGGTACGTCACTTAAAAGCACATACTTCCCTGCAGATTTCGGGCGCCTGCTATCCCGAGAAACATTTTGAGGCACCCAGCTTAGAAGAAGACTTAATTCACTTAAAGGAAAAAGTGGATGCCGGCGTTACCTCCCTGGTAACGCAGATGTTTTTCGATAACACCTGTTTTTATCGTTTTATGGAACTGGTGAGGGCCAAGGGAATCACAGTCCCCGTCCATGCCGGTATTATGCCCATCACCACGGCAAAGCAGCTCGGCACCACCGTTTCCCTCTCCGGTTCCTCCGTTCCAAAAGAGCTGGCGGATCTGATCGCCACTTACGGGGAAAATAAGGAGGACATGCGCAAAGCAGGGATCGACTATGCGGTGCGCCAGATCCTCGACCTGAAAGAGCGCGGCGTGGACGGCATCCATATCTACTCCATGAACAAGTTAAAAACAACTACGGAAATCTGCGGATTGATTTAGAGGAGCGCATCCTTCACTTTCTCCAGCGTATCCCTGATCTGAATATGCTGCGGGCAGGCCTCCTCACACTTGCCGCACTTGATGCAGGCATCGGCAGATTTATGTCCGTGGCCGCCCACAAGCCATCCCTCCTGCTGCCTTGCCATCCCGATGTCGCTGTACAGCGTCAGGTAGTTCATGGCCGTGAAAGAGCCGGAAATACCGATATTCATCGGGCAGACCTTTGCACAGTAATTGCAGGAAGTACAGGGAATGAGTGGAATCTTTTTCAATTCCTTACGCACCTTTGCAAGCGTCTCCTGCTGCTCCTGCGTAAGTCCCGTAAATGCTTTCATATAAGACAGATTATCCTTCATCTGCTCCACCGTGCTCACGCCGGAGAGAACCGTGATCACACCCTCCAGACCGGCTGCAAAACGTATTGCCCAGGATGCTGTGGAACTGTCCGGTTCCGCTTCCCTCATGATCTTCTCCACGGACGGAGGCGGCGTCGCCAGCATCCCTCCCTTGACAGGCTCCATAATTATGACAGGTTTTCCGTACTTTCTCGCCACCTCATAACAGCGTCCCGACTGCACCGCAGGATTGTCCCAATCGGCATAGTTAATCTGCAGCTGGACAAACTCCATCTCCGGGTGCGCCTGCAGAATTTCTTCCAATTCTTCGGGTGTAGAGTGGAAAGAAAAGCCCACATGCTTCACAAGACCCGCTTTCTTCTTTTCCATCACCCAATCCCACATGCCATATTCGTCAAAATAACGGGTTCTGCTCTCTCCCAGATTGTGCAGCAGATAGAAGTCTGCTTGTGTCAAGTAAGGAA
>DLAF01000003.1:0-25645 GCA_002492725.1 Lachnospiraceae bacterium UBA7054
ATTTCAGGGGCCTTGTGCTATAATGTCTGAGTGACTTTATTGAAAAGGCTGAAAATCTTATAAATATAGAAGAAAAAGAGCAGCACGAGGAATTGAAGGAGGAACCTAACGCATGAGTTTACAGGTGGAAAAATTAGAGAAGAACATGGCGAAACTGACCATCGAAGTGGATGTGGATACCTTTGAGAAGGCAGTTGAGAAGGCTTACCAGAAGGAGAAGAATAAAATCTCCATTCCGGGTTTTCGAAAGGGTAAAGTGCCCCGCCAGATGGTGGAGAAGATGTACGGCAAGGAAATCTTTTTTGAGGAAGCGGCGAATATCGTGATTCCCGACGCCTACGACAAGGCGCTTGATGAGTGTGAGGAGGATATCGTTTCTTCTCCGAAGATCGAAGTGACGCAGATCGAGGCAGGCAAGCCCTTTGTCTTTACGGCGGAGGTTGCCTTAAAGCCAGAGGTAAAGCTTGGCAAGTACAAGGGCGTGAAGGTTGACAAGATCGAAACGGCGGTGACGGACGAGGAAGTTGACGCCGAGATCAATAGGGAACGCGAGAACAGCGCGAGAAACATTACGGTGGAGGATCGCCCGGTGAAGGACGGCGATATGACGACTCTGGATTTTGAAGGCTTTGTGGACGGCGTGGCCTTTGATGGCGGCAAGGGAGAAAATTATCCTTTGACCATTGGTTCCGGCGCGTTCATCCCCGGCTTTGAGGAGCAGCTGATCGGCGCAAAGATCGGCGAGGAGACAGAGGTCAAAGTGACCTTCCCCGAAGACTATCAGGCGGAGCATTTACAGGGCAAGGAAGCAATCTTTAAGTGTACGGTAAAGGAGATCAGGGAGAAGGAACTGCCTGAGCTGAACGATGAGTTTGCAAGCGATGTTTCCGAGTTTGAAACGCTTGCCGAGTACCGTGCGGATGTGAAGAAGAACCTGGAAGAGAAAAAGGAAAAGAATGCGAAGGCGGAGAAGGAAGACGCTGCAATAAAGGCTGTGGTGGAGGATTCCGAGATGGAGATTCCGGAGGCAATGTTAGAGACGCAGCAAAGACAGATGGTGGATGAGTTTGCGCAGCGCATTACCATGCAGGGAATTTCCATGGAGCAGTATTTCCAGTTTAGCGGCACGAGCTATCAGCAGATGGTGGAGCAGGTGAAGCCGCAGGCTGAGGAGCGCATCCGGGCAAGGCTTGTGCTCGAGGCGGTAGCGAAGGCGGAGAATCTGGAAGTTTCCGATACAGAGTACGAGGAAGAGTTAAAGACCATGGCAGAAGTTTACCAGATGGAACTCGAAAAGGTAAAAGAGCTCATGGGCGAGCGGGAAGAGAAAAATATCAAGCAGGATCTGTTAGTCAAGAAAGCAGCTGCGTTTATTACAGACAATGCGAAGGAAAGCAAAGCAAAATAAAAGATTGGGAGGTGCGCTATGCCTTTAATACCTTATGTCATCGAACAGACGTCTAAAGGAGAACGTTCTTACGATATTTACTCCAGATTGTTGAAAGAGAGGATCATCTTCCTCGGCGAGGAGGTAAACGACGCCAGCGCCAGTGTGGTTGTGGCGCAACTTCTCTTTCTGGAGTCGGAAGATCCTGAGAAGGACATCAATCTTTATATTAACAGCCCCGGCGGTGTGATCACGGCCGGTATGGCAATCTATGATACCATGCAGTTTATCAAGTGTGATGTGTCTACCGTGTGCATCGGTATGGCGGCCAGCATGGGAGCCTTCCTTCTGGCAGGCGGCACGAAGGGCAAGCGAATGGCTCTGCCGAACGCGGAGATTATGATCCATCAGCCTGCGGGCGGTGCACAGGGTCAGGCGACAGAGATTGAGATCACGGCGAAGCATATTCTGGCAACGAAGGAAAAGATGGCCAGGATTATGGCGGAGAATACCGGTCAGGATTTTGAAGTGATCATGGCAGACACGGAGAGAGACAACTGGAAGAGCGCGGAGGAAGCGCTTGCCTACGGGCTGATTGACCGCATTATTACAAGCCATGCCAGCACAGACTGAAGTAAATTCCTGACGGCAAAGTAAATCCTGACGGGTGAAGAAAATTCCTAATGGAATTATCTTCGCGAGTTCCGCTTCGCGGACTCGGATTAACTTTTGAGATTCACTTCGTGAAGTCGGAATTAGCTTCACGAGCGCTGCTTCGCAGGCTCGGTATTGATGTTCTGATTATGAATGCTTGGAAATGAGGAGTAAAATGGCAGGAAAGATTTCTGAGGAAAAAGTAAGGTGTTCTTTTTGTAATAAGACGCAGGATCAGGTGAAAAAGATGATCGCCGGTCCGAATGGTGTCTATATCTGCGATGAGTGTGTGGATATCTGCGCGGATATTATTGAGGAGGAATACGAGGAAGGGGCGGAAATTGAGGAGATGGAGATCAATCTTCTCAAGCCCGTGGAAATCAAAACCTTTCTTGATGAGTATGTGATTGGGCAGGAGGAGGCCAAAAAGGTAATGGCAGTCTCCGTCTATAATCACTACAAGCGGGTGACGGCGCCCCGGGACGATGAGGATGAGGTGGAGCTGCAAAAGAGCAATATCATCATGATCGGTCCTACGGGCTCGGGGAAGACCTATCTGGCGCAGACCCTGGCCAAGATCATCAATGTGCCCTTTGCAATCGCGGATGCCACGACGCTCACGGAAGCCGGATATGTGGGTGAGGATGTGGAGAACATTCTCTTAAAGCTGATTCAGGCGGCGGATTACGATATCGAGCGGGCGCAGTACGGTATTATTTATATCGACGAGATTGATAAAATTACGAAAAAAGGGGAAAATGTGTCCATCACCAGAGATGTTTCGGGCGAGGGCGTTCAGCAGGCGCTCTTAAAGATCATTGAAGGTACGGTGGCCAGCGTACCGCCGCAGGGCGGCAGAAAGCATCCCCACCAGGAACTGCTGCAGATCGACACATCCAATATTCTCTTTATCTGCGGCGGTGCCTTTGACGGGCTGGAAAAGATCGTGGAGGAGCGCTTGGACCGGCATTCGATCGGTTTTAATGCCCAGGTAGCGGAAAAGAGCGGTAAGGAGATTGGCGCGATCTTAAAGGAGGTAACGCCGCAGGATTTGATGAAGTTTGGCCTGATCCCGGAATTTATCGGTCGTGTACCGGTGACGGTGGCGTTGGAGGGCCTTGATCAGGAAGCGCTGGTGCGTATCCTGCGGGAGCCAAAAAATGCGCTGATCAAGCAGTACAAAAAGCTATTTTCTTTCGATGAGGTGAAGCTTTCCGTGGAGGACGACGCGGTACAGGAGATTGCAAGACTTGCCCATGAGAGAAAGACCGGGGCGAGAGGATTACGCTCTATTTTCGAGAAGGTGATGATGGATGTGATGTATGAGATTCCTTCGGACGACACTATCGCGGAGTGCATCCTCACGAAAAAGGCTGTGGATGGCGAAGATAAGCCTGTCGTGAGATATCGGGACAGACTGCTGCAGGCAAAGTAACAGATTGGGTTTCACAAAATTGCGGGGATTATTTTGCAGTCCCGGCAATGGGATGGAAATAAGAAGAGGAACGTCGCCATATTTTTGGCGGCGTTTATAGTACTATCAGGGATGATCTTATGAACGATTTCAATCAATTAGAAAACGGAATAGGCAGTGCGGATGCTCTCACTCTGTTACAGCAGGACACGCTTCCGGCGGTGACCCTGCAGGGATTGACGATCTTGCCCGGCATGGTGATTCATTTTGATTTGAGCAAGGGGCCTTCAATCGCTTCCGTGGAGCAGGCGATGCTTGGAGATCAGCGGCTGGTAACAGTGACCCGGAAAAATTTAGAGGATGAGTCGCCAAATTTTGAGAGCATCTATCATGTAGGGACGCTTGTGTTGATCAGACAGGTCAGTAAGCTGCCGGGACAGGTTTTGCGCGTGCTGGTGGAGGGACTCTCAAGAGTCCGTATTTATGGGATTTCCCAGACAGATGTGGGAATAGTGACACAAGTGTCGTATGAAAAGGATGACTGTTCTGATATTGACGCCTTGACGGAGGAGGCAATGACCAGGACGGTCAAAGAGTCTTTGGATGCTTATGGCGTCTTTTTCCCGAAGGTGGGAAAGGCGGTACAGGATCAGATCGAGGAGGGCATGTCCCTCGGCAAGCTGCTGGACTGCATCACCATCAATATGCCTCTGCAGACGGCTGATAAACAGAAGATATTGGGCGCACTGTCAGTGCGGGAGCGCTTTTCAATCCTGACAGGCATTCTCATGCGGGAGGTAGAGATCATCCGCATCAAAAATGACCTGGCAAAGGATATCAGACAGCGGATCGACAAGAACCAGCGGGATTATATTCTGCGGGAACAGCTGCAGTATATCAAAGAAGAGCTGGGAGAGAACAATACCGACACCGATGTGCAGCAGTTTCTTGCGCAGGTAGAGAAGTTGACGGCAAAGGAAGAGGTCAAGGAGAAGATCCGTAAGGAAATCACGCGCTACACCAATGTGGCCGGCAGCAGTTCCGAGAGCGCGGTGGAGCGGGCCTATATCGAGACGCTTTTGGAGCTTCCCTGGGATAAAGTTTCCCGGGACAGCAGAGATTTGGAGAGAGCGGAAAAGATTTTAAATGACCAGCATTACGGTTTGGAAAAGGTGAAGGAACGAATGCTGGAGTTTTTGGCGGTGCGGATGTTGACAGGGAAGGCGGGGAGCCAGATCATCTGTCTGGTCGGCCCGCCCGGAACGGGCAAGACTTCCATTGCGAAGAGTGTGGCGGAAGCGCTGAACAGACAGTATGTGCGCATCTGTCTGGGCGGTGTGCGCGACGAGGCGGAGATCAGAGGTCACCGAAAGACCTATGTGGGTGCCATGCCGGGACGGGTGGCGGCGGCCTTAAAGCAGGCGGGCGTCAAAAATCCGCTGATGCTCTTAGATGAGATCGACAAGCTGGGAAACGATTATAAGGGAGATCCGTCTTCCGCCCTTTTGGAAGTGCTGGACGGGGAGCAGAATCATGCGTTTCGGGATCATTATGTGGAAATACCGCTCGACCTTTCTCAGGTGCTCTTTATTGCCACGGCAAACAGCCGGGACGGGATTCCGCGTCCCTTATTAGACCGCATGGAGATTATTGAGGTCAACAGCTATACCGCCAATGAGAAGTTTCATATCGCCAGGGAACATCTGGTAGAGAAAGCGATGAAGAAAAACGGCGTCCGGAAGACGGAAGTTGCCTTTTCTGACGAGGCGCTCCGCGAGATCATTCGATTCTACACCAGAGAGGCCGGGGTGCGTGGCCTGGAGCGTCAGATTGGCGCGGTCTGCCGCAAGGAGGCAAGGGAGATCGTAAAACGGCGAAAGAATAAGGTGACTGAATTAGTCAATATAATGCCCGAAAATTTGGAGCACTATCTGGGAAAACCCAAGTACAGACAGGATAAGGTGAATGAAAAACCGGAGATCGGCGTTGTCAGAGGGCTGGCTTGGACCAGCGTGGGCGGCGATACCCTGCAGATCGAAGTCAATCTCATGCCTGGGGAAGGCAAGATTGACCTTACTGGTCAAATGGGTGACGTGATGAAGGAATCGGCGCGTACGGCGTTGAGTTATGTGCGCTCCGTAAGCGGCACCTACAAGCTGGCGGAAACCTTCTATAAAAAGCATGACTTTCACATTCATATACCTGAGGGAGCGGTGCCAAAGGACGGTCCTTCCGCCGGGATTACCATGGCGACGGCGCTTCTCTCTGCGGTAACCGGGAGGCCTGTGCGGGCGGATTTGGCGATGACCGGAGAGGTTACTTTGCGGGGGCGCGTGCTTCCAATCGGCGGTCTCAAGGAAAAGCTTTTGGCGGCAAAGACGGCGGGCGTAAAGACGGTTCTGGTGCCGAGAGAGAATGAGAAGGATGTCGAGGAAATCTCGGAAGAAATCAAGGAAGGGCTGGAAATCATCTTTGTGGAGACGATGGAGGAAGTGGCAAAGCGCGCCCTGCTGTCCCTGAAAAGGGATTGAGCGGTCTGCGGTAGAAACGTGGAGATTTTGAGCGTGTGAGATCGTCATAAATGGATAGGACAGGGAGAAGTGGTATGGTAATTAGAAACGTAAGTTTAGAAACGGTCTGCGGTGTGACCAGCAAGCTGCCGGTAAACAGTCTGCCGGAAATCGCTTTTGCGGGAAAGAGCAATGTCGGAAAATCCTCCCTGATCAACGGGCTGATGAACCGCAAGTCACTGGCACGTACCAGTTCTTCGCCGGGCAAGACGCAGACCATCAATTACTATAATATCAATAACGAGATGTATTTTGTGGATCTGCCCGGTTACGGTTACGCTACTGCCAATGAAAAGGTAAAGGCGACCTGGGGGAAGATGATCGAGGACTATTTGCATCAGTCAAAGCAGATACGGGCAGTTTTTTTGCTGATTGATATCCGGCATGCGCCTTCGGAAAATGACAGGATCATGTACGATTGGATTGTGAGCAGAGGATATCATCCGATCATCATTGCCACGAAACTCGACAAGATCAAGCGCAGCCAGGTGGAAAAGCATAAAAAAATGATTTGTGACACACTTGACGTTGAAGATGACACGATTGTCATACCCTACTCCGCTCTGAATAAGCAGGGGCGGGAGGAGATTTATGAGCTGCTTGACGGGGTGCTTGCCGCAAATTCGTAATTTTTCAGAAATTTGTGTCATAAGGCGGCGCAGAAACGGAGAACCTATGAAATACAATGCAAAGATTTATCTGAAAGTGACCTTAAATCTGCTTACCGCGCTTGCGGTTTTGCTGTTGTGTATTTTTCTTTTGCCCAGATGTATCTGGTTTTTTATGCCCTTTATTATGGGCTGGATCATTTCCCTGATTGCTTCTCCGGTGGTTCGCTTTTTTGAGGAAAAACTCAAGGTAAAGAGGAAGGCAATGTCGGCGGTGGTGATCGTAGCCGTATTGGCGGTCGTGGTGCTTCTGGTCTACCTGTTAATTGCAAAGCTGATCAGAGAAGGGGTCAATTTTTTCCATGAGTTACCCAATATCTGGAATACCATACTGGCAGAGTTTCACAAGGTGGGCGCAAACCTGCAGGTTGTTTATGACAGAATGCCGACTGATATGCAGACTACGATAGATCGTATCATCCTGGAAATGGGAGATTATATCAGCGGTTTGACGGGAAAAATAGAATTGCCATCCTTTGAAGCAGTAGGAAATGTGGCGAAGCAGATTCCGGATATTTTTCTGGGGGTCGTGATGTGTCTGCTATCAGCTTACTTTTTTGTGGCGGATAAAGGATATGTGGCGGCTGCGGTACAGAAGTATGTGCCGACCGCAGTAAAGTATCATTTTGACCTGATTCGCAGAAGTTTTCGCAACGCGGTGGGAGGATATTTTCGGGCGCAGTTTAAGATCGAGTGCTGGATTTATATCCTGTTGGTGGTCGGGTTGATGATCCTTGAAGTGGATTATGCCTTTTTGGTGGCTCTCGGCATTGCTGTTCTTGATTTCCTGCCGGTATTTGGTACGGGAACGGTGATGGTTCCGTGGGCAGTCATAGAATTGCTGTCTGAAAATTACAAAATGATGTTTGGACTGATAGCCATTTGGCTGATCGGGCAGCTCGTCCGTCAGGTGATCCAGCCCAAAATTGTTGGAGACTCCATTGGCATGGACGCCATACCGACCCTGTTTCTCCTCTACATCGGATACCGTGTGGCGGGAGTGCTTGGTATGATCCTGGCAGTGCCCATTGGTATTATCCTGGTTAATCTCTATGAGGAAGGCGTTTTTGACACGACCAGGCAGAGTCTGCGGATTCTGGTGGCGGGATTCAATCATTTTCGGCGGATACGGCCCGAAGATATGGCGGTTGTGGAAGAATATGAGAGGGAAACAAAAGATATTTACAGACAGGAGATGGAGCAGGATAAGGTAGTGAAGGAACAGCTTCAGGAAGCTTCTCAGATCAAGATTGAGGAACCGTTACTCATCAAGAAGTTCAAAGATAAGAAAAATCAAAAGTAGACAGCGGGGAGATCACGCGTGCAAAAAAGAAAGATGTGGAAACTCTTTTTTGCTATCTACATTTTAGTTGTCATAAAGGTCATCATCTTCAAATATCCCTATGAGGAGCTGGCTGCGATTGCGGCTTCGTGGCGCAGAGGCGTCATTTTTGAGGGGTTGGGCACGGCTAACTTTACGCCTTTTAAAACAATAAAAATGTATATAGAGTATGCCCATAAACTGAACAGTGTGGAAAACCTGGCTGGCAATGTGCTGGTGTTTGTGCCGTTTGGGTTTCTCTTTCCGCTTGTCGCGAGGGAGGGAGAGCACTTTTTTGTGATGCTCTTAAATGCCTTTGTATTTGTGCTGGGGATTGAGACATTTCAGCTTTTCAGCGCATTTGGAGCGTTTGACGTGGACGATATTTTATTGAATTGTCTTGGCGCTGTGCTGGGGTTTGGTGTTTACCGACTGATGCGGTTTTGGAGGTTATAAAAATTTCCCTTGTATCTTTTGGAAAGAAGTTTTATGATAATAGAGAGAAGAGGGAGTCATCCCAGACGTTGCGCAGAAAAATACTATCAGCGAAGAGGAAATAGCATATGACAATCGGAGCTATCAGTTTTCAGCCTTATGTGTACAATGTAAATGCAATCAGCCCGGCCAGCATGAACAGGTTATCCAGGATTTCAGACGATGTGCTGGATAAAAAGACAGATTACAGCGGCCTTACAAAAGCCGAGAACGAGAATCCCTTAATGAAGGGACAGACCCTGAACTTTCAGGATATGCTGGAAATGCAGATGCAGCGCGGCAGGAACAATGCGGCGAGAGTGATGAAGCCGATGGAGAAAGCGCAGGAAGAGGCGGGCGCGGGGACAGAGCAGGCATACTCTGCAGCGAATGCCGTACAGGTGCAGCCCGGAAGAGACACAGCTTCGGAGAATGCGCAGAATGTACAGACGGCGGCATTTGACGGAAGCGGTGCGGAAAACGGCGTCAGTGATTTCCGTATGCAACAGGCAATCAACGCCTACGAGATGTTTATGACTGCGTAGAGGGGGTTCGGGAATGAGATGATCCCGTCACGCGGCGGGCAGGAAGTAGAAGCCTTTCCTGCTTACTGGAAAAATAGGAAAATGATACCCCCAACTGACAGACAGGTGGGGGTTTTTTCTACTCGATTTAGAATATCGGTTTTATGATAAAGCCATTTTTTTGACGGTGGCGATACCGCCATTCACTGCGGGGATCAGAAGTATCACCACGGTGATCGCGCCTTCCGCAAAGATGTAAATACCGTTATACACAAGGGAGTAAGGAAGCACTGGCCAGCCTTCCCAGGCGTACTCGGCAAAGAAAATCCAGCCCGAGAGCACCGCGAATAGGTATCTTCCCAGGATAGCGACCAGATAGCCCTTAAGAAGGCCCTTCTTTGCGTTAGAGAACAGTCCGGACAACCCGAGTGCGCCGAAGGCCAGAAAATAGTCCATCACAAGCTGCATGGGGAAAAGCACATAGGGGTCCACCAAAAGCTGCAGGACGCCGTAGGCGACGCCGGTCAACAGGCCTGCGCCCAGTCCGAAGAAGTATCCCGGAAGACAGATGACGAGCATGGAAAGCAGCGTTGCGGAACCGCCCCAAGGAAAATCAATAATCTTGATTTCCGAAAGTATGGTACCCAGCGCAATCGACATGGCACAGAAAACGAGCTGTTTGACGGTCAGCTTGCCGCCTTTTTTTGCGGTTTCTTCCTTTTCCTGATTCTGCTTTGCCGCATACTTTCTTGCGAAGACTACGGCGCAGACAAGCAGAACAGCCAGAAGAACAAGCAGCACCACTTTGCCTAAAGTGGTGGGGACATAAGTGGTTTCTTCCCAGTCATTGACAACAACATTGTAGAACATAAAAAAATCCTCCTTTGTCTTGGAATAGCAAGGAGGGGAGAATGGTAAGTACGGCATGCCGAAAAAATTATGACAGGCAGTAGTTACGTGTGCTTCCCTACGACGGTATTAACCGCATCAGGTGATGAGGGTTAGAGTCCCGGCATATCTGAATACCAGGCTCAATCTCAGCAAAAGCTCCCCTAGCAAGTTATTCGGTTATACGGCTTATGCCGCGGCGGATGAAATCCGCTTTTTTAACTATAGGGTTATGAGGGAGAAATGTCAAGGGGATTTTATAGGAGCAATCATGTATCAGTATATTTTATTTGATTTGGATGGTATTAGAGGAAAGAAAGAGGAACTTGGGGAGGCATTGATATAAATGGGCGGGAAGACTTCGTTAAGAAAGGCGTGGGAAGTGTTGTTCCCGTACCTGATATATTATCTGGCATACAACGCGGCTTATCTGATCCTTGCTTTTGTGTATCAGGCGACGGTAAACCGCTTCGGCGGAGCTTACGGGCAGTTTATGATGGCGCATGCTGCTACCGTCACGGGCGTGATGGGAGGGCTGTGTATGCTGGTCGGGATCCTTCCACTTGTGCCGATGTTAAAAGAGGAACTGCGGGCGCGCGGAGAGACGTTTTGTTTTGCGGGGACGAAAGCGGCTGCCCATACGGTGCTGCTGGCTTTCAGCGTTTCCCTGGCTCTCAATGCCCTGCTTACGTTGACCGGCTTTGTGGACAATTCTCAAACCTACCGCGAAGTATCGGACAGGCAGTACGGCGTGGCCTTTGCTGCGGGTCTGATTCTCTATGGTCTGATTTCACCGCTGGCGGAAGAGATTGTGTTCCGCGGCGTGATCTATAACCGTCTGCGCCGTTTATACCATCCAACCATCGGGATTATCGTATCGGGTGTTTTCTTCGGCGCCTTTCACGGAAATTTGGTGCAGGGCGTGTACGGTGCGTGTCTGGGAATGTTGATGGCGTATCTGTATGAGAGAAGCGGAAACTTTTGCATTCCCATTCTCTTTCATGCTGTGGCGAATCTGACGGTGTATCTTGCGGCACGGTTTGCAGAGGTTCAGGAGATTCTGTTTACCCCGGCGGGGTGTGCGGTTCTGCTGGCGGTTTCGGCCGGGTGTATTTTAGCGGAACGGAGATTTGGAAAGGCGGAGTGATAAGATTGAAAAATCACACTGATGTGCTGATTTTTCAATCGCGAGTTTGTGTCGGAGCCACAAACTCGGAATCGCAGAGTAGAATTTGAGATTCTGCTCGCGTGTCGTCGCAAAAATGCTCCGACATGGGGGTAATCATGGAACAGACAATGTTGTTAAACGGAAAAGAATACAAGGTGATGAAACTGCTCGGCAAAGGCAAGGGAGGATATTCTTATTTGGCCGGTGACGGGACAAAGGAATATGTGTTAAAACAGATTCACCATGAACCGTGTGATTATTATCAGTTTGGGAATAAAATCGAGGCGGAACTTCACGACTATGAACGCCTGAAGAAGATAGGCATCCGAATGCCCGAGCTGATTGCCGTTGACAGGGAGAAAGAGCGCATTCTTAAGGAATACATTGCGGGAGATACGGTTTATCAGTTGGTTTTGGAGGACAGGATGGAACCCGTCTATTTGGAGCAGATTCGTCAGATGTGTGCCCTGCTGTATGCGGCGGATACAAATATTGATTATTTCCCCACAAACTTTGTAGTGCAAAACGGGGAAATCTATTATATTGATTTTGAGTGTAACAATTACATGGAAGAGTGGAATTTTGAAAACTGGGGTATCAAATACTGGTCAAAGACGCCTGAATTTTTACAGTATGTGAAAGAACATTCAAGTTTTTTTCATACTCTTTAGCAGCAGGAGGGACAAAATCAGCACCAGCGGGAAAACACATCCCACCAGCATTCCCTTTCGCAGATCATTTCCCGCATTCTGCGTGATATTACCAACCAGACTCGGTCCGAATGCACCGCCAAGATCCCCGGCCATGGCAAGCAGGGCAAACATGGCGGTTCCGCCTTTTGGCAGTCTTCCGGAACAAATGCTGATCGTTCCGGGCCACATAATACCCACGGAAAAACCGCACAGGATACAGCCAATCAAGCCGATCAACGGAGTGTTTGAGATGGACGCTGCCAGGTAACAGCTCAGACACAGGACGCCTGACCCCATCATAAACCGCATCAAATCCAGCCTGTCACCGTATTTTCCAAAAATAACACGGCTTATACCCATGGTTATGGCAAACATGCATGGTCCTGCCAAATCTCCCATCGCTTTTGAAAATCCCAGAGCCGATTCCGTATAGGCGGAGGCCCACTGTGCCATGGAAAGCTCGGAAGCGCCCGCGCAGACCATCAGGACAATGGCAATCCAGAACAGCGGCACCCGAAGCAGACCGCTTATGCCCATGCCTTTGCCGTCATCTGTCGTATATTCAATCGGACAGGTTGTGAAATTGTAGATATTGTAGAGCGGAATGACAGCCCAGATGCAGGAAAGCCACTTCCAACCGTCAATTCCGAATATGGCAAAAAATATGGTGGACAGAAGGATTACGCCGACGGATCCCCAGCAGTAAAAGGAATGCAGGAGGCTCATAACTGCCTCTTTATGCGCAAAGGGACAGGCTTCCACGATGGGGCTGCCCAGCACCTCGATCAGTCCGCTGCCGATTGCATAGATGATCACGCTTGCGATAATACCGACCAGCGGGTTCGGTGTAAGCTCCGGAAGAAAGGCAAGGCCGATCAGTCCTGCCGCCGCGCACAGTTCCGAGGCAATGGCGCATCTGCGGTAGCCGATTCGGTCTGCAAAATAAGAGCATAGAACGTCTACGATCAGCTGAGTCAGAAAAAACAGGGTGGAAATCAGCGCGATCTGCCCTAGCGGTATCTGATAGTCGTTATGAAATTTCAAGAAAAGAAGCGGTGCAAAATTTGCGCAAATAGCCTGTGTGATAAAACCAAGATAGCAGGCGGTCAGCGTTTTTTTATAATTTTTGGACATGTTGCTATGCACTCCTTTTATTCTCGTACAATAGATTCACATAGAGAATGTATAGTAGTATAATACTATTGTCAAAAATAAGTTTCTATGAGAATACTACCTTAGAATAATACTATTATATCTAAAATCGCAAATAAGGAGCGAAAACAACGTTTCGGTAATCGCTTGGGATAACAGATTCAGAGAGAGGGTTAAGATCGTAATGGGTAAACATGTGGTTTTAGAAACAGAGAGATTATATCTGCGGGAGATGAGGCAGGCTGATTTTCCTTCGCTGTGTAAAATTTTGCAGGATGAAGAGACCATGTACGCCTATGAGGGGGCGTTCACCGATGCAGAGGTACAGGACTGGCTGGACAGACAGCTTGCCCGGTATCAGAAGTGGGGATTTGGTTTATGGGCAGTCATCTTAAAGGAAACGGAGGAGATGATCGGTCAGTGCGGACTTACCATGCAGCCGTGGAAGGACGAGGAGGTACTTGAGATCGGCTATCTGTTTGAACGTTCGCACTGGCATAAGGGGTATGCGACGGAGGCGGCAAAGGCATGTAAACGGTACGCTTTTGAAATATTGAAGGCGGACGAGGTGTGTTCCATCATTCGGGACACCAATACGGCCTCTCAGAATGTGGCGCTCAGAAACGGGATGACGGCAGCCGATACCTGGACAAAACACTACCGCGGTGTGGATATGCCGCATATTCGTTACGAATGTAAACTATCGGTTGACACGATTTCCTGAAAGAGTGTTTCTGATGTGGTGTTCTTTCTAAAACTGGTATGCAATAATGCATTTGTGACATGCGGACATTGCAGGCAGGGACATGAGGGGGAGAGGTCTATGAGTTTGGGAAAAAATATCCAGTATCTGAGAAAACAGAAAAAGATAACGCAGGAACAGTTGGCGGAGATCATGTCGGTTTCGAGACAAACTATTTCCAGATGGGAGGCGGATGAGATCATCCCGGAGCTGAACAAGCTGATTGCCCTGAGCGATATGTTTTCCTGTAAACTGGACGCTTTGGTCAGGGAGGATATCAATGCCTGTGATGAGATTTATTCGGAGATTACCATAAGGCGCGTAGATGCGTTTAGAATGGCGAGATATGTTATGATTACCCCCAATCCGGAAGACGATGTAAATTCGTACATGGAAAATTGGGCCAGACGTGCGGGTCTGCTTGCGTATAAGCCGGATGCCATGCTGATCGGATGGGATTTTCCGCATGTTTCCCTGGAAATGCAAAACAGGTTTGGCCTTCACGGATATGTCGCGGCGTATGTTTTGCCGGAAGGATTTGAAACGGACTGTCCGGGGGTGGAATTTGCGGATCAGAGAGAGGCCGATTATGCGGTAATTACGGTATATGATCCCTTTGTGGCGGCATTTGAACGCATTCCCAATGCGTACAAGAAAATTTTTGAATTTTTGCAGGTAAACGGATTCAGAGAGAAACCGAGGGAAGAGATACTGTCCTGCTTTGAGTATGTGTACGAAAAAGAGGGGATGACCTGCATGGATGTGTATATTCATGTGGACAGCGTTTCAAAGACAGACAGCTTTACCAATTTTTCATAGTGGAAATCACGATTGGAAGGCGGCCTCCCATTTACGGGAGACCGTCTTTCCTGTTTCTCGTTGTGAACTGTTTCCTGAAATTGACGGAATATATGTCTGTAGATATAATGATAGCGGGAACAAAATTTTTGGAGAGGATATGCAGACAACGACTGATATGAATTGACGCAATTGGGAGCAATATGGTATCCTGATACAAACATTTTGGATTTGCGGGGAGGACAGGCTATGGATTCATGGAAAAAGCTTGTTGCGCAGGACGGAGAAGACATTTTGGTTGATGGAAACGGTGGACAGGATAATGAAGTGCAAAGCGTTCAGAATATGGAGAGCGTTATCAACGAGGGAATTCGCGTCGCGCTGCTGGAGGACACACCGGATCAGTCTCTCGGGGTACTGCTGGAGCACCTGGGAAAAGCGCTGAATGGGGAGCGCACGTATATATTTGAGCAGAACGAGTCAGGCGGCGATGACAATACCTATGAGTGGGTGGCCGACGGGGTGGAGCCGGAGAAGGAAAACCTTCAGAATGTGCCTGCGGAGGTGTGTGAGGGATGGTATCGGAATTTTAGCATCGGCAGGCATATTGTCATTGAAAATCTGGAGGACATACAGGAGACAGAGTCTCTTTTGTATGAGAATCTGAAGCGGCAGAATATACAGTCTCTTGTGGTGGTGCCCCTTTACAGAGGCGATGAAATCATCGGTTTTTATGGTGTGGATAACCCGCCGGTGAGACTGTTGGAATACGCGTCGAATATGCTCCAGACGGCGGCATACTTTATCGTATCTTCCCTGAAACAGCGCAACCTGTTCCGCAAACTGCAAAAGCGCAGCTATGACGTTCTTCATGCCCTCAGCGTGGATTATCTTGGTATTTATCAGGTGAATTTTGATACGGATGAATGCCAGATTTATCGGAACAGCGAACGAATGAGTACGATTTGTGGTGTCAATTTTGAGGAGGGCTATCAGACGGCTATGGAGCGGTATATTTCCCGATGTGTGGCAGCCCGTGATCAGGAAAGGCTCCGGGCCGTATCTCAAAAGGACTACGTGCTCGACAAGCTTAGGTCAAATAAGAAGTTTTATGTCAGATACCTGGTCAAAGACAATGATTACGGGATGAAATATATGGAGATTCATTTTTCTGCCACGGAGAAAGCGGAGGGGGAGAACTGCGCGATTTTTGCCCTGCGGGATGTGAATGCCGTGGTGGAGCAGGAAGAAAAATACAAGCTGGAGACAAGGCAGAGTCTGGAGGATATTCTGGAGGGAGCCAGAACGGGTATCTGGACGATTGAGCTGGAGGATGGCTGTCCGCCGCGGATGTATGCGGATCGGACCATGCGGATTCTGTTGGGCGTACCGGATGAGATCGAACCGGAGGCATGTTACCGGCATTGGTTTGAAAACATTGATCCGGACTATGTGGAGATGGTACAGGAAGCGGTGCGGGAAATATTGGAAAGCGGTCGCTCCGAAGTGATTTATCCATGGAATCATCCGGCGCTTGGGAAAATTTATGTCCGCTGCGGCGGCGTGCCGGACAAAACGTTCAAAAAGCCGGGCGTCAGCCTGAACGGATACCATCAGGACATCACAGAGATCATGGTGACGAGGAAGAAACAGGAGCAGGCCATCATGGATCTTTTGGAGAGAGTCAGGCGGGCAAACTCGGCCAAAAGCGAGTTCCTTTCCCGCATGTCCCACGATTTACGTACACCGATAAACGGTATTTTGGGGATGTTGTCCATCCTCGAGAAAACCCCGGATGATCCGAAGCTGCGCAGAGACTGCCGAAAAAAGATACGGGTATCGACGGAGCATCTGTTGTCTTTGGTAAATGATGTATTGCAGGTCAGCAAGCTTGAAAGCGGAAGATCGGATGAAGTGGAGGAACCGTTTGATCTTTATGATATATTGGAAGACTGCATTACCATTTTGTCTGCTCAGACGGCGGAGCAGGAAATACGGTTGGAACTGGAGGAGGTCGATCTGCAGCATAGCCGGCTGATTGGCAATCCGCTTCATGTGGAACAGATATTGATGAATATCATTGACAATGCCATCAAGTATAATCGGCCGCAAGGTTCCGTATTTGTTCAGGCAAAGGAAATCGGTTTTCAGAACGGGATTGCTAAGTACCGGTTTGTGGTAGAAGATACCGGAATCGGGATCGGCAAGGAATTTAAGCAGCATATTTTTGAGCCGTTTACCCAGGAACATCAGGGGGCAAGGACTCACTATAACGGCGTAGGACTTGGTATGTCCATCGTGAAAAAGCTGGTGGAGCAGATGGAGGGCAGTATTGAGATAGACAGCGAGATCGGTAAGGGAAGTACGGTTCAAGTTACGCTGCCAATTCGGATCAATGAGGCGTGGAGCGAACAGCCGGTAGATGATGCGCGGAATTTGCACAATAATGTTGCAGGGATGCGAGTCCTTTTGGTAGAGGATAATGAGATCAACTGTGAGATCATGGAGTTTATGCTTCGGGATGCGGGCGCTGAGACTGTGACTGCGAACGATGGAAAGGCGGCTGTGGATGCGTTTGCGGCTTCCGAGCCGGGGACATTTGATTGTGTGCTCATGGATTTGATGATGCCGGTTATGAGCGGCTATGAGGCGACGCGCGTGATCCGCAGTCTGGATCGGTCGGATGCAAAAACGGTGCCTATCATTGCGCTGTCGGCAAACGCATTTGAGGAGGATGTCACAATGGCAAAGGATGCCGGAATGAATGAGCATCTGGCAAAGCCGGTGGATATGGGAAAAATGTTTAAACTGATGAGCCGGCTGAAGCGTTCGATGACATAAAGCTTTGGAGTATAGTAAGGTGTGTTTTTGCCATAGGGATTGAAGATGGACATCATAATGCTGCGGCAGGGGAGGGTTTCTATTCTGATGGACTTTGTGAGAACAGACGGTAAAAACGAAGATTTTATAGAAAACTGCAGGCTCCTTGATATGGACTTGGACAGGCGGGTCGGGAGGCAGATTAAAAGAGAAAAGTACCGGAAATATAATCAATTGGATGAGATTCATGAGGCGATAGTCGTCTATGAGGATCAAAAACCGGCTGGCGGCGGCGCCATCAGAAAGTACGATGATGAAACGGTAGAGTTAAAGCGAGTGTTTGTACATAACGAATATCAGGGACGGGGAATCGGGAGCAGGCTGGTTTCGTTGTTGATGGAATGGGCAGCGGAATTGGGCTATCAAAGAATGATTCTTGAGACAGGAGAGTTGTTAGCGGAGTCCTGTGCGGTCTATAAAAAGCTGGGATTTGAGGTCATTCCCAATTATGGACCGTATGTGGATATGCCGGAATCTCTTTGTATGGCAAAGGATTTGACTGGAAACATAGGAGTCTTATGCAAGGATCAGTAGTAGGGAAAGGCTGATTTATGATGGATATAAAATTATTGAGAGCGGATATTGATGATGCGAGAGAAATTCACACGATGCAGGTGGAAGCTTTCGGGGCATTGCTGGAGAAATATCAGGATTTCGATACGAACCCTGCCGGCGAAAGTGTGGAAAAGGTGGAAGCGCGTTTGAAACAGGACGTTACCTATTACTATTTTATCTGTATCGGGCAGCAGAAGGTCGGGGCGGTCCGCGTTGTGGAACAAAAAGAACGCGGAAAGAATAAAAGAATTTCTCCCATATTTATATTGCCGGAATTTCGGAACAAGGGGATTGCGCAGGAGGCAATTCGGCTGTGTGAAGAGATGCACGGGAGCGAAAACTGGGAGCTTGACACGATATTGCAGGAACCGGGGAACTGTCATCTGTATGAAAAAATGGGATATCGGCAGACTGGCAGGACGCAAGTCGTCAACGAGAAACTGACATTGGTGTTTTACGAGAAAAGCGGGACGGAGGGAATATGAGCATTATTGTACTTGGTTCCGGCGGCTGCGTGAGCACGCCGAGGGCATGCTGCGGCTGTCGGGTATGTACGCAGGCGCGACAGAAGGGCTTTCCTTATGCGAGAACGGGATGCAGCCTGTTTATTGAAGAGGTGAATATCCTGATCGATACGCCGGAGGATATCAATGACGCTCTGAATCATGCGGGTATACAAAAGGTGGAGCGTATTTTTTACAGCCACTGCGATCCCGATCACACGATGGGAATGCGCGTGATCGAGCAGTTGAAAATGGACTGGCTTGCCGTTTCGGTGGGAAGAAAGCAGGAAGATCCGATCGAAGTGGCTTCTCTGCCTGCTATTCTGGAAGATGTGAAGCAGCAGGGGACAAAATATGGGTCTGTCCTTGCGTACTATGAAGCAAAAGGGCTGATCCGCACAAAAGGGATCCGCGCTTTCAGAGAAGGAAATATTTTGATAGAGCTGGTTCCGGTCGATGAGGGGGAACATGTAACAATATTTGTGATTTCTTCACAGGGCAGAAAAGTGATTTATGCGCCCTGTGACGTAAAACCGTTCCCGGAATCGGAGAAATTTCAAAATGCGGATGTTTTGATCATTGGGAATACCATTGTCGGGGATGAATTAAAGGACGGTTTCGTATTGGAGGAAGACAACCCGCTGAGAAAGGAACTGTTTACGTTAGACGAGATTGACGACATAAGACGGCAGTATGGAATCAAAGAGGTGATCATTACACATTTGGAGGAAGACTGGGGAAAGTCCTACGATGATTACAAAAAGTTAGAGGGGGAGCTTAAATCCATACGCTTTGCGTTTGACGGCATGGAAATCCCGTTGTAAGTGCGCTTCCCGTCCGCCTTGTTCGAGGCACGAAATTCCCTGTGCGCTATTTTATCAGGAAGTCTCAGCTTCTCTGTTTGTCTGACAGACGGGGCAGTACACGCTGCTCCTGCCGCCAATCACCATGCGGCAAAGTGTTTCCCCGCATTTTGGACAGGGTTTACCCGCCTGCCCGTAGACCTGCAAAAACGGCGTGTTGCGGTAGTCCCGCCCTTTGGTCTGCAAATATTCTTCCGCGGAAATTTTGTTTGTTTCGATGTAGTAGGAAATACGCTCCGGGATCACGGCGGCGAGCGTTTTCCATTCTTTTTCACTCAGGCTGGAGGCCGCGCGTGCAGGGTGGATTTTGGCAGTAAACAAAATCTCGTCGGAATAGATATTGCCAATGCCGGCGATCACGCTTTGGTCTAACAGACATTCTTTCACGGTCTTTTTGCGTTTGCCGAAATGAGTGTGCAGATATTCGAAAGTGACCGCTTCGGTCAGTGGCTCTATCCCTAATTTATGGGTTCCACTGTAAGTATCTGCTTCGTCTTTTTGGATCAGCCAGAACCGCCCGAAGCGGCGCATGTCAGAAAATCGTAATTCCATGCCGTTATTCAGGCTGAAAACAATGTGCGTATGTTTTTCCTCGGGATAGTCCGATGGTGTAAGCAAAAGCCCTCCTGTCATTCGCAAATGCAGGATAATGCGGTCCCCGTCTGTTAAGAGGATCATCAGAAATTTCCCTCTGCGCGCCATTTCAGAAATGACTTGTCCGGTCAATGTCTTGCAGAAGGTATCGGCATCAGGGTAGGCCACCACTTCCGGGCGTTTTACGGTCACTTTTTTGATCACAAGCCCCTGTATCTGCGGCTCAATCACTCTTTTTATCGTTTCTATTTCCGGTAATTCAGGCATGGATGCATCCTTTCTTTTGCAGCGGTTGAATCGTCATTATATTGTCTGTTAAAGTATCATATTCCGATGGAGGTGTCAAGGCTGCCGCATGGATTCCAAGTAGTATAGTATGGGAACGCAAACGAAAGATTCTGAAAATTACATAGAAAGCGTAAAGAATCCAAATAATCTGACAATTTGACAAAAAGTCTATATTTACAAATGGCAAAAGCGGGTGTATTATTGTATACATGTAGAACGCAAAGGAGCGCGAGAGGCTTCCTTTGCGTTCTTTTTGTATAGGCGGAGCATCACTAATCTGCTTATACAAGGAATCTTCAATATAAGAAAGTCAGGAAAGAAGATTGAAAAATCACACTGCTCTGACATGGAGGTAGCTTATGTTTACTGTAAAGAGAACCATCCCCGATGCCCCTTTATACCGGGCGGAATTTGAACATGACAACTGTGGTATCGGTGCCTGTGTGAACATCAAGGGCACAAAGAGCCGCGCCATTGTGGAGAATGCGCTTAAGATTGTGGAGAATCTGGAGCACAGGGCCGGCAAGGACGCAGAAGGCGAGACGGGAGACGGCGTGGGGATTCTCACGCAGATGCCCCATAAATTTATGAAGAAAGTGACGAAAGATCTGGGCTTTTCCATCGGCGGCGAGCGGGAGTACGGCGTGGGGACGTTCTTCTTTCCGCAGGATGAATTACAGCGCAATCAGGCGAAAAAGATGTTTGAGATCATTGCCAAGAAGGAGGGGCTGGAATTTTTGGGCTGGCGCGATGTGCCCACGGTGCCTTCCGTACTGGGACATAAGGCGGTAGAGTGTATGCCCTGCATCATGCAGGCTTTCATCAAGAAACCGGCAAATGTGGAGAAGGGTCTTGATTTTGACAGGAAACTGTACATATTAAGACGTACTTTTGAGCAGTCCACGGATGTGACTTATGTGGTCAGTCTCTCCAGCCGGACGATTGTGTACAAAGGTATGTTCTTAGTAGGTCAGCTGCGTACCTTTTTTGCGGATTTGCAGGATCAGGATTACGAATCGGCGATTGCCGTGGTGCACTCCCGTTTTTCCACGAATACCAATCCGAGCTGGGAGCGGGCACACCCGAATCGCTTCATTGTCCACAACGGGGAGATCAACACGATTAGGGGCAATGCGGACAAGATGCAGGCAAGAGAAGAAAATATGGAGTCCGAGCACCTGCAGGGACAGATGCACAAGATCCTGCCTGCCATAGGCGCTTCCGGTTCCGACTCGGCCATGCTGGACAACACGCTGGAATTTCTGGTGATGAGCGGTATGCCGCTTCCGCTGGCGGTGATGATCACGATTCCGGAACCCTGGGAGAACAATAAGACCATGTCCCAGAAGAAAAAGGACTTTTATCAATATTATGCGACCATGATGGAGCCGTGGGACGGCCCGGCATCGATTCTTTTTAGCGACGGGGATATCATAGGAGCCGTGCTTGACCGAAACGGTTTGCGCCCTTCCCGCTATCTGATCACGAACGACGACACGCTGATCCTCTCTTCGGAGGTGGGCGTGCTGGACATCGACCCGTCTAAGATCGTAATGAAAGAAAGACTCCATCCCGGCAAGATGCTTCTGGTGGACACCGTGCAGGGCCGGGTGATCGACGATGATGAGTTGAAGGAAAAATACGCGTCCGCACAGCCTTACGGTGAGTGGCTGGACAGCAAACTGGTGACGTTAAAGGAGTTAAAGATCCCGAATCAGCGTGTGCCGGAATTTACCGATGAGGAAAGGCAGCGCATGCAGAAGGCGTTCGGCTATACTTATGAGGATTTAAAGAGCAGCATCCTGCCGATGGCGAAGAACGGTGCGGAAGCGATTGCAGCGATGGGCGTGGATACGCCGATTCCGGTGCTTTCGAAAGCGCATCATCCGCTGTTTCATTATTTCAAGCAGCTCTTTGCGCAGGTGACGAATCCGCCCATCGACGCGATCCGCGAGGAGGTGGTGACCTCCACCACGGTGTATCTGGGGCGGGACGGGAATCTCCTGGAGGAGATGCCGGAAAACTGCAATATGCTTCGGGTCCATAACCCGATTCTGACCAGCACGGATCTGTTGAAGATTAAGACCATGAAGGCGGAAGGCTTTCAGGTGGAAGTCATTCCAATCACCTACTATAAAAATACCCGTCTGGAAAAGGCCATTGACAGGCTTTTTGTGGAGGTGGACAGAGCCTATCGCGAGGGCGCGAACATCATCATTCTCTCGGACAGAGGGGTGGATGAAAACAGGGTGGCGATTCCCTCCCTGTTGGCCGTGTCGGCCCTGCAGCAGCACCTGGTCAGCACCAAGAAGAGAACCAGCGTGGATATCATTTTAGAATCCGCGGAGCCGAGGGAGGTACACCACTTTGCGACGCTGCTCGGTTTTGGTGCATCGGCGATCAACCCGTATCTGGCGCAGGAGAGTATTCGAGAGCTGATAGACAATCATATGCTGGATAAAGATTACTATGCGGCCGTGGATGATTACAACAGTGCGATTCTGCACGGCATCGTAAAGATTGCCTCTAAGATGGGTATCTCTACCATCCAGTCCTATCAGGGTTCCAAGATTTTTGAGGCCATCGGCATCGACAAAGAGGTGATCAACAAATATTTTACCAATACCGTGTGCCGGGTGGGCGGCATTACCCTGAAGGATATTGAAGAAGAAGTGGATACGCTGCATTCCATGGCTTTTGACCCGCTTGGTCTATCCAATGATCTGACGCTGGACAGCACGGGACATCACCAGATGAGAAGCGGTGCGGATGAACATCTGTATAATCCGGAGACCATCCATTTACTGCAGGAGTCAACCAGACGTGGTGACTACGAGTTATTTAAACAATATACCAAGGCGGTCAATAATGAGGAGAGCATCAAGAACCTGCGCGGGTTGATGGACTTTAATTATGCGAAGAAACCCGTGCCAATCGAGGAAGTAGAGAGTGTTGACACGATTGTCACAAGGTTTAAGACGGGCGCGATGTCCTACGGTTCCATTTCCAAGGAGGCTCATGAGACGATGGCGATTGCCATGAACCGACTGCACGGCAAATCCAACTCCGGCGAGGGCGGCGAGGATAAGGAGAGACTGACGGTGGGGCCCGACGGCCTAAACCGCTGCTCTGCCATTAAGCAGGTGGCAAGCGGACGGTTCGGCGTTACCAGCGAATACTTAAACAGCGCCCAGGAGATTCAGATCAAGATGGCGCAGGGGGCAAAGCCCGGCGAGGGCGGGCATCTTCCCGGCGGTAAAGTATATCCGTGGATTGCAAAGACCAGACATTCTACGCCCGGCGTGGGGCTGATTTCTCCGCCGCCGCACCACGATATCTATTCGATTGAGGATCTGGCGCAGTTGATCTATGACTTGAAAAATGCCAATACCAAAGCGCGGATTTCGGTGAAGCTGGTTTCCGAGGCGGGTGTGGGTACGGTGGCAGCCGGTGTGGCCAAGGCGGGCGCACAGGTGATTCTGGTTTCCGGCTACGACGGCGGCACAGGCGCGGCGCCGCGCAATTCCATCCACAACGCGGGACTGCCCTGGGAGCTGGGACTGGCGGAAACACACCAGACGCTGATTCAGAACGGCCTGAGAAACAAAGTGCGCATTGAGACGGACGGAAAGCTAATGAGTGGCCGGGACGTGGCGATTGCAGCGATTCTGGGCGCGGAGGAGTTCGGCTTTGCGACGGCACCCCTTGTGACCATGGGCTGCCTGATGATGCGGGTCTGCAATCTGGACACCTGCCCGGTGGGCGTGGCTACCCAGAACCCGGAGCTTCGGAAGCGCTTTACGGGCAAACCTGAGTACGTGGAGAACTTTATGCGGTTTATCGCGCAGGAGCTTCGAGAGTACATGGCGAAGCTTGGCGTGCGCAAGGTAGATGAGCTGGTAGGCAGGACAGAGCTTCTTAAAGTGAAGGAAAATCTGACGGATCGCCAGCGCAAAGTGGATCTTAGCTTGATTTTGAGCAATCCTTATGAGGGGAGCAAGGAGAAATATATCTTTGACCCGAAACAGGTATATGATTTCCATTTGGAAAAGACGCTTGACGAAAAGGTGCTCTTAAAGCAGCTTTCGGGTGCTTTGGAGAAGGGACAGAAGCGGAGCCTTGAGGTGGATGTGTCGAATACCGACCGTACCTTCGGTACCATTTTCGGTTCGGAGATTACGAGAAGATTCGGGGACACGCTGGAGGAGGATACCTACCATATCTTATGTAAGGGTTCCGGCGGGCAGAGCTTTGGCGCTTTTATTCCGAAAGGGCTGACACTGGAGCTGGTGGGCGATTCCAACGATTATTTCGGCAAAGGGCTGTCCGGCGGCAAACTGATCGTATATCCGCCTAAGGGTTCCACTTTCAAACAGGATGAAAACATCATCATCGGCAACGTGTCCCTCTATGGGGCAACCTCCGGAAAAGCCTTTATAGGCGGTGTGGCGGGCGAGCGCTTCTGCGTCAGAAATTCCGGCGCCATTGCGGTGGTGGAGGGCGTGGGAGACCACGGCTGTGAGTATATGACGGGCGGGCGCGTAGTCGTGATCGGTTCCGTGGGCAAGAACTTCGCGGCGGGCATGAGCGGCGGCATCGCCTATGTGCTGGATGAAAACAACGACCTGTACACGAAGACCAACAAGGAAATGGTTTCCTCCTATGAGATAACCTCCAAGTACGACGTCCTGGAGTTAAAAGAGATGATCAAGGAGCATGTGGCCTACACCAATTCCGTCAAGGGAAAGGAGATCCTGGATCATTTCGGGGAGTATCTGCCGAAGTTCAAGAAGATCATTCCGCACGACTATGAGATCATGTTAAAACTCATCGTGCAGATGGAGGAGAAGGGCCTAAGCGCGGAGCAGGCGCAAATCGAGGCATTCTATAAAAAGGATAAGGAGGGGGCATAATCATGGGAAAACCGACAGGATTTATGGAATATGAGCGCAGGGTTTCAAAAGATGTGAGCCCCAGACAGCGCATTCAGAATTTTAAAGAGTTTCACGAACATCTGACGATGGAGGAACAGCAGGAACAGGGCGCGCGCTGCATGGACTGCGGCGTACCGTTCTGTCAGTCAGGCATGACGCTGTGCGGGATGACCTCCGGGTGTCCCCTGCACAATCTGGTGCCGGAGTGGAACGATCTGGTCTATACCGGCAACTGGGAGCAGGCATATATGCGTCTGCACAAGACGAACAACTTCCCAGAGTTTACTTCGAGAGTCTGCCCGGCACTCTGCGAGGCGGCCTGCACCTGCGGCTTAAACGGCGACCCTGTCTCCACGAAGGAGAACGAGTATGCCATCATCGAAAATGCTTATGAAAAGGGGTATGCGGCGCCGAAGCCGCCCAAAGTGCGCACCGGCAAGAAGGTGGCGGTGGTGGGCAGCGGCCCTTCCGGCCTTGCAGTGGCTGACCAGCTCAACAGGCGGGGCCATCTGGTGACGGTGTTTGAACGCTCCGACCGCATCGGCGGCTTATTGATGTACGGCATTCCGAATATGA
>DLAF01000003.1:25867-89576 GCA_002492725.1 Lachnospiraceae bacterium UBA7054
ATTTTGCGGTGGATTTCCTTACGGCCAACACGAAGAGTCTGTTAGATTCCGATTTCCAGGATAAGAAGTACGTGGAGACCAGGGATAAAAATGTGGTCATTATCGGCGGCGGAGATACCGGCAACGACTGTGTAGGTACGGCTATCCGTCATGGGGCAAAGTNNTGATGTACGGCATTCCGAATATGAAACTGGAAAAGCACATCATCGACCGTAAAATCAAAGTCATGGAGGAGGAGGGTGTGACCTTCGTGACAAACAGTAATGTCGGCAAAGACGTGAAAGCGGAGAAGCTGCTAAAGGAGTTTGACCGTGTGGTGCTCTGCTGCGGTTCCTCCAATCCCCGCGATATCAGCGCGCCCGGCAGGGACGCCAAGGGCATTTACTTTGCGGTGGATTTTCTGACGGCTAATACAAAGAGCCTCTTAGACTCGGATTTTGCGGATCAGAAGTATGTGGACACGAAGGACAAAAATGTGGTTATCATCGGCGGCGGCGATACCGGCAACGACTGTGTGGGCACGGCCATCCGTCACGGGGCGAAGTCCGTGACCCAGATTGAGATGATGCCCAAAGCGCCCGATTTAAGAGCCGATAACAATCCCTGGCCGGAATGGCCCAAAGTCTGTAAAACCGATTACGGACAGCAGGAAGCCATCGAAATCTACGGTCATGATCCACGGATTTATGAGTCCACGGTAAAGGAGTTTCTCAAGGATAAAAACGGGAACCTGAAGGCTGTCAAAATCGTTTCGCTGACGTGGGAGAAGGATGCGGAGACGGGCCGTATGAATATGAAAGAAGTGGAAGGTTCCGAAAAGACGCTGGACGCGGAGATCGTGCTGATCGCGGCAGGATTTCTGGGCAGCCAGAAGTATGTGACGGATGCTTTCAAGGTGGCATTGGACGGCAGAACAAATGTGCAGACGGCTCCGGGCAAATTTATGACCAGCGTAGACCGTGTCTTTACGGCAGGCGATATGCACACGGGGCAGTCCCTTGTGGTGAAAGCCATCCGTCAGGGCAGAGAGTGTGCCAGAGAGGTGGACGAGAGCCTGATGGGATATACGAATCTGTATGTGCAGTGAAACAGCGGCTGCAGCGTGCCGGAATATTTGTGGTCACGGTTTTGGGAGTGCACGGTTTTTCTCTCAAAATAGGAGTGAAATCTGCGGAAAGGAATGTTATACTAATTATGTATGGCATTCCTTTATTTGTAATTAAGGAAACAGGGCAGATGAAACGACAGAAATTACCTGACGTAAATGGATACTTCCGCTCCCCGGGGAGCGGGCAGAGGGGTATGAGGCGTAAAGCATCTGCCCCTCGATTTTGCGCTTGCAAAAGGCGTTAGCCGGGTAGCAGTAAAAGGGAGAAAACATACGATACAAGGGGAGGATCATTATGTGCATTGATAGAAAAATACGCTGTGTGTCGGCAATGTGTGCCATAATAATGCTGTGCCTGACGGCTTGTTCGACGAAGAATACGCAGGGATCCGGAACGGAAGCGCTGACCTGGCAGTTATGGGGCGGTTATGATGATTTTTTAAGTCTTGCGAAGGAAAAGTACCCGGATATCGAATTGGATTTTATTTCCTACACAGGTTCGAATAAGACCGGTTATAGCTGGAAGCAGATGGAGCACGATGAGATTTCGGATATTTTTATTACATCCCAAATCCTGGACGAGAAGCTGTGCAGGGAACGCCTTGTAGATCTGTCAGGATACGATTTTGTCAATCGCTTTTCCAACGGGGTACTGGATCAGGTTTCCATAGACGGCGGGATTTATCTGCTGCCCGTCAGCTACACCATGTACGGGATCTATTATAATGAGACGCTGATGGAGGAAAAGGGGTGGAAACTGCCCGAAAATGCCGCGGAGCTTGAAGCGCTGTGCGGGGAAATCCGCGAGGAGGGACTGATTCCCGGGGTGATTGGCACCCAGCTTACCGGCAATACCTTTTCCGCCGTATTCAATCTTGCAAAAACAAGCTGGCTCACGACTCCGGAAGGGTTAAAGTGGGAGCGGAATTTTTTGGCCGGGAATGCCACGGCGGAAGGCATGTGGGAAGGCACGATGGCTTATGTGCAGCGGTATTTGGATATGGGTATGTTTACTACCGATCAGCAGGACCGCAATAATCCGGAGGTGCTTTTGGATTATCTGGGGAACCGAAAAGCGGTATTTTGTACGATGGTACTGCCGGTCAATATCACTGAGCTGCCGGATACGGGGGATAAGCTCGGCATGATGCCTTATATCGGTGAGGATGGACACAAAAATATCTATATGCACAGTCCTTCCAGTTATGTGGGAATCAGCAGGCGGCTTGCCGATCCGGGCAATGAAGAGAAACTGGAAAAGGCAGTCCGGCTGTTATCTCTGCTGTTTTCTCCGGAGGGGCAGGAGACTTTTATCAGCGAGCAGACGCCGTGCGTACTGAGCTTGCTGGATGACAGTGAAATTCCGGAGAATTCTATGATTTATGATGCCCAGCAGGCGCTGTGGGACGGCAGGACGTTTCCTATGACTTACGCTAAGTGGGAGGGTGTCCTGTCTGATATGGGGCAGGCATATAAAGAGTGGTTCCGGGGAGAAAACGACATGGACGGGGCGGCATGTATCGCCAGAATGGATGAACTGCAGCGCGGATATCTGGACAATTCAATGGAGCGTGTTTTCTGTCTGGTTTCGGATGATTTTTCGGTGGAGGAAACAGCAGTTCTGCTGGGGAAGGCGCTTGGCAGCGCGGTGGAGGCGGACGCGGTTATGGTTCCCATAGGAGGCTTCCGGGAAGGACAGCCGGAATTTAAAGCCGGAGTGACGGGTAAGCTGTATGCCGGAAAAGCGGATATAGAGGCAGTCAACATCATTTTGCCGTCAACCGACGGAGCTTGTGCCGTGATGACCATGACCGGGAAGCAGGCAAAAGAGCTGGCTCGGGCGGGATATGACGCTGCCGGTGACGGTCAGGAGCCGTACCCGTATCTTCTGGTGGTCAGAGGAGAAAAGGAGCTTAAGGACGATACTTCCTATCAGGTAGCCTTTCTTATGCACAGCTATACGGAGGAAGTGGGTCAGACATATTCTGCCCGTGAATGCGAGGGAACACTGCGGGAATTTTTGATTGCCTGGCTGAAGGAGCAGGGGACGGTTTCGCCGGGACAGAATCCGTGGGAATAGATAAGGAGAGACTGGTATGAGGAAAAGAGGGCCCGTTTTTTTTGTTTTGATGGCAGGATTGCTGCCGGTGACGCTTCTTAGCGGCTGCAGCAGTGAGACGACAATTTCGGGGACGGCAGGGAGAGCGGAGAGCGGTGCCGGAGAAAAGGTTACGGTGGCACTTTGGAGTGACCAGCTGACAGAGCATTACGGCGCGTATCTGCAAAATTGCTTTCCTGATGTAGAGTTTGAGTTCTATGTAGCGACCAATTCTACGGATTTTTATCGGTTTAAGGAAGAAAACGGCGATCTGCCGGATATTCTGACGGTCAGGCGTTTTGCCTTGAGTGATGTGGAGTCGTGGAGGGATTCGCTGTTGGATCTGAGTGATTCCGAGTTGGCAAACACCTATCATCAGGCTTATCTGCGCAGCTACACCTATGATGATGGTACGGTCAACTGGCTTCCCGCCTGCGCGGAGATTGACAGTATTCTTGTCAATAGGTCAATGCTTGAGGAGCACGGCATACCGATGCCGACAGATTATGAGGAGTTCGTGGATGCCTGCGGGCGGCTGCGGGAGTTGGGCATCAGACCTTTTCTTACCAATTTCGATGCGGACTATACCTGTATGGAAATTTTGCAGGGGCTTTCGGCATCCGTGCTGACGTCGCAGGACGGAAGGCAGTGGCGGCAGATGTACGAGAGCGGGCAGACGGACGAGTTGAGCGAGGAGGTCTGGATGCCGGTATTTGAGCGGATGTTGGAGTTTATTGACTATACGGGTCTAACTGCACAGGATTTGGAAATCGGGCACATGGATGTGTTTCGGTACTATGAGGACAATGAGGCGGCAATGGTGCGCGCCACCGGTGAGGAAGCGGTGCGCTACGGTGAAGACCGTGAGGTGGCACTGATGCCCTTTTACGGGGAGACGAAAGAGGATAACTGGTATTTGACCTATCCGGCTTTTCAGGTAGCGGCCAGTGCAGCTGCGGAGGCAGATCCGGAAAGGGAAAAGCTGATCATGGATATCCTGGCGGCGATGTTGAATGAGGAGGGACTTTTACATATTACAAACGGAGAGAATCTGGTGGCATACAGCAGGGGCGTAGAACCGCAGTTTTCCAAGGAACTGGAGAATCTGCAGTCTGCAATTGACGGAAACCGTCTTTATATACGGCTGGCTTCTGCAGATATGTTTGCCATATCCAGACAGGTGGTTCAGGGTATGATAACCGGGGAATACCCGGATGCCCGCTCCGCATATGATGCCTTTAACGCAGCCCTGCAAAGAGCCGGAGAGGAGAAGGAGTCTGAAACGGCGGCGCATATTGAAAGGGATTACGAATACGGGTTTCGACCGGAGGGCGGCAGTGAGGCTGCCTCCGCAGTTATCAATTCACTGCGGGAGGCAGTGGGTACGCAGATGTTTGTCGGCCAGGCATCCAACGTGGCAGGCAATATCATGGCAGGAGATTATACGAAGCAGCAGCTTGGTTTTCTGACGCAGGGGGAGACTACAGAGATGCTTCTTAGCGAGATGACGGGAGAGCAGTTGTACCGCTATATGGATTATGTCCTGACCACGCCGGGCAGACGGGGCTCTGTGATCAATGACTCCACGCTTTATGTTTCCGGCGGTTTTGAGATGGAAGTTCGCAGGACGGACGAGGGATATGCGTTGGAACGGCTGACCGTGGAGGGAAAAGAACTGGATCGCAACGAGGTTTTTTCGGTGGCTGTGCTGGGCAGTGAGAGCCTGATGCAGAAGGAAGCGCTGGCAGCAGCAGGCGTATCGAATTATGTCAAATCCGACGCGTCTTTTAAACAGATTATTGTGGATCGCCTGGCGGAGGAGGGAAAGCAGCTTGCTGCTCCGTCTGATTACATTACGCTTCGATAACGGAATTGCGAGATGGAGGAGATGAGAGATCCTATGAAATTCGATGGGAAAAAGAACAGTATTGTAGTGCCTGTGGTGTTGGCGGTATGTCTGCTGGTGTTTATGGCGGTGGGAGGTGTCTGCTTCACGAAATATCTGCAAAGACAGATCTTTTTGGAGAGAACCACACAATTAAACGAAATTACATCTCAGGTGCGGGCCAATTTGAGCAACGCTCTGGATTCCCATTGGAACTACTTGACTGTTGCGGTCAATATGCTGCAGGAGCGGAGCTTTGATTCGGAGGAGGATGTGATATCGTATATTGGTGAGATGGAGACGCTGCTGGAGACGGACGGATATCATTCCATGCTGATGTTTCTGGACAGTCAGGGAAATTGTCATGACGCCGGCGGAAAGCATGGCGTTTGGTCCGATATCGATCGGATTTCGGGCGGGGAGGAGAGATATACGTTCATATCTGACAGCTATCTATATGGAGGAAGCTATTGGGCCTTTGTGCAGAAGCTGGATACGCCACTGGTGTCCGGGGACGGGACTGCGTTTACCCATGTGATTTTGTTAAAAGATGTCTATACGCTGGATGTCTACTATGACAGTGAAGCCTACAGCGGTCAAAATGAGACATATATATTAAAGAGCAACGGAACAAGGATGCACGATAATACCGGCGACGGCAATACCATTCAGGCATACAATGTGCTTAAGGTGCTGGAGGAGATGGAGGGGCAGAGCTATCCGGATATCAGGGAGGCGCTTTCGGAGCAGGGAGTGATCAGTGCGAATTTTAAATATAATGGCACGGAGTATTATTACTGCCTCGTGTCGCTGGAGGAGTATGACACGCTGATCCTGTTTCTGATTCCGGCGCAGTATGTGGCGTTCGGGACGGTGAGCATGGTGAGCGCGGTGATCCGCATGATTCTGGTTTTGGCGGTGGTACTGACGGTTCTGCTGATTGTTACGGTGGTCTTTTTCACCATGCAGAGAAGCAGTATGCGTCTGTATCAGCAGGAGCAGGAGAATCTTCGCAGGCAGGAGGAGATGAACGAAAAGCTGGAGGAGAGCAACGCCATGCTGGCCCGTTCCAAGGAGACGGCGGAACAGGCCTTTCAGATTGCGGAGGAGGCCAACCGTGCAAAGAGCTCATTCCTCTCCAATATGAGCCACGATATCAGGACGCCCATGAACGCGGTGGTCGGTTTTGCGGCACTCCTAACAAGGGATGCGGAGAATCCGGAGAAGGTGAGGGAGTACACGAAAAAGATCACCGCGTCCAGCCAGCATCTGCTGGGACTGATCAATGACATACTGGATATCAGCAAGATCGAAGCGGGAAAAACGACTCTGAATTTATCCGATGAAAACATAGTGGAATTGATTGAAAATATTGATTCCATTATCCGACCGCAGATGAAGGCGAAACATCACACCTTTGAAGTGCGCAGCATGGAGCTGAAACATGAACATGTGGTGATGGATAAGCTGCGCTTGAATCAGATTTTGCTGAATCTGTTGTCCAATGCGGTCAAATATACGCCGGATGGAGGCCGCATTGTCCTGACGATCCGGGAGCTGCCCCAGAGCGGCAAGCAGCTTGCGCATTACCGATTTGTGGTGGAGGACAACGGTTATGGCATGAGTGAGGAGTATGTGCAAAAGATATTTCAAGCTTTTACCAGAGAGGAAGACAGTGTAACCAATAAGATCCAGGGCACGGGACTGGGCATGGCCATCACCAAAAATCTGCTGGATCTGATGGGCGGCAGCATTTCCGTAAAGAGCGAAAAGAACAAAGGATCTGTCTTTACGGTGGATTTGGAGCTGGCGGTCAACGAGCAGCACGTCGATCAGGATTTTTGGCAAAAGAACGGGATTACCAGAATCCTTGCGGTGGATGATGAGGAGGTTATCTGTCAGAATATTCAGATGGTGATGGAGGATGCGGGAGTCAGCGTGGAATATACCCTCGACGGGGAGAGCGCGGTGGAGATGGTCAGACGCGCCGACCGCGAAGGGCGGCTTTATGATGTCGTTATTTTGGATTGGAAGATGCCGGGAATGGACGGCTTGGAGACAGCCGCATGTATCCGTCGGGAGATTTCAAGGGATATCCCAATCCTGATTCTTACCGGTTTCGATCTGCCGGAGGACGGGGAGAGCGCTGTGGACGCCTTTTTGTCAAAGCCCTTCTTTCTTACCAGTTTCCGTCAAAAGGTGGATGCTGTCTTAAACCGTGAGAAGAGACAGGCAGGGCAGGACAAGGGCGAGAAGAGCATCCTTTGCGGTATGCATATCCTTGTGGCGGAGGATAATGAGATCAACGCGGAAATTCTGCGGGAGCTTCTGGATATGTCGGGAGCCACTTGTGAGATCTATGAGAACGGAAAGCTGGCGGCGGAAGCGTTTGAGAAATCGAAGCCGGGACAGTATCAGTTGATTTTGATGGATGTGCAGATGCCGGTGATGAACGGTTATGAGGCCACGGGAGTGATTCGTGCAATGGATCATCCCATGGCAAACCGAATACCCATTGTAGCCATGACGGCAAATGCTTTTGCGGAGGATATTCGGGATGCGATGGAAGCCGGGATGAGCGGGCATGTTGCCAAGCCTATCGATATGGGCGTGCTGGAACAGACGATTAGGGGAGTGCTTGAGGAGAAAGACGAAAAGAAACCGACTCCGGAGGTTCCCGGAATGGAATAGAGATTTATCTCATTTTTGTGGAGTTTTTTCATAGTATTTGAGAAAGGGGATGCTTATAGTTGATAAAGATAATGTTCCGGTAAATGGGACTGTTACAGACAGCGGCGGCGGGAGTGACGACAGATGAACGAAAAGAGAAAAGTATCTAAAATAGGTTGGCTCTGGGAAAACTTGAAGGGATATCGCTTGATTTATGTGATTGGCTTGCTTGGTACGGTGGTCTATAATGTCATGCAGCTGACAGTGCCCTTTTTTACCCAGCAGATCGTAGATCTGTTTTTGACGGGACCTGAGGCGGCATACAATCTGACGCATAAACGCGGACTTTTCTTTCAGTTAATCGCGGCGATGGTTCTGCTGACCTTTCTTAGGACGCTGATCGTGTATCTGGTGTGCATGGATGTGGAGCATGTGTCGCAAAAGCTCCTATACCGCATTAGGACTTACCTTTTTCATAAGATTGAACATCAGGATATGATGTTTTACAGTAAGTTCCGTACGGGAGATTTGATGACCAGAATGACGGGAGATCTGGATGCGGTGCGCCATATGATTGCATGGGTGATGAGAAGCATTGTGGAATCCTTTTCGCTTTTTTTTGCGGCGGCAGCCTATTTCCTGTATATGGACTGGTTACTGGCATTGTGTCTGCTTGCCATCGCGCCGCTGATATTCCTGATCATTATTCTGTTTAAGAATAAGGTCGCGCCGCGCCACAAGGCTCTGCGGGAGAAGCTTTCCAATCTCAATACGGCGGCGCAGGAAAACATCGCGGGCAACCGTGTGGTGAAAGCTTTTGCCAGAGAACCCTACGAGATCGAGAAGTTTGACGCATGCAGCAGGGACTACTCGCAGACCAACAAAAAAACAGCATTAACCTGGCTGGTCTATTTCCCTTATGTGGAGACGCTTGCCAATCTGATGCCGGTGGTATTGCTTATTGTCGGCGGACTATTTATTATCGGCGGACGGATCACCATGGGCGAGTATGTGGCGTTCTCAGGATTGATTTGGGCAATCGCCAATCCCATGAGGCAGCTTGGCAATGTGATGAATGAATTCCAACGTTTTTCGGCAGCTTCGGAGAAGGTGATGGAAATCTACTATTCTGAGCCCGGTATCGTGGATAAGCCGGGAGCAATCGATCTGCCGGAGCGCTTTGAGGGACGGATTGAATTTAAGAATGTCAGCTTTCAGTACGCCGACGGCAATCTGCCTGTGCTGCACAATGTGACTTTCACGGTCAATCCCGGAGAGACGCTGGCGATCATGGGCGAGACCGGTTGTGGAAAGACCTCTCTGATCCAGTTGATCCCCCGCTTTTATGAGGCGACGGAGGGAGAGGTACTGATCGATGGGGTCAATGTGCAGGATATGAAACTGCAGCAACTGCGTAAAAATATTGGTCTGGCGACGCAGGATGTGCTGCTGTATTCCGATACCATAGACGGAAACATCGCTTATGGTGACAGCCATGTCAGTCTGAAAGAAGTAGAGAAATTCGCAAAATATTCGGCGGCTTCCGATTTTATTTCCAGGATGCCGGAAGGATATGACACGGTTGTCGGCGAGCGCGGGGTAGGGCTTTCCGGCGGACAGAAGCAGAGGATCTCGCTGGCGCGGGCGCTGGCTGTGCGTCCTGCCATCCTGATTTTAGACGATACGACTTCAGCGGTGGATCTGGAGACGGAGAAGCAGATTCAGCACGGTCTGGAGGAACTGGATTTTCCCTGCACCAAGATCGTCATCGCACAGCGAATCTCCACCGCAAAGGCGGCAGACCGCATCCTTGTGTTACAGGACGGGCAAGTTACGGAAGCAGGATCGCATGAGGAGCTGGTCGCGAAGAAGGGATATTATTACAGCCTGGTGTGTCTGCAGGCGGGCGTATAATGATAAGGAGAGTATTATGGCGAGAAGAAATACGTTCAGAGAAGACGAGGTGCTGGAAACACCCTTTGATTTCAAACATCTTTTTCGAGCTTCCGGTTATATCAAAAAGTATCTGTGGCAGATGCTGTTGTCACTTTTCTTAAGTGCCTGCGGAGGTATTGCCGCCCTGTTTGCACCCATGGTGACACAGAGGGCGCTCGACGAAGCGATACCGGATAAAAACGTCAGGATGCTTCTGACCCTGGTGGCAGTACTGATATTGACTTATGCAGTCAGCATCGCGTTTACGACGGCCAGATCGCATATTATGATCCATGTCAGTCAGAATATCATCTATGATATCAGAAAGGATTTGTTTGCGCACTTGCAGAAACTTCCGTTTCAATATTATGATGACAGGCCGCATGGCAAGATTTTGATTCGGGTGGTAAATTATGTAAACTCAGTTTCCGACATGCTGTCAAACGGTCTGATCAACGTAATCTTGGAGATCATGAATCTGATTTTTATCGTGATCTTTATGTTTTGTGTGGATGTCAAACTTTCGCTGGTGGTGCTGGCGGGCGTGCCGGTGCTGGCGGTCTTCATGCTGTACATCAAGAACAGGCAGAGGAAGGCATGGCAACAGGTGTCGAACAAAAACTCCAATTTGAATGCCTATTTGCAGGAAAATATCGTGGGGGCAAAGATCACGCAGATTTTTGCCAGAGAAGAGGAGAACGAAGAGACCTTTGCTGAACTGAGCGACCGCTGTCGCGGTGCGTGGATGAAGGCTGTCACCTACAGCAATCTGGTGTGGCCGGGCATTGACAATATTTCCGTGTGGGTGCGGGCGGCTGTCTTTATCTTCGGGCTTTTGGTGTTCGGACAGGGGAATACAAGCCTTGGCGTGATCGTGGCAATCTCCTCTTACGCTTCCCGTTTCTGGCAGCCGATCATGAATCTGGGAAATATTTTTAATAACTTTATTAATAATATCGCCTATCTGGAGCGTATCTTTGAAACAATGGATGAGCCTGTCACGGTGGACGATGCGCCGGATGCGGTTCCCATGCCGCCTATCAAAGGAGAGGTGGTCTTTGAACATGTAAACTTTGGGTACGAGGCGGATAAGCCGGTGCTTTGTGACGTTTCCTTTACCGTGAAGCCCGGCGAGAGCGTGGCGTTAGTAGGGCCCACGGGTGCGGGAAAGAGCACCATTGTCAGTCTTTTGTCCCGTTTTTACAATGTGGACGGCGGACGGATCTTGATCGACGGGCAGGATATCGCAAAGGTGACAATTGCTTCTTTGCGTTCCCATATGGGCATTATGCTGCAGGACAGTTTTCTCTTTTCGGGCACCATTGAAGACAACATACGTTATGGTAAGCTGGATGCTACGACGGAGGAAATCGTAAAGGCGGCAAAGACGGTCTGCGCCGATGAATTTATCAAGAAATTCCCGGACGGCTACCAAACGGAAGTAAAAGAGCGCGGCTCTTTGCTTTCGCAGGGGCAGATGCAGCTGGTTTCCTTTGCAAGGACCCTGCTTAGCGACCCGTCGATCCTGATTTTGGATGAGGCGACTTCGAGCATTGACATGCATACCGAAAAGGCGCTTCAGCAGGGGCTTAACGCGATGATGCAGGGAAGGACATCCTTTATCATTGCCCACAGGCTCTCCACCATTAAAAACTGCGACAGGATTATGTACATAGACGAGGGCGGTATCCTCGAATGCGGTTCGCACAACGAATTGATGGAGAAGAAGGGGTATTATTACAGGCTGTATACGGCGCAGATGGAGGATATCGCGTAAATAAAGGAGACTGTGATGGAAGAAAAAGATTTGTCACCCTATTTTAGGAGTGTCATCGAGCAGGATCGCTGTGCGGTGGTGATCTGTAATCCGGAACATGAGATCATCTATATGAATCCGGCAGCAAAGGAGCGGTATGCGAAACGGGGCGGGGCCGCGCTTGTGGGAAAGAGTTTGTTATCGTGTCACAACCCGCATTCCGTGGAAATGATTAAAAAGGTGACGGCGTGGTTTGCGGAGAGTGCGGAGCATAACATCGTCTACACGTACCGCAACGAGAAGGAGAATAAGGACGTCTATATGGTGGCACTGCGCGATGAGGCGGGGACGCTGATCGGGTATTATGAGAAGCATGAGTACCGGGATGCGGAGCAGGGCACGCTGTATGATCTTAGATAAAAATAGTGGTAAATCCGCGATGGATTTACCACTGTTTAGAATTTGAATCTTATAGGGCGTTACGAAAAAGAACTGAGATCCAGATAGAAATCCTCATAGATTCCGACTTTGACCGGTTCGGTAAACGGATGAATATCGGGACCGTCTCCATTTTCAAAATCGTAGATGGTGACGATCTTTTTGGCGGGATCAACGATCCAGTATTCGCGGACGCCGGCAGACTGGTAGAGCATGAGTTTGCGCCCGTAGTCCATGTACTTGTTGCTTGGGGAAGCAATCTCAATCACCCAGTCAGGCGCGCCGTGGCAGCCCTTTTCGTCCAATCGTTCTTCTTTACAGATTACGGTGATATCGGGTTCCACGTAATTGTGAATGTCATCCTTGATATAGACGCCGGGCGAGATGACGGCCTCGCAGGGACCTTTATTGTTTTTAATGTACGCGTGAACCTGCACATAAAGCTCGCCGAGTATCCGCTGATGCGTGACGGACGGCGCTTCCATGATGAACATTTCCCCGTCGATCAGTTCGGCTCTCTCCCCCGGGGGAAGCGCCTCGATATCTGCGACCGTGTAGGTCTTTTTACCTCCTTCGATTACCATAAACTGCTCCTCTCTGTTACTGAATGCTTCCATAGAATGTCCTCCTTTTCTTGCAGCAGAAGGTTTCTATGGACCGTATCTGCCGCTGTTTGATTGTGGTTGAGAGTAAAGCGGCAGAAATTGCCTGAATGTGCGAAAGCACGGTTCATTAGATTACTCTTGTTGGAAGTATCATACTATGTTTGGTGTAGAAAGTCAATAGAAAAAAACAAAATATTTACTAAAAAATAAACGATATTTCGTTTACAAATCAAAAGAGGAGGGATGACCATAATGGTCAACACCCTCCTTCTCTATCTTTTCAATAGTCGACAGTCTGTCACAAAACGATCACAGCAGCTGGATCCCGTTTGCCAATGCTTCTTTTACGATTTCCTCCGGCCAGAGCGAGCATTGCACCTCGCCGATGTGAGCCTTTCGCAGGAAGAACATGCAGATCCTCGACTGCCCGATGCCGCCGCCGATGGTGTAGGGGAGGGTCTCGTCGATGATGCCCTTCTGAAAGGGAAGCTTTGCCCGTTCGGGACAGCCCGCTTTTTCAAGCTGTGACAAGAGGGCATCCTTATCGACGCGGATGCCCATGGAGGACAATTCCAGTGCAATGTCGAGTACGGGAAAGTAGACCAGAATGTCCGCATTCAGGCTCCAATCGTCATAATCCGGTGCACGGCCATCGTGTTTTTGACCAGAGGTTAATAAATCGCCAATCTGCATGAGACAGACCGCGCCTTTTTCTCTGGTAATGAGGTATTCCCGCTCCTTCGGTGTATTGCCGGGATAGCGGTCCTCCAAAGCCTGTGTGGTGATAAAGTAAATGTCGTGAGGCAGGATTTCGTCTATGTAATCGTACTGGATCGCCATGTACTTCTCGGTTTTTCGCAGTACCTTGTAGACGGCCCGCACGGTCTCCTGCAGATAGTCAAGGCAGCGCTCTTCGCGGGAGATGATTTTTTCCCAATCCCACTGATCGACATAGATGGAATGAATATTGTCGGTGATCTCGTCTCTGCGGACAGCGCTCATGTCGGTATACAGGCCTTCTCCGTGTGCAAAGCCGTATTTGCCAAGAGCCATGCGTTTCCATTTGGCGAGGGAGTGCACAATCTCGGCAGGGGCATCCTCCTGTTCCTTGATGCCAAAGGTGACGGGGCGCTCCACACCGTTTAGATTGTCGTTTAAGCCTGAAGCGGGATCCACAAAAAGGGGCGCGGAGACACGCAGCAGATGGAGCTTTTCAGCCAGAAGATTCTGGAAAAAGTCTTTCACGGTTTTGATACCGACCTGCGTGTCATGAAGATTCAGGGCGGACTTGTAATTTTCGGGAATGATCAAATGTTCCATAGGTTACCTCTCTTTTTCGCGCGGGCCATGTGCCCGCTTTTGCTTACTATTTATTTAACCCCTTTTCCGAAAAGAAAGCAAGAAAAAATTGTCATAATGAATGCTTGACAAAAGAGTCTATAGGATGTAATCTCTATATGAGGCTACTCCGAGTAGTCTCTACAATTAGGAGAAATCGTATTATATGTATATGCAGCTTTGATGGGGGTAAACATGCAGGAAATACAGTTGGGGATTATTGAGGCAAGGTTTGCGGATTTGATTTGGCAGTTGGAACCGGTTAGTTCTTCAGAGCTGGTTAAGCTTGCGGCGGTAGAGTTTAACTGGAAACGTACGACTACACATACGGTGTTGCGCAGGCTGTGTAACAAAGGACTTTTTCGGAATGACAGCGGAACAGTGTACACAGTCATTTCGAGGCAGGATTTTTATGCAGGTCAGAGCAGAAAATATGTAGAGGAAACTTTTCATGGTTCTCTGCCGGCGTTTATTGCAGCGTTTACGAAAGACAGATCTTTGACAGAGGAGGAAGCTTCTGAAATCAGAAAAATAATCAATCAGGCGGAGGAACGTGCTGATGAGTAATATTTTCATAAAATTACTCAATATGAGTCTTGCAGCAAGTGGATTGATTATGGCCGTGATTTTTTTGAGATTAATTGCGAGAAGAACACCAAGGTGGATCATTTGTCTGCTGTGGGGTCTTGTAGCATTTCGTTTGCTTTGTCCTTTTTCGATTCAGAGTACTTTTAGTTTAGTTTCTTCGAATAAGGCAATATCAGAGAGTATTTTGTCGGAATCACGGTACCAATGGAATCGTATGGCGAAAGGAGGAATGGCAGATGAGTATGTTGGAAATATTCATCAAGAGAAAGCGATTTCGGCTTACCATTATGGAGTAATTCTGATAGCGAAGGCAGATATGATCTGGTTCTGCGGGGCAGTTGGCGGTTTGCTTTATGCGGTGTCTGTGTGTCTGCGTCTGCGAGGCCGTTTAAAAGAGGCTGTTTTGCTTCAGGAAGAGATTTATATTTGTGATCATGTGCGTTCTCCATTTATCTTTGGGTGTTTTCGTCCGCATATTTATCTGCCGTCAAGAATGGATGAAGTAGATATGAAATATGTCATAGCACATGAAAAAGCACATTTACGGAGGAAAGACCACATTTGGAAAATGGCAGCATTTTTTCTGTTTACAATCTATTGGTTTTTTCCGCTGTGCTGGGTAGCATTTATATTATTTTGCAGAGATATCGAGCTGGCTTGCGATGAAAAGGTAATCAAGAATTTTAGTAGAGCGGAAAAGATAGCATATGCAGAGTCATTATTGTCGTGTAGTTTCAAGAAAAGAACTGCATTTGTTTATCCGGTAGCATTTGGAGAAGTGGGGGTAAAGCGAAGAGTGAAATCCATACTGCAATATAAAAAATCAGGATTTGGGGTAATTTGTATTTCTATCGTTGTCTGCATTGTAATAGGTCTTTTCTTTTTGACAACGGCACCGCAGGAAGAGCAAGTAAAGAAGATTCTGAATGATGCAAGTTCGAATCAGATAAGCCGGCATAAGAAGGAAAATGAGTTAAGCCAATTATTGTTAGATTATGATAAGAATCAAATTATTGATGTAGCGGTATTCTTGCAGGATTTTGACAGTGAGTCTGCCTATGCCAATATTCTAATCACTTGCAACGATAATGAGGCTGTAAATGAGCAGGAAGAAGGGGAGATAAAGGCTATCGTGTCAGAATACCTATCTCTGGCAGAGGATAATGTTTATTTAAAATATATAGATTTAGAAACTTCTTTTACAGAGCCGGAGAATTAAGTATATGAAGCAAAAGGTAAGGAGGGAGGAATGCAAAATATAGTAAAGAAAGATAGTCTGGTTGTAAGCAAATAATTTAGCGGTTTATCACAAAACGAAAAGGAGAATTTACAATGAGAAAAAAAGTATTACGAATGTTATCACTGATTTTATGTGCTGTTTATGTTTTATCATTACCTATAGTGGTAAGGGCAGAAGAACCTGTGTATTATGATACCGAACAAGGCAGGTTTGTTAATGATTTTGACAGTTATTTAGTTCAATTGAATAGTGGGACGATTGAACCATTTGATCCGAAAGTAACAAATTATGAATCTGACGTTACTCCATTTGATTTATCCGATCCTTCAGAAAAATGCAGCAATATTTTAGGGCATAAATGGGGAGGATGGGGCGATTGGTCAGAAGTTTCAAGAATACATTACCCTAAGCCGCCGTGTATTGCGAATATGGAAAGATGGCGTTTCTGTACAAGAAAAAATTGTAATGCTCATCAAATAGAAACAGATGCAGTGTGGGTTCAAATTTGTAATCACTAAAATATAGAAAGAATGAAATGCGATAAATTTTGGAGCGATGAATCATAAAAAGATTCATCGCTTCTTTATGTATGACGGGCATGCCGTCAGTCTGTGGTGAAAGTCCACAAGGGGCGTAGTTGCCGACGAACCCCAAAGCGACTCCCAAGGTTTGTACCGTGAGGTAGAGACGAGAAGAAGGGATAGCGAAATCGTAGCCTGACGAACAGAAATCTGATATAAGGCGCACATGGCGGATAAGCTGGCATAAGACAGCGAAGTCCCAAAGGCAACCGTAACCCATGGGCGTAAATCAGACGGGTAGACGAGGAAAGACTGGGAGGCTTATCCCGTGAGGTCTCATGGGCGGTTTCATTAGCCGTAGTAACAACGAACCATGAGAAGTCAGCAGAAGCCATAGTAGGCAGGATCCTGAAATGGGCACTGTCAAAGGGCTGAACAATATAACTGTGTAATCAAATGTATGCTTCACGGAATACCTGACGGCAGGAAATGCGAAACGTAAATGAGCAGACACTGCAAAACTTAGGGCGAATCCATGAAAACGGAAAGGAGAAAGCACACAGAGCAATGTCAGAACTGTTAGAAAAGATACTATCCAAAAACAACATGAACGCCGCATACAAGAAAGTATGTGCCAATAAAGGCGCAGGCGGCGTAGACGATGTGACGGTTGATGAACTCGGCGATTATATCAAAGAGAACTGGGAGAGTATCAGGGAACAAATCAGGCGGAGGGAATACAAACCCCAGCCAGTCAGGAGGGTAGAGATACCAAAGCTGAACAGAGGAGTGAGAGAACTGGGTATCCCAACCGTAATGGACAGGGTAATTCAGCAAGGCATAGTACAGGTGATAAGCCCGATGTGTGAGCCTTTGTTTTCGGAATGGAGCTATGGCTTCAGACCAAACAGGAGCTGCGAGATGGCTGTCAGGCAGCTACTGATATACCTGAATGAGGGTTATGAGTGGATAGTGGATATCGACTTGGAGAGATTTTTTGATAATGTACCGCAGGACAAACTTATGAGTCTTGTTCATAACATCATAGGCGACGGCGATACGGGATCACTTATCCGCAAATATCTGAAAGCAGGAGTCATGACGCCAGAGGGATATGAAGAAACGAAACTCGGCACACCGCAGGGCGGCAATCTGTCACCACTGCTGTCAAATATAATGTTGAACGAGCTGGATAAAGAACTGGAAGCAAGAGGACTCCGCTTCACGAGATACGCAGATGACTGTGTTATTGCGGTCAGGAGCGAGTCGAGTGCAAAAAGAGTCATGCGGACGGTATCGGATTGGATACAGAGAAAACTTGGGTTAAAAGTTAACATGACAAAAACCCATATCACAAGACCGCAAAAGCTGAAATATCTTGGTTTTGGCTTTTACAAGGACAGTAAGGCAAAAGAGTGGAAGTGCAGACCGCATCAGGAATCTGTGAAGAAACTCAAGCGCAGATTGAAAGAACTGACCTGTAGGAAAATGCCTGGAACAGTCACAGGCAGGATAGAGAAAATCAATCAGGTGACAAGAGGGTGGATAAACTATTGCGCCCTTGGTTCCATGAAAACAGCAATGACAGAGATAGACGCACATCTAAGGACAAGACTCAGAATCATCATCTGGAAACAGTGGAAAGTACCGAAAAAGCGACAGTGGGGATTACAGAAACTCGGGGTAGATAAAGACCTTGCACGGCTCACAGCTTATTGCGGCGACAGATATTACTGGGTTGCTACAAAGACATGTGTGGTTAGGGCAATCTCCAAAGATGTATTTGCTAAGGCAGGGCTTATAAGCTGTCTTGACTATTATAATGAGCGTCATGCTTTGAAGTTATGTTGAACCGCCGTATGCCGAACAGCATGTACGGTGGTGTGAGAGGGGAGATTTAATCTCCCCTACTCGATTGGCACATACGAAATGGATATCGGAAAGGGAAGTCAGCTCTTATGATATTTGACAGAAATACAAATTTAAAGTATAAGTTTGGGAATCGTCACTTCTGGTCAGAAGGGTATTATGTGAGCACAGTGGGACTTAATGAGGCGACAATCAAAAAGTATATCCAGAATCAGGAGAAATACGATATCATGTAGGACAAACTCAGTGTAAAAGAGTATGAAGACTCTTTTAAGGGTTAAGTCGAAGTAGTACAAACACCCCTTCAGGGGTATCGGCAACGTGTCAAGTGCAATAGTGACTTGAGCGGAGAGAAAGTTTAAGGCGTCTTGAGACGCTGTCTGGCAGCAAGGGTTTACAGCCAGTGTCCTGGCCATCCGTTTTACGGGTGGCGGCGACTGGTACGGAGAAGGCTTGCAAGGGTGTATAGTTGAGTTTGAAGCGGGAAATGCGTAAAATAGGCGGGGATGTTCTATGTCTTAAGGCAGAAAATCGGGGTGATGCTCGTTTTATGTCCTGTCAATTTAAAGATGAAAGTGATATTCTTTTTCCGAAAGGAGGTCACAGACAAGTGGATCAGACAAAAATAGGAATGTTTTTCAGGGAACTCAGAAAAGAGAAGGGCCTTACACAGGAACAGCTTGCGGAGCACTTTGGGGTTTCCAGAAGGACAGTATCGCGCTGGGAGACAGGCAGCAACATGCCGGATCTGGACATTCTGATCGAGATGGCTGATTATTATGAAGTGGAACTGCGGGAACTGCTTGACGGGGAAAGGGAAGGGCAAAGAATGGATAAGAATTTGGAAAAAACCGTATTAAAGGTGGCGGATTACAGCAATGAAGCAAAACAGAAATTCACAAGGAACATGCATATTTTGTTTATCGGAGGACTTGCGGCTGCAGTCTTACATCTGATATTAATGGTTACCGAGCATGCGGATAACTTCCTCGGAGGATTCTGCCAGGGGATTACGCTTGGTATGATGATCGTCGGCGTGATTATAACCAGCAGATTTGCGGCCAGGATCAGACTGTGTAAAAAGCGTCTTTTAACGGGGGATTTGGGGAAAGAAAGGTAGGCGGAGAATGACTTTAAAATGAAAAAAGCCTGTGCTAAAATATTTCACGAAAAAAGCACAGGGGGAAAGTTTTATGCATTTTTTTGTCAATAGAAAGCTGGCTACGCGTATCGGTATGGTTACGACAGCGCTTATTTTTGCGGGAATGTTTCTGCTCTGGTTTATCGTTTCCAGCCGTGTTTCCAGGATCGTTGAGGGAAATATTACGAATCAGATGATTGATGTGGTGGAATCCAGGGCTTCTATCATAAACGACTATGTATCTTCTGCGGAAGAATACATGACAGCGTTTGCGCTTGGCAGTGAGGTGAGAGAACTGCTTGCTGATCCGGAGGATCCTGTGCTTGTGGCAAGGGGCAGCAGTATACCGAGGATTTTGCGGCGGTTAAGGGTATCTTTGAAGGTCTCTATATCGGGACTCCCGACACCCATATTTTGACGCATACGTCGGAAAGCGCGATCGGCATTACGACCAGAGAGGGCGATTCTCTCAAAGAGTTTCAGAATACCATTCTGGCGGAGCCAAAGCTGACCAATCTGGGAATTATGAAGTCTCCGGGAACAGGGAGCATGATCATCTCCATGTACTATCCGCTTTTTGAAGGAGAGGAATGTATCGGTTATGTCGGTGCAGGTGTTTTCGCCAGCAGATTAATGGACGCGCTGCTTGATCTGGAGATAGGGGGATTACCCAACAGCGAATATGTTTTCCTGAATGCGGAGAACGGGACATATCTGTATCATGCCGATGAGACGCTTTTAAATACGGAGACTACCGACAGCGGATATCAGGAGATCATCCGCCGGATCAGGGAAGAGCATGATACGCAGGCAGGCACTTATTCCTATCAGGATGAAAACGGTGTAGATCAATTGGTTGTATATAAATATTTGGAAGACCGAAATTGGGTATTTATGGTGCGAGACAGCGTAGGTGAGGTATATCGGGAAGTGGAAACGGTGCGTAATACCGTCGGTATTTTCTGTGCCGCTGTCGCAGTAGTGATCATTCTTGTCACGCTGATGATTCTGCATCGTGAGAGCAGGGAACTTATGATCATAGAGGGCGCCATCAGTCGCCTCGGGAATCTGGAATTGTCCGCGGATCATGGACTGCAGCCTTTTTACGGAAGAACGGATGAAATCGGTATGATTGCCCAGACGATCCACCGTCTCTGCGAATGACCATTGATGATATCGGACGGATTCTGGGAGAGATGGCGGACGGTAATATCGCCGTGGACGTGGAAAGGAACGAGAATTATTACATAGGCGATTTTCGTGTCCTTTCGGAGAGCCTGAAGAGCATTCGCACGAATCTCACGAGTCTCATGCGGGATATCAGAAGTATTGCTAACGAGGTGAACAGCGGTGCAGATGAGGTATCCGAGGGTGCGCAGGCGCTGTCGCAGGGTGCTGCACAGCAGGAGTTTTCCATCAACGGGCTGGTGTCCAACATCACAGACATTACAGAGCAGATTCAGAACAGCGCTGCACGTTGTAAGGATGCCGGAGAACTGGTAGACAGGGCGATGGGGTATGCACAGGAAGCTGATCGGAAGATGGAACTGCTTTCCGCCGCCACAAAGAACATTGCTGAATCTTCTGAACAGATTGGAAGCATTGTCAAAACCATTGAGGATATCGCCTTTCAGACAAATATTCTTGCCATCAATGCTTCCGTCGAGGCGGGAAGAGCGGGAGAGACGGGGAAAGGGTTTGCCGTTGTATCCGGAGAGGTGCGAAGCCTTGCCTCCAAATCGGCCGAGGCGGCGAAAAACACGGGCGTGCTGATTAATCGTTCAACCAATGATGTGAGGTCGGGAACCGAATCTACGGTAGATGCGATTTCAGCGATGCGGGTCATTGGCGAGTGTGTGCAGTCCATCAAGGCGTTGATGGATGAGATTCGTCTTGCCAGTGCGCAGCAGTCGGAGATGATCATTTCCGTGGAGAATAGGATCAAAGAGGTGTCCAAGGTCATTGAGAGCAATTCCTCCGCTGCGGAAAAGAGTGCGGAGGTTTCCAATGAACTGTCCGGGCAGGCGAAGACGCTGAATCAGTTGATCGGCCGCTTCCGCATCCAATAAGAATAAGCTTATAATAAAAACAAACGGACATATAAGAATACACCGAAAACAAAGACAGCAACAACACCGAATATGATTCGGAGAATGATGACGGTTTGTTTTGCAGGGATATTGGGCAGCCATTTCTTGACCACATCGTAGGGGGTAAAGAGAAGGATTGCTGCTATCGCTACAATTGTGATTGTGTAAATCAGATCGGTGACATCGGAAAAGAGATTTAAGAAAGATAAAAGCATAAGTAGAACCTCCTTTGGTTATTTTACCTATATTATACAGGAAAAAACACAAGGGAGGTTTTTTTTTGAAAAAGAACAAACGTTCTAAAAAGACTTGCAAACTACCTTACATTATGTTAAGATATTTCTATATCGAACATATGTTTTGATTGCCGCAGTTTATGTGGCGGGCAGTGATAGGGTGGAGTGACAGGTGATGGAATTAAGGATCGCACCGCAGATGTCGGTGATGGAGAAATTAAAAATACTTGCGGAGGGGGCAAAATATGATGTGTCATGCAGCTCCAGCGGTTCCTCACGCCAAAATGACGGGAAGGGTATCGGCAATACCGTGGCGGCAGGGCTCTGTCACAGCTTTGCGGCGGACGGCAGATGTATCTCTCTTTTAAAGATTCTATTTACGAACGAGTGCATTTACGATTGCAAGTACTGTGTCAATCGCCGCTCCAACGATGTGCCGCGCGCCTCGTTCACCCCTGATGAGGTGTGCGAGCTGACGATGGAATTTTACAGGCGCAATTATATAGAAGGATTGTTTTTAAGCTCGGGCATTCTTTATAGCCCAAATTACACGATGGAGCTGATCTGTGAGACGGTGCACAGGCTGCGAACGATCCATCGGTTTCAGGGCTATATCCATATCAAGGCGATTCCCGGAGCGGATCCTTTGCTGATTCAGCGGGCAGGATATTTAGCGGACCGCATGAGTGTGAATCTGGAGATGGCTACGGCGGAGGGGCTTCGCATGGTCGCCCCGAACAAACACCGAAAAAATATTTTGGCGCCTATGCGCCAGATTCAGAACGGCATCACGGAAAATAAAAATGAAATTACTTTATACAGGCATGCGCCGCATTTCTGTGAGGCGGGACAGTCCACGCAGATGGTGATTGGCGCCTTGCCGGAGAGCGATTTTCAGATCATGTCGGTGGCGGAGACCCTTTATGAAAAGTTTTCCTTAAAGAGGGTATATTACTCGGCCTTTGTGAATGTCAACGAGGATAAAGAATTGCCCGCATTGGCCGGCGGACCGCCGCTTCTTCGTGAGCATAGATTATATCAGGCAGATTGGCTGCTGCGCTTTTATGATTTTAAGGTAGAGGAGCTGCTGTCGGCAGACAGACCAAACTTCAATATGGCAATCGATCCGAAGGCGGATTGGGCGGTACGCCATCTGGAGCAGTTTCCGGTGGAGATCAATCGGGCGGACTACCATACGCTTCTGCGGATCCCCGGGCTGGGGGTCAAGAGTGCCAGGCGGATCATAGCGGCCAGGCGCTTTGGGAACCTGACTTTTGCAGATCTGAAAAAGATCGGTGTCGTATTAAAGCGGGCGCTCTATTTTATCACCTGTAACGGGCGGATGATGTATCCCACGAAACTCGATGAGGAGTACATCGTGCAGAATCTGGTTTGGCAGAATCAGATGGGCAGAGGAGAAAAGCTCCCGTTTCTTGCGGATGGCACAAGTTATCGACAGATGTCATTATTTGAAATGCCGGCGTTTGATAATGATAATGACAAAATCAGTCAATACAAAACGCTGCAGACAAGCGTGGGATAACGGAAGTTGGGAGAATACAGATGGAAGAGAAATATTTGATCTGCGAGGATTCTTTAGAAGGAATTTTCACAGGCATCTACGATGCCTATGCCCTGCGGGAGGGGCATGAGCGCCTTCATCTTCAGATAGGAGAAGAAGAAAATCTTCGTTTATTTGCAGAGTATGTGCATATTGCTCCGGATCCTGTTAAAACTGATAAGGTAGCGAGGACATTGCAGACAAGGCTGGGTGAGCATGTGTATCATTCACTCTGTCGCGCGGCAGCTTCCTGCTATCCGGATAAGGGAGAAGCGGTGTATAAGACCGTGGTGGACGCGCTCACGGCGGGAAGCGGCAGAAGGGTGATGGAAAATGTTCGCAATCCCCATGTGGCAAGATGCTTTGAGCTGGCACGGTTTACGGCAAATGAAGCGCACTATGAGATTGAATTTATCCGTTTTCAGGAGCTTGCGGCTGTTAAAGGGACAGGGGACAGCGTCCTTTTTACAAAGATTGGACCCAAGAATAATGTGGTTCCTTTTGTAATGCCCCATTTTGCGGACAGACTGAGTATTGAAAACTTTATGATCTATGACGAGCATCGAAAACTTTTCGGGGTACATCCCGCAGGGGAGGACTGGTATCTGGTGACAGCCGCAGCGGATTTTTCACCCGGAGAACCGGCCAGGTCGGCAAAAGAGCAGGAATATCAGGAGCTGTTTTGCACATTTCACCGCACGATTGCCATCAAAAGCCGTGAAAACAGAAAGCTGCAGAGGCAGATGTGTGCATATCGTTACCAAGATTACATGGTGGAATTTAAGCAAAAAGGATAAAATGCAGTCTTGCAGAAATAAAGAAACCAGAGATAATAGGCAGTTTTCACAAAAAAAGATTTGAAGTTCAAAATAATTATGTAAAGTTGTGCAGATTGCCCAAAATCACCCAAAATTGTATTTTATTAGGAACAAAATTCCCTCTTTACAAATGAAAATAATGGAGTATAATCAACTCAAATGAGGAGCAAGAAAACGTTTTTTCTATGTGGCTGATTGAAAATTAAAATTTTCAATCGCGAGATTTGTATCTGCGCGCTGCTTGGTACAAACTCGGTTATATGCAAGAGCAGCGTAGAAATGAGGTGGCTATGCAACACAAAATCAAATTGAGACCAGATGAAGTGAAGGACTTTGTCTCTGCTGCTACAAAGTGTGACTGCGATGTGGACATTTCCTACAACAGCTTTATCGTGGATGCGAAATCCATCATCGGCGTGCTGGGACTGAATTTCAATCAGATTTTAACCGTTGCGTACAACGGCTATGATGCTGATTTTGAGAGACATCTCAGTAAATGGGCAGTAGCGGTATAGAATTCGGTCGAAGCGAACACATTGACTCCCTGTGTAAGATAACGTAAGATTATCTTATGCAGGGAGTCTTTATATTTATGCGAAGCATCTCGAATCTGCTTATGCGTGCTGCGAAGGAGTAGAGATATGGAAATGCGCATTTCCGTGCGGAGTCTGGTGGAATTTATCCTGCGCTCCGGCGATATTGACAATCGAAGAGCAGCGTCCGCCGGGGATGCGATGCAGGAGGGTGGGCGCATCCATCGCATGATCCAGCGGCGAATGGGACCGGAGTATCGGGCAGAGGTGGCTCTGCGTTATACCTATGACGCGGGGGAGTACGAGATCCTGGTGGAAGGCCGCGCCGACGGCATCATTACGGAATCCGCAAATGTTACGATCGATGAGATCAAGGGAACCTATCATGATTTGAAAAGGATGAAGGGACCCGTGTCTGTGCATCTGGCGCAGGCCAAATGCTATGCCTATATCTACGCCGATCAGAACGCACTGTCTGACATTCGGGTGCGCATGACTTATTGTCATATGGAGACAGAGGAAATCCGATATTTTTATGAGGATTATACGTATATCGAATTGAAGCTTTGGTTTGAGGAAGTGATGGAGCAGTACCGCAAGTGGGCGGACTATCGTTTTAAATGGCAGAAGCTTCGGCAGGAATCCATCAGGCAGCTGGAATTTCCCTTTTCCTACAGGGAGGGGCAGCGAGAACTGGCGGCGGACGTTTACCGGACAATCTACCATAAAAGAAAGCTCTTCCTCGAAGCGCCGACAGGGGTGGGCAAGACAATTTCCACGGTGTTTCCTACAGTGAAGGCGATGGGGGAGGGGCTTTGTGAAAAGATGTTCTATCTCACGGCAAAGACCATCACCCGCACGGTGGCGGACGATACCATTTCGATTTTACGGGAACAGGGATTACAGTTGAAGAGCGTCATATTGACCGCTAAGGACAAGATTTGTTTTCTGGAAGAAACAGCCTGTAATCCTGTATCCTGCCCGTATGCCAAGGGTCATTACGACAGAATCAATGAAGCCATGTACGACTTATTGACTCATGTAGACAATTATACCAGGGAGGCAATTGAGACCTATGCGGAAAAGTATCAGGTCTGTCCCTTTGAGTTGTGTCTGGATATGAGTCTGTTTGCCGATGCCGTGATCTGTGATTACAATTATCTTTTTGATCCCCATGTCTATCTGCGGCGGTTTTTCGCGGAGGGGGTGCAGGGCGAATACGTCTTTCTGGTGGACGAGGCGCACAATCTGGTGGAACGGGGCCGGGATATGTACAGCGCCGTGCTGTGCAAGGAAGATTTTTTGGAGCTTAAAAAGACGGTAAAGCCTTATGATGAGAGAATTGCCGGGAATCTGGACAAGTGTAATAAGGAACTGCTTGCCTTAAAAAGAGAGTGCAAAGACTGCCGCGTGGTGACGACGATTGAAGGGCTGGTGCGTTCTTTGACACGGCTTGGCACGGCAATCGAAGATCATCTGGAGGACAGGGAGGACAGCCCTGTGCGGGAGGAAATCCTCGCTTTTTATTTTGAGGTTTCTCATTTTCTGGAAATGTATGAACTGTTGGATGAAAACTATGTGACCTATACGGAATTGCAAGAGGATGGTAGTTTTATTGTGAAGCTTTTTAATGTGAATCCGGCGGTCAACCTGAGAAACTGCATGCTGCGGGGCAGGAGTACGATTCTGTTTTCTGCCACTCTTTTGCCCATTCAATATTACAAGACGCTTTTGGGAGCGGAGGAAGGCGATTATGAGGTTTATGCCAGATCAGTCTTTTTGCCGGACAAGCTGGGGGTTTACATTGGCAGTGACGTAACGAGCCGCTATGCGCGCAGGGGAGAGGAGGAGTACTACCGCATTGCCGCCTATCTGCACCGGGTGATCGAAAAGAGGCAGGGAAACTATATGGCTTTTTTCCCCTCCCATGCCTTTTTACGGAAAGTTTATGAGGTGTACCAGACGCACTTTAACAAAGCGGGAGAGGTGGAGTGCGTCCTGCAGGAGAGTTATATGAACGAGGAGGCAAGGGAAGCGTTTTTGAACCACTTCCGCGGGAATGAAGATTGTGATCTGCAGAGCCTGATCCAAATAGAGATTGAGGTGGAGGAGGAGAGAAGCCTCCTGGGATTTTGCGTGATGGGCGGGATTTTCAGCGAGGGCATTGACTTAAAGAACGACAGTCTGATCGGTGTGCTCATTGTGGGAACGGGGCTTCCGCAGGTTTGCCATGAGAGAGAACTTTTGCGGCAGTATTTTGACGGCTGGGGCGGGAATGGATTTGATTATGCGTACCGCTATCCCGGTATGAATAAGGTGCTGCAGGCGGCAGGAAGGGTTGTTCGCACAGAGGATGATTTCGGTATTGCCGTTTTGCTCGATGAGCGATTCCTTGCGCCGACTTACAGGCCGCTTTTTCCAAGGGAGTGGCAAAACCGCGAGTCAGTTACGGTTGACCAAATAGGTCGAAGAGTGGAGAAATTTTGGAACGAGTGGCTATAAATGCCGTATTTTACGGAAGACTTAATAAGTCAATGAATAAAGCGACGTGCGCGAAACCCAAATTTGCGGCGGTGAGATTGACCTTACGCGTCAAGGGACAAAATCCGATTGACTCCGAGAAAACAGGATACGACATAGATGGTCAACCATTTCTGCAAAAAAAATATGTCTTCGACAAAAAGATGATAGGAAAAACCGAAAATGACAGACAAATCTCATTATAATTACACAACATACGACAGGATGTGACGAGGTTGTCAATGTGGATAACTTTGTGGAAATTGGGGATTTCTCGACTCTTGAGAGGGTGTTTTTTAAAAAATAGACAACAAAATCTGTGGAAAAGTCGATGCACGGATTATAGTTTACAAAAAGCAAACCTGTCTGGTCAATTCTTGTCGGCGGGTGTCTGTGAGAAGATGTTTGACGCTGGATGGCAAATAGTGGTATACTGATCCTTGGCAAACTACAAGATATAGCTGTTTTAGGAGGAAATCACGATGTGGGCTTTTGAGAGTGTATTTTATCAGATCTATCCGCTGGGGTTTTGCGGGGCGCCTTTTGAAAATGACGGGAAACTGGAGCACAGGATTCTGAAGGTGAACGACTGGATTCCACATATGAAGAAACTGGGGATTGATGCCATCTATTTTTCCCCGGTCTTCGAGTCGGACACGCACGGTTATAATACGAGGGATTATCACACCATTGACTGCCGGCTGGGAACCAACGAGGATTTTAAGACAGTCTGCGGCAAACTGCACGAAAACGGCATCAGGGTGGTGCTGGATGGGGTGTTCAATCACGTGGGCAGGGGGTTCTGGGCTTTTCAGGATGTCCTGAAAAATCGGGAAAATTCTCCGTACCTTTCCTGGTTTCACATCAATCTGGGCGGTAACTCTAACTACAACGACGGCCTGTGGTACGAGGGCTGGGAAAGGAATTATGACCTCGTAAAGCTCAATCTGCGTCACGAGGATGTGATTAACCACATTTTGGACAGCGTGAAGGGCTGGGTGGAAGAATTTGACATCGACGGTCTGCGCCTTGATGTTGCTTACTGTCTGGATCATGATTTTGTCAGGAGGCTTCGAAGCTTTACGGACAGCTTAAAGCCGGATTTTTACTTATTGGGCGAGATGCTGCACGGCGATTACAACCAGCTGGTCAACGACCAGATGCTGCACTCCGCTACGAATTACGAGTGTTACAAAGGGCTGTTCTCCAGCTTTAACAGCATGAACATGTTTGAGATTAACCATTCCCTCCTGCGGCAGTTTGGGCCGGAGAATTGGTGCCTCTACCGCGGCAAGCATCTGCTCTCCTTTGTGGATAATCACGATGTAAGCCGCATCGCCAGCAACCTGACGAATGAAAAACATCTGCCGCTCATCTATGCGTTATGCTTCGGGATGCCGGGCATCCCCTGCGTGTACTACGGCAGCGAGTGGGGCGCGAAGGCCAATAAGAGCGAGGGAGATCCCGCACTGAGAGCCTGTTTCGAGGAGCCGGTATGGAATGAACTTGCGGAGTGGATCAGTAAGCTCGCCGAGGCGAAAAAGGGATCCAAGGCGCTTAATTACGGCGATTTCAGATCGGTAGTGCTGACCAACAAGCAGTGTATCTTTGAGAGAAAGTGCGATGAGGAGAGAGTGCTGGTAGCCATCAATGCGGACGGGGAGGATTACACCGCTCATTTCGATGCAGGCTGCGGCACGGCGGTCGATCTCATTACAGGGGAGAGCCACGATTTTGGCGGCGGAAGCACCCTGCCCGCCTACAGCGCGTATTTTTGGAAGATGGAACGCTAATAGTTCAGCCAGAGCATCGTCTGCCTGGCAAATCATGCTTGCATGAATTTGACAGACGGATGATGTTCTGAGGGAGCGCCCGCTCATAAGCAAAAGAAGCTGCGAAGCAGCGGAGAGCGACGAAGGCGCGTTTTTGCGCATGGGCGCGTGCTGAACGTTAACGGCTGTACATTACAGAAAAAATATCTTGACAAAAGATTGCGTATGGATTAAGATAGCAAAAACATCATTACAGGACTGAAACAAAAATCAGGGAAAGGAGGTAATCTTATGTTTACGAAACGGAATCATGATTTGGCGAAAGACAGAAGGCAGACAAACAGAAAGATATTACATGAAATTACCTCCGCATATATGGGAATCGGCTGGGAAAGGGAATATTGACCTGAATAGTCGATAAATAGATATGCTGGCTTTTGGAGTATTTGATGGGCCGTGGTAATTTTACCACGGCCCATTTTCCGCGTATAAGCAGAGTCAGAAGATAATGGGGGAAACTATTATGAAAAAGATATCAAGTTATTTATGGGAATACCGGCTATCCTATCTGGGAGCCGTGCTGTCCCTTTTGATCGCGGTTACGCTCGACATGCTCTCGCCCAGGTTGATGGCGCGGGTGGTGGATGAAGTCATTGTGGGCGGCGATACGGAAAAACTGCCTGCGCTGCTTATGGGATTTTTGGGCATCGGTTTGGGAAGATGTGTCTTTCAGTACCTAAAGGAATACACCTTCGATAAAAACGGCGCCAGGATTTCGGGAGATATGCGGCGTGATCTGTTCCGCCATGTGCAGGGGCTGTCTGCGGATTTCTTTGACAGGACCAACACAGGTGAATTGATGGCGCGGGTCAAGGAAGATGTTGACCGCATCTGGGATGCGCTTGGTTATGTCGGGATGTTACTGATCGAGGTGGCTTATCACACGGCCATCACGCTGACCAGCATGTATCTGCTCAACTGGCGCATGGCCATTATTCCCACGGCAGCCATGATCCTGTGCGGCTCCTTTGCGGTTATCATGGAACGGAAGCTGGGGCGGGTCTACGAGGAGATCAGCGAGGAGAACGCGGCCTTAAATACCGTGGCGGAGGAGAATCTGGCGGGTGTGCGCACGGTCAAGGCATTTGCCAGGGAAAAATTCGAGATCGGCAAATTCCTTTCCCACAACAAGCGGTATTATGAATTGAATATGGAGCAGTCCAAAGTTTTCGTGCGTTATTATCCCTGTTTTACCGTGGTGACCAGAGTACTTCCTTTATTGACTATATTGGTCGGCGGAAAGCTTGTGATCGAGGGTGGGATGACACTTGGGCAGTTGACGGCTTTTGTGGAGTATTCCGGCAGCATTGTGTGGCCTATGGAGATGTTGGGGTGGCTGACGAACAGTTTTTCCGCGGCAGTGGCATCCAACAAGAAAATTAAAAAACTCTATGAGGAAAAGCCTACCGTTACTGAGGTGACTGATCCGGTCAAACTGGAGAAAGTGCACGGGAAAGTGTGCTTCGACCATGTTTCTTTCCACAAGGCGGATCAGCATGAAATCCTCCATGATATTTCCTTCACGGTGGAGGCAGGGAAGACGCTGGGTATCATGGGGGCGACCGGAGCCGGAAAGACTTCCATCGTGCAGCTTTTGCAGCGGATGTATGATGCCACAGACGGCGCGATTTATCTGGATGACGTGGATATCAGGAAACTGTCGTTAGAGCAGTTGCGCACAAGCGTAAGCTATGTCATGCAGGATGTCTTCCTCTTCTCAGACACTATTCAGGATAATATCAAGCTGGGAAAGAAGGCGTACATAGATTTGAAGACGGTCAGGCATGCATCCACACAGGCGCAGGCGAGTGAGTTTATCGAACGCATGGAGGATCGCTATGACACGGTCATCGGCGAGCGGGGCGTGGGACTTTCCGGCGGACAGAAGCAGCGAATCAGCATTGCCAGAGCGCTTGCCAAAAAGGATCCGATCCTGGTGATGGACGATTCTACTTCGGCGCTCGATATGGAGACGGAACATCTGATCCAGCAGACCCTCAACATGTTGGAAAATACTACAAAGATTATTATTGCGCACCGAATCAGCGCGGTGCGGAATGCGGACGAGATTATAGTGCTTGCGGACGGCGCCATCGCGGAGCGGGGCACGCACGAGACGCTGCTTGCAAAGCGCGGCCTTTACTACGAGACTTATCTGTCCCAGTACGGTGCGTGTTCGGCGGCGGAAGCGAAGGCAGACGACGGAGCGGATACGGCAAAAACAGATGGGGACGGTGCGGCAGCAGTGAAACGGCGGCAGCAGGAAAACCAGGCAGGAGGTGAAAACCATGTCCTTCAATTCATATAAAGACGATGAAGCCAGTACACAGCGGAGCAAGGCGCAGACCTTAAAACGCCTCTTTTCCTATCTGCTTGCCTATCGGTGGCAGATTATTCTGGTGCTCCTTATTATGGGCTACGGCGTAGCGGTGAGTCTGGTGAATCCGCTGATCATGGAGTCGGCAACGGATGACTATATCAGTCAAGGCGATTGGCAGGGACTTCTTCGTCTGCTTCTTTTTGCGCTGGCCATCAATCTGTTTCTGGTGGTCACGGTGAAACTGCGGATGTACATCATGGCGAAGGTCTGCAACAATATCCTGCTTACGATCAGGCAGGAGCTTTATACGCATATCCAGAAGCTGGATTTTGCCTTTTTTGACAGCAGGCCTACGGGAAAGATCCTCTCCCGCATCATCGGGGATATCAATTCTCTAAAGGACGTGCTTTCGAACTTTGTGACCACGCTGATCCCGGATATGCTGACGGTTTTTGCGGTGGTGGCCATCATGGTCGGGAAGAATCCGAAGCTGGCGCTTGCATCCCTTTTGACGATCCCCTTTATGACGGCGGGTATCCTTTTTATTCAAATCAAGGCGCATCCGCGCTGGCAGCTCTTCCGCAAGAAGTCGGCGAATCTCAATGCCTTTATTCACGAGGATATGGCGGGGATGCGCATCATCCAGAGCTTCCATGCGCAGGGGGAGACGGAGGAAACATTTGACGAGCTTTTATTGGAGCACCGTGAGAGTTTCAAACAGGCGGTGCGCATGAGCGACGCCTTCGGGTCGGTGATTGATCTTTCCTGGGGCATCGGCTGCATTCTCCTGTACTTTACAGGGATCGTGGTGCTGGGAGTGGAGGATGTGAGTCTGGGCACTTTTATCGCCTTTGGCACCTACCTTAATATGTTCTGGCAGCCCATTCATAATCTGAGCAATTTCTATAACCAGCTTGTGACAAATATTGCGGGCGCAGAGCGCATCTTTGAGATCCTGGATACGCCGCCGGCGATTGCGGATGCCGAAGGTGTGACCGGGATGCCGCCGATTCGGGGTGAGGTGACTTTTGAGAACGTGAGTTTTTCCTATGACGATAAGGTCAAAGTGCTGGACGATGTGAGTTTTCGCATCAGGGAAGGGGAGACCATCGCGCTGGTCGGCCCGACCGGAGCAGGCAAGTCTACCATCGTCAACCTGATCAGCCGTTTCTATGACGTGCAGGAGGGAATCGTGGCGGTGGACGGTCATGACGTCAAGAAGGTTTCCATCGAGAGCCTGCGCAGTCAGATGGGGATTATGACACAGGATAACTTTCTGTTTTCGGGCACCATCCGTGAAAATATCCGTTACGGAAAGCTGGATGCGACGCAGGAGGAGATCGAGGCAGCGGCTAAGGCGGTCAATGCCCACGACTTTATTATGAAACTGGAAAAGGGGTATGATACGGAACTGACAGAGCGCGGCGGCGGCCTCTCCATCGGACAGAGACAGCTTCTGGCTTTTGCCAGAACCATGGTTTCCGATCCGAAAATCCTGATTTTGGACGAGGCGACCTCCAGCATCGACACGAAGACGGAGCTTTTGGTGCAGGAAGGAATCGAACATTTGCTTGCGGGCAGGACGTCCTTTGTGATCGCACACAGACTCTCCACCATTCAGAAAGCAGACCGTATTTTTGTGGTGGATGACGGCAGGATCATCGAGGAGGGAAATGCCGAGGAGCTGATGGCAAAGAAGGGAGTCTATTACCGCCTTTACATGGCACAATTTCGTGCTTCTTAGAAAATTTGGTTGACATTACTGAAAATTGCCTTATAATTTAAGTAAATTACTTAAAATTAAACTTCCCGAATAGAGGCAGCTGGAACGGCGGGAATGCAGGAAGAGAGAATGGTATGGCAAAAGCGGTTAGAATGGCGGATATCGCAAAGGTCATGGGCGTCAGTACGGTGACAGTGTCAAAGGCGCTCTCGGATCAGAAAGGCGTCAGCGAAGAGCTGCGCGTGAAGATCAAACAAAAAGCCGAGGAGCTGGGTTATCAGTCTGTGTCCCTGCGCTACAGGGAGCGGGCACAGAACGCAAGCTATACCTTCGGTGTGATCGTGTCGGATCGGTTTCTTGCCAAGTATGAATCCTTCTACTGGAATCTCTATCAGGAGGTGGCGACCGCAGCCGTGCAAAAAGGGTGCTTTACCATGCTGGAAGTGCTGCAGGCGGAGGATGAGGAACGGCTTGTGATGCCAAAACTTCTCGGGGAGAAAAAGGCGGAAGGCCTCATTATCATCGGCAGATTACTGCGTCCTTACCTGGATCAGCTCATCGAGCAGCTTGATATTCCTTTTATCCTGCTTGATTTTGCGGACCAGAACAGGGACTATGACGCCGTCATTTCCAACAGCTATTTCGGAATGTATCGGATGACCAACTATCTGTTTGAGATGGGGCACACAAAGATAGCCTTTGTCGGAAATATCTACTACACGGACTCTATTACGGATCGGTATTTCGGTTTTGTGAAGTCTTTAAGTGAACATGGGGTGGAAGTGCGCAGAGACTGGGTGCTGTATGACAGGAATCCAAAGACCGGAAGGTCAGATAAAAATTTTGAGATTGAACTGCCAAAGGAGATGCCTACGGCTTTTGTCTGCAACAATGACGTGGCTGCGGCCATGCTCGTAAATAAGCTGGAGCAGGAAGGCTATCGGGTGCCGCAGGATATTTCCGTGGTGGGGTACGATAATTATCAGCCGCCGGGACTTTGCGACGTGCGGATCACCACTTACGAGGTGGATATGCCGGAGATGGCGAAGCAGGCGGTGAAGACCCTGATCCGCAAGGCAGCGGGGGAGCATTACAAGCAGGGTGTTACCATTGTGGATGGCAGGATCGTTTATAAAGATAGTGTGGAGGCGCATCAATTTTGATGCGCCTCTCTGTATGCCTGGGGTGTTGTGCCGTATTCTTTTTTAAAGAGATTGATGAAATGATTGGTGTTCTCATAGCCGACGGCCAGCGCAATCTCATGGATTTTATTGTCGGTGGTAAAAAGGAGGTTTGCCGCGGCCTCCAGCCTTTTTTGATTCAGGTATTTTATCGGTGGGACGCCGAAAGCGGCGGAAAAACTGCGGCAGATATAATATTTGCTCATATGATACCGCGTTTCCAAATCATCAAGCCGCAGCGGTTCTATGTAAAAGTGATCCAGATAGTGCTTAAGTTCCAACAGATAGGGCGCGTGGCCCTCTTTTTCTTCTCTCGCGGGAAGTACGTCTGAAAACAGTTCCGTCATAATGGCGGTGATCAGGCCCGCATCTAACAGTTTATTTCTCAGATCCCCATCCGTGTTCCCGGTCAAAAGCTGCTGTACGTTCCTGAGCATGGAGGTGTGCGGTTTAGGCTGCGCCAACAGAAAGGTATCAAAGGGAACCAGAGATTCATAAATGGGGAAGAGATCTCCCTGTAATGAAAAAACAAGATAGCGCCAGGGCAAAAGCTCCGCACGCAGGAAAAAAGGCGCTTTACTGCAATCCAGATAGAGCAGGCTCCCTGCCTGCAATCTATGATCACCTGTCTGCACATGAAGCGTACCGCCGCCATCCCTGGTATAAAGAAGCATGCGACAGTCCAGAGGCTGATAAGAAAGGGTCAGTTCTGTGGAAATTTCTATATTACCGCCGCTCAATACGGCTGGCAGCTGTCCCGCAGCCAAATCACAGGGCTCGTAAAAGACACCGGCAAAATAGGTGTTTTCGGGAAGAAAATCCGAAAGAGCAGTTGACTTTAGCGTCAGGGCTTTTTGATAGGAGAGGAGGAAGGACATAGGATGATCCTTTCTAAAATAAAGCAAAATAAATAAAACTGATTAATTGTTAGCTAAATAGAAAACTGTGTTATTAGTTTAATACGAAAAAAATAAATTATTCTATTGTCATAAACCACAAAAATGAAGGGGAAAAATTGTGAAAATTATGGAAAAACGTAAATATAGCAACAATGTTATATAAAACGCAAGAATGAATGATGATTAAAAATTTAAGTTGTTTATACTTAGAGTAAACCTAATAAATTAATTTGCTATTTAATTTAATTCATTAGTAAAACAGAAATCATTAAAGGAGGATACGTATTATGAAACTGAAAAAAGTGTTAGCGGTTACGCTGGCGGCGGCTATGACCTTATCATTGGCAGCCTGCGGCGGCGCTGAGGAAACGGCACCGGCTGCCCCTGCGGTGGAAGAGACACCCGCAGACAGCACAGAGACGGATACCACAGAACCTGCAGCGGAAGAGGAAGCGCCAGCGGCGGATGAGGCGGCAGCAGGAGTGCCTTCCTATTCACAGGTGAATGTGGGCGAGGATTACACGAATCTCACCGCGACCATTAAGTGGCTTCACCATAAGACGGACCGTGCGGAGGACGGAACGATCGATCAGATGATCGCTGACTTTAACGCAGTATATCCGAACATCACCGTGGAAGCAGAAGCAATCACGGATTACGCGGAGGATGCTCTGCTTCGTCTGTCCACCGGTGACTGGGGCGATATCATGTTTATCCCGGCAGTGGATAAGTCCGAGCTTCAGAACTATTTCATGCCGATCGACACTTTGGAAAATCTTTCCAATGAGATCAACTTCGCAAACATCTGGGAGTTTGGCGGTCAGTCTTACGGTGTGCCTTACATGGCTAACGCACAGGGCGTTCTTTACAACAAGGCTGTATTTGAGAAGGCAGGCATCACAACACTTCCCAAGACGCCTGATGAGTTCATTGCAGCGCTGCAGGCGATCAAGGATAACACGGATGCGATTCCGCTTTATACAAACTATGCGGCAGGCTGGACCATGGGCGCATGGGATGCTTATATCGGCGTGGTGTCAAACGGTGACGCTACCTATATGAATCAGAAGTTTGTGCACACGGCTGAGCCTTTTAAGGATCCCGGAGACGGCACGGGCATCTATAATCTGTACAAGATCCTCTTCGATGCGGTAGAGAAGGGGCTGATCGAGGATGACTACACGACCACCGACTGGGAAGGCTGTAAGGGCATGATCAACAGGGGCGAGATCGGCACCATGGTACTTGGTTCCTGGGCATACGCACAGATGGTAGAGGCAGGCGATCACGGTGAGGATATCGGTTATATGCCTTTCCCGATGAGCGTTGGCGGAACGCAGTATGCACTGGCAGGCGGCGATTACAGCTACGGAATCAATGTCAATTCTTCTGATGAGAACAAGACGGCTGCTATGGTATTCATTAAGTGGATGACAGAGGAGTCCGGCTGGTGCTTCAACGAGGGCGGTTACACGGTTCAGAAGGGTGGTCAGAATCCTGATATGTACGCTGCATTTGACGGCGCTACCATCATGAGCGACGAGCCTGCGCTTGCCGGTGAGGAGACCTTCTTAAATGACATGAACGCTGAGTCAGAGCTTTCCTTCAATGCAGGCGGAAACACGAAGGTGCAGTCGATCGTAGAGGCAGCTGCTACCGGTTCACAGTCCTATGACGATATCATGCAGAACTGGACAATGGTTTGGAACGCGGCGCAGGAAGAACTCGGGATCGAGGTCAACAACTAACGATATTTCTTTCAGATGAAATGAATAAAGGAGCTGTAGCGCTAAGGTATTAGTGCGCAGCTCCTTTTATCGAAAGATTTATATGGTGATTGGAGGGAGAGCGCATGGCGTCAGAGATGATGACAGGGAAAACGCAGAAAAGAAGTTTGGGAGAATGGGCGGCGAGCAGGGACGGGCAGAAGGTGTTTGTGATGATTGCCTTTATGATCATTCCTCTTTTGCTGCTCTTTGTTTTTACTTATCTGCCTTTTGCGGAAATGTTTGGTTTCAGTTTTTATAATATGAAGTATATCGGTGCAAGAAAATTTGTCGGTCTGAAAAACTATGTCAAAGTATTTCAAAGGGATGATTGCTTCGGAGCACTGAAACTCAGTCTGTATTATATGGCCGGGTCGGTGGTACAGCTTGCACTGTCACTGTATCTGGCAACGATCCTGAGCTTTAAGGTAAAGGGCGGCAACCTCTTTAAAGGATTTATGTTTTTTCCCTTTTTGATCAATGGTATTGCCATTGGATTTATTTTTAAGTTTTTCTATACCAGAGGTTTTGTGTTTGATACGGTGCTGCAATGGTGCGGTTTTGAGTTGGAGAACCTTCCCTACTGGCTGAAGGATCAGAGCATCAATAATATATCTTTGGTGGGAACCTCCGTATGGCGGTATTTTGGACAGAATATGGTGCTTTTTATCGGCGCGATCATGTCCGTGGATGCGGAATTGTATGAGGCGGCGATGCTCGACGGCGCCAATCGTTTCCAACAGTTCCGTTATATTATCCTGCCCGGCATTAAAACCATTATCACGCTGAATGTTATCTTGTCGATCACCGGTTCACTGAGTGCGTTTGAGCCGCCTTATGTTATCACTTCCGGCGCAAACGGAACGGGCACTTATTTTGTGATCATGCACGAGATTGCACATACGCAGCAAAAAGTAGGATTGGCGTCGGCCATGGCGATCGTTCTTTTGATGATTATATTTGCAGCGACGATCCTGCAAAAACTGTTCTTTAAATACGTCTTTAAGGGCGCGGATGATGAGGATTTGAACGCATCCGTAAAACGGGATAAAAAGCTGGCAAAGTATGCGGCAAGAAAGGCGGGGAGATAAATGACGGCATTACAGAAAATCGGTAAATATACAATAATATTTCTGAAATATTTTTCTTTGGTATTCTTCTCGTTTGTGGCAATCCTGCCTATTGTGTCCTGTGTGGTCACGGCTTTTAAGACGGAGGCGGAATATCAGAATACCAATGTGATGACACTGCCGGAAAGCTGGCTGAATTTTGACAATTTCGTACAGGCCTTTCAGAAGGCAAACATGGGGAGAGCGTTTCTCAACTCCTTTATCGTTCTGGTAAGTGTGTTGGTGATCTCCGTTTTTGTCGGAACACAGCTGGCCTATGTGCTCAACCGCTTTAAATTTCCGGGGAATACGCTGATCAGGAATCTGTTCCTGTTTGCAACTTTGCTTCCCGGTGTCGCCATGCAGGTGTCCGTTTTTGAGATCATGACCAATCTGCACTTCATCAATACGTTGTACGGGTATATCATTATGATGTGCGGTACGGATGTCATATCCATATACATTTATATCCAGTTCTTTGAGAATATACCGATATCGTTGGACGAATCGGGGGTCATGGACGGGGCTTCCTACTTTACTATTTTTTACAGGATATTGCTGCCGCTGTTAAAACCGGCGATCGTGACATCCTGTATCTTAAAAGGTGTGGGCACCTACAATGAATACTATGCGGCGAATCTCTATCTGCAGGATAAGAAAAAGTGGCCGACGGTGGCGACGTCTCTGTATACCTTTGTCGGTCCTTTGGGAAGCAAGTACAATCTGATCTGCGCGGGCGTGATCATCTCTCTGCTGCCGGCCCTGATCATCTTTATCCTCTTCCAGAAGCAGATTTACAGCGGTCTTACCGCCGGTTCCGTCAAAGGCTGACACGAAAAGTGCTTCTAAAGACGTCCCGCCATTGGACGGGACGCCAAGAAGTACTATGTTTCGTGTAAGAGAATGCCAAAGAACGGCATTCTCTGCATGGGGAGCCTGAAATAAGGCGTTCTCTCTGTGCTCTTATGGTAATAATATACAAAAAATAATTTCTAATTAAGTAAAGATGCTGTTTTTACAAAAGCATGTTGACATTAGGGAAATTTACCTTATAATTTAATTAACAGTTAAGTTATTTCGCTCGTTTTAAGCTAAATATTAAGCTGGAAGCGGGCGAAATTGCATCTTAGAAAAAGACTTAAGGAGGGGTTCCTATCATGATGGTGGAAGAGGTCAAAAAGCATCTGACAGACGGTATCATTCCGTTTTGGAAGAAGCTTCGGGATGATGCGCACGGCGGTTATTACGGCTACATGGATTACGACTTAAAGGTCGATGAGAAGGCGGTGAAGGGGTGTATCTTAAACAGCCGCATCACCTGGTTTTTTGCGAACGCCTACCTGACGTTAAGGGACGAGTCGCTGCTTGCCGAGGCAAAGCACGGTTATGAGTTTATGCAAAAGTACTGCGTGGATCATGAGAAGGGCGGCGTTTACTGGTCTGTAGCTTACGACGGCACGCCGGAGGATACCACCAAACATACCTACAACCAGGCTTTTTCCATTTATGCCCTCTCTTCCTATTATGATGCGTCGAAGGATGAGAGTGCATTGCAGACAGCCATGGAGCTTTTTCATATCATCGAGGAGCGCTGTATGGATGAGATTGGCTACAAGGAAGCCTTCGACAGAGAGTTTCACGAGATTGAGAATGATAAGCTTTCCGAAAACGGCGTGATCGCGGACAAGACCATGAATACCCTGCTTCACGTGTTCGAGGCCTACACCGAGCTGTACCGCGTAAGTGGTGATGCGGCCGTGAAGAAGAGACTTTTCTGGATACTTAATACCATCGCGGATAAGATTTACAATCCGGCCCTGCACAGACAGGAAGTATTTTTTGACAGGGAGATGAACTCCATTATTGATCTGCACTCTTACGGCCACGATATCGAGACAGCGTGGCTGATCAGACGCGGAACCGATGTGCTGGAAGATAAGGCATACGAGGAAAAGATGCTGCCGATCATTCTTGACTTAACCAGTCAAGTATATAAGACGGCTTTTGACGGCCGTTCGCTTGCCAATGAGTGCGAGAAGGGCGTTGTGAATGAAAACCGCATCTGGTGGGTGCAGGCGGAGACGCTGGTAGGTTTCTTGAACGGATATCAGCTTGCGCCGGAGCACACGGAGTATCTGGAGGCGGCCAGGGCCGAGTGGGAGTTTATCAAGACGTATGTGATCGACAAGAGGCCGGGTTCCGAGTGGTTCTGGGATGTGAACAAGGAAGGGAAGGCGGTGAGCGGTCAGCCGATCGTGGAGCCGTGGAAGTGCCCGTATCATAACGGGAGAATGTGTCTGGAAGTCATTAAAAGGGGTATTAATTAATAAAGAAAAAGGAAGGAGAAAGCTGACATGCTGCATGAACGGTACTACGTGGAACTGGAAAAGTATAATAAGCTGATTGCAAGAAAGAATGTAAAGTCGGACGACTACAACGGGATTTATGACAGGTATCAGTATCCCGTGCTGACGAGGGAACATATTCCGCTGACCTGGCGGTATGACTTAAACCCGGAGACGAATCCTTATTTTATGGAGCGGCTTGGCGTCAACGCGGTGATGAATTCAGGCGCAATCGAATTGAATGGAAAGTATTATCTGGTGGCGAGAATTGAGGGGAACGACAGAAAATCCTTCTTCGGGGTGGCGGAGAGCGACAACGGCATCGACGGTTTCCGCTTCTGGGATTATCCGATCTTACTGCCGGATACCTGTCCGGAGGAGACCAATGTCTATGACATGCGCCTGACAAAGCACGAGGATGGCTATATCTACGGCGTGTTCTGCTCCGAGAGCAAGGATACCACCGTAAACGATTTGTCTGCGGCGGTAGCGGCTGCGGGCATCGTGCGGACGAAGGACTTAAAGAATTGGGAAAGACTCCCCAATCTGGTGACGAAGCGTTCTCCCCAGCAGAGAAATGTAGTGCTGCATCCGGAGTTTGTGGACGGCAAGTACGCTTTTTATACCAGGCCTATGGATGATTTCATCGAGACTGGGTCGGGCGGCGGCATCGGCTTTGGCCTGTGCGACGATATCACCAACGCGGTGATCGATGAGGAGAAGATGACATCTATCCGCAGATACCATACCATCACGGAGGCCAAGAACGGCGCGGGCGCACCGCCCATCAAGACGGATAAAGGCTGGATCCACATTGCTCACGGTGTGCGGAATACCGCGGCGGGACTGCGCTATGTGCTTTATGCCTTTGCCACGGATTTAAAAGATCCGTCCAAGGTGATTGCAGAGCCTTCCGGGATGTTACTCGGCCCCAGAAACTGGGAGCGCGTGGGTGACGTGTCCAACGTGGTGTTCACCAACGGCGCCATCGCAAAGGACAACGGCGAGGTCTACATCTACTATGCGGCCAGCGACACGAGGATGCACGTGGCGACAACGACGATTGACAAGCTGATAGATTATGTGTTTGGCACCCCCCGTGATCCTTACCGTTCCGTGGAGTGCGTGGCTCAAAGATGTGACTTTATTAAGAAGAATTTAGAGTTCTTACAAAGACAATAAAAAAGTAAGAGGCGATTAGAATCACACGGATGTGCTGATGGATGTTTCAATGAAGGAGGAAAAAGAAATGAGCGAAGTAAAAATGATAAGCCCTGTTGTAAAGAATGTGCCCTGGCAGGAGAAGCCCGCGAATCTCGTAGGTGCACCAATCTGGCGTTACACGGAGAATCCGATCATCGGCAGAAATCCCGTGGAAGGCGTTGCCAGAATCTTTAACAGTGCGGTGATGCCCTACGGCGACGAATTTATCGGCGTGTTCCGCGGAGAACAGACAAACGGTATTCCGTATATTTATCTCGGACACAGCAAAGACGCAATTCACTGGGAGTTTGAGAAGAATAAGATTCCCTTCAAGGACGAGCAGGGCAACGACTTTATGCCCATCTATGCTTACGATCCCCGCCTGGTAAAGGTGGAGGACACCTACTATATCATTTGGTGTCAGGACTTTTACGGCGCGTCCATCGGCATGGCAAAGACCACCGATTTTAAGACTTTTACGCGGATCGAGAACCCCTTCATTCCTTTCAACAGGAATGCGGTGCTCTTCCCCAGAAAGATAAACGGCAAGTACATGCTCTTAAGCCGCCCTTCGGATTCCGGACATACGCCTTTTGGCGATATCTTCTTAAGCGAAAGTCCGGATATGGTATACTGGGGCAAACACAGACATGTGATGGGCAGAAGCAGCGAGTGGTGGGAGTCTGTCAAGATCGGCGGCGGTGCGGCGCCCATCGAGACCACGGAAGGGTGGCTTTTATTCTACCACGGCGTGTCGGGCACCTGCAACGGCTTCGTCTACTCCATCGGCGGCGCGATCCTGGATATCGACAATCCTTCCAAGGTGCTTTACCGCTGCGAGAATTTCCTGCTCACCCCGGAGGAGTGGTACGAGGAGAGAGGCTTTGTGCCTAACGTGTGCTTCCCCTGCGCAACCATCCATGATTCCGAGAGCGGCAAGATTGCGCTCTACTATGGCTGCGCGGACAGCTATGTGGGTCTGGCGTTCACAAAACTGGATGAAATCGTTGATTACATCAAGAAACACAGCCACACCACCGAGTCCGATACGGAGATTGGGATCCGATAAGGAGAACTGTGCCGCATTTCGAGTCTGCCTATGCGCACAAGCAAAGGTACGCCGCATACTCTATAGCATAGAAATTTTTTAAAAATGACTATGGAGGAGAGGAGTATTATGGCGATCGGATATCTGACCATACAGGCGAGAACGGCGCACGATGCGCTGCCTTTACCCGGCGTGCGGGTAAGCGTTTTGGATGATGAGCAGAATCGTATCTATGAGCTTGTAACGGACGAAAGCGGAGAGACGAGAAGAGTAGCGCTTGAGACGATGGACAAGAGCTATTCGCAGAATGAAAATTTTACGGGTACGCCTTATATCACTTATAATGTATTTGCACAAGCGGAAGGATTTGAACCGATATCGGTTTCTGACATACCGATTTTTGACGGTGAGTCAGCGCACCTTCCGCTTGTTCTTGTGCCGCAGCAGGGACGGGAGCGGGGGCAGACACAAACGCAGATCACGGTGGGGGCGCCCGCGGTCACCATGGAGGGAGAACGGGAGCCGGAAGGCTTTTTACAAAGCGGAGAGTCTCCGCAGGTACTCAGGCAGGTTGCCATTCCGAACCCGATCACGGTTCATCTGGGCGCACCGGATGCCTACGCCTCCAATGTACAGGTCTCGTTTCCGGATTATGTCAAAAATGTGGCCAGCAGTGAGATTTATCCAACCTGGCCGGAAAATGCGCTGCGGGCGAATATCTACGCCATTATTACCTTTGCGCTCAATCGTGTCTACACGGAGTGGTATCGGGCAAAAGGGTATCCTTTTGACATTACAAACAGTACCGCCTATGATCAGGCCTTTGTCTACGGCAGGCCCATCTATGATTCCATCAGCAGGATCGTGGATGAGATATTTAACGAGTATGTGCGCAGGCAGGGACAGGAGGCACCTTACTTTACGTCTTTTTGCAACGGCACCACGACGACCTGCAGGGGGATGTCTCAGTGGGGAACGGTGACGCTGGCAAACCAGGGGTATGCGCCGCTTCGTATCCTGCGCTACTATTACCCCGATGACGTGGAGATCGCAGAGACGAATATCATCACGAATGAGCTGTCCTCCTATCCGGGTACGCCGTTAAGAATCGGGAGCACAGGCCTGGATGTGCAGACGATACAGACATGGCTGGGGAGAATTCGGCGCAATTACCCGGCCATCCCCGTGATTACGGATGCGCCGGGAACCTTTGGGGACAGTACGCGGGCGGCGGTCAGAAAATTCCAGAGCATTTTCGGATTGACTTCTGACGGTATTGTGGGAAAGTCCACCTGGTTTAAGATTTCCAGCCTGTATACAGCAGTCACCAGGCTGGCGGAATTAAACAGCGAAGGGACGAATCTGGGGATCGGTACCGTGCCGCCAGCCGCAGTTCTGCGGCAGGGATCGCGGGGGCAGGACGTAATTACCCTGCAATATCTGCTGGACGTCATATCAGAATATTATCCCGGCATTCCGGCAGTGACGCAGGACGGAATCTTTGGTGCAGGCACCAAGCAGGCGGTGACGGCTTTCCAGAGCAGAATGGGCCTTGTGGCGGATGGCATTGTCGGACCCGCTACGTGGAATGCGCTCTACAGGACTTATCAGGGGATCGGGCAGAATGTACCTGCGCCAAATCCAACGCCGGATCCCAATCCCGCGCCGGGCACGGGCGGCAGCTCCTTTGCCTATACGGTAAAATCAGGGGATACGCTGTGGCTGTTGGCCAACCGTTTCGGCACATCGGTGGACGCGATCAAGCGGTTGAACGGCCTGACGAGCGATATTTTACAGATCGGGCAGATACTGCAGATTCCGACGGAGCAGCCCGCAGGATATTTCAATTATACGGTGAAATCAGGGGATACGCTGTGGCTGTTGGCCAACCGTTTCGGTACGACGGTGGACGCCATCAAGCGGTTGAACGGACTTAGCAGTGACAATCTGCAGATTGGGCAGGTATTGCGGATACCCGATTAAAACGGTGATTGGCGCCGGCGTCCCGCCTGGGAGGCCGGCGTTTTTTGGGCAGGCTTGCCTTTTGTTTTTTTCGTGCTATAATGTACACGATGGCAATGAGCAGTGCGCAGACGAAAGATGGAAAAATGGCAGCTTGCTGACAATTTTTCCAGATTGCGGATGCATAGGGCAAAGCACGTGAGCGAGGAAAACCGCAGGTTTTTCGCGCGTGCACTGCTGATATGGTTACATGACGGAGGAAACAGGTAGTGAGGATCATAATAGCGGGAGATGGAAAAGTCGGGTCTACGCTGACAAGGCAATTGGTTGCGGAGGGACATGACATCACGCTGATTGACGCGAAGGCGGAGGTTTTAGAGGTAAGCGAGGAGCGCTACGACATCATGGCTGTGCAGGGAAACTGCGCGTCCATGGCGACACTCAAAAGAGCCGGTGTGGAGGAAGCCGAACTTTTGATTGTGATGACGGGAGCGGACGAGGTCAATCTGCTCTGCTGTACCATAGCTCACGGTATGAATCCGAATCTTCATACAATAGCGAGGATACGCAATCCGGAATATAAAGATCAGATTTATCAGATGCGCCATTTGTTTGGATTGTCCATGGTGATCAATCCGGAGGGGCAGGCGGCGATCGAGATGGAACGACTGATCAAATATCCGGGTTTTTTGAAGAGAGATACCTTTGCGAAGGGGAAGGTGGAGATCGTGGAGCTGCGGATCAAAGAGGATTCCAAGCTCTGTAATGTGAGTCTCTACGAGTTGACTAATATAGTCAAATGCAAGATCCTGGTTTGTGCGGTGCTCAGAAACAGCAAGGCGGTCATCCCTGACGGTAACTTTGTTCTACAGGCCGGAGACCGGATATTTGTGACGGCCTCCACCAGGGAATTGACTGTGTTTCTCAAAAATATGGGCATTATCACACACAAGGCAAAACGGGTACTGCTCTGCGGCGGCGGCAGACTCAGCTACTATCTTTCAAAACTTCTGGTACAGGACGGCATTCAGGTGGAAATCATCGAGCAGAATCAGGACAGATGTATGGATCTGGCCAATCAGCTTCCCGATGTGACTGTGGTACATGGCGATGCCAGCAATGAATTTCTCCTGGAGGGGGAAGGTCTTGGAGAATGTGACGCACTTGTCACATTGACCGGGGTGGACGAAATGAACCTTTTTATCTCCCTGATTGGCAGCAATGCGGGCGTGCCCCAGATTATTACGAAGTTGGGACGGCTTTCCAACAATAATATTCTGGAAAAGATTTCCGTGGGCAGCACAATCAGCCCCAAGGATCTTTGCTGTAATGATATTGTGCGGTATGTGCGGGCTATCAGGAACCAGAATGGAGCGGCTCAGGCGGTCAATGTGATTGCGGACGGACAGGCAGAGGCCATCGAGTTTCTTGTGGATGAAAATACCAAACATTGTGAGGAACCGCTCAAAAAGTTGAAGCTCAAGAAGAATATCCGTGTGGCGGGCATTAACAGGCACAACAGTTTTGAGATACCAAACGGCGACTCGTTCTATCGGAAGGGTGACGCCGTGATCATCGTCACCGGCAGGGACGAGGTTATTTACCAGCTCAACGATATTTTTTTACCCTAAATGAATTGTGGTGAAGTGTATGAATTATCGAATGATGGGAAAATTTATCAGCCGGATACTTGCGGTGGAAGCGGTATTTATGATTCCGGCACTACTGATCAGTATTTTTCATGCGGAATCGGAGTCCGTGTTCGGCTTTTTGACCAGTATAGTCATTACATTGGCGACGGCGCTTCTTTTGTACCTGGTTTGCAGAAAGGCCAGAAAAGGCTTTTATGCAAGAGAGGGACTTGTCTGCGTGGGGATAAGCTGGATTGTGATGAGTCTTCTGGGGTGTCTTCCTTTTTATTTTTCAGGAGAGATTCCGCGTTTTGTGGATGCGCTCTTTGAGACGGTTTCCGGCTTTACCACGACCGGAGCTTCCATTTTGCCGGAGGTAGAGACGCTGTCCATGGGAAATCTGTACTGGCGCAGTTTCACGCATTGGTTGGGCGGCATGGGTGTGCTGGTGTTCGTGCTGGCAATCGGCAGGGGACGGGAGAAGAGCGACGGTTATACCATGCACCTTCTACGGGCGGAAAGCCCCGGTCCAAAAGTAGAAAAGCTTGTGCCCAGGATGAAGGACTCTGCGAAGATTCTCTATTTTATTTATGTTTTTTTAACCATATTGAATGTGGTCTTTCTGCTGTTTGGCGGCATGCCGCTGTTTGACGCGTTATGTACGGCGTTTGGGACGGCGGGCACGGGCGGTTTTGGCATCAAGAATGACAGTATTGCCGGGTACAGCCCCTATCTGCAAAATGTATGTACTGTGTTTATGCTGCTGTTCGGTGTAAATTTCAGCTGTTACTATATGCTGGCGATCCGCCAGGTGAAGAATGTATGGAAAGACGAGGAACTGCGCTTTTATCTGGGGACGGTGTTTGCAAGTATATTGCTGATCGCCTGGAATGTGCGGGGAATGTACGGGACCTTGGGCGAGACGGTACGCCATGCGGCTTTTCAGGTGGCGAGTATTATGACGACGACCGGTTTTGCCACCACGGATTTTGATCTGTGGCCGAGTTTTTCCAAGGCCATCCTTCTGGGGCTTATGATCGTGGGCGCTTGTGCGGGGAGTACCGGAGGCGGTTTTAAGTGCGGGCGGACGCTTCTTCTGATCAAGAGCTTGCGCCGTAATGTGCGCCAGATTCTGCATCCGCGGAAGGTACAGGTGGTGCGCGTGAACGGGCAGATGGTGACGGAACGGGTGCTTGACAATACCAATGCTTATCTGGCGGCCTATGCCTTTATCATTGTGTTCAGCTTTATTGTGATTTCTATAGACGGGTTTACGCCGATGACGAATTTTTCGGCGGTGCTGGCATGCTTTAACAATATCGGCCCGGGGTTAGAGAGTGTGGGGCCGACCTGTAACTTTGCGGATTATGGATTATTGTCCAAGTCGCTGCTCATTGTGGACATGCTGGCGGGGCGTTTGGAGATTTTCCCGATTCTGATTCTGTTTTCCAGAAGTACATGGAGCGGAAAATAGAGAATTTTCGTTTGTGTGTTGAGGCTTTTGGCCTGATATGGTAAGATGGTTTCAAGAGTAAGAGAATCATTGGAAGCGTGCGATGCCACAAACTCGTTCCATACATTGTCTCAACATAGTTGACAGTCTCAACATAGTTGACAGTCTCAACATAGTTGATTGTCTCAACATAGTTGAGACTAAAGCAGTGCAGAAATGGAGGAAATGATGGAAACAACAAAGGAAATGGATCAAAAAGCGGTAGAAAAGGTGAAAGAGGCCGAGACGGAAGTAATCCTGCAGTATCGAAATTACGAAGTCAATATGGCCGATGTGACTGAAAGAGTCAAAGCCCATTTTGTGGCAAAAGGCAATAAGGCCGAATCCATAGAAAATATGCAGATTTATGTGAAACCGGAGGATTTCACAGCCTACTATGTCATCAACGACGGCGTGGTGGGTAAGGTAAATCTTTTCTGAATGCCAATACTGGCAGGCGTGCGCCGCAGTAATCCATCCATGTGAGCGTCTGCATGAGCAGCTTCAGGGTAAGAAGGGCAGCAGCTCTACGAAAAAGGCGACGGCACAGCAAAGCACGGCGACCTGAAAGAGACTGCATCCTTTCCAGGCAAGGATGATACCCGCAATCAGGGCGCAGAGTCCCGCAGCGGGCTTCTGCGTGGCTTCCATGATGGCGGGGAAGGTCATGACCGCCAGCGTCGCGTAGGGCACATAAAAGAGGAAAGAGCGCAGATATTTGTTGGTGATTTCTTTGCGAATCAGCGCCAGAGGCGCCATGCGGATCAGGTAGGAAACTGCGGCCATAACCAGCAGATAGATCCAGATATTATGCTCCATTTCTAACGAACCTCCCTTTTCTCGGATTTGTCGCTTGCGGGCGACGGATTTTTGTCAGAATTGACCGTATCGGTCGGGAATAGGACCGCCGCAAGAAGGGCCAGCGAGGCAGTGAGCGCGATGGTCTTGATTCCTGTAGACAGGTGTGCAAACAGTGGCAGGCGGTTTACAAGGAAACTCGCTGCAAAGCCGATAGCTACGACGCCCGCAATCACCCGATTCTTACGGGCGGGCGGAATGATAATTGCCAGAAACATGCCATAGAGTCCCACACTCAGTGCACTGACCACTCTGGTCGGTAATATATTTCCCATGATTACACCAAGATAGGTACCGAAAGCCCAACCGGGTATTGCCACGATGATGGCGCCGTAAGCATACCAGGGATTTAAATATCCCGGCTGTGCCACACAGATGCCGAAGATTTCGTCCGTTACATCGTAGGCGATGGCCATACGGTGGCGAAGGGGCGTGTCGGGTTTCAGTTTCTGACTGAGCGCACACGACATGAGCAGATATCTGGCGTTGACCACTAAGGTCATCACAGCCATTTCCACATAGCTGCTGCCTGCCGCAATCAGGGCAAACCCGGCATACTCTCCGGCGGAGGCGTTGTTCAGTACGCTGGCAATGAGAGCCTGTATGGCGGAGAGTCCCGCTTTTTTTGCGGCGATACCGAGTGTGAAAGCTACGGCGAAATAGCCGAGCGCAATCGGGCTGCCGTCCCGCATCCCGTGCTGAAAGCAGATTTTGTTTTCTGTTGTCATGACGGAGTAAACTCCTTTGCTTCTTTTGGTGATTGGGATTTTTATGTCAGAAAAAGCAAGATTAAGTATACCACCGTCGTGCACGGAACGCAATCCGGGAATTTATGATGCTTCGGAATGGAGGAAAAATGAAAATAGGTGTTGACAAATAATATTATATGTCATATAGTATGTGTAGAAACAATATTATACAGCATATAATATTGCATAAAAGAATAATATTATATATCCATAACCCGGATGCGTGAAAGGAGGATCATTCCGAAAAGGATGACAGGGAAGTATGTAAAAAGGAAGAAAGGAGTCATATATATGGTTTTTAACACAGGTGCGGCGCTGTTGGACGCGATCGTGCTGGCGGTGGTGTCCCATGAGCAGGAAGGGACCTACGGCTACAAGATCACACAGGAAGTGCGGCTGGTCATCGAGATTTCAGAGTCAACCCTGTACCCGGTGCTCAGAAGGCTGCAGAAGGACGAATGCCTGGAAATCTACGATATGGAGTGCGCGGGACGCAACAGGCGCTACTACAGAATCACGGAAAAAGGACGGGCACAACTGAATCTTTATATCAGCGAATGGCATCGCTATGCGGCCAAGCTGAACAGTATTTTTGAGGGAGACTTAAGGAGGGAAGTGAAGAATGGATAGAGCAGAGTTTATGAGGAGGCTCTCGGATCTTTTGCAGGATGTGCCGCCTGCGGAGCGGGAGGAAGCGTTACAATACTATAACGATTACATCGACGATGCCGGCGAGGAAAATGAGGCTGAGATCATTGCTTCTCTGGGCACCCCGGAGGAGCTTGCCAAGTCCATCATGGCAGGGCTTACAGACGGCGGAAATGCGGGTGAATTTACGGAGTCGGGGTTCCACGGTTATGAACAGAAAAGCAATTATCAGGTGATGTCAACCGATCAGGCGCGGAACGAGGGACAGGACAGAAAACAGGATAGCGCGCAGGCAGGCGGCGGACAAAGCGGTTTTGGCAGCAGTCCGAACGGGCAGCAGTACAGTGCGGGAGGCACAAACGGCGCTTACGGACAGCAGATGAACGGAGCGGGAAGCACAAACGGCGCTTACGGACAGCAGATGAACGGAGCGGGAGGCGCATATGGCACTTACGGGTCGCAGTCAAACGCCGGACAGAACGGAAAGTCGGGAAAATCCATGTCCGGTGGGCAGATTGCCCTCATTGCGATCCTGGCAGTTATAACCTCTCCTATCTGGATCGGCGTCCTGGGCGGACTGTTCGGGGGCATGCTCGGATTATTTGGAGCGCTGCTCGGTCTCTTTATCGCCTTTCTGGCGGTGGGCGTAGTGCTTTTGGCGGTAGGTGTCGGACTCGTGTGCAGCGGTATTGTGGGAATCTTTGGCGCTCCGCTTGCGGGTATGTGTCTGGTGGGCGTCGGATTGATCCTGATGGCGCTGGGACTTGTCTTTACCTGCCTGATGGTGTGGACGGTCGGAAGCGCGATACCGGCCCTGATTCGGGGATGCGTCAATATATGCCGCAGAATATTTCATAGAGGAGGAGAAAAGGCATGAATAAATTTATGAGAGGATGTTTGCTGACAGCGCTTGTGATGTTGATCGTCGGCTGTGTGATCTGCGGCGTCTGCTGGCTGTTCGGAGGGTTCAGACAGCTCGATCAGATAAATGGTTTGGCAAATATTCCGTTTTTCCATTATCAGGGGAATGGCCTGCATTGGTCATTCGGTTTTGGTGATGACGAGAGCGAGTTTGGAAAGGATTGGGAGAAGGAGCGGTATCTGCGGATTAAGGATGGAGAAACCGTGAGTTTTCAAGCTTCTTCCTTCCGGGAACTTGATCTGGAACTGGGGGCCTGCACTCTGTATCTGCAGGAGTCTGCGGACGATCAGATTTACGTCTCCGTGGAAGGAAATGTCCTGCGGCATTACTATCTGGTGGACGGTTCCACGTTTCGTGTCAGGAATGCGGGAAAGACGATCATAGCGGGAAAGAGTGATAAGGTGTATTTAAAGATTCCGAAAGATTTCCTATTCGATGAAGCGGACGTGACGATCGGTGCGGGAACGCTGGAGGGCGGCGCGCTTCGCGCAGGAGACCTGAGCATGGACGTAGGTGCGGGGGAATGTAGTCTGGATGAGATTTTGGGCAATGAGGTCAGCCTGAATGTGGGTGCGGGTGCAATCCGTACAGAGAGTCTGGATGCAGAAAAACTTGATCTTGATGTGGGAGCCGGAGAATTTAGGCTGAAAGGCGTTTCGGTCACACGGGAACTGGACTTGGAGCTTGGTATGGGAAATGCCGAGATCGACGGTGCGGTCACGGGAAATATGAACGTGGACTGCGGCATGGGAAATGTAACCATGCGCCTTACGGGCAGCGAGGACGACCACGCCTACGAGGTGGACTGCGGCATGGGCAGTGTGGAGATTGGGAATCGAAATTACGGCGGTTTTTCCACGGAGCAGAAATGGAACAGTGGACAAGGAAGCGTTTTTGAGATAGAATGCAACATGGGAAATGTAAAAATATCTTTTGACAAGTAAAAAGGAGGAAATCATTATGGATAACGGAACGAAAAGATTGATGCGCTCCCGCGCGAACAGGATGATTTGCGGCGTCTGCGGCGGGATTGGAGAGTATCTGAATGTGGACCCGACACTGGTTCGCCTGATTTGGGCGCTTTGCTCGGCGGCAAGCGTCGGTATGGGACTGATCGTCTATATTATTGCGGCGGTGGTGATCCCGGAGGATGACGGGATCGTGGGGTAACACCTGATCCGGCGGGATTATGCAAGTCGCAAAGTGTTGCGTGATAAAGAAAAGAGCGGAAGGATACGTTATGTAAACCTACCGCTCTTTTTTTCTATTCAGGCATTCATGCCAACGTTTGCTGCACCCTTCTTTGCTATTGTAAAAAACAGCCCCGATTTTTTAAGTGCAGGCCGCACGGCGGTATAGACCAGCACGGATACGATGGTGGAAGTCACCGCATTGATGGAGGTTGAGGTCACATTCCAGGCGAGCGTCAACTCCGCTGCGGGTTTCCCGAGGATGACCAGCTTGTAAAAGTATCCTACGAGCGGATCGAAGATCACATTGAAGAGCAGGCCCGAGACAGCGGCAGCCAGAGTCCACTTTAAAACTTTGGCGTTGTCCGTCTCCGTGCTGATGTGTCCCAGTTTGTGTGCGACAAATCCCGTGATCAGCCCGATGCAGAGTTTCAGGAGAAAGGTCTTTGGCGCGTAGACGACATAGACCGGATCAAAGAGATCTCCGATGGTCATACCGATCGCACCGCCAAGGCCTCCGTATACGCCGCCAAGCAACAGTGCGCCCAGAACGCAGACCGCATTACCCAGATGGATGGAGGTGGCGTCTCCTCCGGGCAGGGGAATCTTGATCTGCAAAAAGGTAAACACCACATAGGACAGGGCGGCAAAAATACCTGTGAATACTACTTTCAACAGTTTTTCGTTTTTCATGGTTCTCATTCCTTTCTCAAATGAATTCGTTTTGCGTTTCTTATTCTTTCTGACATAATATCACCTATTTGGCATTGTAAAAGTGCCAAATAGATATTTTTTTATCATACCAGATTGATTATTGACAAAAACGCCATAATTGACTATAGTAGTAAATAATTGTAAAGGTGATGACAGAGAGGAGTACGCAAAGACCGCCGCCAGAGAGAGGAAACGGAAGCTGAAAGTTTCCTTCGGAGAGGATTTGGGGAACGTGGCTCTGGAACCGGGAAGCAGAACCGCATGTGCATCGGTATGGTGCGAAAGCGGCAGTAAGCGTCCACGCCTGATCCCCGTTAGCGGATCTAAGGTCGAGATATCGGCTTTGCTGAGTGATAAATGAAGGTGGTACCGCGTAGTTACGCCCTTTGTCAGGAGACTGACAGAGGGCGTTTATACGTTGCGAAGGGTGCAGACGAAAATATATTCCTGTGTCGCCGCGCTCCCGCTCCGGTCGTAACGCAGCAGATGCTAAGCTCGTGAGTTGCAGGGCAACTCAATACCTCGCTAAGCACTGGCGTTACTTTAGGGGCTCCGTCGGAATATGTTTCCGTCTGCGCCCTTGAACAAGTATGAAATAAAAGGAGGAGAAACCATGAGCAGAGAACTTGCGAAAACCTACGATCCGAAAGGGATCGAGGACAGATTATACCAGAAGTGGATGGACAAGAAGTATTTCCACGCTGAGGTGGACAGGACAAAGACCCCGTTCACCATTGTGATCCCGCCCCCAAACATCACAGGGCAGCTCCACATGGGACATGCCCTAGACGAGACCATGCAGGATATCCTGATCCGCTACAAGAGGATGCAGGGCTACAATGCGCTCTGGCAGCCGGGAACGGACCATGCGTCCATCGCTACCGAGGTAAAGATCATCGAGAAACTAAAAGAAGAGGGCATTGATAAGAATGATCTCGGCAGAGAGGGTTTCCTTGAGAGAGCCTGGGAGTGGAAAAAAGAATATGGCGGGCGCATCGTTTCCCAGCTGAAAAAGCTGGGCTCTTCCTGCGACTGGGACAGAGAGCGGTTCACCATGGACGAGGGCTGCAACAAGGCGGTTACGGAAGTGTTCTGCAAGATGCACGAGAAAGGCTGGATCTACAAGGGCAGCCGCATCATCAACTGGTGTCCTGTGTGCAACACTTCCATCTCTGACGCGGAGGTGGAGTATGAGGAGCAGAACGGGCATTTCTGGCATATCAAGTATCCCCTGGTTGACCAGAATGGTCAGCCGAGTAAGACGGAGTTTTTGGAGTTTGCGACCACCCGTCCGGAGACGATGTTAGGAGATACGGCAGTAGCCGTAAATCCCAATGACGAGAGATATACGTATTTAAAGGGAAGACAGGTCTGGCTGCCCATTGTAAACAAGGCAATCCCCGTGGTGGAGGACGACTATGTGGATATGGAGTTTGGGACAGGCGTCGTGAAGATCACGCCCGCCCATGACCCCAACGACTTTGAGGTCGGAAAACGTCATCATCTGCCGGAAGTCAACATCATGAACGACGATGCTACCATTAACGAAAACGGCGGCAAATACGCGGGCCTTGACCGCTACGAGGCGAGAAAGAGGATTGTGGAGGAACTGGAACAGGAAGGACTTTTGGTGCGGATCGAGGATTACTCCCACAACGTGGGCACGCATGACCGCTGCGGTACCACCATCGAGCCAATGATTAAAAAGCAGTGGTTTGTGAAGATGGACGAGCTGATTAAGCCCGCGGTGGAGGCGGTCAAAAAGCGCGAGATCAGACTGATTCCGGAGCGCATGGAAAAGATTTACTTTAACTGGACCGATAATATCCGCGACTGGTGCATCAGCCGCCAGCTTTGGTGGGGACACCGTATCCCGGCTTATTACTGTGACAAGTGCGGGGAGATCGTGGTGGGCAGGGAGGCGCCGTCCGTGTGCCCGAAGTGTGGGGATACCCACTTTACACAGGATCCCGACACCCTGGATACCTGGTTTTCTTCGGCGCTGTGGCCTTTTTCCACGCTGGGCTGGCCCGAAAAGACGGAGGAGCTTTCCTACTTCTATCCGACGGACGTGTTGGTGACGGGGTACGATATCATTTTCTTCTGGGTCATCCGCATGATCTTTTCCGGCTATGAGCAGATGGGGGAGAAGCCCTTTAAGACGGTGCTGTTCCATGGCCTTGTGCGGGATTCGCAGGGGCGTAAGATGAGTAAGTCGCTGGGAAATGGCATCGACCCGTTGGAGCTCATCGACAAGTACGGTGCAGATGCGCTCAGATTGACTTTGATCACAGGCAATGCGCCAGGCAATGATATGCGTTTCTACTATGAAAGAGTGGAGGCGAGCCGCAATTTTGCCAACAAGGTCTGGAACGCGTCCCGTTTCATTATGATGAATATGGATCAGGAGGAAGAAAAGACCGGAAAGCGCGGCTGGGAGACTTCCTATAAGGAGATCAGGGATAGTCTCTACCCGGTAGACAAATGGATCCTATCCAAATTAAATACGCTGGTGAAGGACGTGACCGATAACATGGACAGCTTTGAGCTGGGGATCGCGGTGCAGAAGGTGTATGATTTTATCTGGGACGAGTTCTGCGACTGGTATATCGAGATGGTGAAGCCACGCCTTTACAGCACGGACGAAAAAGACAGCGAAGGAAAGCGTGCGGCGCTGTGGACGCTGCAGAATGTTCTTACCTCCGCGCTGAAACTTCTTCACCCCTATATGCCTTTTATCACAGAAGAAATCTTCTGCAGTTTACAGAATAAGGAAGAGTCCATCATGGTTTCCGAGTGGCCTGTTTTCCGGGAAGACAGACAGTTTGCAAAAGAGGAGAACGCCATCGAATTGATGAAGGAGGCGGTGCGCGGCATTCGTAATGTAAGGACAGAGATGAACGTGGCGCCGGGCAAGAAGGCGGCAGTATTTGTGGTCAGTGAAAATGAGGGCGTGCGTGAGATCTTTGAGGAGGGCAGACAGTTCTTTACGGCGCTGGCGGCGGCCTCCGAGCTGACCGTGCAGGCGGACAAAAACGGCATTGAGGACAGCGCCGTTTCTGTGGTGATCCCCAATGCTACGGTTTACATTCCCTTTGAGGAGCTGGTGGATATTGCGCAGGAAATCGAGCGCCTGCAGAAAGAGAAAAAGCGTTTGGAGGGAGAACTTGCCAGAGTGCAGGGGATGCTCGGCAATGAGAAATTTATGTCCAAGGCGCCGGAAAATAAAATTGCACAGGAGCGGGAGAAGCTTGCGAAATACACCCAGATGAAGGCACAGGTAGAGGAGCGACTTGCGCAATTAAGGTAAAAAATTTTGAATACCACTGGAAATATCAGCCGATTTGGTGTAAAGTTATAAAAGAGGAAAGTAGTGGAAATATATGACACATATGTCATAAGATAAAATAGGGAAAGGAGGTGAGTCACGTGGCAGAGATCAACCTATCTGCGGAGCAGCTCGATAAACTGAAAGCGGCGATGGCCAAGGTGAAGGGGTTGGGAGAACAGACCCCGCAGGCCGGGACGGCACAGCAGCCGCAGGCAGGCGTATTACAGGGCGCGAAGGTTTCTCAGGCCGATGCAGCGCAGACGGTGGCAGCAAAGCAGCCGGAAGCTTCGGGAGCGTCAGCAGAGGCAGCCGGAGAAGCCGGTGCAGAGCAGAAATTGCCGCCGGTTGAGACGAATCTGGCGGAAGGCACTTATTTGAGAGTGGACGAAGATGAGATGGCCGCGTGGCTCTACCTTGCACCGCCGAAGGAGGACCAGACCTACACGAAACGGGAGCTGGAAAGCTATCTGGAGCAGCATGGGGTGGTCAAGGGTTTCCACAGTTCCAATCTTTCGGCTATGATCAAGAAAAAGATTTATGACAGAGAAATCCTCGTAGCCAGGGGAGCAGAGAAAAAACCCGGGACAGACGGATATTTTGAGTATCTGTTTTCTCCCGAGGAGCACGGTACGCCTAAAGTCAGAGAGGACGGTTCGGTAGATTACTCCAGCATGAGCGCTCTGCAGAATGTGCATAAGGGCGATAAAGTGGCAATCTATCATTATGCGGTACAGGGCGTGGATGGCTATACGGTGCTCGGTGGCATGATGAAGGCTGATCCGGTGAGAGATCTGCCGCCCATGCGCGGAAAGGGAATCACCAGGGAAAACGAGGTCTATTATGCCGTGAGCGACGGAAAGATCGAGGTCAAGGACGGCAAGGTCGATATCCAGAATGTCCATGAGATCATGGGGGATGTGGATGCGATTATTGGTAAGATAGAGTTTTTTGGCGATGTTATCATCAACGGCAATGTGGAGGGCGGCGTTATCATCCGTGCCGGACGTAATATCGAGATTCACGGTACGACAGGTGCGGCAACGCTGTTTGCGGGCGGTGATGTGGTGTTGTCGCGCGGCATTCAGGGCGGGGGAAAGATTTCTGCCAGAGGAAATGTCTATGCGGAATTTATTGAGAATACCACGGTGGATGCGGGGGGGCTGGTGCAGTCCAATGTGATCTTGAATGCTAAGGTGAACGCCAGAGATAAAGTGGTCACAACCGGGAAAAAAGGCGCCATCATCGGCGGATATACCCATGCCTTAAAGAGCATTGAGGTCATTACGGCCGGAAATGATGTGGAGTTAAAGACGGAACTGCATTGCGGCTATGAACCGGAATCTTTCGACAGGCTTTTGGAGGCAAGACGGCGTGAAGCAGAGATTAAGGAGAAACTTTCCAAGCTGGTGGATACGATGACGGAGGCGTTGCGTGAGAAGCGTATGCGTGGGGCGAATACTTCACGGGCTACGGAGGCCAGCCTTCTTGAGTGGAACAGTTTAAAGGATTCGTATTTTGCGGAGCTTGATAAAGTAGGACAGGAACGTGAGGCGCTCGAGAACACGATGGAAGAGGGCAGGGATGCTTTCATCAAGGTGGACGGTAATATTTACCGCAATGTGGTCATCGGTATCAACGCTGAAAAGATGACGCTTGACCGAAATACCTGCTTCATGCGGTATTCTGCGGACAAGGGTGTGATCGAGGGAACGGTCATCGTACACAATTAGCATTGTGGAAAAGGATATGGAAGAATATATGGATACATATGGGGCGGCGGAGAGTTATATCAGCGCCGTCCCTAAGTTTACTTCAAAGAACAGCTGTGAGGATACAAAGCGCTTTCTTGCGCATCTGGGATCTCCTTCACAGGATAGAAAGATTCTGCATGTGGCGGGCACAAACGGGAAAGGCTCTGTTTGTGCTTATTTGTGCTCTGTTCTGCAAAAGGCGGGAATCTCCTGCGGCATGTTTACGTCGCCGCATCTTGTTTCCATGCGGGAGCGTTTTCGTATCAACGGAAATATCGTGTCAGAGGAAAAATTTCTGTGGGCCTTTCAAAAGGTGATGGAGGGTTTAAAAAACTTGCCGAAACCTCTTGCGGAGACGGGCTACCATCCGACTTTCTTTGAATTTCTCTTTTTCATGGCGATGCTTCTTTTTGAGGAAGCAGGGGTGGAGTACGTGGTTTTGGAGACCGGTCTCGGTGGCAGGCTGGACGCGACAAATGCGGTAAAGCGAAAAGAGATGTGTATTATCACATCTATAGGATATGATCATACGGAATATTTGGGAGAGACGCTTGGGAAGATCGCATGGGAAAAAGCGGGTATTTTGCAAAAGGACGTGCCCGTGGTCTGGTTCAAAAAACAGGAGGAAGTGACCCGCACCATCGAGTCCTGCATCCGAAAAATCGGAGCAAAATCCTGCCCTTTGGAGAAGGATGCGATAAAAGAAATCAAGATTGGGAATAAAACGATTGATTTTTCTCTCCATTTACTCTATTATGATTATATTGGTTTTACTGTGTCCACTTTTGCGCTATATCAGGCGGAAAATGCTTCCCTGGCGGCGCAGGCGCTTGCACTTTTGCAGGATGAGCGGATCACGGCGGCCATATTGCGGGAAGGGATTCGTGAGGCATCGTGGGAAGGCAGGATGGAGGAGATCCTGCCGTCGGTATATGTGGACGGTGCGCACAATACAGACGGGATCGGCGCTTTTCTGGAAACGGTGAGTGCACGCCCCTGTGAAGGGAAAAGGATTCTTCTGTACTCTTCCGTGAGGGATAAGAACTATCGGGCGGCAGCGGCAGAGCTTGTTCAGGCGGGGCTTTTTGACCGCATCTGCCTTGTGCAGATGCAGGGAGAACGGGCGTTACCGCTGACAGAACTTGTGGATTCATTCAGACAGTACACTGGATTTGACATGGCTGCCTATGATACGCTTGAGAGAGCGTTCATAGAGCAGATAACGCAAAAAGAAGACAGGGACGAGGTGTATGTTGTCGGTTCATTATATTTGGTGGGCGAAGTGAAAGCCCTTTTGAGGAGACTTTAATATGATCAATTTTGAAGAGGAACTGAAAAAGTTTCACCCCAGTCTGGAAGTGGAAGATGCGGAGGAGGCAATTTATAATCAGGATCTGACGGATATGGCAGATCTGATGGTCAAGATCGTTAAGGAGTCGAAGAAAGCAGAAGAATAGGGGATCAGCGTAAATGATTTGTTATCGGTGTGGATGTACCCTGTCCGAACACGATTTTTGCACGAACTGCGGCGCCGATGTAGCCCTTTATAAAAGGATCATATATATATCGAACCGTTTCTATAATGACGGACTGGAGCGGGCCGGTGTCAGGGATCTGACAGGTGCGATCGCGAGTTTGAGACAGAGTCTTAAATTTGATAAAAATAATGTGGAGGCCAGAAATCTCCTGGGTCTGGTGTATTTTGAGACCGGGGAGGTTGTGGCGGCCTTAAGCGAGTGGGTCATCAGTAAGAATCTGCGTCCGAAGAAAAATATCGCGGACGATTATATCAATATGATCCAGACGAACCAAAATCGTTTGGATACCATCAATCAGACCATTAAAAAATACAATCAGGCGCTCACTTACTGCAATCAGGACAGTTTGGACCTGGCGGTCATTCAGTTAAAGAAGGTACTGTCCTTAAATCCGAAATTTATCCGCGCGCACCAGTTGCTTGCGCTTTTATATATCAACAGTGAGGAATGGGAGCGGGCGAAACGCGAACTCACCAAATGCCTGGAGATTGATACGAACAATACAGCAACGCTCCGCTATCTGAAGGAAGTGGACGAGATGCTCCTTCCGGAAGAAGGCATTAAGGCGTCCAAGAAGCAGAAAAAGGCGGAGGAGGTTGTCAAATATCAGAGCGGCAACGAGACCATTATACAACCGGTCAACATGAAGGAAGGCAGGGGCGTAACCTCCCTGTTAAACTTGGGGATTGGACTTGCCATCGGTATTGCAATCGCCTTTTTCTTAATCTTGCCGGCAAGGATACAGGCGGCCAGGGCGGGAATTGACGAAGAGCTTCGCAAGGTCAGTGAGCAGTCGGATGCCAAGACGGCTACCATCAATGAGCTGCAGCAGCAGCTGGGAGAACTGCAGGCGCAAAATGAGACGCTGCAGCAGGATGTGGCGGCTTACATGGGGCAGGACGGCACGCTGCAGTCCGTGGAGAGCCTGATGAAGGCAGCGGGGGCTTATCTGACGGATGAAGAAGACGTTGTCACTGTGATGGGCTACCTGGAAGATGTTGAGGCGCAGAAGGCTGAAGAAGGCAATGAAAATACAGAGGCCTTCGATACGCTCTACAATACACTGTTGGCGCTGATCGGGCCGCAGATCGCGGAATCTTATGACAAGGACGGTCATGATGCGTTCTGGGCCGGAAATTACGCGGATGCGATCCCGAATCTGGAAAAGGCGTTCCTTTATGACGCCACGAACGGACAGGCGCTCTTTGACCTTGGAAATTCGTATAACCGCATCGGAGAAAAGGAGAAGGCAAAGGAGGTCTACCGGCAGGTGATCGAGCTGTTTCCCAATACCGAGAAGGCGGACAAGTCGAAAGCATTTTTGGAGGAGCTGGAGGGCGCGGAGGAATAGGGCCGCATACTTAAGAGAAATCAAGAGATACCAAAGAGGACATGATGGAAACCATCATGTCCTTTCTTTATGGCAAAAGGAGGTTAACATAATATGGATGAAGATTTCAAGGTGATTGACAATTACTTAATGATAAGGATGCCGGTTGAAATAGACCATCATAAATCGGTTGACATAAGTTTGAGAGCTGACCGTTATATTGTCTCAAAGAAGGTGGGAAATGTGGTCTTTGATTTTGAGAGGACAACCTTTATGGACAGTTCAGGGGTGGGAATTATCCTCGGACGGTATCGGAAGATCTCCTGCTTTGGAGGCAAAGTGTACGCGGTCAATGCGGGCAGCAGGATCAGGAGACTCCTTCTGCTGTCGGGGATGGAGAATATTGTGGAGATCATGGATTAACCGGTTTACGGTACGTGCCTGTGCAAAAACGTTCCGGTACGGAAAAGGAAAGGGGAAGGAATAGGATATGATCGAGATATTGGAAAAAAAGGATTACAGACAGATTACAAACGAGATGCACCTGGAATTTGCGGCGGTGTCGGCAAACGAAGCCTTTGCCAGAATGGCAGTGGCGGCCTTTATCGCGCCGCTTAATCCGACGCTTGAGGAGCTGTCTGACGTTAAGACGGCGGTTTCCGAGGCGGTGACGAATGCAATTCTGCATGGCTATGAGAACAGGGGCAGCGTTACGGACAGGGTGCAGATGAACTGCTCTTTGCAAAACGATGTTTTGGAGGTAGAGATCATCGACCGCGGCGTGGGGATGGCGGATGTGGGGCGGGCAATGGAACCGCTCTTTACCACCAGACCGGAGTGGGAGCGCTCCGGCATGGGGTTTGCCTTTATGGAAGCTTTTATGGATGATCTGGAAGTAATCTCAGAGCCGGCGCAGGGCACGCTGGTGCGTATGTATAAAAAGCTCGGCTTAAACGCCTGGATCGGAAACGAGGAATAGCCCATGGAAGAGACTGCCGTTTTAATTGAACGATCACAGGCAGGAGATAAAGAGGCAAGAGAGGTACTGATTGAGGAGAATCTGGGACTGGTGAGGCATATCGTAAAACGCTTTATCGGGAGGGGATATGATGCGGAAGATCTGTTTCAGATCGGTTGTATCGGTCTGATCAAGGCGATTGACAAGTTTGACCTGGAATTTCAGGTGCGTTTTTCCACCTATGCCGTGCCTATGATACAGGGGGAAATCAAGCGCTTTTTACGCGACGACGGCATGGTGAAGGTGAGCCGCACCTTAAAGGAAAACGGCTGGAAGATCAGGCAGGCGGCGCAGAAGCTTTCTCAGATTTACGGCAGGGAGGCAACCTTGCAGGAATTGTCCGCGGAGACGGAGCTTTCGGTGGAAGATATTGTGATGGCGCTTGATGCCAGCGTGGAGGTGGAGTCTATTTATAAGTCTGTCTACCAGTCGGACGGCAATGAAATTTTTCTGGTGGATCAGGTGGTAGGCGGTACAGCCGGCGCCGCTGCGGGCGTGAATCACGATAGCGGGGACGCGGAGAAAGAAGAAATCCTGAATCATATCCTGCTTGAGCAGCTTCTTGCTACGCTTTCCGAGACGGAGAGGGAACTGATTCAGATGCGCTATTTTCAGGACAAGACCCAGGTGGAGGTGGCGAAGGCCCTGGGTATCAGCCAGGTGCAGGTAAGCAGGATGGAAAAAAGAATCTTGTTGCGGCTGAGGAGAGAGGTGGGATAGGAATGAAAATGGAATTGGGATGAAAAAATGCGGTTATGGGGGTATGTTTTGATAAAAGGATAAGAAATACCCCTTTAACTTGCGATTTCGATTAGGAAATGAATTAGTTTCTTGCAAAGGAGGAAAAAGCAGCGATCTTTCAAAAAGCAGAGCGACTCCCCGTTTGAGGAGCCCTCTGGGTTATGCGATCATGGGCGGACAAGGTCTTTTTCGCGGAAATATTCCCGGCATAATTGCTCGCGATAGTCCTTATCCGCAAGGACGCGTTGTACTTCCTCGCTCTTTCCGGCATCTGTCAGGGATTGGAGCAAACTGGCAAGATTATCGCGACCTTCTTCCCGTCCGGCGACCATTCCCTCTGCGAGGCCCTCTTTCCGTCCAATTTCCTGCCATTCCTTCCGTTCACTTTTCATGTGCTTTTCTTCATCGTATTCAAAGATACTCACCGCAATCGCCTCCGCTCGATTCTTAGCCAAAAAGTCTGCAAGAATACCGTTTTTGATACAATCATCTACCGCTTTTTCCACTGCCTCCGATAAGGGCATTTGTTGGGTATATGTCCTTACCTGTTCCACATACTGTGCATATTCTTTTAACAGGCGGCACGCGTTAAGTAGTTCCCGGTTATGTCCGTGCTTTGTAAATGGTTAGTTGGATGCAAAGCATGGATTTTCTGAAACTTAGAAATAGAGATAGAAGTTACCGATCTGTTTTTAGAAAATATGCTTTTTCTTACTATAGCATAGGCGTGACGAAATTGCAAATTAATTTGTGCAATTTTGTAATAATATAGTGGAAATGTTGGACGGGTATCTGGAAACTGCCTGTTAAAGGAGCAGGACAGCGGCGGTTTCGTTGACGGTACAGAAGGCTACCGCTATAATGAAAGAAACGGGCTGACGGAATGGGTAAAGCGGAGCGCCTTACTATTTACAATTATGACCGTAACGGCAGTATCATCTCGGAAGAGGAAGCAGAGAGGAGAAGAGTACCGTTATGACCGCCTGAACCGTCAGATCTATGTCAAGATGTATATTATGAATATAGAAGCAGAGGTTTTGCACGGGGTATTGAGAAAAAAGGGTAAAATGTGTTGTTTAGATTTTGAGTAATAATAGTAGGAGGAAATTCATGTGGAGGCTGGCACGGTATCTATAACTTTTTGGGGAGACGGTTTGATAAAGGGAAAATGGCTTGATTGGTATGATGACGTAGGCGGCATATTTGAGCAATTAGGATATAAAAGAACCCATATTGCAATAGATTGTAAATCATATGCGAATAAAAAAATAGTGTCAGTAGGGCGCAAAGAGAAGACAATAATAGATATATTACAAAGCGGGGAGAGTCCGAAGAGTATTTCTTGCTTTTCATTGAGTAAAGATTATAAAGTTGCAATGTTTGATTATAATGTCATGGCTGTAAGACAAAGTAAATATCTCTCGATTATTATGAATAGGAGCTTCCTGTATAATTCAA
>DLAF01000008.1 GCA_002492725.1 Lachnospiraceae bacterium UBA7054
GGCGCTGTGCGCTGATTGAGCAAAGGGCGCGCTCGTATCATGGCACACTATCCTTTGCGGCAGGTATCTCTCTGACGGCTGCTATTCAGTTTTCAAAAGAGGAATGTAGTTCCACCTGTTACCTCACGAATAGCCGGTTTTGAAAGTCTACTCCGCAAAATTTCCAGAGGATATAGAAAAAGCGCCTGCGCTTTCATTTCATCGGTAAACTCTATATATTCCGGCAAAAAGATCAGATACCCATAGTCCCCCTGCTCGTTTTTGTAAGGCATTCCACCCATCACTTTAAAATGTACAAAAAATATCCGATTGCCGTTTTCATCGAAACAGATCATCCCATGGACTGCCCATCCGCCGACCCATATCCATTTCCTTGTTTCCATTAAGCCGATTGTGCCGGATATATATTCCTTCCACAAAAAATCTGATCCTGCTCCTCATCATACTGAAATACATAAAGATATCGTTCTTCTCCTGTTTTCCTGATTTTTGCGGTCGTTTCACCGCGGCTCAATTTTTATTCTTCCAACAACTCCCCAAAAACTTCTTCTAATGTTTTCTGTAAAACAGCGTTATTCTCCACCATTTCAAAAAAAGGCCCTGTGAGTTCCTTCCACTCCTCTTCGCTCACATCCTGGTATTCAAAAAACGGCGTTTCCAACCCCTTCCACGCTTCGTCCATTTCATCTACATACTGAAACGAAGTATCGCTTACGCCCACTTCAAAGTAAGGAGATTTTGGATTCACGCCCTCCTCTAAGCGCAGGATATCTTCAAAATTTCCGTCTTTATCCAGGCCGATTAGATCATCACGCACTACGTTCGCATGCAGTCCGTCATGACGCCAGATTAGTCCTGTGCCGACTATTGTACTAAAATAACAGGATTCTTCAGAATCCAAAATAATACATCGATCTGGTTCCGGCTCATATTTGAACAGATACATACATCCCTGATTGATCGCAAATTCCGGCTTGCCGTCCCCATCCAGATCATCATAATAATATAAATACGGATACTCTCTCGTTGCTTTTTCTTTCAGCAGTTCTTCAAATTCGCTACCGGCTCTCCACAAATCTTTGTAGTATTTCACTTCCACTTCACCAATAGCCGGAATTTCATTCTTCAATACTTTCAGATAGCCTTCCAGATAAACTCGGTTTTCCTCTGGTGTAATATCCAAATGTGGCTCCTTCACGGTAAAATCCATTGACCTTACAATATCGCATACGGGGATTTTCTCCTGCAAATCGGCATTTTCTTCCCTTTCTCCCCAAGTCAATATCTTCGTTTTTTCTTTATCGCCGTAAAAATCACCTGACTCGTAAGTGATCAGCAGCGTCTCCTCACCCTTAAATTCAGCAGATACAACAGGGAGCACCACTTTTCCAAAATCCAAGGGAAATTCCTGATAGCAGATATCCGGGTCAAACATGTCCTGGATCACTAAAACGGTTTCTGCTTCCCTATACTCCAAAAACGCAACCTTCTGATATTTGGCGGCTGCAGGGCACTCATACGGCTCCGAAAACCTGTCGTGAACAATATCATAGTAAACACAAAACCAGACCGCCGTCCCCGCACTGTTGAAAATCTCGATTGTCTCCTGATCTACGTATGATATCCTTGGCTCACGAAATTTTTCTTCTTCTCTTACGACTTTTCCTTCTGTATTATAAATGGTATAAAGGTATTTCCCCTCTCCCTTATCAATGATTCTGAAATATGTATCATTATCTATGATGCTTCCTGCAATCCCATCCTCCCTGTCAGACAGGAACCACAAGCATCCTGCGACCGTCATTGCCACCAGCAAACCGGCAATCGCTATCTTTTTTCTTACGCTCATCAAAATAACCTCATCTGCCGATACTCCTCCCCATCACTCCGCTCCCTCTGCAAGGCATCAAAATGACGCTCCAGCAGCTCCTTTGCCTCTTTCTCCGAAAACAGCCATGCCTCCATATCCTCCCGCCGAAGGATCAGCGGCATCCGATTGTGTACGCCGATCATGCACCCCTCCGCCTCCCTGGTGAGGATGGCGAAGTGGTCTCCCGCCGGGTCCTTGTGATAGATTCCCGCCAGATACAATACCTCTCCCGGCGCCGAAAATTCATACTTTTCCTTTTTCTTAGCGCCGATATCCTTCCATTCATAAAACTTATTCGCCGGCACCAGACAGCGGCGCGTCTCAAAATCATAGCGAAACATCGATCTCTCCTGCACAGTCTCCGTTCTGGCGTTGAAGATCAGGGTGTTTTTTCTGGCGGCCGTATAGCCCCACTTAAGCACTTCAGCCACCGTGCTGTCATGATCCGCCCGCAGGATGAGCGCAGGCTCCGAAGGGTGCACATCGCCCGTTTTTGCTATCTTACTGTCGATCTTGCGGGCAATCTTCTCAATCTCCCGCGCCGTCTCGTCATCAATATAAAATCTGCCGCACATCTGCTTTGCATCCTTTCCCGCCGTTTCCCTGATCTTTGTCGCAAATTCTCAAAGATCCCGCACATTTTCCCCCTCCACGTCTATTCCTAATGTAACCCCGCTGCGCCTCTCTTTATTCAACCCACCGCTCATATGGGATACATTTCCTTTTAGAAAACTGGCTCGAAAAATCGCGTCTTCCCCGAATTTCCCGCGAATCTGATCCACGGCTTTGTCTAACTTTTCCAGTCTCTCATTTTTCTCCAGATCAAAAATACTGTACTGGCGGGCTGCTTCCTCCTGCACCTTCGTTGTGTGGACTCCCAGCTGTCTGAGCGGCGTCTTCTTATCCCACAGCTTATGAAAAAGCAGGCAGGCCGCCTCGTAAATCTCCTTCGTGATATTGGTGGGCGAATCCAGCTGCATCTGCTTATTCATCCGTTTAAACTCACAGGTCGTTAAATGTATGCTGACCACGCTGATCATTACCCCGTCGCTTCTAAGCCTCGCCCCTACCGTCTCGCTCAAAGAAAGCAGCAGATGTCTCGCGTACTCCTCCGTCACGATATCCACGGGAGCCGTCATGCTGTTGCCGTAGCCTTTATTGGCCTCATGAGAGATCATGGAAGGATCCAGATCCTCACCTCTGGCAAACCCCTGTATGGTCTGACCGTGCTTTTTTAACAGGGAGCGGATCATTCCCTCATCCGCCTGCGCCAGTTCTCCAATGGTCTGTATGCCTACGCCGTGCAGCCTTTCGACCGTAGCCCGCCCCGCCAAAAACAGATCAGAGACGGGAAGGGGCCACATTTTCTGCTCCATTTCTTCCGGAAACAGGGTATGCACCTTATCGGGCTTGGAAAAGTCCCCCGCCATCTTTGAGAGGAGAAAGTTCGTGGAAACACCGACGTTTACGGTAAAACCAAGCTCGTCCCTGATCCTGTCCTTTAACTCATAAGCCAGCTTTACCATCTGATCGCGGCCGTAGAGCTTCTCAAAGCCTTCAAACACTACCCACGCCTCGTCGATGCTGTACTGGATCACATTGTCGCTGTATTCTTGCAGTATCTTGATAAAAGCCCGTGAAGACTTGACATACAGGCCGTAATCCGGCGGCACGATCACCAGACCCGGACATTTTCTCTGTGCTGCAACGACAGGCTCTCCCGTCTTGATGCCAAACTTTTTGGCGGGCGTGCTCTTGGCAAGGACGATCCCGTGGCGCTTCTCCTGATCTCCGCCAACAATACTCGGGATCAGCCTGATATCTTCCTTTTCGCCCAGCACATCCACGCGATAAGCCGCCGTCCAGGAAAGGAAGGCGCTGTTGACATCGATATGAAACACATACTTTCCCATCCCTACAGGAATTGGAAGATCCGCCATTTCTGGGTTTCCACGCTGTAGCGCATCTCCAGAGTCTTACAGACATTTCCCAGCCTGATCTTGCAGATAAACTGCTTCTCCCGCACACCCACATACTTCTTTTCGTCTCTGGATATCACCTGCTCAATCCGACACAGCCTGACTTCGTGATTCTCCGTCTCCAGCCGAAACCACAGGGGCGTCATTTTCCCGTCGCGGTCAGTCAGTGACATCATCTGGATTGGAATATTGATCTGCCCGTCCGCCAGCATCCCTTCATGCAGCATCTCTTCCATTCCCTTCACCTCCTCCCTGCCAATGATTGTAATGTTATCTTATCAAACATATGTTCTTGTGTAAAGATGAAATATTTACCTGATTTTCGACAGTCGCCCTTCTATAACCGCAAAAAACCTGATAACCACCGCCATAGTGATTATCAGGTTTTTTTTATCGGAGTGACAAGACTTGAATTTCTTTTCATCAAACTGACGCATCTGTTTGTCATTGGTCGTTTTTTTGCAATTAATATCAGCTCAGCCTTCCAACGAAACCGTTATATGATTGGAAAATGAATTACGAATCTACCCCCGCCTCAATCGGCAGCACCAGACGCGAACAATACCTCCTCGGATCGATTTCCCTCCCCACATAAGGTCCGACCAGACTGATCATTCGCACATATCCGGCAGGAGTAAGCCCGCGGTTACGCACCTGTTCGCCCAGATAGAGATAAGCCTCATTGAGTTTGCTGTAATCGCCGTAAACCAGCAGGGAAAGCGCCGTACAGGCGGGAATAGAAACCGCATCCTCCGGCGCCTGTTTCGGCAAAACGGGAATACAGATAGAAAAATCATAGGATGCGGAAGTAATGTTTCCCTCCAGATAGTCCACACGCTCATTGATGCTAAAAAGCGGTTCCGTTGCAAAAGGAATCCCCTTTTCCGCACATTCATGGAAAAAATCATATGCGGCACGGTATCCATCCTGAACCAGAACGCCCTGATATCTGCGGACACAGCATAAGGTTTCGGGAACCCTTATTATGGACAGGGACATATCCGGCACAGCAAGGGAAAGCATCCGCATTTCCGCAATCTGCTGCTCCAGCATGGACAGCCTCTGCTCCAGAATGGTAAGAAGTTCTTCCGCTTTTCCGTTCCCCTTATAGTAGGAGAAGATTTCTTCCGCACCAAATCCCATCCTCTGGAATTTCTGAATTTGCAGAATCCGACTGATATTATAGGTATCATAATATCGGTACCCGCTGTCTGCATCGATGTAAGCCGGCACAAGCAGCCCCTTCTCCTCCAGACGGATCAGACTGGATCGGGAAAGGCTGCAGGCGCGCGCCGCTTGACTGACAGAAAATAGTCTGTAGTCATTCTCGTTAGTCGTGCTGTCAATCAAGTTGTCCATAGCATGATCTCCTTATCTTTTCCCAAAAAAGTGTAGAAAAACTGCGGTTTGAGGAATAGGATCCCGCAATGTTATATGGCTTCATGGGATAACGCCAGCAATTCCTCCGCAATGCCCTTTACCCTGGCAAAAGATTCCTCAGTCAGACATGTAATCTCCCCTTCGTTGTTGACATCGTCTACGATCTCGTCCGCCCTGCTCTTAAAGTTTGAAACCAGCCCGTCCAGAGAAAGCGCCATATCGCGCACCTGTTCACTATATGTTCTGGTCTTGTCGCTGCGCTCTACGATCTGTTCGGTCATGGTGATGGAATTTTTCTGCATGTTTCCCAAAGATTCGGCTTTGTTTCTGGCATCGAGGATCTTGTCGATTCCCTCCTCAACGGATAACCGATTCTGCTCATTGATCGATTTTACCCCTTCCAGCTGATCCAGAATTTTGGGCACTAACTCCTGAATGGAATTACTTGCCGCCTTGGACTGTTCCGCCAGCTGCTGTACATTATCCGCCACCACCGCAAAGCTTCTGCCGTGTTCTCCCGCCCGCGCCGCTTCAATGCTCGCGTTTAATGCCAACAGATTCGTATGCGCGGAAATGCCGGAAATCTGTCCTACAAAACTTGTGATCTCATCGATCCCATTCTCCAACCGGCTGATTGACGCTCCTGTCCGGTTTGCCGTTTCTTTGATCTGATGCATGGAGTCTACCGCCACATCCATCGTCTTGACAAACCCCAGCGTATGGCTGGTAACATCCTCGGATATTTGGAACATTTCTTTGGTGTTTTGATAAATACCGTCGATTGCCTCAGACATCTGTGAGACGCTTTCCTGAATCCGTACCACCTGACCGCGGCTTTCGTCACAATCCGCCGAAGTATCGCGGGCACAGGCAACGATCTGTTCATTGGCGCGCCGGAAATTTCCCAGATTTTCTTCCACGTCTTTCACCATCGTGACCAGTTCCTCAGAGGCGGATTCGCACTTCTTTAAAAGCTCCGCCAACTGCAAACCTTCCTGCTCTTTTTGGGTCTTTTCCAAAAGGGTGTTCTTGATATAATTTAAGACAGCGTTAAACGCCGCCAGCGCCATGATTCTGGGGAAGACAAAGAACAAAATAATATTAATCAGATTCGTATTGATAGAAATAACGCCTGCCAAAAGCGTTTCCGCTTCCCTGGCTGCGGTCGTGGTAGTCAGGATCAATGTGTTCGCATCGCACAGTCCCCAATAATAACCGCCGATCACGGAAACGAAGAAACCGCCGACGGTCAGACCAAAGGTAAAGGTTTTATACTTTTTCTCCGTATAGACAACAGAACATACCATAGGAAAAATCATAAAGAGGGTTGCGTGGTAAGCCAGTTCCATATTCGCAAAGGATATCATACTCACCAGCAAAAAAATCATGGTATAGTTGGATATCGCCTTTTCAAAGCCAAGTACATATTTCACGGCATGACCCAGCGCCACAAAGATAACCACACCGATGAGAGCAGTGTTCATAATGGTCTGGTCCACAATAAAAATGTGCAGCACGTTCAAGATCCACGCGATCACCAATACGATCAACGTGACGCGCATACATTTCAAAGAGTAGTGATTCGCTTTTTGAAACTCAACCTCGTTTGCCATACTCTCCCATCCTCCGTATCCTTCAGACCGCCCCACCCAAATTGATACACACATAATATGACAGGAAAAACGTTTTTTCTACCCTCCCGGTACAGATTGCAGTTTTTCGGGTATATTTTGTCCCCCTATAAAAATAAGGGTGTCGAAAATAACGTCTATTTTGACGAAAACGGCATGTTCCTGTCCTGGGAAAAACGTACGGATGATATGCTATAATAGATGCAGACTCAGTAATTCTTATTGGTTATGAGGAGAATGTGCCATGTATCAGATCGCGCTCTGTGACGACGAGCCGACAGAACTTCATACGATGGAGCGGATGCTGCGCTCCTATCCCGGACATCCCATAAAGGGCCCGCTCGCTGTCAGACAGTTTGAGAGCGCGGATGCGCTGCTCTTTGCAATCGAACAGGAATCTTATGTGCCGGATCTTATCTTTCTGGATATCTATATGCCAACGCTGTCGGGGCTTGAAGCGGCAAAGAAGTTGGCCGGGATGAACCTGCCGTGCCGGATTGTTTTTTTGACATCTTCTAAGGATCACGCGCTGGAAGCCTTTGCATTAAACGTCCTGCATTATCTGGTCAAGCCGGTTTCCGAGGCGTCGCTTTTCGCCGCTGTGGACAGGGCGCTTGCACAGTTTGAGAAGGACACGGCACGCTATCTGCTCTTTCAGACGGAGAACCAGCTTCGCAGGATCGCGGCTGACGATATCGTCTACTGTGAAGCGCAGCGCAAGACGCAATGTGTTTATCTGAAAAACGGGAAACATCTTATCTTGCATATGACGATGAACAGGCTCTATGAAATGCTTGCCGCCCATCAGGAATTTGCGAAAGCGGGGGCATCTTATATCGTAAATCTGAAACATATCGAGCGGCTGGGCACGCAGGCACTGCAGCTTGACAACGGCGAAGAAATCTATCTGCCGCGAGGCTCCTACAAGACTTTGTCCGACCGGTATTTCAATCACTATTTTGGAACAGAAATGGAAGGCGATTGACATGGAAGCAGTTATCACCAATCTGATCAACAACATCTTTCACAGCATCTGGCTCTATCATCTCGCGCTGGAACCAAAGCACAACAAGAGGAGACAGATCGTCTTTGCCGCGCTTTTCACCGCAGCCGAAGAAGTGTTGGCGCTGTCACTCGCGCTACTGCCCATTCCCGTGAATTTGAGATTTCTGCTCGGATTTTTATTTTTCGTCGTGATCCTTGTCCTGATGTTTTTGTGTATGCTCTCCGCCTCTCATCCCGCCAAATCCGCGTTCCTGCTGTGCAGCTACTTCTGTCTGTGGACTTTTATCTACTGCCTCGTCTCCCTTATCACACAAAGCGGCGTTGGCGCGGGGAACGCGGTAATCTGGGGACTGCGCATCGGGCTGAACCTCTTTTTCCTGCTCGTCTACCGCCTCTATTTCCGCGACCGCATCAAACAAAGCTATCGGGAAATGCAGGGCGGCTACGGGCTGTTCGCCGTCATCTCCATCCTGACTTTTGTGCTCATGTCCGCGATCATGCTCTACCACGCGTATGTGACCACGATCAAAATCCAGAATATCCTGATCGTTGTCTTCTCCTATCTGTTTACCCTGATGATCTACATTCTGCTGTTCCATTTCCTGACACAGATGAACCATACGTACCAGCTCCGTCAGATTAAGCTGCATGAAAAGCTTCTGGCAGCGCAGCTGTCCGGCTACGAGCAGCTCGAACGGGACGCGAAGCAGACGCGGCACGATCTTCGTCATCACAACACCGTAATCGCGAATCTTGCCAAGCAGGAGAACTACGCGGGCATCCTCGCTTATCTGGAAGAATATGCGCGGGTCGAGGAGGAAAAGGCGTTTCCGCAGTACAGCACAGATCCCGCCCTCAACAGTCTGTTCCTTGCCTATCGGAAAAAGGCGGAAAAAGAAGGCATCGACTTCAATATCCTCGTACGTTTGCAGGAAACCACCGGCATCTCATCCGTAGATCTGGTCTCCATACTCGCGAATATGCTGGAAAACGCTTTTAAGGGCTGTCTGAAAGCAAAAGAACACCTGACCGAGATCCGGGCGCAGAAAAAGAATAATGTGGTCATTTTAGACTGCCGGAACACATACGACGGACAGATCCTGTTTCGCGACGGACTGCCCTGCGCGGATGACCATGAAGGGATCGGCGTAAAAAGCATACAAAGCACCGCGGCAAAATATGACGGCAGCGCCGAGTTTTATGAGAAAGGCGGGCTATTTATCTGCCGCGCGCTGTTAAACGCGAGGGAGGATTCGTGTGAAGTGTGAACTGCCGTCACGCCCCGGCAACCTCACATATGATCTTTGCGACCCCCTCGCTGTGGTATGTCTCAGGCTCATAGGCAACGATCCGAATCGTGACCGCGCCGCCCGGGGCAAGTCCCTTTTCGCATGCTACCTCCCCCAGATACTCTCCCGGATATAAAATGCCCGTCTGCGCAATCATCTTATCCTCCTGGTATACACGTACCAAAAACCAGACGGTGCTCTCCTCCCCGTTCGCCACATTCAGGCACAGTTTTCCGTCCCTGTAGACAGGCATCGTGTCCAGCCCCACGATATATCCCTCCCTGACCGGGAGTATCTGCCAGGAGTCCGTCCCGGCGGGAACGCCTGCCACAGCGGCGGCTTCGTGCTCCGGCGCAAGAAAGGTACGATAGCCGCGCGTAAAGCGGATATATCCGAACGCCGCCCCTATGCAGAGAATGATGGCAAGGCTTGTGAGGATCCCGATCTTTTTCTTTCTTCTGTCCGCCGTCACACATTTCTTTCGTTTCATGTCTTATCATTCACTCCTATTTGATCTCTACGGTGATTGGCACTGTGGAATCCACCATGCCCTTTTCTCCTGTATCGTGGTGGTAAAAAGAAAATACCATCTTTGCATGATAGCTCCCCGCCGCAAGTGTGCTCCCGTCTTCCGGCGCCAGCGTCAGATCCTGAATGTGGTAGCCCACGGGGATGCGTCCGGAACGGTAGACCTCCACATCCTGACCGGCGCTGTTCGTCATATACAGCGCTGCCACAAAGTCATAGTTGGCTCCCCTGTTGGGATTTTTGATCACATAAGGCTCGCTTTTTGCCGTCATGGTGCCGGCATCGACCTCGAGCGTCTTTGGCACTTCATAGCTTGCCTTGTTCTCATTCGTCCTCTCGCCCATATCATCATCCTCATTTGGGATGATCGCCGCATCCGCCATGACAGGAACATAATCCTCCGGCGGCAGCGGCGGGTTGATCAAAATCCATACGAGGAGGGCGACCCAAGGCAGCAGCGGCCAGAGCCAGGGCAGGAACATACCGCAGCTTTTCCCGCTGACGCTGCACCGTTCGATCAGACCCTTATTCTCTCCCACAAACATACCGACATACTGCCCGCCGTGCATTTCTATGACCGCCTCACAGCAGTGGATCTCGCCTTCGTTCACCGCACAGAACCCTGCCGCCAGCGGACAGCTTCCCGCCTTTATGATGCCGTCCACGGACAGGTTGTACACATTTCCCTGCAGGCATCCGAAAAAACCGATCTCCGTCATATCTTTTCCACTGAGCACAAAGCCCCTGATCCGATGTCCTCTGCCGTCAAAGGTCCCGCAATACGGATGTTTTCTGTCGCATCCAAGGGACGGTATCTTCCTGCCGTGGAAATCCAGGTCGGCAATCAGCTTGCAATCCGCGTTGATTGCTTCCGGCTCGCCCCGGTTGACCCTGTCCATAAATGCAAGCAGTTCGTCCTCCGTTCCGATCATAACGGTCGTTTTCCTGCCCTTTCCCGCAGCGGGAGCCTTTCCAGGCGCATCCTCCCGTCCGGGCATGTCGTAATACTCTATATCATCGTCATCGTCATAATCGTAGTCGTCATCATAATCATAGTCAAAATCCTCGTACCCCTTCATCCGGGCAGCTATGGGATCATAATTCCAAGACTGCTCCAGGAAGTCCATCTTAGCCGCGTTTTCCCGCTCAAACACCTCAAAGTTCCATTGAAAAGCCGACTCGATCTGCTCCTATAATGTACCCATAGATGTGG
>DLAF01000069.1:0-108908 GCA_002492725.1 Lachnospiraceae bacterium UBA7054
ATTAAAAAATGGGGAAACTCAAATCAGGGTGAATCAGATAACTGCTAAAAAATGCTTGCAGCCCTCCTTTCCTTTCGATCCCATTACAGATTTCAATCAGGATAACCGAATCGGAATACAAAAGGAAAGAAATTCAAACTCCTATTGACATGATTACCGCATTGGAAAGAGAATGCAGCAGAACGCTGCACCAAAGATTTTTATCACTCTTATAATATAATAATCCGAAAGCAAATCCCGCAGCAGCCTGCTCTGTCATGATCATTTTTAAGACATCGACCACGTTTCCGGACACGCCGTCCCAAAGATAATATGCAAACGGAAAATGATATAACCCAAATAAAATACTGGTAATCAAGATGGCTATATAAGGCTGTTTCAAAGTATTTACCAAACATCTCTGAAGAATGCCCCGAAAGAAAAATTCTTCCGTAAATCCGGCTGTCACCATCATCAAAATCAAGAAAACGGGAAAGTTCCTCAATGTCCTCAGGATATTCATGTTCTCTGTGCCTGTTTCCTCACCCAGGCTAAACACGCAAAAAATGATGCCCGTATCAATAAGACAGATCAGCAATGTTTTCAGTCCCGTTTTTTTATCAGGAAGCCTTACCCCGATTTCCCTAAGCGTTACTTTTACATTTTCTTTTCTTAATCTTGCCGCAATCAGTAACGGAACCAGGACAAGCAGCAGCCAATTTGTAGCTTCATTCACAATAGGAATCTGAAATTGGTTACTTATCATGGCAAATGCAAAGTAGGAGGACAACCATACAATACAAAAAAGAAGTTCCGTTTTAGACCCCTGTGTCAGTTCTGATTTGGCTTTTCTAAATAGGATAAAGATAAATATTGTTATGATAACAGAAAAGAAAATTGCGATCACCTCCCTGCGTATTTCATATCTTTAGGGGGACACGAATGTCCCCCTAAAGCGCCACTTTTATAAAAATTGGAACCGATCAAAATCAAAATTGCTGCCCGGCAGGAAGATAAAGGAAACCGTCCATTTCCCGCTTACGGGCTCTAAGTCAAATTGCTGCAGCATATACTCTTCACTCTCAGGAAACTCCACGATCTGCTTCTTTTCTTCCACGCCGTTATAAAAGCGGATGTGTATAGTATTGCTGCCGTTGTGCGCCCTTCCTTTGATGGCAATCCCTGTGATATCCCTCGTGCCAAAATCCATATCCGCAAATTCCAGGAACACATTGTTGCCGATTCCCTCTACTCTGCCGCCGTTCTTTTCGAAGCTGTCACCGAATACGCCGTCCGCTTCTCCCGCCATAAGCTCCTGCCATGCCTTCTCATATTTGGTAAAGGAAAAGCCTTTAATATGAATCTTTTGGCGCACATGGAAACTGATGCCCGTAATACCTTTCAGCTTCCTGCTTAACTTGAAGGTTTCCTCCTGATACACATTCCAGATGGAGGGCTTTTGATAAATGACATCGGCGACCATTTCGCTGCCCTCTTCTCCCGGAATGCCTTCCCATATCTGAATCGGGTACTCCTTATCATCCAACGCAAAAATCGGAATGGTAATCTCGTCGCTTCCCACGGTTCCAAAATCAAGATTGTCAAAGCAGACAACGGTGTCGCCGTCTCTCCCCGTAGCGACGCCCCTCTCGTTGCCGCAGCCGACGTCACCCTGCGCCACCGAAGTGTATAAACTGCCCGCCACAAAATCATAAGGATCCGTATATGCCTGACCGAAACCGTCTATCGTAAACTCCAGCTGCGACATCACTCTGGTCTTATCCGTCCCACTCTTTGACATGGCAACCAGACGAAAACTGCCGTCCCCCTTCGCTTTCAATACGGCACGATTGCCTTCCGCCGTAAGGCTGACAAGATTCACCGGCACACCCGTATCGTTCACCGCCCTAAACGTCACTTCCCGATCGTCCGCCTGCGGCGGTTCCACCTGCGCTTCCACGGTGATGGTCTCATTATCTTTTGTAAAGTGCTGTCCGTTCAGGGTTTTCAGCACGATTTTGCGCACCGGAATTTCTTCCGCCCTGCCAAGCACAATCGGCATTTCCCGATTGGCTTGCAGAGTCGCGATTTCCTGATTTTCACACGCATAGCTCTCACAAACGACGGACGCGCCCTCCAAACCTTTTGCCGACACCTCCACTTTGATCTCACCGGGCGTTATGTCCGCCTGAACGATTGCCAACAGTTTGCCGTTAAACAGCCTCCTGCTCACCCCTTTATAAGAATCGAAATCCGTACTGTCCCCGTTGTCAAGCCCAATCAGTCTGCCTTTTCCCGACACGTTCACAAATATCCTGTCGCAGGCATTTTCCACAGGAATTCCCTGCCCGTCCACCGTACCGATGGTAAAGAAAAGCAGATCCCTGCCATCCGCCCTAACCCGGGTATCGTCGGGTTCAATCACGATCTTCCCCGAATTGCCAAAGGAATGTTTCTCCTCCTTTGCCACTTCTCTGCCGTCATCATCATAGGCAATTGCCAAAAGTGTACCCTTTTCATAAGGGACCTGATAATCCGCAATGATATGGCTGCCGCTTCCCGGCTCATGCGTAAGATGCTGCTTCCCGAGACTCTTTCCATTCACAAAAAGCTCCACATCCGGCGCATTGGAGCACACGCGCACATCAATGAGCTGCCCTTCATTATAATCCCAATACGGGAAAATATGTACCATCGGTTTTTTCCGATAGTCCGTCCACGCCGACTTCCATACGTAGTAAGAATCCTTCGGGAATCCCGCCGTATCGATCTGCCCGAAATAGGAATTTTTGGTATGATAAGGCGTAGGTTCTCCGATATAGTCAAAGCCCGACCAGATAAATTGGCCCAGCGAAAATTCCATATCCCTGTCAACCGTAGCGCAAATTTCCATGGACTTCGCGCTCCAGCTTGTAGAGCTGTTGCCGAGCGCCGAGCACTGTTCATCTTCTTCCGCAAGGATGCCCGCCTTCAGCGGAAAGTGGTACACGCCCCTGCTCTGTACGATGGACGACGTCTCGCTTCCATAAATCACCCAGTCAGGGTGTACCTTATGATGCTCCTCGTAATACTTTTCCGCGTAATTATAACCCGGCATTTTCAAAATATCCGCACACTTCTGCGTATTTTCCCACGGCATGTAATTGGAACCGAAGGTTACACGCGCATTCTGAATCGGATCGTGCTTTTCCACCTCATCGCGGAGATAGCGGGTGATCTCCTGCCCGTGCGCATCCGCATGGGTATCGTAGATCTCATTGCCGATGCTCCAGAAAATGATGCTCGGATGATTTCTCTCGCTCCTCACCCAGCTCGCCACATCCCTTGCGGACCATTCCTTGAAAAACCGCGCATAGTCATATTCCGTCTTCGGCCTCTCCCACATGTCAAAGGCTTCCGAAATAATGAGTATGCCCATCTCATCGGCAAGATCAAGTGCCTCCGGCGCCATCATATTGTGCGTGCCCCGCACGGCGTTGACACCCATCTCTTTCAAAATACGGTATTTACGCCGCATCGCCGCCTGATTGAACGCCGCGCCCAGCGCGCCCAGATCATGATGCTCACAGACACCGTTTAACTTGATATGCCTGCCGTTTAAGAAAAAGCCATTGTCCGTGGTGTATTCCACATGACGGAACCCAATCTTCTGCACGTCCGTATGCAGTGTTTCTCCATCCGCCGAAAGCGTCGTTTTCAGGGTATATAACACGGGCGCATCGATATCCCAAAGCTGCACGCCGCTCACACGAAAATATTGTATAATAGCACGGGTTCCATCCGCGTGAGCCGTTACGCCCTTTGCAAAGGAATCGACAATATTTTCCCCGGAATCAGCAGTCTGCTCTTGAGAATGTTCCATTTCCGCCGTATGATTCACAGGCTTTATTTCCACTTCATTGTCATTCTCATCATAAAGGCAAAATGCAAGCTGCGCCTCATCCTTCTTTTCCCCTGCGATCTCGGTTTCGATCCTTAAAAGAAAGCTGTCGTCGTCCTGCTTTTTCGAACTTACATAGACCGCATTTTGCGGAAGGTAGGTCTTCTCCGTCGTCTGAAACCACACGTTTCGATAAATGCCCGCCCCCGAGTACCAACGGCTGTTGGGGCTTAAAAAGCATACGCCCACCATGATTTCATTTTCACCGGGATTCACAAAATCCGTGACATCCAGCGTAAAAGAAGAATAGCCGTACTTCCACTCTCCCGCTTTTACGCCGTTTAAATAGACCGTGCTGTCCATATAGATGCCTTCAAAGGTGATAAAGACATTCTTATCACTGTCCTGCTCGTATGTAAACTGTTTCCTGTACCAGCCCGTCCCGTCCTCATACAGGTTTAACGTGTCATAAATGAGCCAGTCGTGCGGGATGTCCACCGCCTGAAACTCCCCTGATCTTGCAACTGCCTGTTCAAAAGTCGTTCCCGGCTTCGTTTTTAAAAATGACCAACCGCCGTTCCATAATGTTTTTTTGTTCATCCCGTACCTCCTTGAAACGATAGGATAAAAATAGTCAAACCGTATATTCGATTATACCTTGAAATTTCACTGGAAAGCAATTGTAACTTTTGCAGATATTTTACAATCGTTTTTAAATAACCCGCAGTCTGCACAAAAGGCAAACTGCGGGTTTTTCATTACTGTTCCATCTGCCTGCCCAAAAATCCTGCCGCCGACTGGATCAGCTTCTGTTCCACCTCGCCCATTCTGGACTTATGATCCGTCTCCAATAAAATCACGGAGCCGATTACATCCCCCTCGCAGATGATGGGACTGATGGCCTCGTGATGAACATCCTCAAGATCGGTGCTGATCTGGATAAAGTTCCTGTCACCTCTGGCAGCTACCACGCTCTCCCTGTGATCGATCTTTTCCTCCAATTCCCTGCTGATGGACTTTCCCAAGAGATTTTTCATACCACCGGATACCGCAATAAACTGATCCCTATCCGTGATCAGGGCGACGTGACCGGATACCTGTGCCATGCTCTCCGCATACTGCTTGGCAAAGGTTCCCATCTCACCGATGGGAGAGTATTTTTTCAGGATGATCTCTCCCTCTCTGTCCGTATAAATCTCAAGCGGATCCGCCTCCCTGATCCGCAAAGTCCTGCGAATCTCCTTGGGAATCACGATGCGCCCCAGATCATCTATTCTTCTTACAATTCCTGTTGCTTTCATAAGTTATCTTTCCTCCATTCCAACATTCCGAAGCATCTTTGGCTGCTATTTTTATCAAGCGCTGTGCCTGGTCTTTTTCGTTTTACTATTATTTGTAACGGAGGAAATAATATACATACTCCTTGGAACAAACACCAAATTTGGCTGTTTTTCTAAATAAGTGTAATTATCAATCCTTTATGTAAAAGGTACAATTAATATAAATATTAATATTCGAATTGGTGCAACTAATGATGTGATAAACTTGTCAAAGGGTTCTCAAAAAGCGGCTTCTATTCCCTCAAAATTGATTCGCTTTACGGTTCCGTTTCGAAAACAGATTGTCGTAGTTCCGTATGCGCCCGTCTGTGCCGTATCCTCATAGAGAATCTCCTGTATCGGAAAAATTTCCTCATCCGTAAATACACAGGTCTGTGCATCCCGTTCCGAAACCTCCGCTGTGATAATCTGAGAAATCAGAAGGTATGGTTCCGCGCTCCCATATTGTTTCCGACTCTCCATTTCGGCGTATATGACCAACGAATGCTCCGAGTCCGGATTTGTTCCCGTACTTGGCAGCACATCCAGCTTCTCCCAGCCACGATAACAGGTCATCGCCATCTGTCTCGCCACGCCCCTGTGATCATGGCCAAGCAAAATCACAGCCTGCGCTGTGCTGCCATCAGGAAGTTGTTGTTCTCTCCTGACGATCTTCGATCCTGCGCCGCAAGGCCCGGCATTATCCGGGAAGCCATAGGAACCTAACGTCACTCTGACAGGTCTCCTGATCAGCCGCAGTTTATCGACGCGGAAAATGCCACGCTCTACAGGAAAATCCGCCAGATTCATTGCCTGGAACCAATGCTGCTCCGTCTGGATATTACTGTCGAAAAACTGTCTGCGGTAGAGCACACCATTTTTTTCTTTGCACCAGTAGGTCACGTTGCACCTGGCAGGCTGTGCTGCTCCCGGCTCAAACAGGAGATACTGTTGGGATTCACATACCACATCCTTGCTCTCTGTCTCCGAAACCACTTCTCTCATTCCTGTGGGCGTCGCCTCCCACGGATACTTTGTATTATAATTCAGCTTGCCGTAATTCCAAAGTCCGTGAAGATTGCCTGCATCCAAATACACCTTGCCGCTTCGCAGAATCGTCTCACCGTTGGCCTCATGATTCGTATAACACAAAGCCGGTCCGTCAAGCGTCGTCTCTTTCACCTCTCCCGGTTTTAAATCTTCCCACGTCCCGTTGTTTTCCACGGCCGTCCAGAATGGATGCTTGGCCGGAAGCGCAAGGCAAAGAAACGCCTTTCCCAGCCAAAAAGGTGACTCTGCACAGGAATATCCCTGCACCAACGGCGTAAACTGGTTATAAAAGCCCAGCGTCGGCACTCCCTTGTACAAAAAATCATCTCTTGTTAAAAATTGCAGCAAAGCTCCCGATGCAATCCGTCTTGCCCTACCGGGATCCAAACTGACATTTCGAAGCAAAAAATGTGCGGCAAGCGGGCTTGTCGCGCCATTTCTGTAAATGCAGCTTCTCCCCCACATATTCACATACCCGTCCCTGTCAAAAAAATCAGGATAGGTTTCCATCAACTGCATGGAACATTCTTCAAATCGCTTCGCCAAATAGGGCTCCTTCTCATACCCGTACCATGCGTTCCAGATTGGCGTATAGAGATTGAATGCCCAGCAGGAATAATAATCAAAATTCTGTCCGTCACGATACCAGCCGTCGCCCACTGTATAGTTCAGGATCGCCTGCGCATGATCGACCATGATTTCCTGATCAATCGTATAACCCTCCCGATACAAAAACGCCAGATCTAACATATTAAAAAGCCGCCAGTTTTGCGGAACCGTATTCCCGTGTGCAAAGCCTGACAAAAACGACGCGATTTGATCCCGTTCTTCCTGCGTATAGCTAAGCCAAATCTGTTCCCTGCAGACAGTAAGACCGATTACCAGGGCACAGGTCTCCACCGTTTGCTGAAAGCATCGAAAAGGATCTTCGCCTCCGGCAAGCGCCTGCATATCCTCATAACTTCCGACATATGCCTCGTCCCCTCTGGTACACGCACGCAAAATATGCTTTTTATAATAGTCCTGCAGACAAATGCCGCAAATCTCGATATCCGGCTCGTTCTTTATCATAACCGAAGCAATAAAGAAGGAGCGGGTAAGACCCTCAAAAATCTCCGCCCGCCGTTCGCCCGCCTGCTGGTTTCCCGGCGCATCCAAATGCGGATAGGACACCTTCGTCTCCTTCCTGGGCATTACCAGCGGATCGTCCGCACTTTGAAGATTCCCGAATATCCCTTCCAACAGATACCGTCCGGCATCCAGCCAATGGTTTCTCGTCATGCCCGTATAAGGACTTAAATCATAGTCCGGGTTTTTTACTTGAAAAATTATATTCTCTTCCGTTTTGCGCTGCATATTCAATCTCCCTTTTACCACAGAAAGATTTCTTCGCCTGTCAGACGAAACACGGCCTCAATAAAAAAGTAATCTCCGTAAATAATCGGGAACTCATGCGTTTCATCGTGAAACGCTGCCGTCCCCTTTTCCAGGAGCTCATCCCGCTCCGCTCCCCAGCTGCAACGGTTTTTTGCTAACGTTTTTAACAGTTTTTCTGCCGCCGTCTTAGCCGCTTCGCTTTCTTTTTCCATGACGTTTGCAAGCGGATTTCTATGTTTCCCCGGAAGTTCCTTTTTACCGGACAAGATCTGTGACAGCAGCAAAAGGCCGCTGGCCGCAATCGCCCCGGCTGTAGAATCCTCCAAAGCGCACGTCTTCGGCTGGCAAAAATCTACGGGAATCAAACCGTTTTCCGGGATGTTCGCCATAAAATAATCCGCGATCTTTTCAGCCGTATCCAGATAACTTCCGTCCCTCGTATGCAGATAGCTTAAAGCAAAACCATACAAAGCCCAGGCCTGTCCTCTGGTCCACGACGAACCCTTTTCATATCCCTGTCCCCCGAAGTCCTGCACAAAACTGCCGCTTTTCGGATCAAACTCCACAATATGTCTGACCGAGCCATCCTCTCTGACGAAATGCTTCTTCACCGTATCCGCATGTCTGACAGCCACATGATAAAATCTTGGGTCTTTGGTCACCTCGAATGCCCAATACAATAGCGGCAGATTCATCATACAGTCTATGATCGCCCACCCGGCTTTCTCTCCGCTTCCGTTGTCATTCCATGCGCGAATGAAATTTCCCTGCGGATTGAATCGCCCTGCCAGATTTTCCGCTGCTAAGAGTCCCCGCTTTTTCGCCTCCTCGTTTCCCGTCAGTCTGAAATCTGCGACCGCCGTCAGCAGAAAGCGAAACCCGCTGTCATGATCCATCGCGTAAGGATCCATGAGGACGGCATCCAGCTTATGTTCCAGCGCCTGCGCTTCCTCTCTGTACACTTCGCATCCGCATACATGATACAGCTGCCAAAGCATCCCCGCGTAAAATCCGTTTGTCCACCAGCCGATATTGTGCCGCCCCTGATCGTCAAACACGCCGTCTATCGCTGTGTACGGCACTTTTCCTCTGTTTCTTTCCACAATTTTCGGATACTTTTTTTTGATCTTATCCGCAATGGATATTGCCCAAATCTGCTGTTCCATATTTTTCCCTATTTTTTCACACCCTTCGCGCCTGACAGATTTGCACTTTGCAAAATATTGCTGTCAAAGGATGTCAATCTCCCCTGCTCCTCGCGCGCCCGCTTTAACGCCAGCCTGACCATATCATCCAAAAGTGCGGCGTAGGGCTTCCCGATAGCCTCAAAGAGATAGAAGGCCAGTGAACCGGGAATCGGATTAATCTCGTTCACGTAGACCCGGTCAGTGTCGCGATCGATCATAAAGTCGATGCGGGAGACGCCGCTGCAGCCCAGCACACGGAAAGTCTTCACCGCAAGCGTGCGAATTTCCTCCCGCTTTTCCGGCGTCAAATCTGCGGGCAGTTCTCTCCTTGCGGTCCTCATGCCCTCGGAGCCACCCTTCTTTCCCGCCACATACTTATCTTCATAGCTCAAAATCCCTGTCTCGCCGCCGGAAATGGGCTCTTCACACTCGGACGCCTGTGCCTCCTCGTAGTCTCCCAATACTCCGCAGTTAATCTCCCGCAGATTTAGGATTGCCCGCTCGGTGAGCACTTTTTCGGAAAAGGTAAAGGCGTACTCTAAAGCCTCCCGCAGCGCCTCCCTGTCCTTTGCTACTTTAATGCCCACGCTCGATCCAAGGTTTACAGGTTTTACGATCACGGGATAACCGATTTTTTCCTCTACCTGATCGAAGGCTTCCTCCTCGCCGCCCTGATAGTCCTTCGCATGGATTGTCACACAGGGAAGAACGGGGATATCATTATCTGAAAGTACCGCTTTCATCACGTATTTGTCCATGGTCACGGCGGATGCCATCACATCACAGCCCGCAAAAGGTATATTATAGTGGGATAAATATCCCTGTATCGAGCCATCCTCTACGTTCGCGCCGTGCACGACGGGAAATGCCACGTCAATCTGCGCCACTTCAGAACTGCCGAACTTTTTCGCCGGGTACTGTATCAGCTTCACACCGTTTCCCTCGCACATCAAAAAAACCCGGATACTCTTTTTTAAGAGGGCAGGAATGTCCTTATAATTTGCGATATCGCCAACAGGCTCTCCCGTGTAAAGCTCGTTCTCCTTCGTAATGTAGATGGGAACCGGCTCGTATTTCGTCCTGTCAAAGGTATTATACGCCTGAAGTCCCGAAATAACGGATACCTCATGCTCCACGCTCTTTCCACCGAAGAAAACGCCAACTCTGATTTTCATTTTTCTCCATTTCCTTTCTGACTTTAATATCTTACGCGTACACATCCGGCAAATCGTTTTCCAATAAAATCACCTTCTGCCTCTCGTCGGGAATGGCATTTACCATCTGAAACGCCTCCTGCAAAGTGTCCACCGGAATCATCCGATTCTGCGGAAATCCCGCTTCTAAGAGACCGTCCTGAATAGGCTTTGTCTGCTCCTTTCCGACTAAGATCGCGTAATCACACTTGTCGGCGGCATAGACGCCCGCCTCCTTATTCTCCGCATATTGTTTTTCTCCCAATTCCACCATACCGGGCGTCAGCAAAATCCGCAGCTCCCGAAACATTGCCAGCGTGTCAAGCGCCGCCTCAAATCCGCTCTTATTGGAATTGTAGGCGTCATCCAAAATGATCCTATCGCCCTGCCTAAGAAGCTGTAATCTGTGGGGAACGCTCTCCAGCTGTCTGACCGGGTAGAGAAGTTTCTTCATGGGAATCCCCAGCGTGTGAGCCACAGCAATCGCACCCGCGATATTTTGCACATTGTGACTTCCCACAAGCTTCGTGTGAAATTCATGCACTTCCCCTGTCTCGTCTTTCATCCGAAAAGAGGAACCTTCCGCAGATACGCAGATATCATAAGCCTTAAAATCCAAAGAGCCGTCCCCAATGCCATAGCTTATGACAGGCTTTTTCGTCCTATGCTCCCTGATATATTCGTTGTCAAAATTTAAAAACACTTTTCCCGTATCGGGCACTGCATCGGCTAATTCAAATTTTGTGGAAATAATATTTTCCAATGTATGAAAGCTCTGCAGATGCTGCGGCCCGATGGAAGTGATAATCCCGTAATCCGGATGCACCAGATCGCAGATTTCTTTGATATCTCCTACCTCTCTGGCGCCCATCTCGCAAATAAAAATCTCGTGAAACGGTTTCATATGCTCCCTGATCGTCCGCACAACACCCAGCGTGGTATTATAATTCCCCGGCGTGCAGAGCACGTTATACTGCGCAGAAAGCAGGGTATTCAAAAAGTATTTCACACTGGTCTTGCCATAGCTCCCCGTCACACCGATGACCTGCAGTCCGGGCATTTCCCGCAAAATGCGCGCCGCATCCTTAATATAGTGCCTGTTGATTGCAAGCTCTACGGGATGGTTGATCAGATTGACGAGCAAAAGCAGAATGGGCTGTACCAAAAACAAAAGTAACAGCGCAAACGCCAGATTCCGAAACAGGGGATGAACACCCGCTTTGCCAATCTGTAACACCGTCATCCCTTGCAGACTCACATAAAGCCACGGAAAACAGATGACAAGCGCTGTCAGGCCCCAGATGATCCCCGTTGTGACAAGCAGGCGCTTGACGCGGGGCGTATACACCAGCGGTTTCTTCGCCTTATGGGGTTTGTTAACCAGCATGGTCATTCCGTTCATCAGGCAGGCGGCTATCATGCACCCTCTGTTTCCCACAAGGATAAGCGGTAACGATACCATAGCATACAGGCTCTTACCCAAAAGCCGCCCCACATTCGTATGCACCCGCAGCCACTCTCCGTACTCCCGCGGCTTATAGGAATTTTGCTGAAACATATGCGTCAGGTACAACACGTACCGAACAGCGCCCACCGCGAAGGTGACAAGCCATATCACAAAAATCACACTATCCATATCCCGTCTGTGATTCCTTTCCCCATTTCCAAGTCTGCAAATCTGCTGCCATAAGTCGGCTGATATCAGCTCAAGAATACCCGCAGCGCGCCGTTTACTTTCGCCGGCTGCTCCGCAAAGGAAAAATGTCCCGCTCCCTCACAGACTACCAGACCGGCATCCTTGATCAGTTCCTCCATCCGCTTTGCATCTTCGATGGGCGTAGCCGTATCACGATCTCCCCAGATCAGAAGCGTCGGACACTGCACCAAAGACATATATGGTTCCAGATCCTCGTTCACCACCTTTACCAGAGTGGCCCGCATCAGCGGCGTAGCATTGTTGTAATCAGCAGAGCCGCGCTTTTTCCGCATCTGTTCCACCGCGTCCGGATAAAGAAAGCGCATCGGAGACGTATTCATAAAAGCACGGCCTGCCTTGTATAGACGGAGGCTGCATTTTTGACGCAGGGTCTTTTGGGGCAAGATCCCCGCACTGTCGATCAGCACCGCCTTTTCGATTACAAAAGGCAGTTCTTTTCTGGCATTCATCTTAAAAAAAACCCGGCCTCCAAAAGAATGCACTACCAGACTCAGACGCTTAACAGCAAAGCTTTCGATAAAATGCAGGACAAAATCCACATAGTCGTCCACACACCAGGGTACGGGCGGCTCCGGCGTCTTTCCAAATCCCGGCATATCCGGGGCAATCACCCTTCTGTCCTGCTTCAGCGTGTCAATGATTCCCCGATAAAGGGTGATATTCGCGCCCCATCCATGCAGGAGAAGGACCACGTCTCCCTCTCCCTCATCTGCATAATTCACGGAAATTCCATCAATTTTTTTGATCATGAGCTTTCTCGCGTTTTCCTTATTATTTGTATCTGTAACCTTTGCGCTATTCTATACCTATTCATGAGCGAATCGACACATTACCATTGTATTGTATTTGCGGGATGTTATCAACCAAAAATTGGCAAAACCAGCCGCTGGGTACAAACGCCTTTCCATATGTTAGGAATATGCCCGTTAATCTGCCAGATAATCAGCATAATCCTCTTCGCTCGCAAACAGCATGTAGCCTCCATTCACATATCCCATATAACCGCTCTCCACCGCATATCCCTTCATAAAAATATCCTCCCTTTCCGTTCGTTTTTGCTTCGAACTTATGTTCTAAAGGAAGGATAGCATGTATTGTGTCCCATATTTGGGACTCTATATCATCATTTTTGACTGTCAAATGCGATGCAGTCTGGTATTCCCATTTTTATGCGCGTCTGCTCATTCGAAACTGTTTTGGGGTGATGCCTTTATATTTCTTAAAGTTCTTTATAAAATGGCTGCAATCGGAAAACCCTGTTTCCTGACTGATATAATTGAGGTCAAAATCGGTAAAGATCAGAAATTCCTCTGCTTTGTAAAACCTCATCTTTTCTATGTATTGTTTACAGCTCATGCCGTATTGCTCACGGAATTTTTTTGCAAAGCAGGAATAGCTTAAGCCGCACTGCTCCGCGATATCCTCTACGCGCAGATTATCCGACAAAAAAAGGTCGATGTATTCGGTGATATTTTCTATCGAATGATCCTCCGTCTGCGGAATAAAACGGCTGTCGATCACCATGCCGTCGGCAAGCCACAACCGTATGATGTTCATGAGAAGCTCATAAATATTGGCCTGCAGGACAAGATCCCTGCCATAGTTATATTCGGCAAATTCCGACAGGCACGCAGACCAGATCCTGCTGCACTCCACCTTCTCGGCCTCATCCTTTTCAAATAGGATTTTCATACCTGTTTTTTCGGCGTGACGGAAAATACTTCTTATTTTAGGCGCATATGTGGGCGTCTGATTAAACCTGTTTATATCAAACTTCAACACGGCATATACAGGCATACCATCATCTGCCGGATAGATCGCGTGCACCACCGAAGGATGAAAAATCATCATTTCTCCCTTCCGTAAAATGCAGGAGCAGTCATTGCAGCGCATTTCCGCACTTCCCTCAAGCATATAAATAAACTCCGCAAAGTAATGCCAATGCGGCTTGATGGGAAAACCGATTTTTGCTGCGTCATAAATAAAGCATTCTATCGGATTATTCAAGGAATCACTTTTTTCAAAAAGCCCGTTCATAACTGCCTCTCCGAAAAAATAGATTTTTACGATTTTTCTGCATGAATATTATAGCACAGCCAAAAAGAAACCGCTATACTCAATTTCAAATTTACGGGCCAGCTGCGAAGTCAAAGATTCGGCAGTCCCAATGATAAAAGGGCGGTAATACCATGAATCAAACAGATGTGACCATGGACACAATGGAGGCAAACAAATGCCCCTTTCGGATTTTTGTCAATCAGTCCGGATACTATCCCGACGGCAAAAAAACGGCCGTCATGAATTTCCCGTGTGAGAGTTTTGAGATTATTGACCGCAAGGGGATCTGTCGATACAAGGGAACAGCGGTACGGTTCGGATACGACAAAAACGCAGGGGATACAGTGTACCTGGCAGATTTTTCCGACTTCTCCAAAAAGGGAACCTATCGTGTGGTCGCCTTGGATGAAAAATCTGCGGAATTTCGCATCGCGGAATCCGTGTACGACGAGGTTTTTCACGATATCTCAAAAGCGTTTTATTATCTGCGCTGCGGCTGCGGTCTCGATGAAAAATACGCAGGCGTGTACCGGCATGAAAAATGTCATACTTCATCCGCCCTGCTTTATGACGATACAAAAAAGGAACTGGACGTGAGCGGGGGCTGGCATGACGCAGGCGATTACGGCAGATATGTTACCGCGGGTTCCTGTGCTGCGGCTCATCTGCTTTATGCGTACAAGATGTTTCCGTCAGTCTTTGAAGAAAAACAACTGAACATACCCGAAAGTAATCTGCCCGACCTTCTTGCGGAATGCCGCTATGAGTTGGAATGGCTTATGAAAATGCAGCGGGAAGACGGCGGCGTCTATCACAAGGTCACTACGATGCGTCATGCTCCCTTTGTCATGCCGGAGGATGACAGGGATCCGCTTTATCTTTTTGCAGTTTCCTCGATGGCGACTGCGGACTGCGGTGCGGTATGCGCACTTGCAAGCGGAATCTACGAACCATATGATAAGGAATTTTCTAAGCAGCTTAAGATCACAGCCGAAAAATCCTGTGGGTGGCTGGATCATCACCCTGAATTTATCGGCTTTCAAAATCCCGACGACTGTAATACGGGAGAGTACGGTGAGGCGGACGACGCTTCCAACCGCTTCTGGATTTATGCAGAAATGTACGCTTTGACAGGCGACAAAAAATATCATGACAGCATGTTAAAAACCCTGGGAAAGGAGTTTTCCTTCACGGCACTGGGGTACGCTGAAATGGGCGGACTTGGCGCGCTGGCTTATTTGCTGTGCCGCCATGAAACTGACAGTGTCCTGAAAGAGCAGTTCGCCGAGCGTTTCCATCGTGAAGCGAAGCGGTTGAAAGAAACGGCCGACAACTGCGGATACGGCTGCGCAATGGAAGAGGCTGATTTTACCTGGGGAAGCAATATGACGCTTATGGCGCACGGTATGGTCTTTGCCATCAGTGATTATCTGGAGAAAGGCAGCACCTATAGAAACTATGTCACCGCGCAGCTTGATTATCTTTTAGGGGTTAATCCGACGGGCTACAGCTATGTGACGGGAACCGGGGAATTTTGCTGCAATTATCCACATCTGCGGCCCGCTCATGCGGACGGTATCGACGAATGTATCCCCGGAATGGTAAGCGGCGGTCCGAATCGGCATCCGTGTGACCCGGATGCTGAAAGACTGATTCCAAAGGGAACGCCTCCCATGAAGTGCTATGCCGATCATGTGGGTTGTTACTCCCTGAATGAAATTACCATTTATTGGAATTCACCTGTTGTTTTTGTGCTGGGGTACTTGTACTGTAAAGACTGAGCACCTGGCTTTATCTATGCGAAGCGCTCAGCGTCTCCTGTCTATTCCCGACGTCCTGTAGTAGGCGGACTTATCCTCGTACATCCGAGCCTCCGCTGCCGCCAGCACAACATTTATTCCGGCCAGGCTGTCGTTTTGCCAGTCAGCACCCACCGCCATATTAACAGAGGATTGCGACATGATCTTCTTCAGGTTCGCGATCCTCTGTTGAAAGTCCGCCTCGCTGATGCCCGTGCAGATTGCCAAAAGTTCGTCGCCCCCGATGCGGAACAGCTCGTAATCCTCCCCAAACGCTTCCTTCATACACTCGCAGGAGGACTGGATCAGGCGGTCTCCCGCCGCATGCCCCTGCGCGTCGTTCACCCGCTTTAATCCCGTGATGTCGCCGTATACGATTCCCACGCTCTCATCGGAGCGTATATTCTCCATATACTCCACCATGGCATATCGATTTCCGATCTGTGTAAGCTGATCCAGATGGGACATCTTTTGCAGATTTCTCACCAGATTCCGCATTTTTAAAAGGGATTCAATAAAGTGTCCCATGATTTGCAGCATATTGGAAGTGTAATGCAGAGACTCTGCCGGCGGATTATCCACGCCGTAAAATCCAATCACTCTGCCGTCTTCATACAGTGGCACCACCGTGACAGAAAAAATATTTTGCCGTTTCAAGATCTCATATTGGAGTTGATTCTTTGTCCTGACATCCTCAACATCTTTGATTACAACACATCTGTCTTCGGCGAAACTGCGGTACCAACCCTCGCAGACTTCTGCCGGAACATTCTGCAGATTGTCCTTTTCCGGTGTCACACCGCTTGCTACCCACTCATAGGTATTGTCGTCATTTCCCTCCGCATTTTTTTCGAAAATATAGACTCTCTCGCCGCCTAATGCCTTTCCCAGATACTCGATGGCTATCTTTAAAGAAGCATCGGGATCGGAAGCCTGCATGGCAGTCCGCAGCGCCTCATTGATCAAGGCCTCCCTGTTCTGATAATCCCGGATGACCTCGTTTTGTTTGGTATCTGCGCTGATATCAATGGACAGCTCTATGCGCAGCCGCCTGCCTTCCATCTCAATCATGGTATCTTTTACCAAAATATGCCTGTTGTAGATAGGATTGTAATAGCGCCACTCTTTAAACTGCCCTGGAACAAGCTCCCTGTTATTGCAGATCTCGCAGGGCGTGGAAGCGTTTTGCAGCACCTCGTAACATTTTTTCCCTTTCGTCTGCTCTAAGGATGTCAGTCCGCAGATGGAGAGCGCCTTCTTGTTCATATAGATAAACTCATAGGTGTCTGCGTCTGCGACGTAGACAAGCTCATTCATGTTCTCGAAAAATTCCCAGATATGTTCCATATTTAATTTCCCCTCTTATGGCCCGTCTTCTCATCTCACAAACCTTCACACCAGGCGCTTCGCAAAGAAAACCCGGCAAACTGCACAAATATTATTTATTGTACCACAAAAAGGATACATTGTGTAAACTTTTTACCCTTCCCGTTTCAGCAGCAGATTATCTACCGCTAACGTCTCAGCGCCAATACTGCCGTTCCTTCCTTTCCGGGAAGCGTTACCGTTACCGTTCCGCTTACTCCCGTCATAACCTTCTTGCGCGTCATATTCCACACGTCTATCAATGCAACGTCGTAACTATGATTCTCGGACAGATGAAACTGTGTAACAGCCGCGCATTTTCTTTCCAGATATTTCAGGTACGCCTCGTCGCCGACACATCCCGCATACTCCTTGCCGCTTAACATGGCGCCTTTTGCCCGCTCCCAGGGAACACTCGCAACCGCCCGCCAAAAATCATTTTCGGCTTTCTCCGGATGTTCCCGAATTTCATCGTATCTGTCTCTGGAAAATTCAAAACCACAGTAAGTAAGCGGTCCCGGCAGCGCGTATATGATTTCTTTCAGAAATGCGATACGCTTTGCGCTCTCCCCTTTCAGGATACCGCCACGGGACCACCACAGAATACCATCATCGCTCAAATAAGTTTCTCCATGCGTACAATAACCGCCCTGCACCGTGGCGATCCAAAAGCGATTGACCATCTCAAACGCCGAAATGTTCCCCCACTCATACGCAATATTTCCCTCATAGCAGCACTCGTCCACCATTAAGGGCTTACCGTATTTGTTGATGAATCCGCTCACCTCATCGCAGCTTTTGATCTGAAGACAGACATGCGTGGTATCCCTGTTGTCAAAATCCCAAAATTCGATACAGTTATGGTTGCTCAAAAGATGATGAAAGACATCCTGCCCGGCGACAAATGCCGCGATCTCCTCCCACTCTTCCTGCGTATATTTCATGAGGTCAAATTCGTTGGCAAGACTCCACCAGACATTGGGGAAGGCGGAAAGCCTCCTGATCAGATAATCAAGATAGGTTTTTGCCTCCTCCATTGTCAAATTGGCAAAGCCCCACCTGTCATACGGGTGAAACAAGATCAGATCGCACTGGATTCCCATCCCGTCAAGTTCTGTGATCCTTCTCTCTAATTCTTCAAAAAAGGCGAAACAGGGACATTCCACATCAAATTTCCCGTCTTCCTTTTTCTCAAAGGCAAACAATTCCGGTTCATTGTGGTTATAATCATAATGTTTTGGAAACACGCACATTCTCACTTTGTTGAACGGCGCCTGCTCCAGCGTTTTCATCGTCCTGTCAACCAGCGTTTTCTCCTGATGGACAAGCGCATAAACGGTCGTTCCAAACGGATAAAACCAGGTGCCGTCGTCATATCGAAAATGCGTCCCGCAGGCCCTTACGATCCCATGCACCCCCGTATTCTCCGCCGCAGGCTTACAGATCACGCTGCCCGAATCCGTCACTTCACCACTCACCTCATAAGTATACTTACCGCAGACGGCAGGATAAAACCTTACTTTTACCATATTGTCTGCTGCCGCAAATCCCCTGACAGTCGTTGTAATACCCGCCTCATCGGTAAACTGCCCTGTCACCTCTCCGAACGGATTATCGCAAGGAAATGATAATTCAAACATTTGATATTGCACCATATCGCTTTTCCTCCTCTGATTGCACTGTACCTATTAAGTTTACCTGATACCTGTTACTCTGTCAAAACGGAATGGAGCATTTTCGACCACCTGTATGCCGCATACAACCGACCGTTGAAAATCAATTGAAAGAAACCGCCGCTTCCCCTATAATGACATCACAGAAAGGAGAGGGACAATGCAGGTTGAGATAAAAATAGACGCTTCCTATACCGAACCGAAAGTGATCATCCTGACCAATGCAATGACCGAAGAAGTCAATGTCATTGTGCAAAAACTATCCGACCATAATCTCCCAATCATCTCCGGGAGCAGAGACGGAAAGACAAAAATCTTAGAACAGGACGATCTGTTACGGATCTATGCGGGCGGCGGAAAAGTATACGCTATGACAGACAGCGGCGAATATCTGCTGCGGCTGCGGCTCTATGAAGCGGAGGAGCGGTTAAATCCCGCGCAGTTTGTTCGTATTTCCAACTCGGAAATCATCAATTTGAAAAAAGTAAAGAACTTCGATTTAAGCTTCACCGGCACAATCTCTGTTGAGATGACAAACGGCACTACAACTTATGTTTCGAGGCGATATGTTGCAAAAATCAAAAAAATATTAGGTTTGTAATCAATGATCCGGATGGGAACGATTGCAAATAATGCGCAAAAAACAGCGCGGAAATGGAGGATAAAATAAAAATGAAAAAGAAAATTATGATACGTTGTTTATCAGGCTTCCCAATTGGTCTGTCCATCGGCTATTTGATCACAATCGTGATCTCCCTGATCTGGGCAGACGGTTACTACGCATCCTGTGTACCTGAATTGGCCGAAGCTATGGGAAATGAGATCAGTGCCGTTATCCTGCAGGCGCTTTTAAGCGGCATTCTCGGCATGGGTTTTGCCGGCTGCTCTGTCATTTGGGAAATAGAAAACTGGGGCATCGCAAAGCAGACCGGCATTTATTTTTTGATCGTATCCTTCATCATGATGCCGATTGCGTATGTCACCTATTGGATGGAACACAGCATCCGCGGCATTTTAAGTTATTTTGCTATTTTCGTTTTGATCTTTGCCATTGTATGGATGATCCAGTATAGCAGGGCAAAACACAATATCAGACAGATGAATGAAAAAATGGAATCTTTTCGACAATGACACCGCAGCCGATCTTGACGCCGGAATTTCCGGACGGCTGCGTGGTGAAATCATCCGGTGCGCTGTGAATGATCAGCGAACGGCCGATAATATCGGGCAGTTCAAACCGATCGGTATAAACGACACTGTAAGCATAGCCCTCATTTCCAAGAAGCGGCGGCAGATCGCCTGCGTGATTCGGATGCGGCAGACTGTCCGGATTATAATGGTTTCCCGTTTTATCAAAGGGAATCGTACAGTCTCCCGTCTCATGGATATGCGTACCGTAAAATTGACCGTAGGGCGGCACCTTCTCATAGGGCAGATCGAATACTTCCGTTTCGATCAGTACACCGCCTGAGGAAACAGGATAAAAATATGCGGTTCCCCGCAGGGAAGGGTGATCGGCATTTCCGGAAATTTCGGCATAGGCACCCGGGTGTAAATAATGTTTCATGATAGATTTCTTCCTTGATAGCAGAATTCATTAAACATCTTGATGCCGTAGGTTCTGACAGCATCCGCGTCTTCTATCATGATATGAAAAAGCGGCATAAAATGTGCCGCTTTTTTCCAGTGAAACGCTCAACATAATACTTTATATGGATGCAGAAACCTTCACCCCCGTATCTTCCGACTGCTCCACAGTCCCCGCACTTGAATAGAATACAGGGTCGAAATCCACTTTTGGTTTCCCGTTTGTCCCGTCGTCGGGATTCGTGCCATCTGTTTCCGTACCGTCTGCAACGCTGCTCTCGGTGGTAGTATTTTCTTTGAAGAGAACCTTGCCCTCCTCGCGTTCCTCCCTGCGGTTTTTGATCATTTCCTCACGCTGCTTCTCCGCGATCTTCCGGGTATCTTCCGCATCTTCCTTCATGCCATCGTCGGCTATCGCCTTATACTCGTTAGCATCCTCCTGACACTCATTCATATAACCCATCGCCTGTTTCATCTTCACGACATCACCCTTACGCCTCGCCTCCTTAAAAACCCGAAACGGTGTGTTCATCAACTCCATGTTTGTCCTCGCCCCAATCAGGCCTTCCATTGTCTTTGCACGCATAGTCGTCCTCCTTTGCTGTTTTTCTATCTGCCTTCTGTTTCGACACGCCACACCGCCCTTTTTAGCATCCTGTTTCAAACAACCCGTTCGATGTCATGTGCAGTCTCTCCAAACGGCAACAACACGGAAATAGCAAAGACACCGTTCCGTATCTCCGTCTGCATGGCGCCGTCATATCTGTTCGCCACATCGCTCACATTCAAAAGGCCAATCCCATGTCCCTGCGCGCTTTCCTTTTTCGCCGATCCGCGCACCTGCTTTTCTTCCGCATCCATACTATTTTTGATATCCAATAAAAAGCAGCTTTTGACGGCCTGCGCCCGCACACGAATAAAGGGCTGCACTTCCTGCTCCTGCGCTTTTCCTTTATCCTGCAATCTCCCGCACACAGACCACGGAGCGCAAATACATGGTTTTTCAAATCATGCCGCAGCCGCTCCGCCTGACTGTACTGCTCCCCCAACATCTGATAAACCGCTGCCTGTACCTGAAATTGTTCCGCTTTTTTCTGCTCCACATAGATTCGATCCATGCCGAAAACAGATATCACCACCGCAAACAGGGATAAGCCCGATAGGACACCCCACCCTGTATAAGTGAAAATCTGATCATAATAGATTCCCATATTACCGGCGCTTCTGAAAAAAACGCCATAACTTGCGCCCCAATTAGCCACATAGATCACGATCCCCACCATAAGCAGCGGAAAAATCAGTACCGTATACCATCTCCATGGCTTTCCCCGAAAGACTTCCTTAAGCTGCTTTCTCATCCCGTATACCGCCATCACCGCCATGCCAAAACTAAGCCAAGTGAGCACTTCACTTTCCATATCCCCTAAAACAGGAACGACAATGCCATCTACCGTGTGTTTCCAGACCAATAGCAGACAGGACATAAGGGCATCAAAAAAGATATGAGCCAGCGCTGCCAGCGTAACCACCGCTACCACCATAGACGCCACCCGTATTCCTTTTTCCGCTTTTTCGCTAAACCTTATCATTCTCTTCCTCTGTCCTCCATGATTTTTTTATTCCGAAGCGTTCTTTGTCAGACATTCTCATACGATTCCCGCATATACGCAAGAATTTCCCCGCAATTCTTTTTCCAGAAGCCCGATCTGTCCATAATAGCTGAAAACGCCATCCGTTTCATGGACATCGATCAGCCTTCCCCGAATTTCAAAATAATAAATGTTATCCAGAAACAGTTTCTTTTGCTGCCTGTTCCTGCTGGCAATGAGAAATGCCTGCGAGCGTTCCTGCGTTTTGTGAACGGCTTTCTGCAATACACTTCTCAGCTTTTTGTCATCAATCGGCTTTACCAGATATTGAAACGTTTCCACTTCGTATGCGTCAAAACATAATCCCGACTTGCTGATAGAAAAACAAGTAATTTATCAAACATCTTTTCCCTGATAAGCTGCGCCATCCGCATACCATCCAAACCGCCCATAATAATGTCCAAAAAAATAATGTCAAAGCTTTCCCGCAATTTTGTTGCACTCTATCACTTCATCGTCGCATACCGCAATCCAAATCATGTTGTACCTCCTGTCAGAGCAATTTATTACTCTTGATTTCCTGCTGATATGATATATATCGGCTTAAAGCATGGCTCACTTCCCATCATGCCACAAACGGTGTTTTTCATGTAGTAACCGTCTTTTTCCTACCAATATAAAACAGCGGTAACGCTATCTGTTATCATAGGTCACCGCTGCCTTTTCTTTGCTCGATAAAACATTATCTGCTTTCTTACAACCCTCTCATGCTCCGATACAACTCCCTTATTTCCTCCCCGGTCGCCAGCCCCTCCGCAAAGGCAGTCGCGCTCCCGGCCGCCAGGCCCATAAAAAAGGCATGCTCGTAATCCTGCTTTTCCAACCACCCTGTCACAAAGCCCGCCGCCATGGAATCACCCGCACCTACGCCGTTTACCAACACGCCCGCAGGCACAGGTGAATCAAAAACGCTGCCGTCCTCCGCAAGAAGCACCGCCCCCTGTCCTGCCAGGGACACCAGCACGTTGCACGCACCCATCTCCTGCAGCTTTTTCGCATAAGGAATCACGGAGGCTCGATCCGTCAAAGTCACCCCAAAAAGCTCTCCCAGCTCATGACCATTAGGCTTGACTAAGAAAGGATGCCGAGAAAGTGCCTTTTTTAACTGCTCTCCCGCCGCGTCCACAACAATCAGAACCCCCTGCGGCGTCCGCTCCATCAGTCTGAGGTAACTGTCCTCCGCCAAGGAAGACGGAATGCTGCCTGAGAGAAACAGCACATCGCCCGCCGTAAGTTCCCGCATTCTCTCACAAAGGCTCGAAAACGCTTCCTCCGGGATATCAGGCCCCCGTCCGTTGACCTCCGTCCCCTCGATCGAGCTGAGCTTAAAATTGATGCGGGTCAAGCCTTTTTTCAAAGTAATCAACCCGTCTGCTATCCCACGCTCCGCAAGCTGTCTGCTTACTTCCTCCCCCGTAAAGCCCGCCACAAAACCAAGTGTCGTGCTTTCCAGACCGAGATTCTTTAATACTGTGGAGACGTTGATTCCCTTGCCGCCCGCCGTCAAGGCTTCCGACGACGTGCGGTTGGTATAGCCTGGTCTGAAATTGTCCACCGATACGGTATAATCCAAGGATGGATTTAACGTCACGGTATAAATACGGTTCTTCATAACCGATATATTCCCGCCGAGCAGGGCGCCGCCGCAAAACCGCCCTCTGCGCCTTCGATCTTCTTTCCGATCGTGTACAGCGCCTCTCCGGGGGTTACGCCGTTCAAAGGCTGTTTTCTGTCAGAAGGATTGATGACCACCAGCAATTTTTCACTTGCGGTTTTCCGCACAAATATAAGCGGGTAATTCTCTGTTTCGATAAACTCGATCTCGCCGTCGTTTCTAAGCGCTTCATGCGCCTGCCTGAAGGCGATCAGCCGCTTCACCTCGCTGTAAAGGGATGTCTCATCATCAATCTGGGCCGCCACGGTCGGTCGATCCGCCGCACTGTCCTGTCTGATATAGAGCTGATCAGCAGGCGCTGCCGAAAAGCCTGCATTTAAGGAAGCATCCCACTGCATGGGAGAACGCGCGCCTGTTCTCTCATAGCCGCCCTCCACGGAGTGAAGCCCCTCCACATAGCGCATCCCGATCTCGTCACCATAGTAGATAAAGGGCGCGCCCGGCATGGTCAAAAGGAAGGCAAACGCCAGTTTCATTTCGTCGGGTGTCAGATGTCTCGCCATCCTGTCCATATCGTGATTGCCCGAAGGAATGCAGATCAGGCCGCCGCAGGATTTTGCATAGCTCTCCTGATATTTCGCCCAAAATGCCGCACTGTCTCCCTTGCCTCTTTTGGAAAACCATGGTTCTTCGCAGCGAAACAGATCGTTGTAGTGAGAAGGTCCAAAGTGCAGCAAAAAGTCCATATGAAAGCCGCCTGCCAAAGACTTGTCCGGCTCTCCCCACTCGGAAACCATCACCGCCGCCGGAAACTCTCTGTCCAAAAATGCCCTGACATCCTGCCACAGCTTAATGGTACCTTTTGCATCCTCATCGCCCTTGACAAGGGAATGCGCCATATCCACGCGGAAGCCGTCGCAACCTGCCGAAAGCCAGAAACGCATCACATCCTTCATCGCTTCTCTCGTCGCCATCGGTCCCGGCGCGTCCATGGACTGCTGCCATTTCTTTTCGGGATTGGGTTTATAATAGCCATAGTTTAATGCCGGCTGATGGGAGAAGAAATTGACCCCGCAGGCGCCCACTCGCTCGGACACCCCCTTTAAGGCATTCATGCCGTCCGGCTCCTCCCAAGTGCTGTCCGTCCACACGTAACGGTCAGTATACTCGTTTTTCTCCGCCTTCATGGACTCACGGAACCATTTGTGATTGACCGAAGTGTGTCCGGGCACCAGATCTAAGAGCACATGCATGTCCCGCTTATGCGCCTCTTGGAAAAGCCGTACCAGATCCTCGTTTGTGCCGTAGCGGGGTGCCACGGTCAGATAGTCCTCCACATCATAACCCGCGTCATAAAAGGGAGATTTGAAGCAGGGATTGAGCCAGAGTGCATTACAGCCAAGCTCTTTGATGTAATCCAACTTCTCGATGATACCGTTTAAATCACCGATGCCGTCCGCATTGGTGTCCCGAAAAGACTGCGGATAAATCTCGTAAAAAATTGCCGTGTTGAGCCATTCAGGTCTTGTTGCCATAGCGATTCCTCCTAATCTCTATTTTTCAGAAAGCACGACCGCCCTCTGGTATTCCTTTTCTAATACAATACGCGTAAAAATATGGAAAAGCAAGTCGCTATTCTATCATTTTCTGATACTATTCTAATATTTGCACGACTCCCGTGGCACTTTTCGTAATTCTTACATCATTACCTTATATCTCGTATAGACATACTCATAAATTTTTTGCCTATATGTAAATATTATCTGATCCGGATAACTGTCCGGCAGCCCCGCCCACAGTATATCTCCAATGAGTGTATCTACCTGCGCTTTCGTCTCCTGCTTTTCCGTCCAATGGTCGAGTTCCGCAATCTTACTTTTAATCTTATGAAGTAACTCTACTGCAACTTTTTTTATTTTCCGGATATCCTCTTTTGACAGGTTTTCATTGAAAAGCATATCATATAGAGATAATTCCTCATCGCTCGCAAAGCCTTCACGGACGTATCTCTGTTCTTCCTGATCCATAGAACTTGCCAAATCCATAAGTTCCATAAACACCTTTTCAATATTCACCCGATCCTGTTCTTTATTATATTCCTCGATAATCTTCTGATAGCGTTCATAATAATCAACACGCCTTGGATTAACCTTAAGCATCTCATCCAATCGTGTCTGAATCAGTTCCTCTAGCTCCGTCATCATAAGATTTTTTCTTTTTGCTTTTGCAAATTCCCTGCGGAGCAAATCAAAATCAATCTTGCTGATATCAAACCGTTTCGCCATACTTTGACTTCCAGATACTCTCTCTATTAAAATATAATCACTCAAGACACCATTAATCTGCACCATTAAGTCAACCGTGTCAATATGTTTTTTGTTTTTCTTTAATTCATCCAATATAGCAATAACCGCCTCTTTCCTTTTCTTATCGCTATCTGAAATATCTTTTCTGTCCAGATACTTCATTATGCGATTCAGCTCATTGCCATATGTCATATACTGCTTTTTGCTCTCTCTGCTGTCCGAAACGGCATTCGCCGCATCCTGCAACAACGCAAGTTTAGAAAAATCCTTTGCTGCAACAAGATCATTTAATAGAAATCCTTTGCTGTGCAAAAAATCATCCGCCGCCGCAATCACTTCCAATACTCTTTTTATCAATTCCGTCTTATCAATTGTGGGATCTGTATTTCTCCCGCTCACATTTGCGGTATAATCAGCCAGCGCTTTACGAAGTGCCTTTACAATACCAATATAGTCAATAATAAGCCCGTTACTCTTTCCCTCTGCCACACGGTTTGCTCTTGCAATCGTCTGCATCAATGTATGCGCTTTTAAGGGTTTGTCCAAATATAAACAAGACAAACACTGCACATCAAATCCCGTAAGCCACATGGCACAGACAAAAACCACTCTTAAAGGGTTCCCTTTATCTTTAAACTCCTTATCAAGCTCACGCTTTTCCATCTTTTCACGATGTAACTGAATGTCCAGATCCCATTTACGGAATGTCTGAATCTCATTCTGCTCCTGTGAAATGACTACTGCCATCTCTGTTTCTGTCATCCACTTTATTTTACGTTCAAGCTCCTGTGCTTCCTGCTGTGAAGCAGTTTTTTGTCTCGCTTTTAATACTTTTATTTCTTCCTTCCAGTATTCCTGCACATAGTTATACATACGAACACAGGTCACTTTATTCAAGCAGACAAACATTGCTTTGCCGCTTGTCCATAAATCTGAATAATGCGATACAAAATCTTTCGCAACGGCACGGAGCCTTGGTTCCGCTGTCAAAAGATGTATTTCCTTTGCGAACTCATGCTCCAATTTTTCAGTCTGCTCCGCATCAAGGTCCGCCGCTTCGATCGCATCCAGTATTTTATCTGTAATATCCGGATTCCGAATATCAAGTATTTTTTCACCCCTATTCTCATAATAAAGAGGCACTGTAGCCTTATCCTCCACCGCACGCTTAAAATCATAAATAGAAATATACCCGCCGAAAGTACGTTCCGTTATATTATCATCTGATAAAAGCGGTGTTCCAGTAAAACCAATTCTGGCTGCCGTAGGAATCAATTCCATCATATTATCCGCAAATACACCGTATTGACTTCTATGGGCTTCATCCGACATAATTATAATATCGTGATCCGGCACGATAGGTTCATTGGTTTTTTGATTGAATTTTTGAATCAGGGTAAAGATAAAGCTCGGATTGCCCTTTAATTTATTGATTAAATCATTCCCACTTGTCGCTATAAATTTCGACGCCTTTGTTTTCCCCAAAAGGCCGCAGTTTTCAAACGTATCACTAATCTGTGTATTCAATTCTTCCCGATCGGTAAGTACAACGATTGTAGGTGATCCCGAAAATTTTCTGCGAATTTTCTGAGAAAGGAATACCATAGAATAGCTCTTGCCCGATCCTTGCGTATGCCAAAATACACCCAGCTTACCATTATTAAGCTTTCGGGCTTCATACGCCTTTACCGCTTCATTCACTCCAAGATACTGGTGATTCCTTGCAAGTATTTTAGCAGTAGTCCCACCAGAATGGTCGTACAAAATAAAATTCTCCAGTAAATCAAGGAAATTTGCCTTATCACAAATACCACGGAGCATCGTTTCTAAGGCAACGCTCCCCGTTTCCTGTTCGTTCAACCGTTTCCAATCATGGAAAAACTCGTATTTACTCCCAAGCGTACCCACCTTTGCTTCCGTACCATTGGAAAGCATCAGGAATGCATTATAATAAAACAGATGGGGAATGGTATCCAAATAATCCGTGTAATTATTGGTATAGGCGTCCTGAACGTCTACAGTATTCTTTTTTAATTCTATGAACAAAAGGGGAATACCGTTGACAAAGCCTACAATATCCGTACGTCTTCGATACAGATCACCATGAATTTTCAGTTCTTTAATCGCCAAAAAGTCGTTGTTATCAAGATTGGTAAAATCTATGACAGCAACCTTCTTTTCCTCTGTTTGACCGTTTGGCTTTTTCACTTTTACCGGAATACCGTCCCGAATAAAGCCATACTTTTCCTCGTTGATCTGCATCAAGGAAGCCGTAGAAAGATGCTGTTCAAAAGTCTTCAACGCATCCTCCGCCAGTTCTGCTGTAATCCATGGATTTAACCTGATAAGCGCCTCCATAAAATAACGCACCAAAAGAATTTCCTTATAGGATTTTCTGCCAAAAGAACCGTTCTCCCCTAGGACTTCTGCATTATAAGCAAATTCGACTCTCCAACCGAGGGATTCAAGAAGGTGACCTGCGCTTTCTTGGACCAGTATATTTTCTGAGTAATCGTAGCTCATGTAAATCTCCCCAACTAATAAATTTATTTTCTAAACCATTCAACTTCATAGTCGTCTTCCATTCCAAAATGCCTAACAAGCCTGTCTACATACTCCAATTCTATAAGAAGTTGCAAAACATAATCTTTCTCTAACCCCATATTCTTAGCCAAGGTATTTACCGTAGTTTTCTCTTCACAACAAACCTTCTTATAAATCTTATACTTATTTGCGTCATCTTCTGTCTCAGAATGAACTACAATATTTTGAATCGGATAATCCTTTCCAACCTGTTTCAACAAATTCTTCTGGAATTTCTCATCATTCTCCTTCATTTTTTTCATATGCTGGGAAATATCTTCTAAAGGAGAAGTATATACAAGAAACATACCATATTGATTTAAATCAATACTTATATGTTCTTCATATTCATCATACGAAATGTCTATCTCTGCTACATTCTGAGCCAACTTAGTAAACTGAGGCTGTCCGCCCAAACAAATGTACATTTTTTGTTTGCTTGCTAAATACATTTCAGCGCCTGACATTTCCTTAAGTCGATTTCTATCTTCCTCCTCATCCACTCCGTCCAAAAAATCCTTATTGATTTTTATACTTACATTATGAGCCGGACTTGCGCCTTCATTCTCCACAACAAAACATAATAACCCCGATCTTATAATATCAAAATATATTGTAACTCTAGGTCTATTTGCTAAGTTATATTGCCTTATCATTTCATCAGTCTGTATTCTCGCAGCTTGCGCTGATTTTCCATTAAAGTAACAAATTATTATAGTTGCAACTACATAAATTGCTGTGATAATTACCATTAACCAATCTGTCATTAAACTTCTATCTCCCCAATCATCATTTTTTTAAGCAACCTATCTCGGACTTCAACTGCGCTAATAATTGTGCATTGTTTTGCATATATCAAATCTAAAAGCGGCTTTACTTTATTAGAAAAAAGATTAATGATATATTTTGTTGGCATAATGAACGGCATTGACTTAATTATTTTCGAATTGACTGCTTTCGATATAGACGATGTATTACCCAAAGTATCATATTCAAACGCTTTTAAATACATGTATGTATATTCTCTAAGTGTACTATCTACAATACAGAAGTGAGCTATTGCTTCATTAGTACACATATCTTCTACCGTCATTGCCACTCTCCCTACCGTAAGTTTAAAACTTACAAGTATTGTATCCTTAGGAATAATCTTTACTTTATATTTTTTTACAGCATCTTCTGATAATTCCTCGCTCGTATTAATAACAAAAGGTCCTGCTTTACCCATATCAGATATTGATACCCATTTAGTTCCTTTACCTTCTGATACAAACCATTGTTTTTCTGCTCTAGGCGGCGTTTTCCCAATAGTAATCTCAAAAAAGCTATCTGCTTTTCCTTTCTTCCACCCCTCCGGCACCCCATCCACAATTTTGCAATTTTCACAGCCCGGAAATCTCAAGTCCACAAACCATTCTTTATAAAGGCGCTGTGCCGCTTCCTCTAAAAGCTTAATTTGCTTTTGATTGTTTTCAATAAGTTTGTCATACGTCATTAAAATATCAGCAATTTTCTGTTGTGTCTCTATCGGTGGTAAAACCACTTTCAAACTAAGTAAATCTTCATTTCTAAGACTTGCTCGCGTTGTCATTGTTGAAAAGGCTTGAAATTCTCCTCGAAAACTTGGCATCCGCATATAATATCCAATATATTCAGGCAACACTCTGCCTTCCGATTTCGGCCGCATTCTTTTCGTAAATCCGTTAAATGTTGCCCTTGGGTAATCCTTTAACGCAACACAACTCATGCCTAATTCATCCGAAGTTTCACTCGTTCTTGTAACGAAAACATCACCTCTTAAAACTGAATAATTCTTCTGCTCCTTTTCTGTCGATTGAACCAAATCCGTTAATTCATCAGGTATAAAAAAATTATTAAACACTGTAGAAAATGTTAAAAACGGATATCCTGAGCCAAAAAACTTTCCTCCTTTAGATAATCCATTATGAACATTATAGAGTTCCTCCAATTTCACATATTCCCAACTCATAACCCCATTTTCCTCATCTTCTGTAAAATACAATCTTCCCCAGTATAGGCAAACTTTGCCCAAACTGCCCCTCCGCTAAATAGCTTCTCTAACGCAAATTAACCTTATATCATCTCATCCAACAGTCCCATCTCCTTCATATTCTCAGAAATGGTATTCATCAACTCATTGCTCTCCGCCTGCAATTCCAATAACTCCTTATGTATCTCAACCATTCTTTCCCTGAAATCAATCCCATCATCTTCTTCGGGAGCTACGCCCACATAAGCACCCGGCGTAAGCGACCAGCCTTTCTCCTCAATCGCTTCCACATCTGCAACTTTGCAAAGGCCTAGGACATCTTCATACTTACCCTCCCCGAACTTACTATAAAGCCAACTTGCTTCCTTTACTACATCTGCAATCTCTTCCACAAATGCAATCTTCTCTTCCCATACCGTCTGCAGCATTTTCTTTTCTTTCCTATCACAAGCTTCCACAGCATTCTTGGCGGACTCTCTAAGTGTTTTTAAGTGCTCTCTTACTGTTTCAATTCCGCCCGTAAATACATCATCCATCACAGCATTGAGAGCATCTTCGCCCGCTTCAGAAATCATTTTGCCAAGAACAGCCCTATACTCTTCCAGCAACGCTTTATATTTCTCTGTTTCACCTCGATAAAGCCAGACAATAGCATTCATATTCTTGAGCTGCCATTCACTCCATTCATTTAACGTGCGGTCTACCACTGTATAATAATTTCTCGCATCTATGAAAAGAACTTTATCTATTAATTCATCCGTTTTCCCCTTATCAAAAAACCACAACGAACAAGGCAGACTTTTGGTATAAAAAAAGTTGTTTCCTACGCTGATCATAACATCTACATGACCTGTTTTTACAAGTTTTTCCCTGATATCTTTGTCTCCTCCCTGACTATCTGTTGCAGAAGAAGCCATAACAAATCCAGCCCTGCCTGTTTCGTTGAGATACGCATAAAAATAGGAAATCCAAAGGTAATTTGCATTTCCAATTTCTTTGTTCTTATTCTCCTTTGGAATACCAAAAGGAAGCCTGCCGGCATTGGCGGCGGATTCTGCCTTTACCTTGTCCACATTGAACGGCGGATTGGCCATAACATAATTGCAGCGCCCTTCCAAGTTATGCGCGTCATGATAAAAACTGTTTGCCTCATCCCCCGACTTAATCACTCCGGTCAGTCCGTGTACAGCCATATTCATCAGACAAAGCTGCGCGTTATACTCGACCTTCTCCTGTCCGTAAAAGGTCATACTGCTGTTTGCCTGCAATCCCGCCTCATTGACAAAATCGCCCGTCTGTACAAACATACCACCTGATCCGCAGGCTGGATCTAAAAGAACACCGCTTGTCGGTTCCAAGATATTAACTATCATTTTCACCAATGACTTCGGCGTAAAGAATACCCCGTCATCAGAGGCTATATTTTTTGCAAATTTATTAAGGAAATATTCATAGATACGGCCGATAATATCGCCGCCAACATCGTCAAGAGCATTGTTATTGAAAATTCTGAGAAGTTCTCCCAGCAGATCATCCGAGAAATCTGTATAACTTTTTGGAAGCACTCCAGCAAGCTGCTCACTCTGCAGTTCTACCAGTTCCATGGCATTATTCACCACTTCACCAAGACTTCCCAACTCTTGTCCTGCTATATTTTGGATTCCGAGTGAAGCCACATTTTCCGGTAAATTTACAAGCCAGTCATACTGCGCCATTTCAGGCAGAAAAAGTGCGCTTTTCGCAGTAAAATCATTGGCTTGCACGGGCATCTTTCGACCATTCCTCATAGGTCTGGTCTTTAAAATCTCCTCTTCGACCATCTTAAATCTACTGTAGGCATATCTTAAAAACAATAGACCGAGTACCGGCATACAATATTGATTGGATGTCAGTTTGGAACCAGCTCTGAGTAAGTCCGCCGATTCCCACAAATCAGCTTCCAGTTTTTTTATACTTCTATTGTCCATCACAAGTTTCCTCTAAACTGTCTATTTCTGAAACAATTCCGAATGTGTTCCAATCCTGTTAAGCATCAGAACAAGTACATCCCCGCATATCTCATAAATCAATAACCAATCCGGTTCAATGTGGCATTCTCGCGTGCCTTTATAGTTGCCCATAAGTTCGTGATCTCTGTATTTTACATCCAGCGTTTTACCACTCGCCAGAATATCAACTATATCAAACAGCTTGTCCAAATTTCTATTTTGTTTTTTCGCAAGCTTCAAATCTTTCTTAAATTGATTGGTAAACTGCACATCGTATTTCATACTTCAAGCGCCGCCTTAAGCTCATCCATACTGGAATATCTCGGCGCGGCAGGATCAGCCATGAGCTTTCTTCCCTCCTCAATGGCGGCTGACGTTGTTTCATTCGGTACATCCAGTTTTAATTCAAAGGGAATACCGTGTTCGCGAACAGCAGTTCTTAGGAACATGTTTACAGCAGTCGTCATATTCAGACCGAGTTCAGCAAAAATCTCCTCCGCCTGATCTTTGATACCCTTATCTGTTCTAATATTTAAATTTGTCGTTGCCATGCAGTACACCTCCATTCAAAAGTATTATATCCAAAATACTCGTTTATTGTCAACACGTTATCATTACACCAGCATCTCCTCCATCTTTAAAAGTGCCTCCTCCGTCAGCGCAAGCAGCGTCTCCTCATCTTTCTCGATCACGCCGCACTTTTTATAATTCAGGAAAAAGGCCGGCCCTGCCTTAGGGTCAAAACGCAGCCTGCCGTTAAACTCGCCGATCAGCAGGGGAATGTTTTCCACCCGCACGGCGGCATCCGGCAGGAGCGTAAATCGCACTTTCTCGTCCTTCCCCTTCACCTCCGACATAAAGAGCCTGTGTGCGTGGGAACGGATCAATGCAATACGCAAGAGATTTTCCGCCGGTTTCGGAATCTGACCAAACCGATCCAAAAGTTCTTCCCGCATATCATCGCATTCTCTCTCATTCTCGATCCCCGCGATCCGCTTGTAGATATCTAACTTCTGTGTCTCATTGACAATATATTCGGCAGGAATATAGGCATCCACGTCCAGATCCACCAGCGTGTTGAAGTCCTCTGTCACGTCGATTCCTTTCTTCGTCCTCACCGCTTCGTTTAACATCTTGCAGTAGAGGTCGTACCCTACCGCCTGCATGTGCCCATGCTGGCTCTTTCCTAAAAGGGTCCCCGCGCCGCGGATCTCCAGATCACGCATGGCAATCTTGAACCCGCTGCCAAGATCCGTAAATTCACGGATGGCTTCCAGACGCTTTTCCGCCACCTCTTTTAGCACCTTATCCCGTTTATACATGAGGAAGGCGTAGGCGGTGCGATTCGAACGCCCCACGCGGCCGCGAAGCTGATAAAGCTGGGACAATCCCATCTGATCGGAATCATGGATGATCATGGTATTGACGTTGGAGATATCGAGTCCCGTCTCAATGATGGTGGTCGCCACCAGCACGTCAATCTCACCGTTTACAAAATCATACATAATGCGCTCCAGCTCCGACTCCTTCATCTGCCCGTGCGCAAAGGCAACGTTTGCCTCGGGAACCAGCTCACCGACTGCCGCCGCCACATCCGCGATATTATTGACACGGTTGTAGACGTAGTAAACCTGTCCCTGCCTGGCAAGCTCTCTGACAATGGCTTCCCGAACCATCTCCTCATTGTACTCGCAGACAAAGGTCTGGATCGGCAGCCTGTCTTCGGGTGCCTCCTCTAAGACGCTCATATCCCGGATCCCGACAAGACTCATGTGGAGCGTACGCGGGATTGGCGTCGCCGTCAGCGTCAACACATCCACATTTTCCTTTAATTTTTTAATCTTTTCTTTATGAGCCACGCCGAAACGCTGCTCCTCATCGATGATAAGAAGCCCCAGATCCTTATACTCCACATCCGCCGACAGCACGCGGTGGGTGCCGATCACGATATCCACCATGCCTTTCTTCAGGTCCGCTATGGTCTTTTTCTGCTCCGCCGCCGAGCGGAACCTCGAAAGCAGGTCAATACGCACGGGAAAATCCTTCATCCGCTCCACAAAAGTATGGTAATGCTGCTGCGCCAAAATCGTGGTAGGCACCAGATAAACTACCTGTTTATTTTCCTGTACGGCCTTGAAGGCGGCGCGGATGGCGATCTCCGTCTTGCCGTACCCCACGTCGCCGCAGATCAGGCGATCCATGATCTTGTCGCTTTCCATGTCCTCCTTGGTGGCGGCAATGGCCGCAATCTGATCCTCCGTCTCCTCAAAGGGAAACATCTCCTCAAACTCCTTCTGCCAAACCGTATCCTGCCCATAGCAGTATCCCTTGGCCGCCTGCCTTGCCGCGTAAAGCTCCACCAGATCGGAGGCCACCTCCTCCACGGCTGTACGCACCTTCGACTTGGTCTTCGTCCACTCCTGTGTGCCCAGCTTATTGAGCTTCGGCTTGGCGCCCGCGTCTGCGGAAGCATATTTCTGGATCACGTCAAACCCTGTCGCCAACACATAAAGAATCCCGCCGTCACGGTAGGCAATCTTCATATAATCTTTGGTGACGTGTTCCACTTCCACCTTCTCAATGCCCTGATAGATACCCAGGCCGTGACTTTCGTGCACCACAAAATCGCCCACCTTGAGATCGTTGAAATCCTGGATCCGCTGTCCCTGGTAGACCTTTTTCTTCCGCTTCTTTTTCTTCTCCGCGCCGAAAATGTCACTCTCTGCAATCACCATGAATTTTAAGAGCGGATATTCAAAGCCCTTTTTCACACGGCCGTAGGCCGTCATCACCTCGCCGGGCTGCACCTCACGCAGAGGATCTTCCGTGTAGAAGGCACTGATTTCAAGTTCCCGCAGATCTTCCGCCAGACGTTTCGCCCTCGTCCTCGAACCGGAGAGCAAAAGAATGCGATAGCCCTTTTTCTTGTAGGCCTTTAAATCCTTCACCAGCGCATCAAAGCTATTATTATAAGAAGAAAGGCTTCTCGCCTGCACGGCGTACTTGTGGTCCGTCTTGAAGAACGGATTTTTCCCTTCCATGGCGGAAAGGCTCACCACACGCAGCGCGGAAAGTTTTGCGGCTGCCTCCGCCGCCGGATAGAGAACGTCCATCTGCCCGGGGAGGATATACCCCTTTTCGGCGCGGTGGCTCATGCTCTCCCGAAACTCAAATTCCACGGCGTCCACATGCTCTTTGATCCGCAGCGGCTCATCCAGAAAAATACAGCTTTCCTCCGAAGAAAAGCATGTCAGAAAAGAAGCAAGCTCCGGCACAAAATAGCGCACGTAACTTTCCAGATTCACGGCATTGTAAGAAAGCCCCAGCTCCAACAGCGTCTCCGAAAGCTCCCGCACCTGCGTCTCAATGCGGTGCGCCTCCTCCGTTTTCATCTGCTTTCGCAACACTTCTGCCTGTTTTTGGGCCTCCTCGCGGACGCGGGCTAACCCTTCCGTCAGTTCCTTCCCTGTCAGAACCAGTTCCGTCGCGGGATAGACCGCCACCGATTCCAGTTTTTCAATGGAGCGCTGGCTTAAAACATCGAAGCTGCGGATGGACTCAATCTCGTCCCCCCACAATTCGATCCTGTAAGGGTTCTCCTCCGTCAGATCGAAGATGTCCACGATACCGCCGCGGATGGAAAACTGCCCCGGCGCCTCCACCTGATAAGCGTTCTCATACCCCAGCTCCACCAGTTTTGCCGAGAGCTTACCTTCGTCCACAGAAGTCTGCTTATTAAGGCGCAGCACCCACTTACTCCACGTCTCGAGGGGCGGCTGCGGCGTCATCAGCGCGTCAAAGGTCGTGATCACCGTAAGCGGCGTTTTCTCCGTAAGCCGCCGCAGGCAGCGAATCCGCTCCGTTATCAGGCGGTTTCCGTGAATGTCCGCCTGAAAGAAGATCAGATCCTTGGCCGGATACAGCAAAACATTCCTGTCATAAAATTGATAATCCTCATAGATTTCTTTTGCCCGCAAGTCGCTGTAAGTGACGATGAGCTTGTGGCGAAAGCCCTCTGCAAGGCCATAGATCATATGCAGTTTTTGCGAGTCCACACACCCCGAAAGGGCAGCCGAAAACGCCCCCTTTTTTGTAAGGAGGCTCCGAATCTCTTCGTATGCGCCCAGTTCCGTAAGCGGCGTCAATAATGCCCTCATGTTATTGTAATTCTCCATTTTCCGCTGCCTGTGTGTTCTGATTGGCAGCCGCTTTTCTTTCCCTGCTTTCCTGTTCCGTTTTTTCCCGTTCTGCCATTTCCTGCTTTTTCGGCGGCTTCTTGCGCACATTGTAGCGGTTCATGGCCGCATCCGCCCCCTCTGCGATGATCGTCTCGATCGCCAGCGTCGCGCGCTTTATGCTCTCGTTCATCAGTTCCCGCTCTTCAGGCAGAAAATGTCCCAGCACATAATCCGCCAGATCCATTTTGGGGGGCTTTTCTCCCACGCCCATGCGCACCCGGATAAATTCATCGTGCCCCAGATGCAGGATAATATTTTTTAAGCCGTTGTGTCCGCCGTCGCTGCCGCGCTTGCGGATCCGAAACTGTCCCGGCTCCAGATTCACGTCATCCGAGATCACGATCAGTTCCCGCTTCTCGTCCGCCTTATAAAAGTCTATGACAGAACGGATGCTCTCACCACTCAGATTCATATAAGTGAGGGGCTTTACGAGCACCGCCTTTTCCCCCGCGACGATTCCCTTACCGATCACGGCCTTATGCTTTTTTTCCCCCAGAACAATATCGTTTTTCTCGGCAATCGAATCGATCACATCAAATCCGATATTGTGTCTGGTATTGCGGTATTTTCCGTCCGGATTACCCAAACCTGCGATGATATACATAGTTGCAGCATCCTTTGCCATATTTTTAGACATCAAAAAAAGCAGCCGCATATGCCGATGGTTGCCTTTTTGCTTTATTTTCTCCCAATCATGAAACAGGGCTATTGGTTATGCTCAGTATATCATAGCGGAGAAACAAAGTCTATGATAATTTGGATCGCAGATTACACTGCTAAAAGAGAGGGACGCATCTGCGTCCCCCTTTCTCTTGAGCATTCTCTCCTATGTTGCCAGTACGTTTACTCACTATTCGGCTCCAAAAGTGCACGCTCATAGCTTTCCAGGATTACTCTCTGGATCATGTCCCGCGTGTCAGAATTGATCGGGTGGGCGATATCACGATATTCGCCGTCCGACGCTTTCTTGCTGGGCATCGCTATGAACAGACCTTTTTCACCTTCAATTACTTTAATGTCATGAACTACGAATTCATCGTCGATCGTGATCGAGACGATTGCCTTCATCTTGCTGTCTTGAGTCATTTTTCGTACGCGGACATCAGTAATTTTCATGAAGCTCAGCCTCCTTATCATATGATACCGGCTGGAAATTTGCCGGTTTTCACAAGCTTTCCTCACAAGTCATACTCATCAAGCCACGTAGCTTGTAATAAACATTCCTTTCTATACAGACAACTTATTCCCCCTCGACAATCACTCCATCACCATTTTATCTCCGCACCGTTGGTAATCGCGCTCTCGCCAGCGGCTCAAAGCGTATATCTGTCGTTATGCTCCACGACGATCTCGATACCATCCTCCCCTTTGTGGTAAGAATTTGCGCGGATCGTGCCCCGGCTTTCCACAATGCAGTTTTCTATATGCGTGTTATCTCCGATATACACGTCATTCAGGATGATAGAGTTTTTGATGTAACAGTTGCTTCCAATGTAGGTCTCTTTAAAGATCACGGAATCTTCAACGGTTCCGTTAACGATACAGCCGCTTGAGATCAGGCTGTTTTTAATACTGGCACCTACATTATACTTCGCGGGCGGTAAATCGTCCACCTTGGAATACACATCAGGATACTGCTTAAAGAAATAATCCCGAGTCTCCGGCTTCAGGAAATCCATGTTCGTCTTAAAATAATCCTCAACGGTAGCAATATTGCTCCAGTATTCCTTCATCTTATAGCCGTAGATCCTCTTTAAGTTTTTCTGGCGAATCAGAATATCTTTTACAAAATCATAACGATCCTCTTCCTTGCACTTCTCGACCAGTTCAATCAACAGCCTTCTCCTGACAACATAGATACCGCAGGAAATCGTGTTGGACTTTGCCACCACAGGTTTTTCCTCAAATTCTTCAATACGGCTGTCCTCGTTCATCTTGACCGTGCCGTAACGCTCTACGTTGACATTCGGCTCCATATCCTTACATACTACGGTGATATCAGCCTTCTTTTCGATGTGATACTCCAGAACCTTATTGTAATCCATCTTGTAGACACAGTCTCCGGAAACGATCACCACATAGGGCTCATGACTGTTCTTTAAGAAAGACAGATTCTGTGCGATTGCATCCGCCGTGCCGCGGTACCAGGCATTGCTCTCGGCTGTCACTGCCGGCGTCTCCACGAACAGGCCTCCCTGCTTGCGCCCGAAATCCCACCACTTCGAGGAACTTAAGTGCTCGTTTAAGCTGCCGGCATTATACTGCGTGAACACAGCCACCTTGTTGATATGGGAATTCGTCATATTACTGAGCGCAAAGTCGATGCTCCTGTAACTGCCTGCAATAGGCATCGCACAGACTGCCCGCTTCTGGGTCAACTGCCTGATCCTGTGATTGTTACCACCCGCTAAGATAATTCCGATTGCTCTCACGATTTATCACCTGCCTTAATCAAAGTTTTACCGCTGGGAAGATTGCCGTTATCATAGTCCTCCGGCGTCGTCACTCCAAACACCACGGAATTTTTCCCTATAGTTGTCCCTTTCGGGATCACACTCTTTTCGCCTATCGTCACCAGCTCGTGGTCGTAGATGTGGGGATCTGTCTCGTTGGGAACCGCTTCTCCGACGCCCAGCTTTACGTTGTCCTCAATCTCTACATTTTCCGCAACGACCGCCTTATAGAGCTCGCAGTTACTGTTGATCTTAGTCCCATTCATAACGATGGAATCCCGCACCACCGTACCGACTCCTATGGTCACGCCACAGCCGATCACGGAATTGTATACTTGTCCGTAGATCTCAGAGCCCTCGCCGATGATGCTTCTCTCCACCACGCTGTCAGGCGACAGATATTGCGGCGGCAGGATCTCACTCTTCGTGTAAATCTTCCAGTATTCCTCATAGAGGTTAAACTCCGGCACAAGGTCGATCAGCTCCATGTTCGCTTCCCAGAAGGAATGAAGCGTTCCTACATCCTTCCAGTAACCGTTAAACTCGTACGCGTAGAGCGGCGCACCTTTGCCGTGGCAATAGGGGATCAGATGTTTTCCAAAATCAAGGCCCGGCTGTTCCTTGTTCGCGAGGAGTGCTTCTTTGAGCGTCTTCCAGTTAAAAATATAAATACCCATCGATGCCAGATTACTGCGGGGATTTTCAGGCTTCTCCTCGAAGTCCGTGATCCTGCGGTTTTCATCCGTGATCATGATACCGAAGCGCTTTGCTTCCTCCATGGGCACGGGCATAACCGCGATAGTCACTTCAGCCCCGTTTTGCTTATGAAAATCAAGCATCACCTCATAATCCATCTTATAGATATGATCCCCCGAAAGGATCAGAACATATTCCGGATTAAAGTTTTCCATGTAGTCTATGTTCTGGTAGATCGCGTTGGCCGTGCCGGTATACCACTCGCTGTTCGCACTCTTTTCGTAGGGTGGAAGCACTGTAACACCGCCAATGTTCCTGTCCAGATCCCACGGGATGCCGATCCCGATATGGGTATTCAGGCGAAGCGGTTGATACTGGGTGAGCACCCCCACCGTATCGACGCCGGAATTGATACAGTTACTGAGCGGGAAATCAATGATCCGATACTTACTGCCGAAGGACACCGCCGGCTTGGCCACCTTCGACGTAAGCACGCCCAGTCTGCTTCCCTGACCGCCAGCTAATAGCATGGCAATCATTTCTTTTTTTACCATCTTTATCACCCCTATTTCTTAAAATTTATATATTTTAATAAAAAAACCTTCTCATAAGTAAAGTATACCACAATCTGCCTGAAAACTGAATATATTTTACAAGATTTTTCAGTATCCAGCCAAACGGATATATAAATAATATACAATAAAACAAAGTATTTTTCAATCTCTTTGTTACTTTTATCTATATAAGTTTTTGGGTTGGTTTTTTTTTCGGAAATGAGTATAATAATAGTAAAAAATGTAAAAAGGGAGAAACCCCATGTACCAGATCAATTTTCAAGATCCGATAGCCATCTATTTTATCGGGATCGGCGGCATCAGCATGAGCGGCCTGGCTGAGATCCTACTGACGGAAGGATTTACCATATCGGGCTCCGACCGTGCCCCCTCCGACTTGACCAGAGGGCTGGAAGCAAAGGGCGCTCAGGTCTTTTACGGGCAGCGCGAAGAAAACCTCTCCGAAGAAATCGACCTTGTGGTCTACACCGCCGCAATCAAAAGCGATAATCCCGAGCTTCTCGCCGCAAAAAAGCGCGGCATCCCCACCCTGACCAGAGCGCAGCTTTTGGGCCAGATGATGAAAAACTACAAAGTACCGATTGCCGTGAGCGGCACACACGGCAAAACGACCACAACCTCCATGATCTCCCAAATCCTTCTGACTGCAAAGACGGATCCTACTTTATCCATCGGCGGCATCTACCATCCGATCGGCGGCAACATCCGGGTAGGCTCTTCCGACCTCTTTGTTACGGAAGCCTGTGAGTACACCAACAGTTTTTTAAGCTTTTTCCCAAAAATCGGTATTATTCTTAATATAGAAGAAGACCATCTGGATTTCTTTAAGGATCTTGCTGATATCCGCAGTTCCTTTCATCGTTTTGCGCTTCTTCTGCCCTCCGACGGCGTGCTCATCATAAACGGAAATATTAAAGATGTAGAGGAAATCACGGAAGGGCTGTCCTGCCAAGTGATTACCTACGGCTCTTCGCCGGAATTTACCTACAGCGCATCCGAAGTCAGTTTCAGCGTTGACGGCTGTCCCTCCTTCCGCCTCATGCAGGAAGGAAAGCCCGCGGGGCGCTTTACCCTGAAGGTACACGGGGAGCATAATATTGCGAACGCGCTGGCCGCCATTGCCCTGGCAAAACTTCTGCATATTTCCGAGGAAACGATAGCCGCAGGACTTAACGCCTTCAACGGCTCAGACAGACGTTTCGAGTACAAGGGACAGATAAACGGCATCAATATCATCGACGATTACGCCCACCATCCCACGGAGATTCGCGCCACTTTAAACACTGCGGCAAAATACCCCCACAAAAAGGTCTGGTGTGTCTTCCAGCCCCACACCTACACCAGAACCAAGGCTTTTTTGGATGAATTCGCCGCTGCCCTCTCTCTCGCTGACGAGGTCGTCCTGGCAGACATCTACGCTGCGAGAGAAAAGGATACGCTGGGCGTCAGTGCAAAAACCCTGCAGGAGAAGATCCTGTCCCTCGGACACCCCTGCCACTATTTTCCCTCCTTTGAGGAGATTGAAAGATTTCTTCTGGAAAATTGCACAAAGGATGATCTGTTGATAACTATGGGTGCCGGTGATGTCGTAAAAATCGGTGAAACCCTGTTACAAAAATAATTATTCACAATATCCACAGAAAAGAACCCCGGGCGGTCAATTTTTTCTGTGGATATTTTTGTGGAAGAGATCCTGCGATTTTATGCCTCCGCTCCAATCTGTCCACATTATCCACATTCGCCAAAACCGCCACGGATGAATATACGCTTATCCGTTTGTTACAGTTTGTACATTTTCTTTTCGTGACAAAGGTGCTATACTCCCTATAGTGATTTTTGAAATGAGGGACGCAAAATAATGGGTTTTCTGACCATCTACCAGGACAATTACACAGATTCTACGGTAATCTCCAACCGTTTCATCGACGAGTACATGCAGGCAGCAAACGACGCACAGCTAAAAATCTATCTCTATCTGATCCGTATGATGAGCGCCAGACTTGACACGAGCATCAGCGCAATCGCAGACAAATTCAACTATACGGAAAAGGATGTTCTGCGCGCTCTGAAATATTGGGAAAAAAACCGTCTGCTCACGCTGGACTTCGACGAACATAAAAATGTTACGGGAATCCATCTTATGGATTCAAACGCCGGGACGGATATGCTGTCTATCACGACAGGCGCCGCCTCCGCTTCCCTGGCATCCTACCCGTCTGCGGCAGCACATCAGATTTTTGAAAAACCCGACTACACTGCCGATGAGCTGCGGGCCTTTAAGAACAGCGACAACGCCGCAAGGCTTCTTTTTGTGGCGGAACAATATCTGAAAAAGCCTCTGAGCGCAAATGACATCCGTACCATCTTTTTTATCATGGACAGGCTCGGATTTTCCGAGGATCTGACGGATTATCTGCTCCAATACTGTGTTGACCGGGGTAAACGGGATTTCCGTTACATAGAAAAAGTGGCCATTAGCTGGGCCGAACAGGGAATCACCACACCAAAGCAGGCAGCTTCCCTGGCCGGGAAATATGACAAGTCCGTCTACGAGATCATGCGCGCCCTCGGGAAGAACAATCTTCCCACGCAGACAGAAGTTGCGTATATCGACCGTTGGCAGAAAACCTACGGTTTCGAAACGGATGTGATTCTGGACGCCTGCGAGCGCACCGTTCTGGCTACAGACAACCATCGCTTCGAGTATGCTGAAGGCATTTTGAAACGCTGGTATGAAATCGGCGTTCATCACAAGAGCGACATAAGCGTGCTTGACACCGATCACCGCCGCAGCAAAAACACCCGGCGTCAGACGCCTGCCAACAAATTCAACCAATTTGCGCAGAATCATTATGACTTTGATGCATTGGAACAGGAAATCTTAAGCAACTGAAAACCGTTTTTTCATCTTAGTAAAAAGTAAGGAGGCCACGGTGCCGCTGACAAACGCACAATACGACCAAATCCTTCATCAATATGAAGAAAGACAGCGAATAAGACGCCGTGAGCTGGACAGCAGGCGCGAACGCGTATACAGCCGTATTCCCGACTATCGCAGGCTGGAGGAAGAGACCGCTTCGCTGTCTGTCTCACAGGGAAAAAAACTTCTTCTTGGGGAAGAAAACGCACTGCAGGATCTCCATAATTCACTGGCCGGTTTACGCGCAAAGCGGGAACATCTTCTTTTAGAGGCCGGATTTCCCTCAGACTATCTGAATCCTCCCTTTACCTGCCCCGATTGTCAGGATACGGGCTATGTGGACGGCGCAAAATGCCACTGCTTTCGTCAGGCAGAAATTTCTCTCCTCTACGAACAATCCGGCATCTCTGAAATGCTGCAAAGCAATAACTTTTCCTGCCTTTCTTATGATTATCACACGGGCGAAGATCGTGTTCATTTTGAAAAAGCAGTCGAAACCTGTAAAGATTTCGTCAAAAATTTTGATTCTGACTACCACAATCTCTTTTTTTATGGTACAGTGGGAACGGGAAAATCTTTTCTTTCCGGCTGCGTTGCCAAAGAATTGATCGACACAGGGCACGCTGTGATTTATTTCAGCGCCACGGGTTTGTTCGATCTGCTCCAGGCGGCCGCCTTTGATCTTAAAAACCGGGAAGAACGTAAGAATGCTTACGCCGATCTCTACCAATGCGATCTTCTCATCATTGACGACTTGGGCACGGAGCTTACCAACCAATTTACCGCCTCCCAGCTTTTTTCTCTGTTAAATGAGCGCGCAATCGGCAAAAAAGCAGTTATCATCTCCACAAACCTTTCCCTGCGGGAACTGCAGGACAGATATTCAGACCGCATCTTTTCCCGTATCACGAGCAATTTTAAGGTTTGCAAACTCACGGGCCCCGACATCCGCATGTACCAAAAGCGGCAGCAGAACAGAAAGTGAGGCTTCTTCCCATGAACAGACGCGAGGAAAAAAGAAATCTCGAGACCATACCCGTAGGCTCTCTGGGGATGATTCCCTTAAGGGGCTGTAAAAGTCTCGGTGAAAAAGTAGACTATTATCTGGTAAAATGGCGCACCGAACGCGAGAGCGAGCACAAAGACTCTCTCGCCTTTTCGGGCTATCAGCGGGGCACCTATATCCTGGAAGCCGCCGTGCCGCGCTTCGGCTCCGGTGAAGGGAAAGGCGTAATCAAGGAATCCGTCCGCGGCTCCGATCTCTACCTTCTGGTGGATGTGGCCAACTACAGCCTCACCTATTCTCTGTGCGGCCATGAAAACCATATGTCTCCCGACGACCATTATCAGGACTTAAAGCGTATTATTGCTGCAGTCGGCGGAAAAGCAAGGCGGATTACGGTGATCATGCCTTTCCTTTATGAAAGCCGACAACACAAGCGCTCTGCGAGAGAGTCTCTGGACTGTGCCCTGGCCTTACAGGAAATGGTCAATATGGGTGTGGACAACATCATCACCTTTGACGCCCACGATCCCCGCGTGCAAAATGCCATCCCCCTGCACGGCTTCGAAACCGTACAGCCCGCTTATCAGTTTGTCAAGGGTCTGCTAAACCATGTGAGCGGCCTGCACATTGATAGCGACCACATGATGGTCATCAGCCCTGACGAAGGCGGCATGAGCCGTGCCATCTACATCGCAAACGTACTGGGACTCGATATGGGCATGTTCTACAAAAGGCGTGACTATACCCAAATCGTGAACGGAAGGAACCCGATCATTGCACATGAATTTTTGGGAAGCAATGTGGAGGGAAAAGACATGATCATCATCGATGACATGATTTCCTCCGGTGAGAGTGTTCTGGAAGTGGCGGCCGCGTTAAAAGAGCGCAAGGCAGGGAAAATATTTGTCTTCTCCACTTTTGGCCTTTTTACCGCAGGGCTCGATCGGTTTGACAAAGCGTATGAAGAAGGCACAATTTGCAGGGTGCTGACCACCAATCTGATCTATCAGACACCGGAACTGCTCGCCAGGGAATGGTATATTGACTGCGATATGAGCAAGTACATCGCTTACATCATCGATACCTTGAACCACGACGCTTCCATCAGCGATCTTTTGAACCCCGTGGAGCGTATTCAGTCGATTGTAACGAGATATCATGCGGGAGAGCTGGATACGGCAAATTCCTGATATAATCAATCGAGTAGGGAAGAAAAGCTGCCGAAGATAAAAACGGCAGCTTTTTTTGCGGATAGATAAATTTAAAATTGAAAATAAATGAATTGCTGGATGTCATACAGTTCCCCGTAACAGCCATACAGCAGGATGGCAACTAACAAACACATGATCCCGCTCACCCGAAACCACCAGCCCTGCTTTAAAAAGACATCCGCAACGTCCTTTCCGTGGTACTTTTGGTAATCCACAATAAACAAAAGCAGGATCGATCCGAGCAGCACATTCATGTAGTTTCGCGCCACTCCCAGCCCGTACAGGGAACCGTCAAACAGAATGGTCCAGTTGTTTTGCGAAAACATGCTCTCAAGCATCCTTAAGGCACTCATCATCCCGCCTGCCCGGAAAAACAGCCATGCGAAGGATATCAGCAAAAACGTCCTGATTGTGCGAAACAGTACCGTACTAAAATGTTCTTCCGCTTTTTCCTCCGGGTTTTCTCTGTCTTCCCGCCGCTTTCGGATTTGCTCGAAAAACCGCTTCCCAATCTTTGAAAACACATCTCCCACTACCTGATAGACCCCGTTTAACAACCCCCAAAAGACAAAGGAAAAAGAAGCGCCATGCCACAGGCCGCTGACCGTAAAGACTGTCAGGAGATTGCCCTGTTTCCTAAGTCTGCCTTTCCGATTTCCTCCAAGCGGGATATACAGATAATCGCGAAACCATCCTGAAAGGGAAATATGCCATCTGCGCCAAAATTCCTTCACGCTTTTGGAATAGTACGGCGCATTGAAATTTTCCATCAGTCGGATCCCCATGATCAGGGCGGAACCTCTCGCGATCGTGGAATACCCGTAAAAGTCACAGTAAATCTGTATAGAAAAAAATACCGTTGCCGCAGCCACATAAAAGCCTGGGTATGCCGCCCTGTCCTGATAGACCGTATCCACAATGACTGCCGCCCTGTCCGCGATTACCATCTTTAGGAACAAGCCATATAATACGAGCAAGGCGCCCTTGCGCAGATTTTCATAAGAAAAAGACTGCGGGGTTTTCAGCTGTACCAGCAGGTTTTTTGACCGTTCGATTGGCCCCGCCACAAGCTGGGGAAAAAACGATACAAAGAGCGCATACCGCAGAAAATCCTTTTCCGCGTAAATATCCCCGCGGTACACGTCGATCAGATACCCAAGCGCCTGCAAGGTATAAAAGGAAATGCCTACGGGAAGCAGGATATCGTTTCCCCAACTTACACTGTCCACATGAATCACTGACAGCAGACGGTTTAAGATGGAAATACCGAACTGAAAATACTTAAAGAATCCGAGAATACCGAGATTCAGAAGGATACAGACGACAAGACATGCTTTCCGCTTCAGCGCCGCCTTCCTCTCTGCTCCCGTCTCTTCCTGCATGTTTGCATTCTCCGCGCCGAGGCTGCCAAGGATTCTTCCGCACAAATAGGTCAAAAAGGTACAGGAAAACAGCAGCGTGACATACAACGGGTTCCACTGCATATAGAAATAGTAACTTGTGACCAAAAGCCAGATATAACGTACTTTTTTCGGCAGGCAGTAATAAACCAAAACCACCAGGGGCAAAAAGAGCAGATATTGCGGCGTATTAAACAGCATTTTTCGTTCCCTCAATAATTGCAGACAGGAATCAGATTGTCATCTTCCGTCAAAATATTCTATTTTTATATTTATGCAAAACGGAAAACAGGAGCATACCCAAAATCCCACAGGAGATTACTTCCCCGGCGCCTACGCTCAGACAATAGTAGCCGTAGCACTGCAGTGTACTAAGGCCTTCTATGACAAGGCCGTAACCGTAAATCAGGATAAAAGGCACGATCACCGTATTCGCAAGAATGGGCGGCAGCGGTGCGCACCATTTCCATCTGCGCAGGGCATAAGTGCCAAGCGCGCCCAAAAGCGTAGCCAGACTGCCAAAAATAATATCGGGCAGTGCGCATCCCGTCAGAATATTACTTAACAGACAGCCAATAAACAGTCCCGGAATCGCGGCTGAAGTAAAACAGGGAAGGATGGTAAGCGCTTCCGAGAAGCGTACCTGGACAGCGTAGTTGGCCAGCCCAAACGCGTTTGCGATATAGGTCAACACGATGTAGAGTGTGGCGGTCATAGCCGCCTGCGCAATAAAGCGCGTGCGTGTGCCGGCGATTTTGAGAGAAACCGCCTGTGTGTTTTTTGTTTTCATGTGTCATTGTCTCCTTAGTTTTGTTTTTCAGCTTTCAGACTTTGCCTGAAGCTGACGTCAGGATGGTTTCGAACTGACGTATTTCTTTAAAGCTCCGGCCGATGCGGATACTCCGAAACATATTATACGGGAAAAAGCCAGATTGTCAAGTAGGCGTGAAGATTAGCGCCGTAAAAAAGATACCGCAATTGTGATTGTTTCATGATTGCCATTGTTGACATAACAGGCAGTATTTTGTATGCTATAAATGTCAAAACGACGGAAACTAAAGTGTCAGAAGGATACCCAAAATGAAACGTAAGCCTTTTTTTCAATATGCCGCAGGACTATTGGCCGGTGTGATCCTGTTTTTTGGCATCACGCAGCTGCTTAACAGAATGTATGTGGAGGAGGATGCCCAAAACCGGATTCTTTGGCATAATTTCTATGAAGACTGCGGGAAAATCGACGATCTGTATCTCGGTTCTTCTCATGTTTACTTTGATCTTGATCCGCAAATACTGGATCAGCTAAATGGCCAATATCATTTCAATCTTTCTTCTTCCTCACAGCCTTTAGACGGCTCTTATTACTTATTACGGGAGGCCGACCGTCTCAACGATCTGAATCATGTATATCTGGAAATGTACTATTTAATCAATTCCGCCACGGAAGGGCCAAGTGTGGCAATGAACTGGTACAATACAGACCATATGAAGCTGTCCGCCAACAAGATTGCCTATATGCTTTCCCTGGATGCCAAAGACCAATACATCGGCACCCTGTTTCCTTTTACAAGGTATCGCCAGCGTCTGGGAGATTGGACTTATATCACGCAGCGTCTGGAAGAAAAACACAGCGATGCGTATCGCAATTTTCAATATGAATGCGAGAATGGCAGAGGATATGAATCCGTCGAAAAACAGGGCTATCGAAAAAGTACCTGGGTATACACCGATAATCTGAAGCACTACCGCCAGAATACCGTGCTGAGCGGTTACTCCATGGGCGGCGAAAATGAGGCCTACTGCCGCCGGATCATCACCTACTGTCAGGATCACGAACTTCCTCTGACCCTGTTTGTCGCCCCCATTTATGATCTGCAGTTGATCAGCACTGTCGATTATGACGATTATGTGGAGGAGATCAGGGCACTTGCCAAAGAGTACAGCGTGCCGTTTTACGATTTCAATCTGGCAAAAGAAGAATATCTGCCGTTTCAGGACAGCCGCTATTTCCGGGATGAAGAGCACTTAAACCAGGAAGGCGCCAGCCTGTTCACCGCCCTTTTTCATGAAGTGATGACAGCGGAAGATGACGTTTCCGAAAAGTATTTTTATGACTCCTATGCGGAAAAGCTCCGTACTCTGCCGCCAGCCGTGTACGGTCTGTATGATGGCACCGCTTCGAACAAAACCGAAAAGAAGGCAGGCAGAGTCATGTACATCGCCTCAAACCGCGATTCCGATATGGAGTATCAGGTAATGATCACTCCCGAAAACGAGGAACCGTATCTATTACAGGATTTTTCAGAAAACAAGGAACTGTACATACTCTCGGGAGGCAGCGGACAATGCCTGATCACTGCAAGAATGAAGGGTTCTTCCGAAATTATCCAGACGATAACAATCCAATACTACTAGAATTCCTTTGCCCTTATTCCTTTCTAATATAGGAAATGAACTGGTTGCCGTTCTCTAACAGCCATTCGGTAGAGTCATTCATCCCTCTCTTTTCCAGCGTCCCCGTCACAGGATCCATGACCACGATATTCAGCTCATTAAATCCCGTGATCAGCACCGCGTTCCCGTCAGCAAGCATGGCCAGCACAGGAATATCCTTATTGACATAGTACAAAACGGCATCCAAACTACAGCCGGAAAGATCCATGATGGTGTAGTTTTGCAGATTGCTTTCCAGAATATCAAAAACAGTATCGCCACGATTCAACCACGTCTGCGTATTCCTGGAGATACCCTCGTACTTTAAGATCGTATCCAGACAAACGGCAAGCGAGCTTTTCGTCTCAGTCACTTCGCTCTCCGTGATCGCCATGATCTGATTCCTGGAGCTTCTGCTCTCGCGTCTCCAGATATAATTGCAATCATCATCCACCACCACGGCAGCCCTGCGGTAAGCATATTCAACTGCCTTACCCGGATTGACACAGATACTTTCTATGCCATCCTTGCCGTACACATAAAACTTTTCTTCCACAGCGCCCTTCTCCAAATCCCCAACGGAGCGGCTTCCCTCAAAAAGGATCTCCTTGGGTGTCAGGTGCACCAGCGACTTACTGTCTATCTCATCTTTTACCGCAATCTGGCAGATTGTTTCATAGGTTTCCGTAACTACAGAGTGCAGAGAATTGCTGCCTGTTTTTACTGCCTCCGTATTCATGATCTGATCTTCCGCAGTCGGTTTGTAGGTTTCATTCTCTTCATCATAGACCACTCTGGAGAGGGTCAGCTGGTTTTCCGTGATCTCACTGTCCACCACATAGACACCCTCCTTCTGATACGTTTTCAGGACGCTGCCATTGTCGCTCTGGATCTTCAGGCAATACATGGGAAAAGTAGTAATGCCCGTTCTGCTCTCTCTGATATCTCGCTTTCTGGCCAGACCATAGACCAGATCCTCATCCATAAAACCGACCACTGAAATATATTCTCCGCTTCCCGCCGGAATCCGCGTCTGGTTCTGCGTGTTCAAATTCATCAGAATCAGATCTTCAGCCGCATAAATATCGTCTCCTTCCTGCCAGACCAACATTTTATTGGACTCCGATACATGGTAACTTCCTTCCTTAAGCCCCGTAACAAGAGCCTGCACGGAGGCGGAGCGTACATCCACCGCATATACGCTGCCGTCCATGATAAAATAACAGATGCCTGTCCTGCTCATATAGGAAAGTTTTTCAATATCCGTTTTTAAAAGCTCATAGGATCGGTCATAGGGAATATAAGCCATCTCCTCCACAGTGTTTGCCACACTGTTATAAGCATAGATGACCACTCCCACACAGCCCTCGTGCCGCCCTCTGTTCATATAGCCATAGACCAGAAAAATAATGTTACCCGTCTCATCCACCGACAACACGCGGATATCATGCCTGTTGTAGGCGCACCTTTCATCGGTCAATTCTTCCGTATTACCGTAAAAACTGAAAATTCTTGCCAGTTTATTGTCGGTCACATTATAACTGTAGAGTTTATCTGCCACAGAAAAGGCAAATACGTTACCGCCGTCGCTCTCCTGAAGCGCTGCCTGATCGCCGACGATTCCCAGGATAATCTTGTCATTCACATAAACATCCGCATCCTCATCAAAAACCTGCTCCATGGTTCTCTCAAAGTCCAAAAGATACATACGGTCCGGTGTATAACGAATCCTGTAATATTCTTTTATCCTATAAAAATCAGTCTTTTTTCCATTCCTGACAGCCGCCAGATATTCCAGCATAAAAGAGCCTGTCTGCTCCGCCAGCTCTTTTATGGTTACGATCGGCTTCGTCACTTCCCTCACGTCCAAGTCTCCCCATGTCACCTGGTTGAAGCTGGAATGGATCGTAACCTTATGAAAGGTCGTGTTGTCGCCCTCCGCGTTGGACTCCAAATACTTTGTCAGTCCGGCGGCAGCCTCCTTATCCATGGTTCGTTCATGAAAATCCGTCACATAATCCAGTTTTTCACGAACATGAAGAGAATCGCTCAAGATGATTCTGGAATAATAGCGAATGGGCGCATTCTCCTGCGGTGTGACCAGAAAAACCAGCATATATTCCGTGTCGTTCTCGATCAGATCCTTTAATGTGATCTCAAAATTGATCACATCGTCCTTCTCCGTATACTCCGTAACCGGAGTACTCTCCACCAGTCTCTCGCCGTCCAGACTCCTCACCTCAAAAGAGATCCCTCCGATCTTTCTTCCATAGGTTTCCATCTGCACATTGATCTTGCGATCCTCACTCACAGGGTACAGATTGTCCCGCAGATAGGCGCAGTCCATCGCCCGGGCATAGCCATGCAGGCTTCCAACCCTGTGCATTCCCACTGACATGGACAGCACAGGGTAAGTCGCCTCCCCCATCTCGGTCGTCATATCCGTATTTCCCTGGTTCATCACGGTGCTCAATATCATTAACGCAGCCGCAAAGATAAGACCAAGCAAAAGCCCTTTTATAATCGCTCTTCTCATAAAAATTAGTATATCATAATCTCTAAAATTTCAAAACCCCGTTCCGATTGCTGTGTCTTCTCCGATAAATCTCCCCGCACAAAAGCACCTGTACAAGCTCTTCGACCCCGGCCAAACCCTCTGCATTTCCTCCCATTTCTGCAGATGCCGCCTCTTTTATCCTGTCCACGATGATCTGCGTCAGACGATAGATCTGCCACCTGTCGGGATACTCGTCATAAATCATGCTGCCCTCATAGTCTAACCGATCCAAAACGTCCACAATCACCTTTCGGTATTTCTTCGCCTCCGCAGGATACATTTCCTGCAAATATTCCAAATCCCTCATCACCGTGTCCTCTTCCTGATAAAAGAGGGGCATGGGATATGCCATATAAAAGGGTAAAATTCTCGACTGTCTCATATGCTCACCATGATAAGTAATCATTTATTTTATCATATGATAAGACCGCAGGAATGTGAAAATCACTGTGAACGCTTCAGTCTAAAACTACTCACAAGGTGTTTGAGCATCTCCGCCTGTCCGGAAAGCTCCTGACTGGTAGCCGCACTTTCCTGCGCAGTAGCGGAATTATTCTGTACCACGCCGGATATCTGTCCGATTCCTGAAGCGACCCGTTCGATGGCATCTGTCTGATCACCCACGGCTTTTGCCACCTGTTCCATCTGCTCCACTGCCTGACCGGCAAGCTGTACTGCCGTAATTACCGAGTCGGTCACTTTTTCCACAACCTGACTGCCATCTTCCACTGCCCTTACAGAACGTCCAATCAGTTCCTGCGTCGCTTTCGCTGCCTGATCTGACCTGATTGCCAGATTTCTCACCTCTTCCGCCACCACGGCAAAACCTTTTCCGCTTTCCCCTGCACGGGCAGCTTCTACCGAAGCATTGATTGCCAAAATATTTGTCTGGAAAGCAATATTTTCGATGGTATCTATGATACGGCTGATCTCGTTTGAAGATTCCGTGATCTGACTCATGGCCTGATTCAGGCTGTCAATATACTCGCTGCTTTCCTGAAGCTTTTCACCCGCCCCGTTCACTACCTCTTTTGTCTGCGCTGTGAGCTGCGCAATTCCCTTTGCCTCTGTACTCATGTTAGAAATAGTGCCGGAAAGTTCCTCCACCGCATCCGTCTGCTCCATCGCTCCCTGAGACAAAGCCGCAGCAGTAGACGCCACCTGATCAGATCCTGTTGAAACGCTGCCGGATGCGGAGACAATACCGGCCATGGTGCTGTTCAGTTTTTCAATGATGACACGCAGAGATTCCCACAAAACGGCAAAATCCCCGGGATAACCCTGCCCGGAAACTTCGCGGCTCAAATCTCCGTTCGCTATCGCGCCAAGAACATTTTCCATCTCATGTACGATTCCGCCAAAATCTTTCACCAGCTGCGCGGTCGAGTCCGCCAATATCCTTGTCTCGTCCCTGCCCTTCACCTGCGGAACCGGACTCCTTAAATCCCCCTGCGACAAAGTCAAAAGACGATTGGCGCATTTCACAACAGGAGCGGCGATAGAATGACTGACTTTCAACGAAATCACAATGACAATGATACATACTGCCACGCAGATCACAATTTGAATGAAATTTCCATAATCTGCGGGGCGCATAAATTCATCCTCGTCGATCGTTACCGCAATGGACCACCCGTCCGTACCCGAAATAGGAGCATAGCTCTGGATATTATTCGACTGATCCGCCGCATAGTAAAAGCGCTCAACACCGACTTCTCCCGCCACCATCTTTCTCTCGATCGCCGCCACTGTCTGCAGCCCCTCATTTCCGGGATTGGCGGCCGCCTCCTGCATGACATTTTCCCGGCTCATTACCGTCTCCTGATCCACATAGGCGATCGTGGTGCCATCCTTATCCAGAATATAAGCTTCTCCTTCTTCGCCAATCTGCAATCCATCGATGATAGACTGTAAAATATCGGTATCACACTGAAAATAGAGCACACCCTTCACAACATCGCCTTCCCGGACCGGTGCGGCAACCATCAGGTAACTATCGCTGCCATCTATGTAGGGCGTAGACATATAACTGTTTCCTAAAACAGCCGCCTGAAAGAATGGCTCTCCGGAAATATCTGCCTCATGGATCTGATCATATCCGTTCGTATCGGCCATTCCTCCCATACGCATGTAATAAGCATCCGCCCTTTCCTGAATAAAGGCCTGCTTTTCCTCCGCTGATATCTTTTCATCCACGAGAATCGGATTGGATGCCATTTCCGAAATGGTCAGCGTATATGTGGAAATCATATTTTCCGCCGCAAGAGCAGCAAGCTCCGCTGTTTCTAAAATATTTTTTTCAAGCGCGGAAGTAGTGGAATATCTGGTCACCAATGTTCCCATCGTTCCGGCAATTAACGAAACACAGAGTGTTGCCAGCACCACCATGACAATAATTTTCGTTTGTATTTTTTTCATTGTTTCGGCCCCGGGCTTTTGTATCTTAAGCCCGTCCCTCCCCTTTTGTTCGTTTAAGTAGGGGAACGAATCACTCCGTCCCCCGCATAAAAAACACTACATTTACTTGAAATACTTATTACTTCTAATACACACTCATCATTTCTTCACTGTCTCAATCCTCGCCACTGCCCTCTTTAAGGACATTTCGGCGCGGCGCAAATCCGTTCCCGGCGCATGTTCTCTGATTCGTTCCTCTGCGCGGGCTTTTGCGTCCTCTGCACGGTGGACGTCGATCTCTCCGGGCCACTCGATAATTTCGGCCAGCACCGTGACCTGATCCGGCAATACCTCCGTAAATCCTGCATGGAGAGCGGCTTCCTTCACTTCGTCTCCCTTTGTGATCGTGAGGATCCCGGGTGCAACGATCATCGTCATCGGAATATGCTCTTTGTAGATGCCGACCTCACCCTCGACCGTATTGAACTCCACCATGGACACCTCGTCCTCATAAAAGACTCTGTCCGGTGTAATGATCTTTAACTTAAAGTTTTCAGCCATATACTACCTGCTTTCTTTAACCGCCTATATGGTCTCTTATTTCTTCGTGCGCGCAACAACGTCGTCGATGCTTCCCGCATTCAGGAAATAGCTCTCCGGAATGTCATCGTGCTTACCCTCCAGGATTTCCTTGAAACCGCGAATGGTCTCAGAAATCGGCACATACACGCCGTTCATTCCCGTAAACTGCTCCGCCACGTGGAACGGCTGAGACAGAAATCTCTGAATCCTTCTTGCGCGGGCAACCACCAGCTTATCTTCCTCGGAAAGCTCATCCATACCAAGGATGGCAATGATATCCTGCAATTCCTTATACTTCTGCAAAATCTCCTGCACGCCTCTGGCAACCTGATAATGCTCCTCCCCGACAATTCTGGGGTCGAGGATCCTGGAAGAGGACTCCAGCGGATCCACCGCCGGATAAATACCCAGCTCCACGATGGAACGGGACAGCGTTGTGGTCGCATCCAAATGCGCAAATGTCGTTGCCGGAGCAGGGTCCGTCAAGTCATCCGCAGGTACATACACCGCCTGCACGGAAGTGATGGAACCGTTCTTTGTGGAAGTGATACGCTCCTGCAAGGTACCCATCTCCGTCTGCAGCGTGGGCTGATAACCCACGGCGGAAGGCATACGGCCAAGCAACGCCGATACCTCGGAACCCGCCTGTGTAAAACGGAAGATATTATCGATGAACAGCAGCACATCCTTGCCGCCCTTGTCACGGAAATACTCCGCCATGGTAAGTCCGGTCAGGCCCACTCTCATTCTGGCCCCGGGCGGCTCGTTCATCTGCCCGAACACCATCGTCGTCTTATCAATAACGCCCGATTCCTCCATCTCATGATAGAGATCGTTTCCTTCTCTGGTACGCTCACCAACACCGGTAAATACAGAATAACCGCTGTGCTCCGTAGCGATATTGCGGATCAACTCCTGGATCAGCACCGTCTTGCCGACACCTGCACCGCCAAACAGACCGATCTTACCACCCTTCTGATAAGGGCAGAGCAGATCGACGACCTTGATACCCGTCTCCAAAAGCTCAGTTGCCGTGGACTGTTCCTCAAAGGTAGGAGCCGCTCTGTGGATCGGCTCATGTCCGACATCCGTGGGCGCGGGTTTATTGTCAATGGGCTCTCCCAGAACGTTAAAGATACGTCCCAGCGTATTTTCTCCGACAGGAACTGTGATGGGAGCGCCTGTTGCAACCGCCTCCATACCTCTCACCAGTCCATCGGTAGGACCCATGGAAATACATCTGACGGTATCATCACCCAGATGCTGTGCCACTTCCACAGTCAGGTTGCTGCCGTCCTTAAGCGGAATCCTGATCGCATCATTGATCTCCGGCAGACTGCCTGTGGTAAACTTGATATCCAGTACGGCACCGATGATCTGAGTGATCTTTCCAAGATTTTCACTTGTTTTTCCTTCTGCCATCTCTTTTTCCTTTCACTCGTTTTTCATTTTAGCTGATCGCATTCGCACCAGCGATAATCTCTGTTAATTCCTGCGTAATAGATCCCTGACGCGCTCTGTTGTACATCAGTGATAAGTGATCTATCATTTCCTCAGCATTACTTGTTGCGGAATCCATCGCCTGCATTCTGGCGCCATTCTCACTCGCAACCGCCTCCACCAGGCCGCCGTAGATCAGGCTGGTGATATATTTCGGGATGATCATGTCAAGTGCCTCGTCATCCTTTGGCTCAAAGTTCATCATCGCTTTACTGCCCGTCTCCTGCGTGCCCTCTTCCGGCTTAGCCGGTTCCACGGGAAGAAGCTTTAAGAGTGTCGGCACATGCACCACCGTATTCTTAAAACCGGTGTAAGCAAGATAAATCTCTCCTATCTCCCCCGCCGCAAACGCATCAAGCAATCTCTTGCTCAGCGCCATCGCATCCACATAGGAAGGCTCCTCGATAATGTCGGAATCCTCCTCCACGATCTCATAGCCGTAGCGCTTCAGGGCATCCCTGCCCTTCTTGCCGATGGCGTAGATCTTCAGATCCTCCTTCTTAAGGCTCCCCTTTGTGATCAGCTTCACCACATTGGAATTGTAACCGCCTGCAAGGCCTCTGTTGGAGGTGATCACGATCACCGCTTTTTTCTGAGACTCCCCTGCCTTCAGGTAAGGATGGTTCAAACCGCCGGTCTTTGCGAGCATGGATGTCACCGTCTCGTACATACAATTAAAATATGCCTTCGACTGCTCCGCGCGCTGTTTCGCTCTCTGCAGTTTCACGGTAGAAACGAGCTTCATCGCTTTGGTAATCTGCTGGGTACTCTGAATACTGCCTTTACGCCTTTTTATGTCCCTCATTGAGGCCATAGCGTCACCCTCCTAACCGCACTTTACTTAAACTGCGCCTTGAACTCTTCGATGGCTTTCTTCAGCTTCGCGTCCGTCTCGTCATTGATTTCCTTATTCTGCGCGATCGCGCTCGGCACCTCGGGGTACTTGGTGTCCAGGAACTCAAAGAACTCCGTCTCAAATCTGGTGATATCTTCCACCGGTATGTCAAGCAGATACTTGTTTGTCACAACGTAGATAATGATAACCTGGTACTGTACCGGCATCGGCTTATACTGCGGCTGTTTCAGGACTTCCTTGATTCTTTCACCCTGTGCCAGCTTCTCCTTGGTATCGGCGTCAAGTTCGGAGCCAAACTGGGAGAATGCCGCAAGCTCTCTGTACTGCGCAAGCTCAGTACGGATGGGGGCTGCAATTTTTTTCATCGCCTTGATCTGCGCCGCACCACCCACACGGGACACGGAAAGACCCGCATTGACTGCCGGACGGAAACCGGAGTTGAACATCTCCGTCTCCAGATAAATCTGACCGTCCGTGATGGAGATCACGTTCGTCGGAATGTACGCGGAAACATCGCCCGCCTGCGTCTCGATGATGGGAAGCGCCGTCAGCGAACCGCCGCCGTACTCCTCGCTCATTCTCGCCGCACGCTCCAGCAGTCTGGAATGCAGATAGAATACATCACCGGGATAAGCCTCACGCCCGGGCGGTCTCTTTAAGAGCAGGGAGAGTGTACGGTATGCAGCGGCCTGTTTGCTCAGGTCGTCGTAAACCACGAGTACATCCTCGCCATTCTCCATCCACTCCTCACCGATCGCACAGCCGGAATACGGTGCGATGTACTGCAGGGGCGCCGTCTCACTGGCAGTTGCGGCAACCACGGTGGTATATGCCATCGCGCCGTACTCTGTCAGCGTCTTTACGATAGAAGCAACTGTGGACGCCTTCTGGCCGATAGCCACATAGATACATTTCACGCCCTGTCCCTTCTGGTTAATAATGGTATCGATTGCGATTGCCGTCTTACCGGTCTGCCTGTCGCCGATGATCAGCTCACGCTGGCCTCTGCCGATAGGCACCATGGAATCAATGGCCTTGATACCTGTCTGTAACGGTGTGTCCACGGATTTTCTCGTGATAACACCGGATGCAACTCTTTCAATCTTACGATATTTGTCAGTCTGGATCGGACCCTTGCCGTCGATTGGCTGGCCAAGCGCATTTACGACACGTCCGAGCATGCAGTCGCCCGCGGGAACCTCTACCACGCGGCCCGTGGTCTTTACGATATCGCCCTCGTTGATATTGTGCTGGTTACCGAACAAAACCGCACCTACGTTATCTTCCTCGAGGTTCAAAATCATACCGTAAACTTCACCTGGGAACTCCAAAAGCTCACCCTGCATTGCATTCTCAAGTCCGTGTACGCGAGCAATACCGTCCGCCACCTGGATGACCGTACCCACTTCGGATACTTCCAGCTCGGAGGCATATCTCTTAATCTGATCCTTAATGACTGAACTGATCTCTTCTGGTCTTAAATTCATGGATCATTCGCACCTTTCTTTTTATTTTTTATACCTGTACTTTTAACAGATCCTTTTGCAGCTCACTTAACTTTGTGCTGATGCTGCTGTCTACCACTCTGTCGCCGATTCGGATGACCATGCCCCCGATCAGGGAAGCATCTACATTGTAATGAATCTCCATGGACCGGTATTTCGTGGTATCGAGAAGCTTTTTCTCGATTGCCTTATGCTGGTCACTTTTCAGCGGAACGGCCGTCGTTACCGTAGCGATGCCGATTCCCTTATATTCCTTTACTTTCGCGACAAAGTAGTTCAGAATCCCGTCGATCTCTCTGTAGCGGTCCTTCGTGATAATGATAGTGAGAAAGCCGAGCAGCTCCTCCGATATCCTTCCCGCAAACACGTTCTTTGCAACCTCGACCTTTTCCTCTTTCAAAATCTTCGGATGGTTCATCAGGCTGCTAAAATCCGCGTTCTGCGCAAGAACGATTTGAAGCTGTTCAATTTCTTCCAACAGGACGTCTACCTTACCGGTCTCAACCGCCAGATCGAACAACGCGTCACCGTATGTCTTTGAAATCAGCTTAGCCATGTGCTCTCACCTATTTCCTTAAGCGTCTCTTCCACCAGACTGTCCTGTACAGTCGTGTCAATCGCCGCGTTCACAACCTTGGCGGCCATCATGGACGCGAGCACTACCATCTCGCGCTTCACTTCATCGGCTGCCTTCTTCTTTTCAAGCTCGGCCTCAACACGCGCTCTCTCCAGAATCCCGGCTGCCTCATCCTTCGCGTCGGCAATGATCTTGCTCTCGTTAGCCAGAGCCTTTTTGCGTGCCTCCGCAAGGATCGTCTCCGCCTCCTTGTCCACGTCTTTTAACTTATTCTCGTATTCTTCTTTCAACGCTCTGGCATTTTCCATGTCAGATGCCGCCGTTTCCAGCTCGTTCTTAATGCGCTCCTGCCGCTTTTCCATCATATCCCGCACAGGGTTGAACAGAAAATGGGAGGCGATCAGAAAAAGCGAAAATACGGCTATGATCATCAGCACGGAATCCGCGATGAGCTGTAAGTCGAGGTCAAAAAGCCTCGGCGCCATCTCGGCGGACGCCATCACTAAATTCGCAACTGTCGCACTCAAGCGTTAATCCTCCTTTCGTTGAAATGTCCTTAACGGGTCTGCACACTTTCTGCGCCGGCCGTAAGAACACTCATATTGTGCTTTCCGTACCGCAATTACGGTAAAAGAGGTTTCACGAAGAGCAGCAGCATTGCGATCAACAGACCGTACAGACCTGTGGTCTCGGCAACGGCCTGTCCAAGCAGCATCGTCGAAGTAACGTCAGACTTTGCGCCCGGGTTCCTGCCCACTGCAGCGGCAGCATGTCCGGCTGCGATACCCTGGCCTACACCGGGGCCGATACCCGCGATAACCGCAAGGCCCGCGCCGATCGCTGAACATCCTAAGATAAAGTTGTTGTTAAATTCTCCCATTTTGATTTCCTCCTTGAAAGTTATTATATAATTTCTTACTCCGTAGTACATGCGTCCGTGATGTATGTCATGGTCAGCATACAGAACACGTACGTCTGAATCGCACCTGAGAACAGGTCAAAATACACATGCAGCGCTGCCGGCCAGATGATCGCGATCTTTGCAAGAAGCGCGTACACCAGAGCCATCATGACTGTGCCCGACAGGACGTTTGCAAACAGACGCAGCGACAATGAAATTGGCACTGCCACATCACCGATGACATTGATCGGTGCCCAGATCGGCCACGGATCACAGAGTCCTTTGATCACGCCTTTTACTTTTTGATAGCGGAATTTGTTAAAATGGATCAGCGTAAACGTCATTATGCCCATTGGCAGGGTCACGCCGTAATCCGCCGTCGGGGGCCTGAGTCCGAACAATCCCGAAATATTGCTCAGCAGGATGAAAATGAAAATCGTGCTGATGTAGTTACGGAACTGCGGGCTAAACTTGCCCATGACGCCGCCAACCATCTTATCAAGCATCTCCACCACCAGCTCGACAATGTTCTGGAAGGTCCCCGGTACGTCCGATGCCTTTTTGACCACGCGGCTCGCCGCAATACAGAAAGCAACGATCACCAGCATGACGATCAGAACGCAGACATGGGTGGTAGTGATCCAGACTGTCTGTCCAAACAGCTCATACGAAAAGACACCATGGATCATAAAATCAATGTCCGCAGCTCCGGACAGCAAAATTCCCTGTCCCATTCTTTCACCTCCTTCTCACAAAATTTTATATCATAATGTGACTGCGGTTTCGCCGTCACACAATACTACCGTCAGAATTTTCGCGCCGCTTTGCAAGAAGTTTATGAATCAGTGGATTTAAATAGGCTGAAACCTTCATGCCCATGTAGCCCGCAAACGTAAAAATCGGGTTTGCCACCTTTGTGCCGATGAGTACGGCGAGCACCACTGCCAAAGTTAAGTAGCGGATGATATTCTGTATGCTCAGGCTTTTTACGGCTTCCTTCTCCGGCAAATCCAGTCCTCTGTTTAAGGACCACCACATATGCACGGCTCCCGCCAATGCCAGGGCTACGCCAATCATAAGCCCCAGACTGTATGTAATCTCTCTGGAAAAAAACAGAAGCACAATCTCAAAAATAACGCCGTAAGCCAGTATCCCGAGGCAGAGTTCCAAAAGGGTCGGATCAATCTTTTTTTTCATCGTCCATCTTCTCTCCGTGCGCGCCCTGCGTACTGCGCCGCCGCGTCTGTGCCGGCGCCCGGTAGATCCTCCTCGCAAAGCGGAAAACGTTGGTGAATCCCGCCAGCGCACCCACAAAAAAAAGCGCCACCATCCAGACGGAAGTTCCAAGCCGCCTGTCCAGATACATTCCCACAAAGGAACACAGAAAAATGGGAACCAGCATATTGATACCAAACTGTGTGATCATTGTGAGCGCCTGCCAGACAGTTTTATTGTACTTCAAAGCGACCGCCTTCCCAATCCAAAATCCCTTGTAAGCCTAACAATAGAAGTATACCTTTTTTTGGTACTTTTGTCCAGACCCAGTTCCGTATTGCGCAAATTTTTGTGTAAACATTGACATTTATCCCCCGGCGGTGTACCGTGATAATAACAAAGCAAGCGCACCGATGCGAAGGGGGACAAAACATGGCAGATCCGATTCTTTACCGCAAGAGACTGATTCCGGAAGAATGCGTCCTGTTGAAAGATGACAGGCTTCTATACCGCGACGAGAAAATCATCGTGACCGCCTGGAATACCCTGAAACCCCGCAAGGACTTACATCACGGGCGCTCCTGCTACTATCTGCAGGAGGGCATAAAAGTGAGCCGTTTCTTTGATGAAAACGGCTCTCCTTTATATTGGTACTGCGATATAGTAGATTACGATTATGATGCCCAAACGGATACCTATATCATAACCGACCTTTTGGCAGACGTCATCATCTACCCCGACGGTTTCGTAAAAGTCGTGGATATCGACGAGCTGGTTACCGCAAAGGAAGGCGGGCTGCTGACTGACGCCATGCTGGGGCAGGCGCTCCTGACTCTCAACCGCCTGTTGCAGATCATTTATGACGGCGGATTTGAAAAGCTGCAGGAGCCGTTGGAGTTATATCATTGAGCCGTGCCGATTCGCAGCGCAATGCTTAATAGAAAATATGTCCCCCAATTCGATATTTCGGCGTGATGCCGTCTACGGGCGTGCGGAAATAAACGCAGTTTCCGACATTGGTGGTGCCGCCCATGACTTCGTCGGCCGCCTGATAGCAGGCCGCCGTGGCCCTGCCCTCCCCGAGGGCGAGCGCCAGTCTGCCGCTGGCCACGGGAGAAAACTGTCCCGACTGATAAATCACTCCGGTCACAGTGTCCGGATAAACCGAACTCAACACGCGGTTGATCACCACGGAACCGACTGCCACCTGGCCGCTGTAAGGCTCTGCACCCGCCTCACAGTAAATCAGGTTCGCGAGCAGATAGCGATCCCCTTCCCCAAAACTCACCTCGGAGATGTCGCGCCAGCTTGACTGCGCCGCCAGCTCCGCCATGCGGATCTCCTCTGCCAGCTTGGCACGCAGCGCCGAGAGGTTTTCTTCCTGCTCCTTGATCTGCTGCTCATAGGCAAGAGCTGCTGCCTCCGCCTCGGAAATCTGATCCGCCGTTGCATGTAAGGAGCTGGACGTCTGGCTGACAAGACCCGACACGCGGCCCTGCTCCGCCACCACCTGTACCCGATAGTCGGAAAGCTCCTCATGGTTCTTTTCCTGCTCTTCCTTGGCAAGCGTAAGTTCTTCCTGCTTCTGCTCCATGGCAGCCTGTGCTGCCTTATACTCATCAAGGACCTTTTTCTGATAAGCCGAGAGCTGTTCAATATATTCATTTTTATTCAGAAAATCCGACAGGCTTCCCGAAGAAAAAAACAATTCCAGATAGAGGTTGCTGCTGCGTTCGTAGGCAAACTGGATCTGCCGCTTCATGGTGGCGTACTGTGCATCTTTCAAGGCGATGGCTTCTGCAAGCTCCTCCTCCACCTGCGCGATTCTCCCCTCCAGATCCTGAATTTCCTCTTCCTTTTGCGCAATCTGGGCCTCCAGCTCATTCAGGTTGTTGCTCACCTGTGTAAGCTCCGTATTGAGCGTGTTAAGAGCGCCCTGCAGGGAATCATGCTGCTCATTCAAGCCCTTCAGGTTTTCCTCCGTCTGGTCAAGCTGTTCCTCAGTCTCTTTTTTTCGCCGTTCTTCCTCTTCAATCTGCTGCCTTGTCTCCTCCGTGGCCTGCACGGAAAGCGGCATCATGCTACAGAGAAAAAGAAGTGCAAGGCAGGCAGCCGTTTTCCCTTTTATTCCCATGTTCCTCTCCAATTTTTTAAGTTTCGAGCATGTCTATCCTTCTTCGGTGTTTCTCTTCCCCGGAAAAAGGCGTGTCCAAAAAAATGTCCACGATATTGAGCGCTACCCGCTCCCCGATGATTGCCGCGCCCATGGCAAGCACGTTCGCGTCGTTATGCTCTCTGGTCAGCCGCGCGGAAACGGGATCCCCGCAGAGCGCACAGCGGATTCCCTTCACCTTGTTGGCTTTGATGGAGATGCCGATGCCCGTAGTACAGATGACAATACCTCTGTCGCATTCTCCCGAGGCCACCGCCTTCGCCACCGCCTCCCCAAAGATCGGGTAATCACAGGAGCTCTTGTCCGCGCAGCCAAAATCCTTGTACGCAAGACCCCTCTCTTTCAAATGCTCCATTACCTTTTGCCGCATTTCAAACCCGCCATGATCACTTCCTATTGCTATCATTTTGATTCCCTCCTTTTATATGATCACACATCAACAATATGATACCCCGCCGCCTTCATTAACCGATTCATCACCGCCGCGCCTACGCCTTCCTCGTCAAAGCACTCGGACAGGATCAATTCCACGCCCTCGTCATCGCACTCTCTGAGGATTCGGTAAAGCCGCTCCGCCGCCGCCTTCGCGCTGCCTCTTTCGCCCACGCTGAAATGCACGTCAGCCTGATAGTGTTCAAGCGTCTCATCGGTTGCAATGACGCCGGTTTTTTTCTTTTCAGCCCGTCCTTGCCGAAGCGCTTCATTCATATATGCCGTTACTGCCCGCATGTCGCCTCTGACAACGATAAGTTCACCTTTCGGCGCGTAATGCCGATATTTCATGCCGGGCGCTTTCGGAGCCTGTCCGCTGTCCGCGCGCAGGAGCGTCTCATCCACCCTGATCTCACCCAGTGCTACGGAAAGCATTTCCTGCGTGACAAAACCGGGACGCAGGATCATAGGCGGTTCCACAGTCAGATCCACAATGGTGGATTCCAATCCCAAAGTAGCTTGTCCGCCGTCCAGGATCATATCGATCCTGCCCTCCATATCCTCCGCCACATAAGCGGCTGTTGTCGGGCTGGGCCTGCCGGAACGGTTGGCGCTGGGCGCCGCCACATAACCACCCGCCGCCTCAATAAAATCAAGAGCCACATCATGAACCGGCATCCGCACTGCCACCGTATCAAGACCTCCCGTCGTCTCATACGGAACCCGCGCCGATTTTTTAAGGATCATGGTAAGAGGCCCCGGCCAAAAGAGAGAAGCCAGTCTTTTTGCCGTCGCAGGCACTTCTTCTACAATATAAGGCAGCGCCTCCATATTTGCAATGTGTATGATCAGCGGATTGTCGGAAGGCCGCCCCTTCGCCTCGTAGATTTTTTTTGCGGAAGCGGGATTTAAGGCATCCCCGCCAAGTCCGTAAACGGTCTCCGTGGGGAAGGCCGTAAGCCCTCCCGCCTTTATGATTTCTCCCGCCTCCCGCAGTGCGGCCGCTCTGTTTTCTTCCGTTATTGTGATCACCTTTGTAACCATACCATAACACCTTTTATTTGATAGAACAACTTAAAAACTGCCCGAAAAGCTGACTGCACGGCTCAATTCGCAGCGTTTAAATATTCCAGCACCGCCAGATGAACCGCCCACGCCGTCCTCTCCTGATAGTGCGCCTGTGAGAGTTTCTGCGCCTCCTCATAGTTTGACAAAAACCCACACTCTACGATTACAATGGGCGTAGAGGTCTTTTTCAGGAGATAGTAACTGTCGTTCGCCTTGGCCTGCCTGGCGTTATCAGGATCTATTTCCCTTGCCAGTGCCCGCTGGATCCGCTCAGCCAATTCCTTGCTCTCCTCACTCCCGGCAAAGTAAAAGACCTGAGCGCCATGCACGTACTCCTCGTGGTAGCTGTTCTGGTGGATGCTCACCGTAAGCGCAGGCTTTCTCTCTTCGATGAGGGCCACCCTGTTTTTCATATCCTGTACTTTTTTATTGGAAATATTCTCATCGTAAAGCCCGGCGTCCGTCTCTCTGGTCAGCACCACATCCACATCCGCCGCCTTAAGAAACTGCGCAAGCTTTTTGGCAATCTGCAGATTGATATCCTTTTCCAGACTGCCGTCCACACCCACCTTGCCGGGATCTGCCCCGCCGTGCCCCGCATCGATCACCACGCAGGGCCGTTCCTTTTCCTTATGCGTCAAAACTCTGCCGGAGGAGACCAGCCTCGCTCCGCTGTGCAGGATAGATCCCACTGCCGCAATCATCATGAAAAGCAGCAAAATCCTGACAATTTTGTCATATTTCCCCGAATCCGTTCTCTCCATATTCTCCATTCCAGAGCATTCATGCACTGTTCTCAGTGTATTTATATGAAGAAAAGGTTCAGAAAATGTCCCAAAAAACCTTCGCCCAAACCCCTGCCGCAGGATTGATTCATGAATTCATGTATTCCGCAATCACGTCCCAGACATCCGGCGTCTCAAATCCCAGCCGCCAGGCCGCGACGCCGCCAATCTCGTACTTTTCCATAATATTGAGTTTCACGCGAATGGAGTCCGCGTCTTCCAGCCAAACCTGACAGAAGCCATCCCCGGATTGAAATTCTCCGTAATTTTGACAGGTTGTCTCATCCCAGCGAATCGCAATGTTATGATTTGTCACATATTCCTGTGCCATCTCCATGCCCACCGCCTGACTCTCCACGCCGGTTCCCTTCGTCTCCCACAACCTCGTATAAAAGGGAAGCGCATTGATGACCTTCTTTGCGGGAACCTCCGCCACCGTGTTCTCGATCCCTTTTTCCACGAAATTGATGGATGCCACGCTCCCCGCTTCTTTACTGCCGTTATAATGCTCGTCGTACCCCATAATAATCACATAATCCGCCACCACGCCCTGTTCGGCTCTGTCGTAATGATCGGTGTGATCCATAGGCACGTAATTATCCACGGAAAGCACGATGCCGTATTTCCTGCAGGGAACGGAAAGTTCCCTGATAAACTGGATAAAGGGTTCTCCCGCATCCAGACTGATATTTTCAAAATCGATGTTGATGCCGTCCAAGCCATACTCCTGCGCGGTTGCGATCAAATTGCGAATCAGCGCCCATCTGCTCGACGTTTTGGAAAGCAGCTCGTACATATCCACATCCACGCTCTCCACATTGCCTATAAGCGCCCAGACCTCAAGCCCCATCGCGTGTGCCCGTTCTACATAGGAGGCCGAAGCATAACTGGAAAACTCCCCCTCGTTTCCCGTAAGCGTAAACCAGGTAGGCGAGATTACGTTAAGCTCCTTTGTCTGTGCAACAGCGCTCTCAAGCGTATCGTTTCCCTCTACGCCGCCGATCACATGCCAGCCCAGATTGATCTTGTGATCACGGGTATTTGACTCATAGACAGGATCCTGATAATCCGTCGGCAGCTGCGTTTCTTCCGTAGACTTGTCCCCAAGTCGTTTATTTTCCACATAGCCAATGATGGAATCCCGCGTTTTCACCTTCGTCCAGGTTTCCATTTCCTCCAGTACGATAACGGTATCTCCTTCAGAAACATCCGTGAGGATATCGCTCTTGATGCCGCCCTGATAGCGTACCTGCGTATCCTTTAAGATGGGCGCGGTCTGCCGCTGCCCTTCTTCCGTATAGACCTGCATGCGATTCGGCTCGGTAAAAAGCTCATAAGTAAAATTGGCATAGCCTTTTACAAAATCCGCCGCGATATAGAGCACGCCGTCTTCATAGCGGGAGATCACATAATCCCACGCTGCACCGGATTCCTCAAAATCCGCGCCGTAATTCGACAGCTCCGCATAGCCGATCCGGGTGGTCAAAAAACCTTCCGGCAAGGCGTAGACCATGATTCCCTGTGCCTTATCCTCATAAAATCTGTCGTTAAAATATTTATGCACCGTAGCGATGTCAAAATAGCACCTGTTATCAAATATTTTCGCATGCTCTTCAACCCGCTCATCCTGCAGGATAATGGGGACGTCATTCTCCCCCATGGTACCGAAATATTCCGCAAGATCAGCCCTCTCTTTCGAATAAGAATATTTTTCCAACAGCATCGCGCCAGAACCTGCCGCCCCAATGATAAGGATCAGGACGATCGCAACGATCACCGGAATCACTTTTTTCATTTGTCCGCTCCTTTCCGATCGTCTGTCGTTAACGCCGACCAAGCAGGGAAGTGTTTCCTTCCCTGCCCGCCGCGTTTACTACGATTATAACAAACTATTCCCTTTCAGTCATCAGTTTTTTTCGAAAAGGCAGCAGCCATTTTGCCGCATAGCGGGTTCCTACCGGCACCGACAGTCGCCTCCTTTCCCGGCCGCCGTTCCAAAACACCGTATGACCGACCCTCCATGCCCATCCTCCAAAAGGAGAACAAAAAGAAACTAAAAAAACCGCAACCGTGATATACTAATGGCATATGCTATAAGAGGGCGGAAATTATTTAAAAGACGTCCCTGACATGCAGACAAATTAAAAAATAACTGTATAACCTACTCATTCCTTGTGAATTATAATTTGTGAATACAGCGGAAGGAAATAAGAATGGTCTCCGATCGGGCGCGTTGCCCATAAGACTGTCTCTGCTTCAGAAAATTGCAAAGACCCAGATGTTATTTTATGTAGTTTTGCAATCCCCCTCTCCCTGCGGATTATCAGAGGACGTCTTGTAGTACGATTATACCCATAAAATGACAATATATGCAAGCATTTTCTAAAATTATTAAAAATTTTTAAACACTTTCCGCGCACTATTGACGAAAACCGACCTTCGGGATTAAGATACACTTAGCTGAAACACTACAGAAGCTGTTACAAATTTATGATAAGGAAGAAAACGACGATATGAAAATAGAAAAAGTAAATGAGCAGCAGATTCGCTGCACTCTCACCAGAGAAGATCTTGCAACCAGACAGTTGAAGATCAGCGAGCTTGCCTACGGCACGGAGAAGGCAAAAAGTCTCTTCCGCGACCTGATGCAGCAGGCGTCTTACGAATGCGGCTTTGAAGCCGAGGATATCCCGCTGATGATTGAGGCGGTCCCCTTGAGCGCGGAGTGCATCGTACTGATTGTCACCAAAGTGGAAGATCCCGAGGAGATCGATACCCGTTTTGCCAAGTTTGCGCCTTCCGTGCACGACGAGGACTACGATCTTGAAGACGACGATAATGAAGCGCTGATGGAAGCCTTTGCCGACAGCGCGGATGAGGTACTGAATCTCCTTCGCCACATGAACAACGGGGAAGACCAGGCAGGCGCACAGACGGCCGCCGCAAACGGGGGTGATTCGCAGCAGGCCAAAGAGAAGCCGGTAAGCCGTCTCTACTCTTTCCGCTCCCTGCGCGAAGTAACCAGACTCGCCCGCGTGACAGGTGCCTCTTGGGAGGGCAGCAATTCCCTCTACAAAGACGAAAGCACCGGCGCTTATCTTCTGCATCTGCATCCCGGGAATGCCAATATCACTGACTATAACCGCCTGTGTCATCTGATCTCCGAATACGCAAAGCAGGAGAAAACCACGGGCGCCACAGGTGCTTATCTGGAAGAACACTGTGAACCGCTTGTCAAAGACAGCGCTTTAAAAACACTGGCACAGCTTTAAACAAGAACCCCTCCGAGCGACATCCCGGAGGGGTTCGTTTTATACTGCTTGTACTGCCTGAATTTTTGCCATCAGGTCGTCCGTCGCGATACCGTGCACCATCGCCGCCTCCTCCAGGGTCTCTCCCTGGGCTGAGGGACATCCCAAACAGTGCATACCAATCTCTAACAGAACAGGCGCGATGTCCGGATTTGCCCGAAGTGCTTCGCCAATCGTCATATCCTTCGTGATATCTGCCATTTTTTACAGCTCCTTTCTTATCTTTCTGACATGATTTTAGTGTACACCATTCCCGCTGTCAATCCTCCATACAATTTTCACAAAATTTTCAAACTTTATTCTGCATTTGTATGCGAAAAAGAACAAAGGCTGTCTTGACTGTGCTTCGGGAGATAGCATATAATATTCTTACCGTCAGAGTTGCATTTTACAGTTCCCCGCAACTTTGGCACACATGTTTTCCAGTTACCTTATAACAAAATTTTATAATAGGAGGTTGGTACAAAATGAGACCAGAATGGAAAGATTTTGTAGGCGGCAAATGGGACAAAGAAGTCAACGTTCGCGACTTCATTCAGAGAAACTATCATCCTTATGATGGCGACGAGTCCTTCCTTGCAGAGCCTACACAGAACACGAAGGATCTGTGGGCACAGGTTCTTGATCTGCAGAAGCAGGAGCGTGAAGCAGGCGGCGTCCTTGATATGGACACCAAGGTAGTATCTACGATTACTTCCCACGGCCCCGGCTATCTGGACAAGAATAAGGAGACCATCGTAGGTTTCCAGACCGACAAGCCCTTCAAGCGTTCCTTACAGCCTTACGGCGGTATCAGAATGGCTGAGAAGGCATGTTCCGATAACGGTTACGAGGTAGATCCTGAGATCAGTGAGTTTTTCTCCACACACAGGAAGACACACAATGCAGGCTGCTTTGACGCTTACAATCAGGAAATGAGAGCCTGCCGTTCTTCCCACATCATCACGGGTCTTCCGGATGCTTACGGCCGCGGCCGTATCATCGGCGACTACAGACGTGTGGCTCTGTACGGTATCGATCGTCTGATCGAGGATAAACAGGAGCAGAAAGATTCCACCGGACGCGTTATGACAGACGATGTGATCCGTCTTCGCGAGGAGCTTTCCGAGCAGATGACCGCTCTTAAGATGATGAAAGAAATGGCTGCATCTTACGGCTGCGATATCTCCAAGCCCGCCGCTAACGTGCAGGAAGCAATCCAGTGGACCTACTTCGGATATCTCTGCTCCGTAAAAGAGCAGAACGGTGCGGCTATGTCCCTTGGACGTACCTCTACCTTCCTTGATGTCTATGCAGAGCGCGACCTTGCAAACGGCACCTTCACAGAGCAGCAGATTCAGGAGTTTGTTGACCACTTTATTATGAAGCTTCGCTGCATCAAGTTCGCCCGCACACCTGAGTACAACCAGATTTTCGCAGGCGATCCGGTATGGGTGACCGAGTCCCTCGGCGGCGTTGGCGTTGACGGCCGTCCGATGGTTACCAAGATGAGCTTCCGTTATCTGCACACCCTGACAAACCTTGGTCCTTCTCCGGAGCCGAACCTGACCGTTCTCTGGTCCACCAGGCTTCCTGAGAGCTGGAAGAAATACTGCGCGAAGATGTCCATCCAGACCTCTTCCATCCAGTACGAGAACGACGACCTCATGAGAGTGACACACGGCGATGACTACGGTATTGCCTGCTGCGTATCCTCCATGGTCATCGGTAAGGAAATGCAGTTCTTCGGCGCACGTGCAAACGTTGCAAAGTGCCTGCTGTACGCATTGAACGGCGGTATCGACGAAGTAACCAAGAAACAGGTTGGTCCCAAGTACCGTCCCGTTACCGGCGACGTACTGGATTACGACGATGTTATGGATAAGTTCATTGACATGCTCGAGTGGCAGGCTGACGTATATGTCAACACTTTGAACATCATCCACTATATGCACGACAAGTACTGCTATGAGAGAGCTGAAATGGCTCTGCATGACAAGAACGTAAAGCGCTACTTTGCAACCGGTGTTGCCGGCCTCTCCATCGTGGCTGACTCCTTCTCCGCAATCAAGTACGCGAAGGTTGAGCCCATCAGAGACGAAGACGGCATCATCGTTGACTTCAAGACAACCGGTGACTTCCCGAAATATGGCAACGACGACGACCGTGTAGACGAGATCGCACAGATGATCGTTCACAAGTTCATGACTGCCATCAGAAGACATCACACCTACAGAGAGGGCGTTCCTACAACCTCTATCCTTACCATCACCTCCAATGTGACCTATGGTAAGGCTACCGGAAATACGCCTGACGGACGTCGAAAAGGCCAGCCTTTCGCACCCGGTGCTAACCCGATGCACGGACGTGATACCCACGGTGCAGTCGCTTCCCTGTCTTCCGTATCCAAGCTTCCGTTCAACGATGCGCAGGATGGTATCTCCAATACCTTCACCATCATTCCGGGTGCACTCGGCAAGGAAGATCAGGTATTTGCAGGCGATCTCGAGGTAGACTTGAAATAAATTGTAATAGGAGGGGTTGTTGATTATGGATGACAAACAGATGATAGATGACTTTATCAAGATGATGGATTCCGGAATGGCACAGGGCGTCGGTCATGTAAATGTAGACGTCGATAACAATGCCGACAACTCTAAAAATGTACAGACCATGGGGTGTACGGATTGTTCCCGTACCCCTCTGGCCTGCAGCGTTCCCACTCTCCACGATGGATTGGATGGGTTGGAAGACTATCAATAATATAAAAGGAGGACACTACAATGGCAGCAGCAACAGCTCAGGTAGATAACTTAGTAAACTTATTGGATGGCTACGCAACAAAGGGCGGCCATCACCTCAACGTGAACGTGCTCAACAGAGATACCTTACTGGATGCGCAGAAGCATCCCGAGAACTATCCTCAGTTGACCATCCGCGTTTCCGGCTACGCAGTAAACTTCATTAAACTGACCCCGGAACAGCAGGCCGACGTTATCTCCCGTACGTTCCATGAGAGCATCTAATAATGCTTCCCAAATAAAGGATTAACGACAAAGAGCTGCCTGATTTTCAGGCAGCTCTTTTATTTCTTTATTATTTCACCTCGCTTTACATATTGCTCACTTTGTTATAATATAGACATAACTGCAGACACTATTTATGATTGGAAAGGCGGGTGATTCTATGCCGAGCGGAGCTGATATTATCAAAGATTACGTTACAGAATTTTCCAGAATACAAAAATGGATGATATCCGTGAAAGAAAAAGATCCTGAAACATACGATTCCATGTATGACAGATATTTGGAATTAAAAGTGACCTTGACTTCTCTGGGAGTGAATCTCTCGGAAATAGACAGAATAAAACAATAGCAAAATGTATTAAGAAAGAAGGTAATATCAATGCAGGGACGAATCCACTCCTTAGAAAGTTTCGGCACCGTAGACGGCCCGGGGACGCGCTTTGTGGTCTTCGTACAGGGTTGTCCCATGCGGTGTGCCTACTGCCACAATCCTGACACCTGGGACATGAACGGCGGCACGCTGATGGAGCCGGAATACATTTTTGAACAGTATAAAAGAAACGAGGCGTTTTATCACGGCGGCGGCATCACCGTCACCGGCGGCGAACCGTTGATGCAGGTCGATTTCCTAATCGATCTTTTTACCATTGCTAAAAAGGAAAACGTGCATACCTGTATCGACTCCTCCGGCATCGCCTACAAGAAAAACGCGAACCCGGATTGGCTTGCGAAACTCAATCATCTGATGACGCTGACCGACCTTGTCATGCTGGATATCAAACACATCGACCCTGACAAGCACAAGGAACTCACCTCGCAGCCCAACGAAGGCATCCTCGACTTTGCCAAATACCTGGATGAAAAGCATGTGGATGTGTGGATTCGTCACGTCATCGTGCCCGGCATCACCGATGATGATGAATATCTCTACAAGCTCGGTTACTTTATCGGTGGTCTTTCAAACCTAAAAGCACTGGACGCCCTCCCCTACCACACTATGGGCGAATCCAAATACGAAAAGCTGGGCATGGAATACAAACTCAAAGGCGTTCCCGCAATGGAGAAGGATAAGCTGTTGGAAAAAAAGAAAGTGATCCTCAACGGTGTGAAAAAACGCAGGGAGGAATTGGGGTGGACCTGATTTTGTCAGCTTTGCTCTAACTCCTTTCTCACCACGCCCCGCACATTCTTCTCCGCCTTCACCCGCGGGATCATGATCTGATGCCCGCAGCCCATGCATTTGAGGCGAAAATCCGCACCGATTCGCAGCACCTCCCATTCGGCCGAGCCGCAGGGGTGCTGCTTTTTCATTTTTAAGATATCGCCAACCTGAATGTCCATGCAGGCCCCTCCCACCGCAACAAATCCGGAGAATGCCGTTCCTTGGCATTCTCCGGAAAACTCAGAAATTCAGTCCAGCTGCGAAAAAATCTCTCCGATGCTCCCCTGTACCACGAGATCCGCAATCCCGTCTCTGGCAGTCGGGGTCTTGTTGACGAGCACCAGCTTATTACCCTTATAATAATCCAAAAGTCCCGCCGCAGGATAGACCGCAAGAGACGTCCCGCCAACGATCAGCACATCCGCCTCACTGATGGCGCGGATGGCACCGGAAAGGGTACTCTGGTCAAGGCCTTCTTCATAGAGCACCACATCAGGCTTGATTTCTCCGCCGCATTCGCAATGGGGAACGCCCTCAGAATCCGCAATATAATGCACGTCATAAAACTTATGGCAGGTCTCGCAGAAATTGCGCAGCACCGAACCATGCAGCTCATACACCTTCTTACTGCCTGCCGCCTGATGCAGTCCGTCGATGTTCTGGGTCACCACCGCTTTCAGCTTCCCCTCGTTTTCCCACTGTGCCAGCTTTAAGTGGGCAGCGTTTGGCTTCGCGTCAAGGCACAACATTTTATTCCGATAAAACCTGTAAAACTCCTCGGTATTTCTTCTGTAAAAGGTATGGCTTAAGATCGTTTCCGGCGGATAGTCATACTGCTGATTGTAGAGACCGTCCACACTCCGAAAATCCGGGATACCGCTCTCCGTGGAAACGCCCGCTCCCCCGAAAAAGACGATGTTATCCGATCCGTTCACCCACTCGCGCAACTGTTCTACTGCATTCATGAAAATACCCCCCCTTTTTATTTACTTCAGCCCTAACCGATTCACCGCCGAAAAGATCGCCCGCACGGACGCCCTCGTGATATTGGAGCTGACACCCACGCCGTAGGTCACGCTGCCGCTCTCCACGTCAAGCAGATGGATATAAGCCGCCGCCTGCGAATTGGAACCGCTCTGGAGCGCATGCTCCTCGTAATCGAGGATCTTGATGGAAATCTCCAGTTCCTCCTGCAAACCGCGCTTTACGGCGTCGATAGGGCCGTTACCAACCGCCTCAAAGGTTTTCTCCACACCCGCATTGGTATAGACCACCGTCACCCTGGTATCAAACTCGGACTCTGTTTCGCCGCTTAAATCGTCCACCTTAAGTTTTCTGAAATGGATAGGCTCCTTCTTCATCAGGTATTCTTCACGGAAGCTCTCCATGATTTGATCGGGGCTTACTTCACCCTGCTTCTCAGAGATCGCCTGTATGACATTTGCAAACTCGCGGTGCATCCCCTTCGGCAGCTTAAAGCCAAAATAAGTATCCATAATAAAGGCCACGCCGCCCTTGCCTGACTGCGAATTGATGCGCACGATCGGTTCATATTCTCTCCCGATATCCGCCGGGTCGATCGGCAGATAGGGTACCTCCCAGTACTGCCCGCCACGTTCCTTCATCGCCTTTATGCCCTTGTTGATGGCATCCTGATGAGAACCTGAAAACGCAGTAAACACCAGCTTGCCTGCGTAAGGGTGTCTGGGATGCACGGGAATCTTACAGCACCTCTCGTAAATCTCAATGCTCTCGTTTACATGCTCGATGGCAAGTTTTGGATCGATGCCCTGAGAGAACATATTGTATGCGATGTTTAAGATATCCACGTTTCCGGTCCTCTCACCGTTTCCGAAAAGGGTGCCTTCCACACGCTCTGCGCCGGCAAGCAGGGCCAGTTCCGCTGTCGCCACGCCGGTTCCTCTGTCATTGTGGGGATGGATGCTCAAAATAATGGCCTCGCGGTTTTCCAGGTGCTTATTCATCCACTCAATGCGATCCGCAAAGACATTGGGGGTTGTCATCTCAACTGTGGAAGGAAGGTTGATGATCATGGGATTCTCCTTTGTCGGCCCCCACTCCCTCTGGACGGCATTGCAGACCTCCAGCGCATAATCCAGTTCCGTGCCCGTAAAGCTCTCGGGAGAGTACTCTAAAATAATCTTTCCGGGGAAGTTAGCGGCGTGGCGTTTCACCATCTTCACGCCCTCCACGGCAATATTTGTGATCTCTTCACGGCTCATGTGAAAAACGACGTCCCGCTGCAAGGTCGAAGTGGAATTATAAATATGCACAATGGCCTGCTTGCAGCCTTCTATCGACTCAAAGGTACGCTCTAAAAGCTCCTCCCTGCACTGGGTCAGAACCTGTACCACCACATCGTCAGGAATCAGCTTCCGATCCACAAGCTGGCGCAGAAAATCGTATTCAATCTGGCTGGCCGCCGGAAAACCGATCTCGATCTCCTTAAAGCCCAGCTTGATCAGATAATTAAAAAATTCAATTTTTTCTGACACAACCATCGGGTCGATCAGCGCCTGATTACCGTCCCGTAAATCAACGCTGCACCATACGGGTGCCTTTTCAATCTGCTTATTAACCCACTCTCTTTCCGGATAATCCACTACGGGATTTCTGCGATATCTCTTATAATTCAACATAATATTTTTTCCTTTCTGTTTATTTTACGAAAAATAAGACCCGCCTCTACAGCGGGTCCGTTTTGTGACGTTATTCTCCAAGACCGTTTTCAATTGCGCCAACCAGCGCCTTCAGGGCCTCTTCCTCATCTTCTCCATCACACACAAACTCAATCTCATCGCCACACTTGACACACGCGCCCAAGACGCTTAGGACACTTTTGGCATTCGCTGTATTCTCACGAAATGAAAAAGTTATTAGAGATTTAAACTGCATCGCTTCTTTACATAGGATGCCAGCCGGTCTTAGGTGAAGGCCCGTTGGATTTTTGATGACTACCTTTTGACTTACCATAACCCCGTCCTCTTTCTTACATGATAGTATGAGTATACCATTTTCCCCAATATATCTCAAGCCCTACAACATAATATTCTGTATTAACTCGGCAAGCTTTTTCGCTTCCGCCATAATCAGGTTCTGATCCTTGCCCTCGATCATCACACGCACAAGCGGTTCCGTCCCGGAAGGACGAATAAGCACGCGGCCCTCGCCGGCAAATTTCTTATCGAGCGCGGCAATCGCCTCTGCGATCTCGGGATAATCCATGAAATTCTCTTTTTTGTGATTAGGCACCTTTGCCCCGACAAGCGCCTGGGGCATCACTTCCATGATGGAAGCCAGCTCCGATAAGGGTTTCCCCGTCTCCACGAGCACTTGTAAAAGATGCAGCGCGCTGAGCAGGCCGTCTCCCGTCGTATTCTCGTCGAGGAAGATCACGTGGCCGGACTGTTCGCCGCCGAGGCTTGCCCCAATCTCGCGCATCCGCTCCAGCACATAGCGGTCTCCGACCTTAGTCTGCTCAATCTTGATGCCGTTTTCCTCGCCCATCAGGAAAAAGCCGAGATTGCTCATGACGGTGGCAACAATGGTGTCATGGTTCAACTTTCCCTGCGCCTTCATATGAGTGCCGACGATGGCCATGATCTGATCGCCGTTGACAATATGACCCAATTCATCCACTGCAAGCAGTCTGTCCGCATCCCCGTCAAAGGCAAGACCGAGCTGCGCCTTTTCATAAACGACTCTCGCCTGCAATTCCTCCATGTGCGTGGAACCACAGTTCGCGTTAATGTTCGTGCCGTCCGGATTGTTATGGATGGCAACGACCTCCGCTCCCAGCTCCTTCATGGTCTCTACGGATGTATAATAGGAAGCACCCTCCGCGCAGTCCAGCACGATCTTCATCCCGGTCAGATCAACGTTTACCGCCTTCATGGCATGGTTGATATATTCCTCCCTTGCGTCCGTGCGGTACTTGATCTTGCCGACGCTCGCCCCGGTAGGAAATTTGACACCGCGCATATCGCTCCGAATCAGCTCCTCAATCTCATCCTCCAGGGAATCAGGAAGCTTATAACCGTTGCCGTCAAAAAATTTAATCCCGTTAAATTCCACCGTATTGTGGGAAGCAGAGATCACAACCCCCGCATCCACCTTATATTTTCTGGTCAGATAAGCCACCGCCGGGGTGGGCACTACGCCCACATAAACCGCATTTGCACCAACGGAACACACCCCCGCCATCAGGGCATTTGCCAGCATATCGCCCGAAATCCTCGTGTCACACCCCACCATAATCGTGGGTTTATGCGCGTTCTCCCGCGTGAGGACATAGGCCCCTGCCTGCCCCAGCTGCATCGCCAGAAGAGGAGAGAGCTCCTCATTTGCAATACCGCGCACGCCGTCCGTGCCAAATAGTCTTGCCATAGATTTCCTGTCCTTTCCGGATTTATTCTTTTTCTATCAAATGCACACGCACTTCTGTACGATTGCCCTGCCTGACATTCTCCACTGACACGGTCGCGTCCACCGGCATCCAGTAACTGCCCTCCGACAATTCCGTAAGCTCCTCAGCTGCCATCCAGGCATTTAAATCGATCACCGCTGTCACATCCTCCGCTGTAATTGTGTCTACGACAGTAGGCAGACCCGTGAACGTCACACTGCATTCGTTGGCCGGCTCGGTGATAACAGCCTCGTACTCATCGGGAAGTCCCTCGAAAAGAATCCTGCCGACAGGAATCCGCACCGCGCGATTCTGCTCCGCCTCAACCCTTGCGACGGCATTGATCTTGCCTTCAAAGTTTTCCTCCGCAAGAATCACATTTGCAGGAAGATAATCGTTGATATCTACCAGCGCCGTCACATCCTCCGTGGCATCCGTCACGTCAAGAATGCCTTCCGGCAGCTCAATCATGTCAAGTCTTGTCAGATACTTCGAGCGGGCAGCTACCGTGACGCTGGATCTGGTAAAGGAAACTTCGCCCGTAAAACCATAGCCTTCCGCCGGCCTGCCCGTAACCTTGCAGGTAATGGGCAGCTGCTTAAGTTCCAGGATATCAACGCTGACGCGCACTCTGGAAATGCTCTTTTCAATATTGTCGGATACGATTTCTTCCCCGTCCTCGTCGTAGAAACGGATGCCGGAATCGGTAGAAATCGTGTTTGTAAAACCGGAAACATCCACCTCAGCCTGCGCCTTGGTCACGCGGGAAATCACGGACTGCGGTCCCGATATGCGGATCAGGTTCTGCTCCGCAGTCACATCTCCCACCATGTAGCCCTCTCGCACTTCTCCTGTGGTAATGGATTTTAAGGGCAGGGAGCGGGTCTGCTTTTCCTCTATGCTCAGCTTCACGCTGTCAATATTGCCGCGTATACTATCCAGCTTGTCGTTGTATTTGTTGGTGGAGAATTTGATGGCTACCGTGTCCACACTGGTCAGGTCGTTCACATCAGCCTCCGCCACGATATTGCTCTTATCTAAGGAATCAATGATGGAGCGAGGCGCCGATATCGTTACAACATCCACCGTATCCGTGCCGTCAAGCACCTCGTACACCTGCCCTCTGTCCGTGATCAGATTGGCATTCTTGATTGTGACGGGAACATCATTGACGCGATAAGTAGCAATGGGGTCATTAATGTTCGTCACCACCAGCCAGAGCACGGCGGCGCAGAGGAAGGAGGCAATCTTTAAGCCCAAGTTTGCTGTCAGCTTATTTTTCATACCTGATCCCTGCCTTTCCGGCGGCCTTGCCCTTAAAGAGCTTGCGCTTCTTTTCTTCCATCGGCTTATCCTGGATCTCCTGAAGCCGTTCGCGCAGTCTTGCCGCGTCAAGGTTTCTTTCCAGCTCTCCACCGTAAGCCACGCTGATCTTGCCCGTCTCCTCGGAAACGATCACCGTCAGGGAATCCGTCACTTCGGAAATGCCGACGCCTGCCCTGTGCCTGGTGCCAAGATCTTTGCTCAGCGCCATATTGTCAGACAAAGGCAGATAGCAGGTGGCGGATACAATACGGTTGCCGCGCACGATCACCGCTCCGTCATGCAGAGGCGTATTATGCTCAAAAATATTGATGAGAAGCTGGCTGGAAATGATACCGTCCACATCAATACCGGTTCTTTCGTATTCTTTGAGGGACTGTTCGTGCTCAATAACAATGAGCGCCCCTGTTTTAACCTTTCCCATCTCAAAAGATGCCTTCACGATCTCTCCGATGGTACGGTCAGAAAAACGACCGTCTTCCCGCTTGTTGGCATCTAAAAAAGATGCCAAAAAATTCTTTCGCCCAAGCTCCTCCAAGGCGGAACGCAGCTCAGGCTGCAGCACTACCACAAAAGCAGTCGCCGCAATGCTGAATAAATTGGGCACGATCCAGAGAATCGTATTCATCTTACAAAAAGCCGCGATGATGATAAAGATCAGAATCACGATCACGCCCTTTAAAAGTGCCCAGGCCCTCGTATTCTTAATCCAGACCAGAATGTGATAAGCCACGAAAGTCAAAATGGCAATCTCGGCAATATCGTTCCAGTGGATCGTGGGCATATGCAGTCTTGCGAGATAGACGCCGATCCAATTATTCAGTTGTTCCATCTCTCATCACCGCCTCTTGGAATTGATCTGCTTCACTTTCTTTTCGGGTCTGGCCACCGTAACCTTAGGCACAGCCTTCACATAATAATAGTATTCATCATCCTCAAATTGAACCTTTTCCGTTCGACTGTAATCCACATAAAAGACAAAAAACTGCAGCACCAGCACGATCGCAAAGGATATTACCGTACCCAAAAGCACGCTTACCAGAGATTGATTTGTATCAAAGATCAAATCGCCCACCAGAAGCACCATGATATTGACCACCGAACCCGCGATCATGGCGATCGTCCACGCATAATCCATACTTAAGCGCCGCAGCAGCCAGACTACGATCACAGTGGTGGCAAAAGCCGCTATGATCACCACCATCTCCTTATTCTTCAGCAGTCCGTCAATGATAAACTTAAACTTGGCCGAAGTCTCCTCATCCGCCATGGACGCAAGCACCGTCTCGTTCTGCGTCACATAGTGGAGCAGATAGTAAACAATCACGCCGCAGGACACGGAAATCGCGGACGCAGGTCCTCCGATCAGTCCCATGGAAATGGGAATCACGTAGGGAATCCTCATGAGAAAGCAAATCGGTAAAAGCACCACTACCAACGTATCCTTTGGGGAAAAACGCAGATACAGCAAAAAGAGCAGGAGAAAGCCGGCACCAACTACCGCCGCACACTCCATGCTGAACGTATAGAGGTGCAGAATTGCAAAAACAGCGCCCACCAGCACGATGAAATTCATCGGCATAAACGAGCACATAAGCGCCACGATCAACACGAGGGGCAGTCTGTTCAGACTCTCCATGTATCCCAGCCTTGAATTGATCAAGCAAAGGGTAAGAAGCGCCAACATGAATTTTAAGACGGGCGTGATATACACCTCGTATTTGCCATATATAGTTAATATCATCTGTTTTATAACCAGTAAAGTCGTCATTTAACTCTGATCCTTTGTCAGTTGTTTTTGTCCCTGTACAGCATAGACAGCTTGTGCAGATTCATATAGTAAGTCCGCAGACTTCTTTTGGCCCTGCTGTATCTGACTGTGTAGACCGCATAAGCAATCACGGCATAAATTCCCACAGTGGCGAGATACCGGAACAAAATGTTCTTCGCAAATTGCAGAAGATCCATCTTATAAATTTCCGTCATAAAAATTTCAAAATCATAAAAAATGTACATAGCAAAAACCACTACAAATGCGATGGTTGCACTTATAATGGATTTCAGCACCTGCCAACCTATATAATCGTTCCGAAAATAGCTTCCTATTTCCAGATTTTTCCTGCCTTCGTTTGCCTCATAGGAAGCCATTTTGGTCATCAGAACGACTCTCTCTTCATTTAGCATAATAACTCCAATCAATCACAAAACAGGGATGCCGAATATCAGTTCAAAAACCGCATCTTCGGATTATCTTTCACATCCTTTTTCGGTGCGGGTTTGGGCGGTTCGGGTTTTTTGATGCTGGCACCCAGCTCGTTTGCCATACTGTTCTTACACTTATTGCAGAAACGCCCCGTCAAAATGGTCGCACCGCAGTTCTCACAGGTAAGCGTGATACCGGAATCCGCAGCAAGCTCCAGTCTTTCCTCCCTGAGCCATTGGTGGATCTGGTTTGTGGAAACATCACAGGCCTCCGCCACCTGAGGAATCGAAGCATGGCCGTTATCCTGAATGTACTTTTTCACTTCCTGAAACTTTTCCTCAAGCTTTTCCCTGCATGCCGGGCAGATCGGCGGTCCCGAGACATAGTTAAAAAGGCTATTACATTTCCTACAATTTCTTACATTCATAGCTTATATCCTCCTTAGGCTGATTCCTCATGCACTCCTTCCGATGGCAAGGGTCATGAAATAAATGCGTTCTGCACCCGCTTTTTTCAGCTCACGACTCATGGCGTCAATGGTGCTGCCCGTCGTATAGATATCGTCGATAATTATGACTGTACTTAATTTTACATCATTTCGCCGAATTTTAAAAGCCCTTTTCAGATTATTTTGTCTCTCCTGCGCAGATAAATCTTTCATAGGGGCTGTTTTTTCCACACGGGCGATCCAATCCGCCAATACAGGGATCCCTGTCAGAGCAGAAAGTTCCTTCGCAAGCACCTGCGCCTGATTGTAACCTCTGCGGCGCAGCCTGCTTTCGTGGAGCGGAACGGGCACAAAGGCCTGTGCCTCGCATTCCCTGATAAAGCCGCCCAGCCGCTGTACCATACAGGCGGCATAATAAGCGGCGTACTCCTGTCTTCCCGCATACTTAAAACGGGCAATGGAAGTGGAAATGCTCTTATAGTCAAAAAGAGCGCGCCCTCTGTCATAAAGATGGACGTTGGCAGAACAGTCCTTACAATATTCCTTTTCCTCACGATTCAAATGCTTGCCGCACTTCATGCAAAAGGGCGGTTTGGTGTAAGCAGGTATCTGAGCGCACTCTTTGCAAATCAGCGCATTCCAGGGCTTTACGGGTTCGTCACAGACAGGGCAGCGGCGTGGATAAAAAAGATTGAGAACGGTTTTGGCCGCCCCACGAGCAGATTGAGACAGATTTGTTTTCATAGACAGTTCCTTTCAGATGTGTTTATGCGTCCCCCGGCGAAGCAGGCAGCGGCGATCGGTCATTCCACTTCCGACTGGATCGCGCGGATTTGATCTGCAAAGCCCGTGTACCGGCGGTTCTCGCTGTTATTTGCCACCATGGCTAAAAGCGTTGCGCGGCTCCCCAGAATCGTAACGCAGGATCTGGCGCGGGTCACTCCCGTATAGAGAAGATTCCTGTTAAAAAGCATATGCGGGCCTGACAAAAGCGGCATGATAACAGCCGGATACTCGCTTCCCTGCGATTTGTGAATAGTGACGGCATAGGCAAGCTCCAGTTCCTCCAGGCCCGCGTAGGGGTAGGTCACACGCCTGTGCTCGTCAAATTCCACCACCACTTCACGGGCATACTCGTCGATGGAGCGGACAATGCCGATATCGCCGTTAAAGATGCCCATACCGCTGTCAATGGGAATGTTATAGCGGCTGACCACCTCCCATACAAGCTGGTAATTATTTTTGATCTGCATCACCTTGTCACCCTCGCGAAACAGGGTGTCTCCCGCCTGACATTCCTTTTTCGACGGATCGGGCGGATTCAGATAGCGCTGCAGAATGCCGTTCAATGTCTCCACACCCAGCTTTCCTTTACGCATGGGAGTGAGCACCTGAATGTCAAAAGGCGTCGCGTCCACATAGCGCGGCAGCTTCTCCAGGATGAGCTGGATCATATGCTTATAAATAACATCACTGTCATTTCTTTCCAAAAAGAAAAAATCCCGGCTCTTATTGTCCAGCACAAGCTCCTCCCCCGCATAAATGCGGTGGGCGTTCAACACAATATCGCTTTCCTGTGCCTGCCTGAATATCTTTTTTAAGACCACGGTCTCAAATGCGCCGCTCTCAATCAAATCGTGCAGAACCTGTCCCGGTCCCACGGAGGGGAGCTGGTTCACATCGCCCACCAGGATCAGTCGCGTACCTACGGAAATCGCCTTTAAAAGAGATTGGAAAAGAAAAATATCTACCATGGACATCTCGTCCACGATGATGACGTCCGCCTCTAACGGATTCTCTTCGTTGCGCTCAAAGCGGGCTGCCTTCCCTTCCATGGCAGCAGCTCCCGAAAGTTCCAACAATCTGTGTACGGTACGGGACTCGTAACCCGTCGCCTCCGTCATACGCTTCGCCGCCCTGCCTGTGGGAGCGGCAAGCAGGATGTCCATGCCCTGCGAAAGAAAATAACGAATGATCGCGTTGATGGTGGTCGTCTTACCTGTTCCGGGACCGCCCGAAAGGATAAATACGCCGTTTCTGATGCTTTCCAGCACGGAGCGCCTCTGCAGCTCGTCCAGCGCAATCCCTAAATCTTCCTCCAAAAGCGCAATCTTTTTCAGAAGGGCTTCCTCCTCGGCAGGAAGAAGCTCTTCCCGCACATTTAAGTCGTGAAGCATTCTCGCGCAGGCAAGCTCCGCATAATAGAAAGATGAGGCGTAAACTCTGCGTTCGGGCACGGCGTCTGCCCGAACCGAAACGTCTGCGGCAGACGCCAAAGTCCGGGCCGAAACATCTGTGGCAGACGCAGGGACAGCTGTCCGGACAGGGGCGGTTTTGATGACAAGTTTTTTGTCCATAGCCAGATTTCCCAGCTGCGGCTCCATCATCGTCGGCTCAACCCCGAGAAGCTCACCCGCGCGGGCAAGCAGTTTTTCCGCAGGCAGATAACAATGCCCCTCAGCACCCGCCTGCTGCAAGGTATAGAGCAGGCCGCTCCTGATCCGATAATCCGAGTCGGTATGAATGCCGATCTTCGCTGCAATCTCGTCCGCAATGCGAAAACCGATGCCTGAGATATCCTCAGCCAAACGGTAAGGATTTTCCCGCATAACACCATAAAGTCCCATGCCATAGGTCTCGTAAATGCGCAGCGCAAGAGTGTTGCCGATGCCATAACCCTGTAAAAAAGTCAGGGCATCCCTGGCGTCGCGTTTCTCGCAGAGAGAAGCCGCAATCTCTCTGGCCTTTTTCAGGCTGATGCCCTTTACCTCCGCCAGGCGTTCCGGCTCCTCCTCGATCACGCGGTAGGTATCCCCGCCAAAGGCCTTAACGATCCGTCTGGCAAGCGCAGGACCAACCCCCTTGACCGCGCCGGAGGAAAGATAGCGTTCCACACTTTCCTCATCGCTCGGCGGCAGAATGGTATAATGTTCTATTTTAAACTGTTTTCCGTAAACCTGGTGCGTGGTGTACTCACCTGTGGCCTCAATAGTCTCACCCTGATCCATCGTATGGAAAAAGCCCACGCAAGTGAGGGATTCCTCCTGCGTGAGTAGATTTAAGACTGTGTAGCCGTTTTCATTGTTACGGAAAATGATGTGCTCGATATAGCCTTTAATCGTGTCCATAGAACCTCTGAATTTCAGAACTATTTGTATGTCAGAATATAGAAATTGTCATAATGGTATCGGCCGGCTTCGCAAATAGCAAAGTCGGCCAACAACTTACAATCCGTAATTAATCTTTGCCTGCTCGTAGAGCATCTGCGCCAGGGAATTAGATCCCTGTGTCGCAGTCTGCTCAGAAATCGACTGAATCACGGAATCCTTGAAATAATCAACCATCTGAGAAGCATATCCATCCTCTTCGTCACTGAAAAGATCGACGGTTTTTTGCATCTCCTTATACACCTGCTCCCAGAGATAGGCTTCAAACTGCTTGCATGCGTCAAAGAGGGCATCGTCCTCCTTGTTCTTGGCCGCGCGATCGGTATTCTCCAGCTTTTTCTGAAGATTATCTGCCATAACACGGTTTGTGTCGGTCATATAGTCGGTGTAGGCTGCTAAATTGGTTAAGTCGTTCATGGTAGTCTCCTCTATATCCTGCGAGCCGTTCATTCGCAACCCGCTTCGCGGCTTACTCATGCGGGCTGTCGCCCTATCTCCGTGCCTGCGAGCCGTTCATTCGCAACCCGCTTCGCGGCTTACTCATGCGGGCTGTCGCCCTATATAATTGTGCCTAAGCCGTTTGCCGCATGTAAACATGCGCAATCTGCTTAGCCCCAATTATGCACGGCTCTTAGCGTTTCAGGTTGTTAGCAACTTCCAACATGGAATCGGAGGTGGTGATGGACTTGGAGTTCATCTCATAGGCACGCTGCGCTACGATCAGGTTTACCATCTCGTTTGCCACCTGTACATTGGAGCCTTCCAAATAGCCCTGAATAATACGGCTCTTATCCACGTCGGGAGAAGTATCCTCGTTGATGGCACGACCGCTGGCATCCGTCACTGCAAAGAGGGTGTCGCCTACTCTCTTTAAGCCGCCGGGATTGCTGAACTGAAAGGTGCCGATACCGACGCCAATCGGCTGCGGATTATTGTTGTCATCGGGATAACAAATCTGGCCGTCCTCCGTAATGGAGAGCTGGCTCGCTATGTACCCCCCGGGAAGTACGATGGCACGTCCCGTCAAATCCAGCACCGGAAGACCGTCCGCATTTGTCAGGGACATGCGGTTATTGCCCGCCAAAGCCCAAGTAAAATCACCGTTTCTCGTGTAATAAATCTGACCGTCCTCACCACGCAGGGCAAAAAATCCTTCTCCCTCAATGGCGAATGCCGTATCGGAATCTGCGTCTAACAGACTGCCCTGTCGGAAAATCTGATTAATGGAGGCGGTGCGCACACCGAGACCTACCTGAGAGGTGGTCGGCTTCGGATCGCCGTTTGCCGTGGTGGTCACGGACTGCAGATTCTGGTACAGAAGCGACTTAAACTGTGCCACCTGCGCCTTGTAACCCACGGAATTGACGTTAGCAAGGTTGTTTGCTATCGTGTCAACGTTTGTCTGCTGTGCATTCATGCCGGTTGCGCCCGACCATAAACTTCTAACCATGTCGTCTCTCCAATCTCTCTAGTCTGATTTACAGTTTTCCGTTCTGATTCACTGCCTGTTCCAGAGTATCGTCATAAGTGGTGATCACCTTTTGATTCGCCTCATACTGCCTTTGCAGAGTGATCATATTTACCATTTCAGTCACAACTGAAATATTTGCCATTTCGAGATAACCCGCACGCACCTGCGTATCGGTTTCTATATTATCCTTTTCAATGAGCGTCGCTCCGTCGATGGCAGTGAAGTAGTTTTCACCGAAACGCTCCAGATAATTGTAATCTTCAAAATCCACGACGTTAATGGTAGCTGCCACAGCGCCATCCTGAATAATGTCCCCGCTGTTATTGATGCTCACAGGAAGCGCGGGGTCAAGACGAATCCGCCGGTTGGAATCATCCAGCACAAAATCACCGTCCTGTGTCTTTAAAAAGCCCTGGCGATCCATAGTGAAATTACCGTCTCTGGTATACATGATGGTTCTCTCGTCCCGCTTGTTCGTATATTCAATAGCAAAGAAGCCCTTGTCAGTGAGCGCCAAATCCAACTCGTTTCCCGTTTCCTTGATAGGGCCCTCGGAGTAGTCTACGTAATTTTCACCAATCTTTACACCCAGATTCAACCCTGTCCTGCGAACTCGTTTCTGCATATAATTTTCGTTGAGCGGATTGTTCGCCTCGTCTTCATCGACAGCCCTGTTTGTCGCCAGCGGCCGAGGAAGGTTTCCGGGTTCGGAAAGATCCTTGATTTTATATGCCAGCACCGTGTCAAACGCTTCGCTTGTGGTTCCTTCCTTTTTAAACCCATTCGTCGTCGCATTTGCCAGATTGTTGGTCAGCACATCCATCCTGTGCTGCTCGTTCAACATGCCTGTGTAGGCGGTATACAGTCCCTTAAGCATATGGTACCTTCTTTCGTTATATATGCCTTATTGCTGTGAGCAATTAGTGTTTCTTTTCGCGTATTTGCCGAGGATGCGTCTTCGGCATCCTCGTGAACGAAACTTAGAAATTCTTTACGAAGCAGCCTCTGCTGCGAGTAATTAGAATTTCTTTTCGTTCAGTCCTCGCGATAGCCGGCCAAAAACTCCACATATTTCCCTGTCCCGATAGCAACCGCCGTCATGGGGTCTTCCGCGGTCATGGTATTGATGCCGGTCTTTGCCGCGATCAGATCCTCCAACCCGCGAAGCAGACTGCCGCCGCCCGTAAGGACGATGCCTCTGTCCGCAATATCCGCCGCCAGTTCGGGGGGCGTCTTTTCCAACACGCTGTGTATCGTCTCCACGATCTGCACCGTAGTCTCGTGCAGCGCTTCCTCCGTCTCTTCCGAGGAAACCTTTACGGTTCTGGGAAGTCCCGTCACCAGGTTACGGCCGCGGACATCCATGTAGTCTACCTCCGGCCGTCTGAATGCGGAACCGATCTTTATCTTCAAATCCTCCGCTGTCCGTTCACCGATCAGCAGATTATGTTTTTTGCGCATGTAACGTACGATGGCTTCGTCAAAGTCATCGCCCGCGATCTTGATGGAGGCACTGACCACCGTGCCACCCAGAGAGATCACGGCAATATCAGAAGTACCGCCGCCGATATCCACGATCATATTGCCGCAGGGCTTTGAGATATCGATGCCCGCGCCGATTGCCGCCGCAATAGGCTCCTCAATAATGGAAACCTCGCGTGCTCCCGCCTGATAGGTTGCGTCCTCCACGGCTTTTTTCTCCACCTCGGTGACGCCGCTGGGCACGCATACTGCAATGCGCGGCTTTCTAAAACTCTTCTTTCCCAGGGCTTTCTGAATGAAATACTTCATCATTTTCTCCGTCACCTGATAGTCGGAGATCACGCCCTGACGCAGAGGTCGTACCGCCACAATATTCCCCGGCGTCCTGCCGAGCATGAGGCGTGCGTCCTCACCGATCGCCTTGATCTTATTCGTATCCCTGTCAAATGCAACCACGGAAGGTTCCTTAAGTACTACGCCTTTTCCGCGGATATATACCAAAATACTGGCTGTGCCAAGATCTATTCCAATGTCTGTATACTGCATGACCTTTCCCCTTCCTGAGAGTATAGCATTATCATTATACCCTCATCCCGAAGGTTTTTCAAAGGTTTTTTGTTTTTTTTCGAAAAAATTAAAAAACGCCAAAAGCAGAACGGATCCTTCCGCTCTGTTTTCAGCTTCCATGCTTATTTATATATCGGACCGAAAGCTGCATTTCTTAATAGGTAATAAGTGGAAAAGAATAAGACTTTCGCTTGCTCAGAATCGGGCAATTCGATATAATAGACGCAGACTTTGGCAAACGCACAGCGCAAAGGAAAACGAAAGGAAACACTGAAAATAGATCCAATAACAGAAAGGAATCCATACCATGAAAACGCAGGCAGAACTGCAAAAACTCCTCCGCGACATCGACCATAAAGGCTACAAGGCCTACAAAGTACTGGAAGGGGAGTACGACTTCGGTTCATACCGCCTCTGCATCGACCATGTGCAGGGAGATCCCTTTGCCTCGCCCTCGCGGGTGCGGCTCGTATACGGAAATCGGGGCAACATTCCCGCCGCTTACTTTGAAAACAGGCACAGGCGAATCGCGGTAGAAGACTATCTCCTGCGCAGCCTTCACCGCGGAATCCGCGGCATCGTCTCCGGGCCCGCGCGCGAAAGCGGTAGCGACAGAAGTGCGGCATTCCGGACAGAAGATCGCGGCAGAGGTTCCAGCGGCAGGACTGCGGGCGGTTCCGGCAAAAGCGGCCTGGTAACAGCCTGCAGGACAAGCCAGGAAATCCTGGAAACCACTGCCATGCACATAGAAAAGGATGCTATCACGGCCCGCATTGAGGTTGGTTTTCCCGCTTTCGGCAGAACGATCGCAGCAGGGGAGCTCTCACAGATTCTCTTCAAGGTCCTGCCGGAACTTTGTGAAAAGACCTTTCACCTAAATCCTTCCATGAAACAGGCACTGGATAAAGTAGTTTCTTTAGCGGATGACCAGCAGTTTATCCGTGAAAGCCTTGTAAAGCAGGGACTCGTGGCCTTCGTGGCAGACGGATCGATCCTGCCCAGGGAAAGCGGCGTCTCCCAGCGGCCGATGAAAGACGCGGTGGTATTTAGGAGTCCCGACTCCCTGGCCGTTACTTTAACGCTGCCCCATCGGGGAGCGGTGCGCGGTATGGGCATCAAGCGCGGGATCACGGTGATCGCGGGCGGCGGATTTCATGGTAAATCCACCCTCTTAAAAGCGCTTGAGCGCGGCGTTTACAATCACACCGCGGGAGACGGCAGGGAACTTGTCATCACAGACGAGACAGCCTTTAAGCTGCGGGCGGAGGAGCATCGTTGTATCCACGAAACCGATATTTCCCTTTTTATCAATAATCTGCCCATGAAATCTGATACCACGCATTTTCAGACGGAAAATGCCAGCGGCAGCACCTCACAGGCTGCTAATACCGTGGAGGCTCTGGCAATCGGAAGTACCGTACTCTTGATCGATGAGGATACTTCCGCTACAAATTTCATGGTACGTGACGGCCGCATGGCACAGCTTGTCTCCGATGAAAAGGAGCCCATCACACCCTTTATCCGCAAAATCAGGAGCCTCTATGAGGATCTTGGCGTTTCCACGGTGCTGGTAGCAGGAAGTTCAGGTGATTATCTGTCCGTGGCAGACACCGTTTTACAGATGGACTGCTATGAGACAAAGGATGTGACCGCGCGGGCGAAGGAGCTGGCCGTACCGCTTACGGAAGAGAAAGTAAAAACGACTGACTGGCTGAAAAAGAGGGTTCGTACCCAAAAGATTGAAAAGGCACGGGTGCATGGCTGGGATACCATCAGCCTTGACAAAAACGAGATCGACTTACGCTATCTGGAACAGATTGTAGGAGAGAGCCAGACTGCCGCCCTCGCCTACATTTCGCAGTATATTTTGGAACGGCTGGCCGACGGCAAAAAGACCCTGCCCGAACTGGCAAATGCTGCCGCCGACAAACTGGAAAAGGAAGGCATCCTTTCCATGACGCCGCGAAATTACGGAGCGGGTCCGGCGGCATATGTGCGGAGGCAGGAGATTCTAGCCTGCCTCGCGCGGTTTAGGAATTTGTAATCAGGTCGTCTTAACTGCCATTCGTTTCATTATATACACAATTACCTCTCCAGCATCTTCTTTACATAAACGCCGGTGTAGGATTGCTTATTTTTTGCCACCTGCTCCGGCGTGCCTTCCGCAATCACGGTACCGCCGCCGTCGCCGCCCTCAGGCCCCATGTCAATGATATAATCCGCAGTTTTGATCACGTCCAAATTATGCTCAATGACGATCACTGTATTACCGCCTTCGGCCAGCTTATGCAAAATGTCCACCAGCTTGTGAACATCCGCGAAATGCAATCCCGTGGTAGGCTCATCCAAAATGTAAATGGTCTTGCCCGTACTGCGTTTGCTAAGTTCCGTCGCCAGCTTGATGCGCTGCGCCTCACCGCCCGAAAGCGTGGTGGAGGGCTGACCAAGCTTTACGTAAGAAAGCCCCACATCATTTAACGTCTCAATCTTTCTGCGGATGGAAGGCAGATTCTCAAAGAAAGGCACCGCCTCCTCCACCGTCATATCAAGTACGTCAAAAATACTCTTCCCCTTATATTTCACCTCAAGCGTCTCCCTGTTATAACGCTTTCCGCCGCAGACTTCACAGGGCACATAAACGTCAGGAAGGAAGTGCATCTCTATCTTGATGATGCCATCGCCGCCGCAGGCTTCACATCGGCCGCCCTTCACATTGAAACTAAAGCGCCCTTTCTTATATCCTCTGGACTTCGCGTCCTGGGTGGAAGCGAATAGGTCACGGATCTGGTCAAAAACGCCCGTATAGGTGGCAGGGTTTGAACGCGGTGTCCTGCCAATGGGAGACTGGTCGATATTGATCACCTTGTCAAGCTGCTCGATACCCAAAATTTCCTTGTGTTTACCGGGAATCGTGCGCGCACGGTTTAGCTCCCGTGCCAGATGCTTGTATAGGATCTCATTGACAAGCGAGCTCTTTCCCGATCCTGAAACGCCTGTTACACAGGTAAAGATACCCGTGGGGAACTTCACGTCGATATTCTTGAGGTTGTTTTCCTGCGCACCCTTTACGGTGAGCCACCCTGTGGGCTTTCTGCGTATCTTCGGCACAGGAATCTGCAATTTCCCCGAAAGGTATTGTCCCGTCACGGATGCCTCCACCTGCATGATCTCCTCTGCCGTGCCCTGCGCCACCACTTCGCCGCCGCGGCTGCCCGCGCCCGGCCCGATATCCACGATATGATCCGCCGCCAGCATCGTGTCCTCATCGTGCTCCACCACAAGCAGCGTATTGCCCATATCTTTCAAATTTTTAAGCGCCGCGATCAGTTTGTCATTGTCCCGTTGGTGCAGGCCGATGCTCGGCTCATCCAAAATATAGCAGACGCCTACCAGACCCGATCCAATCTGTGTCGCCAAACGGATACGCTGGGACTCACCACCCGAGAGCGACCCCGTAGCGCGTGACAAGGAAAGGTATTCCAGTCCTACTTCCATCAGGAAGCCTACCCTTGCCCGAATTTCTTTTAAGACACGTTTCCCGATCAGCTCCTGCTGGGGCGTGAGCTTCATATTGCCAATGAACTCATGCAATTTTGCAATCGAGAAGGAAGTGATTTCATAAATATTCTTGTCGCATACCGTGACAGCAAGTGACTCCTTTTTCAGGCGCATCCCTTTACATTCCTTACAGGGTGTGATGCGCATAAAGCTCTCATATTCCTGTTTGCTCCATTCGGAACCGGTCTCGCGGTAGCGCCGCTCCACATTTTTGATCAGTCCCTCAAATACCACCGGATAGACGCCGCTGCCGCGCTGTCCCTCGTAGTGCACATTCACGCTCCTATCCGTGCCGTTGATGATTATATCCTGCACATCCTCAGGCAGCTCCCCAAAAGGAGTCTTTAAACTGAATTTAAATTCTTTCGCCAGAGCCTGTAAGATCGCGTTGGTAAAGCTGCCTTTGTCGCCGCTGGACTGCCAGCCCAAAACAGCGATTGCCCCATCCTCCAGACTGAGACGTTTGTCGGGTATCATCAGATCTACGTCAAACTCCATCTTGTATCCAAGACCAAAGCAGACCGGACACGCGCCGAAGGGATTGTTAAAGGAAAAGCTTCTCGGCTCGATCTCGCTGATGCTGACGCCGCAGTCAGGACAGGCAAAGCTCTGGCTGAATTGAATCGGCTCACCGCCGATCACATCCAGAGTCATCAATCCCTCCGCCAACGCGAACACATTCTCCACGGAGTCCGTCAGACGCCGCTCAATCCCCTCTTTCACCACCAGACGATCCACTACGATTTCAATATTGTGTTTGAAGTTCTTTTCCAACTTAAAGTCTTCGGCTTCCTCCGTCAGATCGTAGAGATTGCCGTCCACCCGCACGCGCACATAGCCGCTGCGGCGCGCCCGCTCAAACACCTTGGCATGCTCGCCTTTACGCCCCCGCACGACAGGCGCGAGCAGCTGGATTTTGGTGCCTTCCGGCAGCGCCATGACCTGATCCACGATCTGATCCACTGTCTGCCGCTTGATTTCCTTGCCGCAGTTCGGGCAGTGGGGAATACCGATACGTGCATAGAGCAGACGGAAATAATCGTAGATTTCCGTTACCGTTCCCACCGTGGAACGCGGGTTTCTGTTCGTTGATTTCTGGTCAATGGAAATGGCCGGGGAAAGTCCCTCGATCCGCTCCACGTCGGGTTTTTCCATCTGCCCCAAAAACTGCCTCGCATAGGAGGAAAGAGATTCCATGTAGCGCCTCTGCCCCTCCGCATAGATCGTATCAAAAGCCAGGGAGGATTTCCCTGAACCCGACAGTCCCGTGAGTACCACAAATTCATTTCTCGGTATATCAAGATCAATCCCTTTTAAGTTATGTTCGTTCGCGCCGCGGATTTTAATATATTCCCGCGGGCGCATTTTTATCGTGTCTGACATCCCATTTTCCTCTTTCCTTATTTAATCCAAAACGGATCCAATCTTAATTATTTGTCAAAATCCCGCAGCCTGACCTTCAGCTCCACCATCTGGTCACGCAGCTGCGCTGCCGCCTCGAAATTCAGATCCGCTGCCGCACGCTTCATCTGCTTCTCCACATCCTTGATGAGCTTCTCAAGCTCTGCCTTACTCATGGATTCAGGATCTTTCTCAAAGCGCTGCTCCTCTTTCGCAATCGTCTTTGAAATACTGATCAGGTCACGCACCGCCTTTTGGATCGAAGTGGGCGTGATACCGTGCGCTTCGTTATATTCCTGCTGAATTTTGCGGCGGCGGTTCGTCTCCGTGATTGCGGTGTTCATCGAATCCGTCATATTATCAGCGTACATGATGACCCGCCCCTTGGCGTTTCTTGCCGCCCGCCCGATGGTCTGAATCAGAGAAGTAGCCGACCGCAGAAAGCCCTCTTTATCAGCGTCCAGGATTGCAACCAGCTGTATCTCCGGTATGTCAAGTCCTTCCCGCAGGAGGTTGATACCCACCAGTACATCGAACACGTCAAGTCGCATATCGCGGATGATCTGAGCACGCTCCAGTGTATCGATATCGGAGTGCAGATATTTAACGCGGACGCCCACTTCGTTCATATAAGAAGTCAGATCTTCCGCCATCCGCTTCGTAAGCGTAGTCACTAAAACCTTGCCCTTGTCGGCCACCACCTGATTGATCTCCGAAATCAAATCGTCGATCTGCCCTTCCACGGGCCGCACACTCACCTCGGGATCAAGAAGTCCCGTCGGGCGGATAATCTGCTCCGTGCGGAAAAGCTCATGCGCAGCTTCATAATCCGAGGGCGTCGCAGAAACAAAGAGCATCTGGTCAATATGACTTTCAAATTCCTCAAAGCACAGCGGCCTGTTGTCGAGTGCCGAAGGCAAGCGGAACCCATAATCTACCAGCGTATTTTTGCGCGAGCGGTCCCCCGCGAACATCCCCCGTATCTGGGGGATTGTCATATGGGATTCGTCAATAATGATAAGGAAATCATCCTTAAAATAATCAAGCAGGGTAAAAGGCGGTTCTCCCTCCCCCATCCCGTTTAGGTGTCTCGAATAGTTTTCTATGCCGGAACAGAAGCCCGTTTCCTTCAGCATTTCCACATCAAAATTCGTTCGCTCGGAAATGCGCTGCGCCTCCAAAAGCCTGTCCTCGCCCTTGAAATAGCGGATTCGTTCGGCAAGTTCTTCCTCAATTAAGTCGCAGGCCTTGACAATCTTTTCCCGTGCCACCACATAGTGAGAAGCAGGAAAAATCATCACGTGCTCCAAGGTCGCATGCACCTGCCCCGTAAGCGGGTCCGCCTCCGTAATCCTGTCGATCTCATCCCCGAAAAACTCTACGCGGACTAAAAAGTCGCCGCCCTGTGCCGGGTAAATTTCCAATACATCGCCCCGTACGCGGAAACAGCAGCGATCCAGATCCATATCATTTCTGTTATACTGCATTTCAATCAGACCGCGTATTACCTCGTCCCTGTCCTTGGTCATCCCGGGACGCAGAGACATGCTCATGCCCATATATTCCTCAGGACTGCCCAATCCGTAAATACAGGATACACTGGCTATCACCACCACATCCCGCCGTTCCGTCAGAGAGGCCGTGGCCGAGAGCCGCAGTTTGTCGATCTCGTCATTGATGGAGGAATCCTTCGCGATATAGGTGTCCGTAGAAGGCACATAAGCTTCCGGCTGATAGTAATCATAATAGGACACAAAATATTCCACCGCATTCTCGGGGAAAAACTCTTTAAATTCTCCGTAGAGCTGACCTGCTAATGTCTTGTTGTGGGCGATCACCAGCGTCGGCTTATTCAGCGCCTGAATGATATTCGCCATTGTAAAGGTCTTTCCCGAGCCCGTCACACCCAAAAGCGTCTGAAATTGATTACCCTTGCGGAAGCCCTCCACCAAAGCTTCAATGGCCGCAGGCTGATCGCCGGTGGGAGCATATTCCGATACAAGCTTAAAGTGATCCATGTGATCAACCCCTCCTCTTTTTCACCACCGCAAACACAATGAGCGCACACACCGCGATCGCTGCAATAATGCCAAAAATGATCCGTCCCTGCCGCTGCTTTTCCGCTTTCTGCCGTGCAGCTGCCAGATCCGCCTCCGCCTTTTCCTTTTCGATCTTTTCCTTCTCCAGTTCCACGCGCTGTGCCCTCTCGGCATCCGCTTCCGCTTTCTCCTTTTCCATCCGCTCTTTTTCCATCTTTTCGCGTTCCGCTTTTGCCGCCGCTTCTTTTTCCTGCTTCGCCTTTTGGGCCGCAGCGTCCTGTTCATCTTTGTCAGATGTTTTGTCTTTATTCTCCGGCTTTACGGTGTCAGCCTTATCATTTTTACCCGTTTGATCGGTTTTATCACGATCTTTTTGCTCAGGATCATCGCTGATCGTCTGATCTGTTTTGGAATCCCTGTCGGCATCCGTACTTCCCGTCTGATTCGTGTTTGTCTGCGCCTGCGCGGGATCGGGTTCAAATTCCGCCGAGATAGTATGATCACCGTGAACATCCGTGAAATTGTAAGAGGTCGCAGCACCCACTGCAGCCCCGTCCACATACACCATGCGTACGCGGTAGCCCCTGTCAGGCGTGATCGCATAACCGATCCAAGAACCAACGGGCACAGGGCTTGCTCCGGTAGGCGTAATGATCCCGCCGGAGGAAGATACGGACGCCGTGACCGTATAAGTCTTTGGCGGTTCCTTTTCAAAGACGGCTGTCAGATTTCGATCCCCCGTGATGTTTTCCAGGGTGAATTCCTGATTATTACTGACACTCTTATCATTTTCCTTCCATTCCACAAATCGCCAGCCTTCCTTCGGTGTGGCCTTAATCGTCATGCTCTCCCCGGCGTTCACCGTTTTTCCTTCCGTGGCTGTGCCGCCGTTTCCGTCGTTTACGCTGATATTGACCCGGTATGTCGCCGTCTGGATCGTCGCAAGCGCCGTCGCCGAATAGGCGCTGTCCTGCCTGGAGACCGCCTTCACCACAAGGCTCGATGCCCCTTCATCCGCAGCTACGTTTAAAACGCCCTTACTGTCAATAAAAGTGCTCTGACTCGTCTGTCCGCTGACGCTCCACACCACCTCGCTGCTATAGTCATTTTCCCCCGTCACAGTGGCCGTAAAGGTACAGGTCGCATTCTTTGTGACCACGGTCGAGCCTGGAGAAATCGCAACGGAATGGATCGCCGCCGGCGCATTCTCCGCTGCCATGCAGGGGAATCCCGCCGCGCTAAAAAGTATGACTGCCATTATGAAAATTTTGGTAAGAAATCTGATTTTTTGTCTCATGCTAGTATCATATCAAAAATCTTTTTAAATGTACATACCAAAATCGAACTTTTGTTCTTTTTATTTCTCGGTTATTGTCATTGAAGCGATGTCTCAGGCATGCTATAATCATTTCGCAGGAAAAATATTATTTGCATTTGAAAAGGAACCCGCAATTATGAACATAATTCTCCTATCTGGAGGCTCCGGCAAACGTCTGTGGCCTCTTTCCAACGACACACGTTCCAAACAATTTATCAAAATTTTTAAGACTGCCTCGGGCGGTTTTGAATCCATGGTGCAGCGGGTCTATCGACAGATCCGCTGCCAGGATCCCGGTGCAACGGTGACCATTGCCACTTCCAAATCCCAGGTTTCCGCAATCCATAACCAGTTGGGTGCAGACGTCGGCATTTCCGTCGAACCCTGCAGGCGCGACACCTTTCCCGCGATCGCCCTGGCAGCTGCTTATTTGCACGATGTACAGGGTGTTTCCACGCAGGAGGCCGTGGTCGTTTGTCCCGTAGATCCTTATGTGGAACAGGACTATTTCGCAGCCCTGAAAAAACTCGGTGAACGTGCGGCAGACGGGATGGCCAACCTCGTGCTCATGGGCATTGAGCCCACCTACCCCAGCGCGAAATACGGTTATATCATGCCTGAAAATAGAGACGAACTCAGCCGGGTTTCCATGTTTAAAGAAAAACCCGATGAGGAGACAGCCAAAACTTATATGGAAAGAGGCGCCCTCTGGAACGGCGGCGTGTTTGCCTTCCGTCTCGGCTATATGCTGGAAAGGGCGCACGAACTCATCGACTTTCAGGATTACCATGACCTTTACCGGAAATATGAAAGTCTGAATAAAATCAGCTTTGACTATGCGGTCGCGGAACATGAGTCTAACATTGAAGTCATGCGTTTTGGCGGCCTGTGGAAGGATATGGGCACCTGGAATACCCTGACGGAAGCGATGGAGAGCGAGAGCATCGGCAAGGCGATTCTGAATGAGACCTGCGATAATGTTCATGTCGTAAATGAACTTGATGTACCTGTACTCTGCATGGGCTTAAAGGACATGGTGGTCTCGGCAAGTCCCGAGGGCATCCTTGTCTCCGACAAGGCACAGTCCAGCTACATTAAACCCTTTGTTGATCAGATTGATCAGCAGATCATGTTTGCGGAAAAATCATGGGGAAGCTTCCGCGTCATTGACGTTGAGGAAGGCAGCATGACCATCAAGGTCACCCTGAACGCAGGGCATCGAATGAACTATCACAGCCATGAGAGGCGCGATGAAGTCTGGACCGTGATCGAAGGGGAAGGCCGCACTATCATTGGCGGCGAAGAACGGGAAGTCCATGCCGGAGACGTGATCAGTATGAAAGCAGGAACGCCGCATACCATCATTGCAGATACAGCGTTGCAGGTAATCGAGGTGCAAATTGGCCGGGATATCAGTGTGGGAGATAAGAAAAAGTACGATTTTGTGACGGGTTAAGGAGCCTTTTTGATATAAATGTGACGGAGTATGTGAGATAAAGCGGGAATGAGAGGCGTTACTTCGCCGCCTCACTCCCCACCTTATTGACAAGTGGCAGTCCGTTTTCCAGCGCATAGGCATTTTCCAGCGTTACCTTTGCAATCGCCTGCATGGCTTCTTTGGTAAAGAATCCCATATGCGAGGTAATCAGCACGTTAGGGAAGGTCATCAGTCTTGCAAGGTTTTCATCCCGCATAATCTCATTTGACTTATCTTCGTAGAAGATTCCTTCTTCTTCCTCATAGACGTCCAGTCCCACGCCGCCGAATTTCCCGGCAACGAGACCGTCAATCAGGGCATCCGTTTCAATCAGCGCCCCTCTGGAAGTATTCACCAGATATACTCCGTCACGCATTAACCTAATCGTCTTGGCATTGATCAGATGCTTTGTCTCGGAAGTCAGGGGACAGTGCAGAGAGATCACGTCGGAGCGTGTCATCAGCTCTTCCACGGTAACATACTCTGCCTCAAGAGATTTGTTCGGATAAGGATCATAAGCCAAAACATCCATACCGAATCCGTTGCAGATACGGATCATCGCTTGGCCAATCTTACCGGTTCCCACCACGCCAACAGTCTTTCTGTAGAGATCGACGCCCATCAGGCCGTTCAAGCTCATATTGAACTCTCTGGTGCGGTTGTAAGCTTTGTGCGTATAGCGGTTTACGGTCAAAAGCATCGTCATGGCAAACTCCGCCACAGCCTCGGGAGAATAGCTGGGTACTCTGAGGACCTGAATTTTTTCCTCCGCCGCTTTTACATCCACATGGTTAAAACCGGCGCTGCGAAGCAGGATAGCCTTCACGTGCATGTCGTAGAGCTGGTCGATCATGGCGGCGTTCACGTAATCATTGACAAAGATACAGACGGCATCGAAACCCTTCGCCAGAGAGACGGTTTCCTCGTGAAAAGGGACTTCATAAAAATGAATCTCAAAGCCGTATTCCTTTCCCATCGGCTCAAACCAGATTCTGTCGTATGGTTTCGTACTGAAAAAAGCAATTTTCATATTTGGCGTTCTCCTTTGATTCGTTATTATGGAATTTGATTCTGAATTTATGAACTCGGATTTCAAATGGATTCCTACAAGCAATAGTATATGCAAAAGAACGGGAAACATCCGTGAAAGAACTTATATAATAAAATCAAGGAAACAGCTTCTCCCAAAATTCGTCCGCGCTTTCTTTCAGGCTCCCAATAAAACCCTGCTTCGCCCCCTCGGCAGCGCTTTCCACGGCGTCTGTGAGCGCTTGATCGGCCTGCTCGACAGCGTTGTCTATCACTTCATCCGCCTGCTTGACAACATCCTCTATAGCTTCGTCTGCACGCGTTACAGCTTCGCCTATGACCTCATCTGCCCGCCCCACGGCATCCTGCCCAAGTGTTCTCGCAGAATCTTTCACATCGTCCGCCTTTGCATCATCTTCCGTATCCGTGTCGATGGTCTGCATGGCAGGCTCAGCCTCCCCGCGCGGGGTCGTGAGTGCCAGATACGCCACGCACAGAATCGCGGCCAGGCAAATCAGTCTCAAAATTTTTCTCATAATCAACTCCATTCCGAAACGGCCTGCGAAACGCATTTCTGTAAGGTCAGGATATCCTCTGCAAAATAAATCGGTAAATGTCCCCGTAAACCTGTTCTTTATCCGCCTCGTTCAAGATCTCGTGTCTGTCTCCGGGATAAAGCTTCATCTGCACATTTTCCATGCCGAGTTCTTCAAAAGAGCGAAATACTTTCTCAACACTTTTTCCATAGTCGCCTACGGGATCTTCCTGTCCGGACACAAAAAGAACGGGCAGGGTCTTTGGCATCTGCGCAAGCTTTTCTTTGTCATAAAGATTTAGGATCAGCTGCATCAGGGTCTTGAATCCATTGGCAGTAAAAACAAAATTACAGAGAGGGTCCGCCTGAAAGGCTTTCACATTCTCAACGTTGACACTGACCCAGTGACCGGAATCCTCAGGACTTGCCGTAAACTTACTGTTATAGATGCCAAACAGTGCCTTATCCATCCCCTTACAGACATACTTGGAACCTCTGAGAATACAAATAAGCGAGGCTTGCAGCCAACCGAGTTTTACCGCGCGTTTTGGCTGCATACCCGTACCCATGATGATGGCGCCGTCAATGCCGCTTCCGTAGCGCATCAGGTAGTTGCGCAGAATAAAGGAACCCATGCTGTGTCCCAAAATGATATAGGGTATGCCGGGATACTGTTCCTGCATCATCTTTTTCAGCCGATGTTCATCCCGCACCAAAACGGTGGCCGCATCATCCTCACAAAAATACCCCATGGGTTCGCCCTCGGGTACGGACAGGCCGTGCCCAAGGTGATCGTCACCCACCACAAGGATTCCTTTTTTTGCCATTGCCAGCGCAAAATTCTCATAGCGGCCGATGTGTTCTGTCATGCCGTGCACGATCTGTAAGATACAGACGGGCTTCTCCGTTTCCGGAATCCATTTTACTGCATGAAGCTTGTGTGCGCCGTCGCGCGAACCAAAATAAAATTCCTCTTTTTGAATCATTTTATTATCCTATCCGATATCTGCTGCAGTATTAACGCGACAGCAAATCTCTCAATTTTAAGTCAAATTTATCAGCATATCTCCGCGCCCGTTGGCATAAATCGCTCAGGAGTCATCACCGCCAAGTTCCCATCCTCGTCCGCCGCACTCAAGATCATGCCCTCGGACATCATTCCCGCGATCTCTCTGGGCTTTAGATTGGTGAGCACCATCACACGCTTGCCTACAAGTTCCTCAGGTTTATAATACTGCTTGATGCCGGAGAGGATCTGCCGCTTGGCGGAACCTACCTGTATCTCAAATTTCAACAGTTTTTTTGACTTCGGCACTTCCTCACAGGAGAGTACCAGCCCCACCTGAAATTGACATTTGTCAAAATCATCGTAAGTGATTTCGGCTTTTGCTTCGAGGTCTACGGGTTTCTCATCTGCGTCAGACGCACCATTCCCGTCTGACGTGCCCTGTCCGTCAACCGCTGTTCCATCTTCGCTGATACCCGCTGCCGCGCGTCTTTCGGCAAACATTGTATTCACCTTTTCCAATACTTCCGCAAGATCCTGTCGCGCAAAAAGGATCTCGGGTGTTCCCGTCACTTGATTACCCGACGGATAGAGCGCAGACGCGGTTTTGGTATCTTTCTTCGCAGCGCACTCCTCCAGTACGGAGAAGTCGGTCAGCGGCGCATTCATCTGCTGTGAGATCCGCTTTGCAGTCGCCGGCATAAACGGCTCTAACAGGGATGCGCCCACCATAATGGCATTGGAAAGGTTATAGAGCACCGTCGCCAATCTGTCTTTTTTCGTCTCATCTTTTGCCAGCGCCCAAGGCATGGTTTCATCAATATATTTATTGCTGCGCTTAAAGAGTGTAAAAATCTCCGTAATGGCATCCGCTACACGCAGTTCGTCCATCTTCTTTAACACGCGGCTGTAGGTGTCCGTGAGCACGTTAATAAGGTCTGCATCCACATCTTCCGCGCCTGCATCCACGCCGACGTTTTGATTTGTTACCTTACCGCCGAAATATTTATTGCTCATGGAGATCGTGCGGTTTACCAGATTCCCCAGGATATTTGCCAGATCGGAGTTTAGGCGTTCCACCATCAGTTCCCAGGTAATCATGCCGTCGTTTTCAAAAGGCATCTCATGCAGTACGAAGTAGCGCACCGCGTCCACGCCGAAAAAGTCGATCAGGTCGTCTGCGTAAATCGTGTTGCCCTTCGATTTACTCATTTTACCATCATTCTGTAAAAGCCATGGGTGACCGAATATCTGCTTGGGTAGCGGCTCCCCTAGCGCCATCAGGAAAATGGGCCAATAGATGGTATGGAAGCGGATGATATCCTTTCCAATCAGGTGCAGATCAGCGGGCCACAGTTTTTTATACTGCTCCGTGCTGTTTCCTTCCGCGTCATAACCGATGCCGCTGATATAATTTGTCAGTGCATCTAACCAAACGTAGACTACATGTTTCTGGTCAAAATCCACAGGAATTCCCCAGGTAAAGGAGGTCCTGGTAATGCACAGATCCTGTAAGCCCGGCAGAAGGAAATTATTCATCATCTCATTCTTGCGGGAGACAGGCTGGATAAACTCAGGATGTGCATTGATATGCGCAATCAACCTGTCCGCATACTTGCTCATCTTAAAGAAGTATGCCTCTTCTTTCGCGGGCTTCACCTCCCTGCCACAGTCGGGACATTTCCCGTCCACTAGCTGAGATTCTGTCCAGAAAGACTCGCAGGGGGTACAGTATAGTCCCTCATAGGCACCCTTGTAAATATCGCCCTGATCATAGAATCTCTTAAATATTTTCTGCACCTGCTTCTCGTGGAAGTCGTCAGTGGTGCGGATAAATTTATCGTAGGAGGTGTCCAGGGAGTCGCAGATCCTGCGAATCTCCCCGGCCACTTTATCTACGTACTCTTTTGGCGTAACGCCCGTCTCCTGTGCCTTTAATTCAATCTTCTGTCCATGCTCGTCCGTTCCCGTCTGGAAGTAGACGTCGTAGCCGTCTTTTCTCTTAAAGCGGGCGATGCTGTCCGCCAGCACGATCTCATAGCTGTTGCCGATATGCGGGGTGCCGGAGGTGTAGGCGATCGCCGTTGTAATATAATACTTTCCCTTGCTCATAATTCGCTTCCTTTCACGTTTCCTTCTAACTTTTCAGTCTAACGTAAAGGGGCGGGATTGTCAAATATTATGCGGGAAAACCGGCTTTTTATTTGACAGATTAATAGACCATATAGCACCGATAAGGTTTTGTGTTGGAAATCCTTGTTCCGGCTTTTAATACGGGAATATAATAAAGACATCCCGCGCTGGCGTCGGTCGCATTGTTTTGATGATAGATTGATTTTAGCAGCTTAAAAGGAACATACGGCTGACCATCCATTGGGGTAAAATCGGGCATTTTATCTTTACTTCCCCGCACATAAAGCAGGACGTCCGTTAAATCTTCCCCAACGATATAGTCTTTATCCGTCTCACTTTTTGATAATTGCATTCCCTGGACTTTACCGCTTTTGTTGCTGCCCGCTATCGTAATCAGCAGATTCATAACGTTTTCCGATTTTGAGGCGTATAAATTACCGATGGTCGTTCCTTTTGTCAGTTTCGGTATGTAATAAATGCTGTGATAATAATGACTGGTTTCATTGGAAGCCTTTAATACCAGTTTGATCGATTCTCCCGAACTGAGAACAGGGGTGATAAAGCGGTCCAAATGGGCGAAACACAGAAAAACATCCGTCATATCCTCCTGAACGACATAATTAGCGGAACCGTTGTTCATATTGATGACCCGCGCTTTGCCAAGGGCGGCATCATTGCCGCCGGGTGTCTCACCGCCGCTTCCCGGGCCATCTTCGCCGTCTGAGCCGCCATTGTCCTGCGCATCATACCCCTTTCGATAACCCAAATCGTGATAAGACCGGTTATCACTCCCGGTACCCAGGATCAGCTTTCCGTTGACCCAGGCGGCAGTACCGGCAGAAAGATTTTCCGCCGTTGCAGCCTGTATACGGATCGGTTCCGAACCGTTTTGCGGCACGGTGCTCAGCTTTCCATCCGCATCCTGATAGAGTAATGTTCCCGCATCCATCCCATAAGCCGTGGGATCAGTCGGAATGGTCTGACTGACCGCTATCCCCTCCAAAATCGTCTCAAAGGAAAGCGAAAGAGGATCCGCTTCGCTGCTTACCGAAGGCTTTTGATGTACCGCATAAATGCCTTCGGCGCTGGTGAGGGGCGTTCCCACAGAACCTCTCGAAAGATAAGTACCAATAAGCCCCAGCTGCTGCGCCGTCCGCACTTTAAACAAATCCAGTCTGTCCGCCAGCATGTAGAGATCGTCGGAATCGATGACCACACTTTCCGTTCCCTCCTGAAAGCGGATTGCCCCCTGAGAGTGCAGGCTTTTATTTGTGGCTGCGGGATTTCCCGCAGCGGTCGCAACCGTACAGATGCCAAACAGCATGGAAAGGGTCAGCATTGCCGCCAGAATCCTTTTCTTGTGGCAGTTTTTTAGATTTTTCGGATTGATATTGTCTTTTTTTAAATGGCTTGTTCGCGTATTCCAATATTTCATTGTCAAACGTCCTCCTTATCTTTTTGCGTTTGTTTTTGTTTCTCTCTGTTGAATCCATCTTTAATAAAGCGGGATGAGCTCTATGTATTCGATGAATTCATCGTCGAGCTGATCCGGTTCCTCCTCTGCATCAGGCTTGTCAGATTCTTCCGGTACGTCGGGTTCAGTCTCCGTATCGGATGTGCCGGGTTCATCGGGTTCCTCCTCCACATCGGATGTGTCCGGCTGATCCGGTTCATCGGGTTCCTCCTCCGTATCGGGCAGTTCCGGTGCTTCTCCGACATCAGGTACTTCTGAGGGCGCATTTCTTCCGCAGACACAGGCAAACGGACCATCGCCGTTTTCGTCCTCCAAAAAGCAGCAGTCTTCCTCAATTCGATAGCCGCAGTCAAAGCAGATTTTGCTATGATGAAGTTCATCATCGCTCCTCTCATAATACCAGGCATAATGTTCCTCTTCGGAGGGATCATATCCCGTGCAGTAAGGCGTCCCATCCAGCGCGCATCTGCCGTGGTGGCTAAGTTCATCTGCCGCTTCGTAGATGAGATTGTGTGTCAGCTCCATGCGCCACTGATAGCCACAGGCACAGGTATAGCGTTTTGCGGGATAAGATTTCCCCTCGTAAAAGATGGTATCCCGCTCCCAGCGTTCGGCCCTGTGGGCGCTTATCAGATCGTTGGCTTCCCCGCAGTCCGCACAGTGTCTGGTGTGCGTGCTCTCATTGATATCCCGATATTCCCAGTTATGGGTATGGGCATAGCAGAGGGGATCAAAGCCCCGCTCCGGAATAGAGGAAATCTTCTCCTCCAACAGCAGGATATCCGCCGCATACAGGCAGGCGCTTCCCCGTTCGTCCTCATAAATCAGATTTCCGTGGGAGACGGGGAGCTGTGCTGCCTGCACCGATAGCGTTCCCGTCGTAAAATACAATCCGATCACCAGCAGAAATGTCCACATCAGATTTCCACTATGCTTTTTTATAACATTTTTCATGGCCTCACCTCCCTGCAGACGGCATCAGGTTAAGGGTGTTCGTCCGCTGATCATAGTGGTAAAATAGAGCATCCTGCGAGAGGGCATCCATCTGATCTTGCAGCTTTTTGTCATTATCCTCCATTTTCTGCCGGGACTCCTTCATACCTTCTTCTATCTGCTGTTTGGTCTCCTTCATATCTTTTTCCATCTGCTTATAGTTTTTTGAAAGTTTCTCCAGTTCTTGATCAAGGGCATTCATGTTTTGATTGATCGCCTTATTCAGTTGTTTTTCCACTGCGGACAGTTCTTTCCAAAGCTGTTCATCTTCCTGCTCCAACGATGAAATCGACTGCCGCACGCTTGAAACTTCTGCGCGCGCCCGTTCCGCTTCCGAGCGCACCTCCTGCATCTGTGCCTGAAGGCGGGGGAGTTTTTCCTGATTCGTCGTCCGTACCGCTTCGCTTAAGTCCGTCAGCCTGCTTTCCATCTGCCTGATGCTTTCCGTTGCCTTTCTAACAGATGACTGCAGCGTATTCAGCGTTTCTTTCTGTGTCGTATCGCTGTCGCTGTATTTTTCAGCCACTTTTTCCAATTCTTTTTCTACGGTATTCATTGTGCTTTCCAGGTCCCGTATTTTTTCTTCGAGGGCCTTTGTGTCACTCAAATATTCCTGTCGCAATGTCTCTTCGTTGTTTTGAGACAGGTATTCCTTTAACGTCTCCTCATAGGTTGCGGCAACAAGACCCTGCGCCTCTTTCTGTGTGCTCTCGAAATCCTGTCCGCTTTCCTGCAAAGCTGCAAGTGAATCACTCTTTTGCAGCATTTCTGCCTTTTTGGCGGCTTCCGCTTCCTTTTTCCCGTGGATGGAATACCCCCACCATAAGAGCAGGAGCAGCGCCGCCACAACCAGCACAACGGCAGCAATTACCGCCAGAGAAAGCCTGTCCTCCTGTCGTTCCGGATCATCCCTCCTCTCATTTAAATAATCTGACACTCTTGTCATAAATTCTCGCATAAACAGCCTCCTTTTTTGTAAAATCTGTTGTCAAGGTTCTTTTGCAACATTTGGAATAATACGGCGATCCGCCATGGATCCGCATAGTGCGCGGAATAAAGTATACTTTATGATGGTTCCAAAGATTGTATGATTACGATACCAGAGAAATGGCTGCCGTGCAATATCGGAAAGGTGCACAATTTTCAGGAAAAGAAAAAGCCGGAGAGCATTTGGATTTCCGATGCACTCTGGCTTTTTTCGTTACAAACGAAATCGCGTTTACTATAATTTTTTCATTTTTCGGACGCTCGTGTAAAACTAATATGTCAAAATCTCGTAACCGTCCTCTGTCACGGCCAGCGTGACTTCCCACTGCGCGGAGGGAAGGCCGTCATCGGTATAGACCGTCCAGCCGTCCTCGTCGTCAATATAGATATTCGCCTTTCCCATATTGACCATGGGTTCAATGGTAAAGACCATCCCCGGCACCATCAGCATCTCTGTGCCTTTCCTCGTCACATAACTGACAAAAGGTTCCTCGTGAAATTCCAGGCCGATGCCGTGGCCGCCGATCTCCCGCACAATGGAGTAGCCGTGCTGCATCGCGTAATCGTTGATGGCCTGTGCCATATCTCCCAGGAAATTCCAGGGCTTTACCTGTTCTAAGCCGACATCGATGCACTCCTTTGCCACCTGCACAAGCTTCCGCGTTTCCTCGGGAACATTGCCAAGCATGAACATCCGCGATGAATCGGAAAAGTAGCCGTTGTAAATGGTCGAAACATCCACATTCACAATATCGCCGTCCTTTAAGAAGCGATTCTCATCGGGAATGCCATGACAGACCACCTCATTGATGGAAGTGCAGACGCTTTTCGGATACCCTTCGTAACCAAGCGGTGCGGCAATTCCTCCCATCTCCTTTGTCATTTCGCGCACGATTTTGTCGATTTCTTCCGTGCTCATACCGATACAGATCCTTTTTTCGATTTCATCCAAAATCGCAATATTTAGTTTGCTGCTCTCGCGAATCCCCTGAATCTGCTCCGGTGTTTTTATGATATCGTGTCTCGGAACGATACAGCCTTTCAGCTCGTAACTTTCAATCTTTTCGTCCATTGCCATATGGCAGGCCTTATATTTTCTTCCGCTGCCGCACCAGCAAAGATCATTTCTACCCAATTTTTTCATGTTGTGTCATCTCCATATGGCATCTATCGCAGTGCTTGCTCGCAAAACCTACGATTGCCACCGCGTACATTATAGCACAATCTAAAAAAAAGTAAATCTCTTGGAAAATGCGGATTGCACTCTTAAAAAAGATAGGATAGAATGGAATGATTGGCATATACAATACAGAAACGGAGAAAACCATGGAAAAAACACAGAAAAGGCAATATCGATTCATCGGCGACAAAGCATTTTACAAGATGGTGCTCCTCATCGCCGTCCCCATTATGATCCAGAACGGGATCACAAATTTTGTGGGACTTCTTGACAATATCATGATCGGGCAGATTGGCACGGAGCAGATGTCGGGTGTGGCAATCGTGAACCAACTTCTCTTTGTCTACAACCTTTGTCTGTTTGGCGCCGTATCCGGTGCCGGTATTTTTACTGCTCAGTATTTCGGGCAAAAAAATCATGAAGGAATCCGTCAGACCGTCCGCTTTAAATTCTGGATCGTTTCTCTGATCACCCTTGTCACCGTGCTCCTGTTTTTGTTTGCAGGGGACAGTCTGATTGCTTTCTATTTGCAGGGAGACGGCACGGCCGAGAGTGCGGCAGACACGCTACGCTTTGGCAGACAATATCTGGCCATCATGCTGCCGGGACTGATTCCTTTTGCCCTCATGCAGGTTTATTCCAGCACACTGCGGGAATGCGGGCAAACCTTGCTTCCCATGAAAGCGGGAGTAACTGCCGTTTTTGTCAACCTGATATTAAACTACATATTAATATATGGGAAACTTGGTATGCCGGTACTCGGTGTGCAGGGTGCAGCCATTGCCACGGTTGCATCTCGTGTCGTTGAGGCCTCCATTGTATTAATCCATACGCACAGGCATCGGGAAGAAAATCCTTTCGTGAAAGGACTTTATACCACTTTGAAAGTACCGATGAACCTTACGGCAAAGATCATCATAAAGGGGACGCCTCTTCTTTTAAACGAGACCCTGTGGGGTGCAGGCATGGCCATGCTGACACAGTGCTATTCCGTGCGGGGGCTCAATGTAATTGCCGCACTCAACATTTCCAACACGATCAATAATGTGTTCAACATCGTCTTTATTGCGCTTGGCGAGTCGGTGGCTATCATCGTAGGACAGCTTCTGGGTGCAGGCAAGATGGATGAAGCGAGGGATACGGATAATAAGATGATTGCTTTTTCCATTTTCAGCTGTACCCTGGTGGCTCTGGTGATGCTCGTGCTGGCGCGGTTTTTCCCGCTCCTTTACAATACGGATGGAGAAGTGCGCAGCCTTGCGGCCCGCTTCATCGTAGTCACGGCCATCTTTATGCCTCAGAATGCCTTTCTCCATGCCTCCTATTTTACGCTGCGCTCAGGCGGAAAGACCGTTATTACCTTTCTCTTTGACAGCGTTTTCATCTGGTGCGTCAGCGTG
>DLAF01000069.1:109217-109538 GCA_002492725.1 Lachnospiraceae bacterium UBA7054
GTTTTCATCTGGTGCGTCAGCGTGACAATTGCTTATCTTTTGAGCCGTTTTACAACGCTTCCCGTTGTAGCCGTCTATGTATTTGTGCAGATGGGAGATTGGATCAAGTGCGTGATTGGATTTGTTCTGGTGAAAAAGGGCGTGTGGCTGCAAAATATTGTTTCCTGACAGCTGTGATATTTTAGCTGTTTTGATCTATCCAGACTGTTTTAACAATATATTGTCGAAACAGTCTGGATATTATTATATTATACTACATAAAATATTTATAAAACTAAAAGTATACTTTTATAAAATAGTTGTTATCAACAAGTTATAAAT
>DLAF01000073.1 GCA_002492725.1 Lachnospiraceae bacterium UBA7054
AACGTACTTAACAAGGATGTTACGAAGCTGAAAATTGTAGATTTGATCAAGATGTTGGCAGCAAGACCACAGGAACAGGAGAAACTGGCATCGGTATTTGATGAACTGCGCAGAAACGTGCAGGCTGTAAAGCGGATCAATGAGCAGAACAGAGAGTTGATCGAGAGCGCGCTTGAGATGGTGCAGTTTAACATGCAGATAATTCAATCCCTGAATAAGGCGCCGGAAACGGCAAATTATAACAGGGGAGCCTACAATACCGGTGATGTGATCGGAACGGTCAACAAAGCATTTGACGCGAAACAGTAATTGTTGAGGACGGTGGATTATGTCATTAATGAGCAGCCTTTATATAGGCGTATCAGGATTACAAACATCAAATAATGCGCTCAATACGACGGCGCATAACATGTCTAACTTGGACACCCAGGGGTATACCAGGCAGCAGGTGCAGCAGGGTACGAGAAATTATATCACGCACTCTAAGGACACCTCAAGGAACTGGATACAGACCGGTCTCGGTGTCAATTATACCCGAACAAGACAGGAAAGAGACGCGATATTGGACAGAAACTATCGCCGCGAAGCGGGGCGGAAGTCTTTTTATGATGTGACTTCAGCGGCGCTGGAGGAGATTGAGTATATTCTGGGTGAATCCAACGAAGGCCATGAGTTTTCGGTGGCGTTGATAGGCGACCATAATGATGCGAATACGAAAGACGGACTCTGGGGTGCGATACAGGAGTTGACCAAAGATCCGACTGCTTCTGTCAATCAGAACCTGTTTGTGACTAAGGCCTACGAGTTTATCACGAAGGCGCAGAAGGTGTACAACAGTCTCTGCGAGTATCAGGACAATATGAATCAAAAGGTAAAGTCGGACGTTGACCTGATCAATAGCTATGCGCAGGAGATCGAAGCCTTAAACCGTGCAATCGTGAGAGTGGAAGGTGGTCCGGAGCATGCCAACGATATGAGAGACCGCAGGAACTATCTTCTGGACGAGTTAGGTAAGATCGGAAGCATTGCTTATTCCGAGGATGCGTCAGGGTATGTGAGCGTCCGTTTTGAACAGGTGGAACTGGTGAAGGGCAGCCTGGTCAATGAAATGTGCCTGTACGAGGATCCGCAGACCGGTTTTTACACGCCTTACTGGAAGATGCTTGCCACTTTCGATAAATTTGACGATATGGGAAATCCCATCGTTTCAAAAGAAAATATAGAGGGGGCGGAGGTTTTTGACCTTACCCAGAAGATATCTTCGGAGTTCAACACGGATATCGGATCCCTAAAGGGCACTTTGCTTGCCAGAGGAGACCACAGGGCTACGCACAGCGAACTTGACAATATTAATCCGGACGGCGTATATGAAGAGAACTGGTATAACACGCACGTCGAACAGTCTTTGATCATGAATGTGCAGGCTGAGTTTGATAAGCTGGTGCATATCGTCACGACAAAGATCAACGATGTTCTGCGGCAGGGCGCGGAGAGGGCGACGGCTCTTAATCCCGATTCCGACTATCTGCGGGATGAAAATGGCGAACCCTATCAGCTGTTTGAGCTTATGGTGCAGGAGGACGGCAAACCGGAAACCGGTTGGACGGTGAGAAATATTTTAATCAATCAGGAATTGCGTCAGAACCCGTCCCTGTTGAGTTTTCGCTGGGGTGAGCACTCTGAGGATCACGAGACTATGGAGGCTCTGAAAAAAGCATTTGAGGAGACGGCATATACGTTGAATCCCAACGTTACAACACCGGTATGCTTCAAGGATTATTATAAAAATCTGGTATCGCAGATTGCCAATAACGGATCGGTGTTCCGGGCAGTGCAGGAGAATCAGGATGTGGCTACGGATGCGCTGATGTATGCGCGTGAACAGATCGTGGGCGTATCTTCTGATGAAGAATTGACCAATATGATTATGTATCAGAACGCTTACAACGCATCCAGCAGATATATCAATGTGATCAGCGAGATGCTGGATCATCTGTTATCCACATTAGGCAGGTAAGGGAGATTAATTATGGCATCTACATTTTTTGGACTGACAATTGCATCATCGGGGCTTCGGGCAGCCAATGCGGCCTTAAACACGACTGGCAATAATATCAGCAATGTGCAGACGGCCGGCTACAGCAGGCAGGAAGTAAAGACAGAGGCGGCCAATGCGCTACGCGTGTTTGCCACTTACGGCTGTGCGGGCGCGGGCGTGGAAACGTTGGCTATCGAGCGGGTGAGAGATCTCTTTTACGATCATAAATACTGGGATAATGAAACCAAGCTCGGTGAGTATGACGCAAAACTCTATTACTGCAATATGATCCAGGAGTATTTAAAGGATGATAATACGACCGGTTTCAGATCGCTCTTTTCAAAATTGGAAGCTGCTCTTCAGGAGATCACGAAGAATGCGGGCAGCACTGATGTCAAAGGGCAGTTTCTGGGAACGGCTAAGGCGCTGACTGACTATTTCAACAATATGTACGGGGATTTCAGGGATATGCAGTCGGATGTAAACGATGAGATCAAGATCCGGGCGGATCAGATCAATTCCATCGCGCAGGATCTGGCTACGGTCAATAAGCAGATCAATACCATCGAGTTGACGGGCAGTATTGCAAATGAGCTTCGTGATAAGAGAGATATGCTGATTGATGAACTTTCCGCCATTGTGGATGTGCAGACGCAGGAGCTGCCGATTCTGGATCAGGAGGGAGTTCCGACGGCGGCGCACAGATATATGGTAAAGATTGCAGGCGGGCAGACTCTGGTGGATATGGACGAGTATAAAACGCTGATCTGCGTGGCGCGTTCGGATGAGGAGAAGGTAAACCAATCCGATATTGACGGCCTGTACGATATCAAGTGGAGCAATGGCATGGAATTCAGCCTTTACAACGCTTCCATGGGGGGTACGCTCCGCGGATTGATTGAGATGCGTGACGGAAACAATGGTGAGTATTTTAAGGGAACGGTTACCAGTGTGGCTTTCCATAATAGTATTTCCACCGTAACCATCAAGACGACAGAGCCTCATTTGCAGGACATGGCAAAATGTAATCTGTCCGATACCGGCGGCGTTATCAATATCGGAGATCAGCTTTTTAGTTATACAAAGTGGGTCTATAACGGCAATGGGGAATACACGTTTACGGTTGATAACAACAAGAGCGATATGCCGCTGACGCAGGAAAAGACCTGGACAGAAGTTTCCATCGGCGGCGAGGTGGATTATCAGGGCGTGCCCTATTATATGAAGCAGATGAACGAGTGGGTGCGTGAATTTGCAAAGAAGGTAAATGATATCTTCAAGGAGGGGCTTACAGCGGAAGATCCGCCGAAAAAAGCGGATATTCTCTTTACGGCGGATTATCCGAGGCAGGATGGACAGTATACCCAAAATGAGCTGGACACCTCTGCGCCAAACGAGGAAAATACCGGTTATTATAATATGACGGCCGGCAATGTGACGATTTTGGATGCGGTGGTGAAAAACCCGGATCTTCTCGGAACGAGAAAGGATATTGATAAAGATCAGGGAATTGGCGTACCGGGCGGCGATGGTGAGGATGAATTAGAAGGCAGAGAGCAGTGCGAGCAGGTATGGGCCGTGATATCCATGATAGGCGACAAAAACCAGTTCAGTTTCCGCGGCAGGGATGCGGGCGGTTTTCTGGAATGCGTGCTTTCGGATGCGACTTTAAATACCAGCAATGCCGAAACCTTTTATAACACGTACTTTAGCCTGGAGACAAACATCGACAACCAGAGGACTTCTATTTCCGGTGTGGATGAGGATGAAGAGGCTATGAATCTGGTAAAGTATGAGAATGCTTATACATTGGCTTCCAAAATGATCAATGTTTTGACGGAAATCTACGATAGACTGATACTGCAGACAGGCGTATAAAGAAAGAGGGTAAATGCCATGAGAATGACCAATAAGATCATGCGGAACAACTCCGCATACAACATCAATCAGAATAAGATACTGCAGGATAAGTTAACGAATCAGATGACTACGCAGAGTAAGATCACGCGTCCCTCTGATGATCCGGTGGTGGCGATTCGTGCGCTTCGTCTGCGAAGCAATGTAACTGCGGTTACCCAGTACAATGAAAAGAACGCGGATGATGCGAGACAGTGGCTGACCCTGACGGCTGACGCCATGGTTACGGTAGATAAGGTGCTCAACGATCTTTATAATCAGGCAACGACGTCCTCGAGCAAATATGAGACGGCCGATGATCTGAAGATCCTTCTGACACAGATGAAGCAGACGGCGGCAGAGTTTTATTCCTGCGCAAACGTAGATTATGCGGGACGTTACGTTTTCTCCGGCTACAGGACGGATCTCCCGGTGACTTTTACCGCGGAAGATATCAAAGATATGGAAGTCCATCCGGTATCCTTCAATATTGATGAAAGTTATGGATTCGCGGATATCAGTAAGGTCACTTATACCGACTACAGTGAGGTAGAGGACAGAACAAATAATAATACGGATACCGAGACGTCTTACGAGCAGAGTGTTAAGAACAGTACGCTCTATCGTTTCCGAATCTCCTATAATGATTTGGATTCTCTGGGAACGGAGACGAAAGATGAGAATGGCAATACCGTATCGGCAGGACGAAAGCTGACCTTTACGATGCCCGACGGCACGAAGGTGACGGCAACGGCGACGAAGGCGGATGGCACGGTAGATAAAGATGCCGACGGGAAGCCTGTGATCACGACCACGGCTGTGGACAAAGACGGAAATGCGGTTGCGGCTGCGGATGTGCCGGAGGTGAAGGAGTTTTCGAATCGGGAAGAGGCGTATAAAGCGATTGCGGATGGATTTTCCGGGATTGCCTATGTGCCGGCCAGCGGTGAACTGGTATTTTCGAAAGATTTTTATGAAACGAATTTTAACGAGGCTGCCTTTAATAAAAGCAGTACCGGTTTTCAGGTAAACTATGACAAGTCTACATGGAAAAATGGCGATATCAATCCGGTACATTATTTCAAATGCACGGAGACCAGGAATATGGCAGCTCCGGATGAGAAACCTGATCTGAGAAAAACCGCTTACAATACCCAGCGGGAAGAGGGAAGAAATCAGGACATCTATTATGATGTGGGTTACAACCAGCAGATTCAGGTGAATACCCGCGCGGATGAGGTGTTTACCCACGATGTGCAGAGAGATATGGACGATTTCGAGTATTACCACAGGCAGCTGGAGGAAATTGAGAAACTGCAGGAAAACCTGGACAAGGAACTTAAAGAGTGTGCGGAGGGTACCCCGCAGTATGAAGATCTGACCAAGCGGATCGAGGGTGCAAAGAAGGCGTGGACGTATATCCGGGACAATATTCACACCAAGTTTGAAAACCAGATCACGAAGTGTAAGAAATACATGGATGAAGCCAGAGTGGCGATGACGGATAATGCCACCAGAGGAAGCCGTTTGGAGCTGATTTCTACCAGACTGACGAACCAGCAGGCTACCTTCAAGGAGCTTCAGCAGGATAATGAGGGCATTGACATCACTGAGGTGGCGGTCGAACTGACCAGCGCAGGTCTGACTTATAATGCGGCTCTTATGGCAACCGGTAAGATCATGCAGACAAATTTGATGAATTATATTTGATAGGGAAAGGATAAGAGGTATGCAGATAACAACGAGGGTATTTGGAGAGGTTACCATTGACGATGAGAAGCTCATTCATTTTCCGAACGGTATCATAGGCTTTCCGGATCTGCAGGATTTTGCGCTGATCCACGATGAGGAGAAGAGCGGCACGGACACGATTCACTGGCTGCAGTCCATTCAGGAACCCGGTTTTGCGATGCCCGTAATGGATCCGCTCATCGTATGCCCGGACTATAATCCCGAAGTGGATGATGAGCTTTTAAAAAACATCGGTGAGCTTGTGCCGGAAGAGCTTTTGGTGATGGTAACAATGACAGTGCCGAAGGGCAGCGTGGAAAAGATGACGGTGAATCTGAAAGGGCCCATTGTAATTAATGCGGCACAGAAACTTGGCACGCAGGTGATCGTGGAGGGAGATAAGTATCCGGTGAAATTCCCCATCTATGACATCTTGAGCCGTAATAAAAATCAAAGTGAAAAGGCGGGTGAGTAAATGTTAGCTTTATCCAGAAAAAGGAACGAAGCACTGGTGATTAACAACAACGTGGAGGTCACGGTGCTTGAGATCAAAGGCGAACAGGTAAAGCTCGGCATCAGCGCGCCCAGGGAAGTGCCTGTGTACCGCAAGGAAGTTTACGTACAGATTCAGGATGCCAACAAGGAAGCCGGAGGTGTGGACGGCATGGAGGCGCTCAAGAATTTACTAGGATAGCATGAAAAGAAAAGGGCGGATATGGCAAAAGTGTCATATCCGTTTTTACTGTGTCAGGATCCTGATCATCTGCGCGAGTCTGATTTCATAGGTGTGATGCGCTGCGACCTTTTCATACCCGCGGATTGCAATTTCCATTCGCTCGTCCTCGTGGGTCAGATAGTACTGTATCTTTTCTTCCAGCTCCGCCATCGACTCATAGGTTTCCAGGTCCCTTCCAATCTCAAAATAATCGGGGATCTCCGCCTGATAGTTGGTGAGAAGGAAACCACCGCAGGCTAAGACGTCCCAGATGCGCTGGGAGAGGCCGGTCTCGATGGGGCGCATGGTCATGTTCAGGTTGATGCGGCTGGCCTGGAAGACCCTTGGCATCTCGGTCAGGGTGCGTACCCCACCCCGGCAGTCCACGCGGGGGAGGGCAGAGGTGTCGCTTCTGGTGTAGAGGGTGACGGGAAAATGTTCAGAAAGGCGCGCAAGGGTGCGCTCCCGCTCCACAGCAGCGAGTTTCATGCCGATGTATTGGTGGGCGACGAGGTAGCGGTCGGCGCCTTCCCGTAAATCTTCCCCCCGATAAAAGTTGGGATCCGCATCGGCGATTTCCCGAATGACCGCATCAGTCAAACTGCTCTCAATCAGGTTAGCGCCGTACACCGTAAGCTGTGCCTCCATTAAGCCGTCCACGAAACCTCTGGTGCGGTCGGAGAGGGACAGCCCGTCATAGCGGCATTTTTCCGTGTAGAGAGAGCCAACGAAGGAAACTTCCGCCCCGTAGGCGGCATAGTCCGCCTCGGTCATGGAGAGGACCGCACGCTCAAAACACTTCACATCGGCTGCTAACGGCAGATAGTGGATGCAGGCGGGATTGACGGGAGAGAAGTATTCATACTGTGCCCGGTCAAACAGAAAAACGCGGTTGTACGAATTTCGCAGGGCGTTTGAAAAAAGCTCCGGCACCGGGCTGTCTACTGTCCAGCAGACATAGGGGACTTTCAGTTTTTCACAGGTGTACGAGATGGCGGGGAAAAAATTGATACTGAACACGAAGGCCGGCGGGTTTTTGAGGATCCGGCTGCTGACCGCTTCGGCACACTGTCTCGGCGTGGTCTGCTTGTCGTGCATCTCCCGCTCCTCGGTATGCACCGTAATGCCGAAATGCTCAAAGGCGCCTATGATGGCGGGCTCGCATATGTTGTTGTAGCGGTAGAATAAAATTTCCATAACCTTCTCCATCTTCGTCGTTGTTGATAACATTATAACAAGCCTGCATTGAAAAGACAATTTATTTGCGGTTTTCTCGCAAAAGCACTAAATATATTCTCTTTTTTTCCGATATAAGTTATAAGAGATTACGTCTGTCCGTATGCGGGACAGCGCGGTCATGAGACGATTCCAAAAACTTTTTTACGAAATATCACATGGAGGTGATTAACGATGGCAGCGATTGAACCATTAAACAGTGTCATGACATATCAGGCACAGCAAACAGCAAAACCACAGGCAGTGGCGCCGGTTAACACGGAAGTACCGACGGACGGCCAGACAGTGAATGTTGATGAGACGACTGCGGCGGTGACGAGGCCTCAGACTGAGGATGAGAAGGGAAAGAGCGGCGATAATGCCGGCAGTCAGCAGCAGGCGGGCACTATGACGCAGGCGCAGCAGTCGGAGCAGCTGAAAAAGGCGATTGCGGAGATGAACAGAAAGATCAATAACAGCAACGAAGAGGCTGTTTTTGGCTTTCACGAGGACACCAACCGCATCATGATCAAGATCATGGATAAGGAAACCAAAGAAGTAATCAAGGAATTCCCGCCTGAAAAGACGCTGGATATGATTGCCAGAATCTGGGAGATGGCTGGTATTCTCGTAGATGAAAAGAGATAGGCTGACAGACAGGAGGTAACAAAATGGCTATCAGGATTACGGGTATGTACTCCGGACTGGATACGGAGAGCATTATCAATGAGCTTGCTTCGGCGCAGAGCCAGAAAAAGACAAAGCTGGTAAAGGCGCAGATTAAGCATTCCTGGAAACAGGACGCATGGAAGTCCCTGAATACAAAGATTTACAGCTTTTATCAGAAGCTGGATGATTTGCGTCTGATGGGCTCCTATAAAAAGAAAAAGACCACGGTTTCGAATCCCAATGCGGTTCAGGTGGTGAGCGGTCAGAATACGATGAACGGCGTGCACTCGCTGTCGGTGGAAAAACTTGCCAAGCAGGCTTACCTGACCAGCGCGCAGCTGGAAAAGGCGGGCGGCGGTGCGGTATCAGGATCGACCACTTTAAAACAGCTTGGATTCACCGGAAACGGCAGCATCAGCGTTAACGATGCGTCCGGCAAGGAAACGAAGATCAACGTGTCTGAGGACATGACGATCAATAAATTCTTGGATCAGGTAAAGGCGGCAGGGGTTAATGCCAGCTTTGACGCGGATAATCAGCGGATTTTTATCGCTTCCGCGGAAACCGGCGCAAAGGCAAACTTCTATTTGTCGGCGAATAATGACAACGGCTTTAAGGCGCTGGGAACGTTAGGGCTTTTGACGGCATACGATGCCAACAGTGCGGAGTATAAAGAGTATGAGAAGTGGAAAGCCTATGGTTCGGATTCCACCGCGAAGGAACAGCTGATCAAGGATACGGTGGCAGCCCGCGCTTCGCAGCTCAAACAGCAAAATGACGCGCTGACAAAGCAGAATAAAGAGCTGACCGATAAAAACGACGAAAATAAGGAAAAGCTTGCCAAACTGGAAGGCTATGCGAACTACGGTGATATTTCGACCTTTACCAAGGATGACGGTTCGAATGTGAGCTCTTATGCAGAGATGAAGGACGCGCTTTATGACAGGATTTACGGCGCTGAGGTCGAGGTTGAGGGCGGCAAGAAAGAGCGCCAGGGCGGCATGACCCAGGATTTGGATCAACTGAAGAAGGAGCTGAAGGATTTAGAGGCTGCGGCGACCCGCGACGAGGATGCAATCGCAGCAAAGAAGGCCGATATTGAGAACGTACAAAAGGAAATCTCGAAGGCGAAAGACTGCTACGGCTATGTGAACTCGATTGCCTCCAATGAAAAGACAATTCAGAAAAACGAGACGACCATTAATACCAATGCGACGAAATTTACGGTGGATGATTCGGATCCCGATCATGTTAAGGTCGAGGGCACTTCGACGCTCGAGGCACAGGTCAGGAACGAGGTGGAAACGAAGATCACGGCTGCAACGAACTTTTTGGCCGATATTGCCAGCTATAGCGGCGGAAAGACAGCGCATAAGATTCAGGGCCAGGATGCGGAGTTTAAAATGGACGGTGTGGAATACACCTCCAAGAATAACAACCTTACGGTAAACGGCATGACCATCACGGCGATGGAGGCAAATCCCGGCAAGGAGATCACCCTGACGACCACTGATGACACGGACGGTATTTATGACATGATCAAGGGGCTCTTCACGAGTTACAACGAGCTGGTTATTGAGATGGATACCCTCTACAATGCCGATTCGGCAAAGGGCTACGAGCCGCTCACATCGGAGGAGAAGGATTCTCTGGCGGACAGTGAGATCGAGGAGTGGGAAAAGAAGGTCAAGGATTCCCTCCTGCGCAGAGATTCTACGCTGAGCAACGTGACGAATGCCATGAAGATGGTGATGATGTCCGGCGTTACCGTAAACGGCAAGACCATGTATTTGTCAGACTTCGGCATCGAGACCTTAAGCTGGGATAAGGCGAAAGACAACGAGAGAGGCGCTTACCACATTGCCGGTGATCCGGACGATGTCAATTCCAAGGGAAGCGACGATGTACTGCGTACCATGATTGCAAAGGATCCCGATACGGTAGCTAATTTCTTCGTGGGCCTGACGAGAAATATGCACGACGAGCTGGCGAAGAAGATGTCGCCGACAAAGTTAAGCAGTGCGCTTACCGTCTACGATGACAAGAAGATGAAGGAGGAGTACGATCAGTACACCAAGGATATCAAGAAGCAGGAAGAGAAGCTGAACGCTTACATTGACAAGTGGTATGCGAAGTTTTCCGCGATGGAGACCGCGCTTTCGAAGCTGCAGTCCAAGAACAATTCGCTCACGAGTCTGTTTGGCGGCTGATCGTTTTAGGTTTGGTTTTCATAAGAAAAATGGCTGGTTGGATCAAGGAGGAGAATGGCTATGCCCGCACGTAATCCCTATGCGGAATACACTGCAAATAAAGTTTTGACGGCTTCCCCGGCGGAAGTGACGCTGATGCTCTACGAGGGCGCGATCAAGTTCTGCAACATTGCAATCACCGCGATCGAGCATGGAGAGATCATGAAGGCGCACACGAACATCAAGAAAGCCCAGCGTATCATCACGGAGTTTCGTACCACGCTGGATTTCAAGTATCCGGTGGCGCAGGACTTTGAGAGGATTTATGTCTATCTGTTGGAGAGACTGTTAGAGGCCAATGTCAAAAAGGACGTGGCAATCCTGGAAGAGGTCAACGAACATTTAAGGAGCCTTCGGGATACCTGGAAGGAAGTTATGAGACGCAACAATCTGCAAGTATAGAGAGGTGGGACGGCATGAGTCTGAGCAGTGCGCAGATCCTGGTGGAAAGTCTGGAGAAAAAGAGCCGGATCCTGGATGAGGTCATAAAGGAAAACGAGGCCCAGGAACTTCTGTTTAAGCAGGAAGAACTGGATATGGAAGCCTTGGATGCCTCTTCGGACAGAATGGGGCAGCTTGCGGAGAAACTCGAACTTCTGGATGAGGGCTTTGAAGCGGTTTACGACAGGATCAGGAGTGAGCTGATCGACAATAAGGAGGCTTATCGGACGGAGATCAAGAGAATGCAGGTTCTGATTGCGGAGATCACGGAGAAGGTGGTGGGGATCAATGCCGCCAGAATGCGCAACAAGCTGCAGGCCGAAACGCACTTTAAAAACAGCCGCCAAAAGATTGGCAGGGCATCCTCCAAGATGAAGGTGAGCCAAAACTACTATAACAATATGAATAACTTAAATTATGTAGAATCGCATTTCTACGACACAAAGAAATGAGAAAAAATTTTTAAAAAATTTTCATTAAACTCTAAAGTATATCGGAAACCCACCGATATATAATACAAGTAAAGTAAAACATTTACTTGAAACAGTGAGAAAGCGGATGACAGCGGACGGGTCGGAGGCGGACTCACACAACAAAACAAAGCGGCAAGGATGCCGCGGAAAATTCAAGGAGGAATATACTATGATCGTTAAACACAACATTACAGCGATGAACTCTAACAGAATGCTCGGCCTGACCACTTCTTCTCAGGCAAAATCTACCGAGAAGCTTTCTTCCGGTTACAAGATTAACCGTGCAGCGGATGACGCAGCAGGGCTGGCAATCTCCGAGAAGATGAGAAGACAGGTGAGAGGTCTGAATCAGGCTTCCGCTAACGCACAGGACGGTATCAGCGCAGTGCAGACCGCAGAAGGCGCTCTGACAGAAGTGCATGATATGCTTCAGAGAATGAACGAGCTGGCAGTTAAGGGTGAGAACGGTACCCAGACTTCTACCGATCGTGCATACATCGCAATGGAAGTGCAGCAGCTCATGAGCGAGATCGACCGCGTACAGAGCACCACGACCTTCAACGAGATGAGCCTCTTGGATGGCGAGGGCTTCAACGGCGTAGGCCTGCAGGTAGGCGCAGAGGCTGGTCAGCACATCAACGTGACCATCGCAAATATGAGCATTGCGGGAATCAACGCTGAGATTGAGAGTCGTTTTGGTGGCGAATCCATGACAGATACCACCACGAAGTTCCAGACCACCTTCAAGAAGGATGATCTGAGTGCTAACATTCCTGAGCATACTGATTTCGCAAGCCTGAACAAGTTCGTGAAACAGGCAATCAAGGTTGTATCCGCACAGCGTTCCGAGCTCGGTGCAGTGCAGAACCGTCTGGAGCACACGATCAACAACCTGGACAACATCGCAGAGAACACCCAGAGTGCAGAGGCAGCTATCCGCGATACGGATATTGCGAAGGAGATGGTACAGTACTCCAACAACAATATCTTACAGCAGGCTGGTACGTCCATGCTCTCTCAGGCAAACCAGAACAATCAGCTGGCATTGTCCTTACTGGGCTAATCACTGTAAGCTGTATCACAGCAAAACAAACGATCAAAAAGACCTCATCCGAAAGGATGGGGTCTTTTTTTAGGTGGGTTCCATCTCTTTCAGTTTTTCAATCGCGGGCATAAATCCCAATCCCGCGGCCCGCTCATAGAATGTGAGCGCTGCTTCCGGATTTCCCATCATCTCATTGACCAGGCCGATGTTGTAGTAAGGAATGAAAGTGTTTGCGCCCTCCTCCCGCGCGGTCGGACACTGCAGAGCCTTTATGTACTCCGCCATGGCATTGAGGGGCTTGGGCGGATGGAGATTTAAGTAGGCATTGCCCATGCTGCAGTAAAAATTGGCGTCGTTCGCAAAATGCGCGTAAATCGGCTCAAAGAAGCGTACCGCCTCTCGGGAGCGGCCGGTGTGATTCATGGCATTGATGTAAGCGGTAGCCATAATCTGCACCCAGGGCTCATAAGGGTTTAGGTGCAGCGCAAAGGATTGCTTATAATTCATATAGGCGTTTTCATAGTCCCGTATGGAATTGTAGGACTGTCCGATCTGAAAGTAGAGATAGGGGTCTTCGGGCCTCTTTTTTAATTCTGCAAACAGCAGTTCGTTGTTGCGCTCAGCCTTTTTTTTCATGGTCTCCGGATCGCTGTAGCCGGCGTGATCCGCAACCAGGGGCAGGTCATAGCTTTCGTAGAGAGGATTGCCGTCTTTCTGAGAAACGAGCTGTTCATGGATGCTGCCGGCAAAGTGGAAGTGTTTTCTGGAAAAGAGCCGGTCCACCCGCTCGGGATAGTTGGTCGGCGTGTCATTCGCTACATAGTAGTTGTTGAGAAGAATGCGGCCAACCCCCTGTTCATGTGCAGTGACAGATTCATACAGGGCCTCTTCGTCAAGCGCTGTGAGGTATTCGTCACAATCAAGCGAGAGGATCGTGTTGTGGGAGGCTTTGGAGACCGCAAAATTTCTGGCAGCGGAAAAGTCATTGCACCAGGTAAAATCAAACACCTTGTCTGCATATTTGGCAGCGATCTCCTTAGTGGCGTCGGCCGAGCCGGTGTCCACGTAGACGATTTCAAAGGGATAAGCCTTAAGGGGAACAAGGCAGTTTTCCAGGTGTTGTTCTTCGTTTTTTCCAATGATACAAACTGAAATGGGGATCATGGTTACCTCCGTTTTCATGCAAAATGATTCGTTTAGCGTGCTTCGTTCTGCAGAGCCTGCAGCCGCTTCAGTGCCGGTGCGAAATCGCCGCACTGCGCATAGAAGGCGGCGGCGGATCCGGCGTCGCCCAAAAGTTCAAAGATACGGCCGCACTGGAAGGCCGGCAGAAAACTATTGACGCCATTTCGCCTTCCTTCTGGCATTCCGGCTGCCTTTTGGTACTGCGCGAGCGCCTCCTCGTACATGTCGTTGGCTTTATAAATATCGCCCATCAGGTAGACGAAGTCCGTCACCTGTGAAAATTCGTCGTAAATGCCCTCATAGCCCAGTGCGGTTTCAGCCTGATCCGTCTGCAGCAGGGCGTTGCCGTAGGAGACCACCATAGCCTGTACATAGGCAAGTTCCGGATCCAGGTCAAAGGCCAGGCCTTTGTCGTAATAGATGCAGGCTCTTTCATAGTCTTTCAGGATTTCGCAGCTCTTGCCAAGCTGATAGTAGAGATAAGGGTTATCCGGGTTGGCTTCGGCCTGCTTTTGTAACAGCGTAAAATTTCTCCGGTACTTGGCATCCCGTTCTTCCGGTGTCATATCATAACCGGTGTGAAGAAGGGTAGTATGCAGCAGAAGAGTATCAAGTTCGCCGCCCCTGACGGGGGTGAGCTGCTCGTGGATGATGCCTGTGTAACGGTAGAGGCGTCTGTCAAAAAAACGCTCGGTATAGTCCGTGTTGTTGAGGGTGAGCACACCGTCCTGCGTCACCAGATTTTCACGCGATACGCTTCCCACCTTGTCTGAAAGATGCTTGCGGAAGTAATTGAGCTCCTCCACGTCCATGTGCTTTACGCTCTCGTCGCAGTCGATCATAAAGATCCAGTTGTTTGCTGCCTCCCGCAGGGAAAAATTTCTGGCTGCCGAAAAGTCGTCGCACCAGACAAATTCAAGCACTTTGTCCGCATATTTGGCAGCAATTTCTTTCGTGCGGTCGGTGGAACCCGTGTCCACCACCACGATCTCGAAGCCGTAGGGTTTTATGGAAGCAAGGCATTTTTCGATGCGGGCCTCCTCGTTCTTGGCGATGATACAAACGGAAATGGGATGCATGGGCTGCTCCTTTACAATGGATTTCTACTGCTTTTACAGGCAGGACAGCATCTGCCTGACACGATCGCGGTAGGTGTGTGCGGCCGCCACTTTGTCGTGGCCGTTTTTTGCGATCGCCTGACGTTCGTCTTCGTGTGCCAGGTAATAATCGATCTTTTGCAGGAGATCCTGTTCGCTTTCATAGCATACAAAGTCTTCCCCTGGGGTAAAGTTTTCAAGAAAATCTTCCTGATAATTGCTTAAGAGAAATCCGCCGCAGCCCATGATATCAAAGGCGCGAAGCGGGATGCCGCTCCGAATACTGCGCAGGGAAATGTTCAGATTAATGCGGCTTTTTTTGAAAACCAGAGGCATTTCGGTATAGTAGTCTGCCGTGCCGTGGTTGCGCAGATTCGACAGGGTAAAGGTCTTGTCAATCGTAAACAGATCCAGCGTGTGCCGCTGCGAGATAGCGGTGAGCAGGCTGAGACGCTCCAGGCCCGTGAGTTTACGGTTGATTACATACTGCGCGTAGAGATACTCCCTGGTCTCCACGCCGTCCGGATTAGGATCCATAGGAAGCGCCTGATACAACTCTTCCATTATGGGAGACAATGACTCCTGAATAAAATTATAGCCCTGTATTTGCATCTGGGCGTTCATAAGCCCTTCCAGATAGCCCTTGGCGTAGTCGGAAAGGGTTTTCATGCGGTCGAAAAAGTTGTGCGACTCGGTGTAGAGGGAGCCCACGAAGGAGACGTCATATGCGGTGGCTGCCGAAAGGCGATCCAGTCTGTCGGTATTGGCAGCCATGGGCAGATAGTGCACAGTCTTGATTCCGGCTGTTTGAAATTCCCGGCACAGAGCCTTGTCAAAAACATGAATGTGGTTGCAGGGGTTGACAGTCGTGTAAGAGTAGAGCATCACGTAGGGGCTGTCGTAGATCCAGGAGAGATAAGGAAGCCCCTCTTTCTTACAGACATTTGACACCAGCGGAAAATAATTAAAGGAAAAGACGGCGTCGGGCACGGTTTCGTGGAGCTTCTCCATAAGAGCCGCCTCGATTTCCGCATTCTGTCGGGTATCTTTATTGGAGAAGGGAAAACAGACAACGCTGTGCCCTTCTTTCATAAATGCATCTTTGATGTCGGCGTTGCCGAAGCTCGCCCATTCAATAAATAGGATTTTCATAGGAACATTGTATCACAGATCGTGCAGTGGTGCAAAGGAGAGCGGTGAATCGTGAGATTTTTGAAAATTTTCCAAAAACAGGTTGACAGGGAGGAAAATATGGTTTATTATCATTTCATATTAAGCCTACTGAATAAGTAGGAAATAAGCAAGAAAGAAAAGGGAGGAACATATCATGGCAAATATCAAAAAAAGTGCGGCAGAGCTGATTGGACATACGCCGCTGCTGGAAGTCACAAATTACGAGCAAAAAAGCGGCCTTGCGGACGCGACAATTCTGGTAAAGCTGGAATACCTGAATCCTGCGGGATCAGTGAAGGACCGCGTTGCCCTGAACATGATCGAGACGGCGGAACGGGAAGGAAAGTTACAACCCGGCGGCACCATCATTGAACCCACCAGCGGTAATACAGGGATTGGACTGGCGGCGGTGGCGGCGGCCAAGGGGTATCAGGCAATTCTGACTCTGCCGGAGACCATGAGCGTGGAGCGGCGAAAGCTCTTGCAGGCATACGGCGCAAAGTTGGTGTTGACGGATGGTGCGCAGGGCATGAAGGGCGCAATCGCAAAAGCGGAGGAATTGCAGGCATCTACACCCGGCTCCATCATTCTGGGGCAGTTTGTGAACCCCGCGAACCCGGCGATCCATAGGGCAACGACCGGTCCGGAGATCTGGGAGGACACAGATGGAAAGGTGGACATTTTTGTGGCGGGTGTGGGTACCGGCGGCACCATAACGGGTGTTGGCTCTTACTTAAAGGAAAAGAATCCTGCCGTGAAGGTGGTGGCGGTGGAGCCTGAGAGCAGTCCGGTCCTCTCCGGCGGACAGCCGGGCGCGCACAAGATTCAGGGGATCGGCGCTGGTTTTGTACCCGAGGTTCTGGATACGAATGTCTACGACGAAATCATCAAAGTGTCAAACGAAGATGCTTTTGCGGCGGGCAGGGCGATTGCCGTGCAGGAGGGTGTGCTGGTGGGCATCTCCTCGGGAGCGGCACTCCATGCGGCCGCGCAGCTGGCAAAGCGGCCTGAGAATCAGGGGAAGGTGATCGTGGCGCTTCTGCCTGACTCCGGGGACAGATATTTGTCAACACCGCTGTTTTCATAAATAGTGCAGCCACGCAGATAAGGTCTGGCTGAGCTGTGGCAAAACCTTGACATTTTGTCGGTTTCATACTATAGTGAGCAAGGTTATAACAATCAGTGAAAGCGTCATGAGGATGAACGGATGGCTGAAATGATAGAAGTACAGGGACTTAGTAAAACCTTCGAGACTGACGATGGTAAGGTGGAAGCGCTGCATGATATCACGCTCTCGATCGAGGCGGGCGATATCTATGGGATCATCGGAATGTCGGGAGCGGGTAAGAGCACGCTGGTGCGCTGCCTGAACTTTTTGGAGCGGCCTACGACCGGCACGGTGTGCATCGAGGGGAAGGATCTTAGTGCAATGACACAGTGGCAGCTTCGGGCGATGCGCAGGGAAATCTCCATGATCTTTCAACATTTTAATCTGCTGATGCAAAAGAATGTGATTGATAATATCTGTTTTCCGCTGGTAATCGGCGGCATGAAGAAAAAGGAAGCAAGAAAGCGGGCAAAAGAACTTTTGGAGATCGTGGAGCTGTCGGAGAAAGCCCAAGCCTATCCGTCGCAGCTTTCCGGCGGGCAAAAGCAGAGGGTGGCGATTGCCAGGGCATTGGCGGCCAATCCGAAGATCCTTTTGTGCGACGAAGCGACAAGTGCGCTTGACCCGCGGACGACGCAGTCTATATTACAGTTATTGAAGGAAATCAATCAGAAGTACGGCATTACGATTGTGATCATCACCCACGAAATGTCGGTGGTGCGGGAAATCTGTTCTCATGTGGCGATCATCGGTGAGGGACATTTGGTGGAGCAGGGCCGTGTTTCCGATATTTTTGCACACCCGAAGACGGCGGAAGCAAAGGAATTGATCCTAAAGGGCAGCGGCACGGACCGCCGCACGCTGGAAGATCGACAGAAGGAATTGATGAAAGGGAAGTGCTGCGTACGTATCGTATTTTCCGTGAACTCTTCTTTTGAGCCGGTGATTGCGAATATGGTGTTAAAGTTTGGGCAGCCCATCAATATCCTGCGGGCGGATACCAAGAACGTGGAGGGAATCGCCAGAGGCGAGATGATCTTGAGTCTGCCCGATGACATACAGATGCAGAAGGAGATGAAGGCCTATCTCACGGAGAGAGGCTTGGCAGTGGAGGAGGTGAACGGTTATGTGGACTAGCGATCTGACACTGATGATGCTGGAAGGTGTACGGGACACCCTGCTTATGACACTGCTGTCAACTTTTTTCGGTTATGTATTGGGCCTTCCGTGGGGCATTGTTCTTGCCGTGACGGACAAGACGGGGATTCGGCCCAATGCCGTGATCTATAAGGTACTTGACGTGCTGGCCAATATCCTGCGCAGCGTCCCGTTTCTGATCCTTTTGATCCTGGTGATGCCGCTTACGAGAGCGATTGTCGGAAAGACTACGGGTTCGATCGCCACCATCGTGCCGCTTACCATTGCGGCGGCGCCTTTTATCGGGCGCATGATTGAATCTTCCATCAAGGAAGTGGATCATGGCGTGGTGGAAGCGGCGCAGAGCATGGGCGCGGACACGTTTACGATCATCTGGAAGGTGCTTTTGGTGGAGGCGAGGACGTCGATTTTAGTGGGCGTGACCATTGCCATCGGCACGATCCTTGGTTATTCCGCGATGGCGGGCGTGGTCGGCGGCGGCGGCCTTGGCGATATTGCCATGCGCTACGGTTATTACCGTTACGAGACGCTGATCATGATCGTTTCGGTGGTGCTTTTGGTGGTGTTGGTGCAGATTTTCCAGACGCTGGGGATGCGGCTGTCTGTGAAGCTGGATAAAAGATAAAGGGAGGAGCGATGAAAAAATTATGAAAAAGAAAGTATTGGTAACTGTTGTGACGGCGGCTCTGGCGCTTGCGGCGCTTACGGGCTGCAGTGGGAAGAAGGATGACAATACGATTACCGTGGCGGCTTCCGCAACACCTCATGCGGAGATTCTGGAACAGGTGAAGCCGATCCTGGCGGATCAGGGCTATACGCTGGAGGTCACGGTCTTTAACGACTATGTGCAGCCTAATCAGGTGGTAGAGAGTGGCGAGTACGACGCCAACTACTTCCAGCACATTCCTTATCTGGATTCCTTTAACGAGGAGCAGGGGACGCATCTGGTGAACGCGGGCGGCATCCATTATGAGCCATTCGGCATCTATCCCGGCACGAAGAGCGATCTTTCCGCGATTGCGGACGGAGACACCATTGCGGTTCCCAATGATACCACCAATGAGGCGAGAGCGCTTCTGCTTTTGCAGGACAACGGCATCCTGACCTTAAAGGCAGGCGTCGGCCTGGAAGCGACGGTGCGGGATATCGAAGAGAACCCTTACAATGTGGAGATTCAGGAGTTGGAAGCGGCACAGGTGCCCCGCGTGAAGGATGAGGTGGCGTTTGTGGTGTTAAATGGTAACTACGCGATGGAGGCAGGTTTCTCCGTAGCGAAAGATGCGGTGGCCTATGAGCAGTCCGATTCCGAGGCGGCAAAGACCTACGTGAACGTGATTGCGGTGAAGGAAGGCAATGAGAACAACGAAGGGATCAAGGCGCTGGTGGCGGCGCTGAAATCTGACGCGATCAAGGAGTATATTAACAATACTTATGACGGCGGTGTGATTCCGTTCACGGAATAAGAAGTACATCAAAAGACGTCCCGTCATAGGACGGGACGCCAAGATGTACTAAATCTCATTCCAGAGAATGCCTGAAAAACGGCATTCTCCGCTTTTTACTCATTCTTTGATTTTATCAATATCGGCAAGATTAACGCCTGAAACCTGTAAGATGGCTTTCAGTGAGAGATATTCATCTTTTAGCTCGGCATATGTTTTTACAGCGTTTTCTTCTTTTGCCAATGCCATATATTTCTGAATCTTCTTAAAATCGTCAATAGCAGCTTTGGTTACTTCCAGACTGGTTGGCATATCATCACCTACTTTCTTTATCAGGGTCATTCATGTTATAATTTTATTATAAAAGTTTTTGGATAAGGTGTAAAGTTTATTTTGGATGAACAGCGTGTCATTGCGGAAGGGAAACCATGTCCTTACAATTTTACTTTGGCGCGTCCGGCGCCGGCAAGAGCAAAAAACTGCACGACTTTATCATAGAGGAATCTTTAAAGCATCCGCAGAAAAACTATCTGCTGATCGTACCGGATCAGTTCACCATGCAGACACAGATGGATCTGGTGGTGGAGCATCCCAGACATGCGATCATGAATGTGGATGTATTGAGTTTCGGCAGACTGTCTCATCGGGTCATGGAAGAGGTAGGAGGTGAGGAGCTGCCTGTTTTGGATGACACGGGAAAGAGTCTGGTACTTAGGAAGGTGGCGCAGGAGAAGCGTGAGGAGCTTGCGTATCTTGGCAGTCATTTGCACAAGATCGGTTACGTCCATGAAATAAAGTCAGCCCTCTCTGAATTTATGCAGTATGGCGTGGGGGAGAAAGAGCTGGACATCCTGCTGTCCTACGCGAAGGGACGGGGGGCGCTCTACCATAAACTTAAGGATCTGAAGGTTTTGTATCAGGCTTTTTCCGACTATAAGAGGGAAAAGTTTATCACTGCGGAGGAGACCCTCGACAGGCTGCGGGCCGCCCTGCCGAAATCTCAGATCGTGCGGGACGCGGTGATCGCCTTTGACGGTTTCACGGGCTTTACGCCGATCCAGAACCGTGTCATTCAGGAACTGCTGGGGTTGACTGATCGGGTCATTATAACCCTCACAGCGGACGAGCGGGAGGATCCCTATCGTCTGGAGGGGGAGCAGAAGCTGTTCTATCTGACACAGAAGACGGTGGCAGCCCTGCAAAAGCTGGCGCAGGAGATTGGCGTTTTGGAGGAGCCTGCCATCTGGTGCAAAGAGAAAAAGGAGGGGCGGCTTCCACGTTTCTTTCAGAACCCGGAGCTTGCGCATCTGGAACGGAATCTCTTTCGTTATCCCGCGCAGATTTACGAAGGAGAGGCAAGGCACATCCATCTTTTTGAGGCCTCCACGCCCGCACAGGAGCTGCGGCAGACCTGTATCGCGATCCGCAAAATGCTGTTAAAGTCGGATACATTGTGCTACCGCGATATCGCGGTGGTGACGGGAAACATGGAGGTGTACGGAAAGGAGGCACAGGAGGTCTTCGCCCGTTTCGGGATTCCGATCTATCTGGATCGAACGACGGGAATTTTGGGAAATCCTTTTTCGTCCTATCTGCGCAGCGCCTTGCAGATCATCCTCAAAGATTTCAGTTCCACGGCAGTGTTTCATTATCTGCGTACGGGTCTTGCGGGATTTGAGAAGGAGGAGACGGACCTGTTGGAAAACTATGTCCGCCGCTTCGGAATCAGGGGCAGAAAGAAGTGGAGTGAAGCCTTTGTCTACAGGGAGGAGGATCCCGAGGGAGAGGAGGCTTCGCTTCTTGCGCTTGCAAAGTGCAATGCTATGCGGGAGCGTTTGATGGAGCAGATGGCGCCTTTTCTGAAGCCGAGTCGGACGGCGGGGGAGTTGGTGCGGGCCCTCTATCAATTCATGGCGGCGGCCGGTGTGCAGCAGAAGCTTGCGGACTATGAGACAGCGTTTTTGGAGCAGGGCGATCCGGCGCGGGCCAAAGAGTATGGGCAGATCTATCCGCTGGTGATCGACCTTTTGGATCAGATGGACGGGCTTCTTGCGGGGGAGGAGATGACCCTTCAGGAATTTGCGGATATTCTGGATTCGGGTCTTGCGGAGATCACGGTGGGTACGATCCCGCGGAATGTGGATCGCATTTTGGTGGGAGACATTGAGAGAACGAGGCTGGGGCAGGTGAAGGTTCTCTTTTTCCTGGGCGTCAACGACGGCAACATCCCCAAGGGGAGCGGCGGCGGGATCATCTCGGATCTTGACCGGGAATTTCTGCGGGATGCGCAGGTCGAGCTGGCCCCCACGCCCAGGCAGCAGATGTACATTCAAAAGCTCTATCTGTACCTGAATATGACGAAGCCTTCGCAGGCGCTTTATTTATCCTATGCCAGGGTGGGAGAGGATGGAAAGACGCTGCGCCCCGCTTATCTGGTGGAACTTTTGCGCGGTCTGTTTCCGGCCCTTGTTGTCGTCAGGCCCGAGGGCGAAACGGCACAGGAGCAGCTTATGTGCGGCGCAGACGGCGTGGGATTTTTTGCGGACAGCTTGCGGGAGTATGCGGCAGGGCGGCTTCCCGAGGCGCAGCAGAAGGCGTTTTACACCTTTTATCATTGTTACCGACAGGATCCGCAGTATGCGGGACAGGTAGAAACCCTGACGGAGGCGGCCTTTGCGCAGTATGTGGACACACCGCTTACCAGGGCGGTCAGCAGCGCCCTCTACGGGGCTTCCCTTCTGGGCAGCGTAAGCCGCCTGGAAAAGTTTGCCGCCTGTGCCTACGCACATTTTTTGCAATACGGACTGCGGCTGCGGGAGCGGGGAGAGTACGGCTTTGAAGCTGTGGATATGGGAAATCTCTTCCATCAGACGCTGGAATTATTCGGAGAGAGGCTTTCCGCGCACGGTTACACCTGGCTTACCTTTCCGGAGGAGGAGAGCGGGGCACTGGTGGCGGAGGCGCTTTCTGCCTGCGCGGCCGTGTACGGGGAAACCGTCCTCTACAGCAGTGAGCGGAATAAACGACTGCTTGGCAGAATCGAGCGCATCTTAAACCGCACCGTACGCACGCTGCAAACGCAGCTGCAAAAGGGGAGCTTCCTGCCGGAGGCTTTCGAGGTATCCTTTGATTCTCTGGAAGATTTGGACGCTTTGAACATAGCCCTGACGGAGAAGGAAAAACTGCGCCTGCGGGGCAGGATCGACAGGGTGGATTTGTGCGAGAAGGACGAAAAAATTTATGTAAAAGTCATCGACTATAAATCAGGGGAGCGGCGTTTTGATCTGGCGGCCCTCTATTATGGCTTACAGCTGCAGCTTGTGGTCTATATGAACGCAGCCGAGGAGCTGGTAAGGAAGAAGTATCCGGACAGGGAGGTGCACCCTGCGGCCATGCTTTACTACCATGTGGCGGATCCCATGGTAGAGGCGGAGGAGGAAGTGACGCCCGAGGAAATCAATCAGCGGATTTTGCGGGAATTAAAGATGACCGGAGTAGTCAATAAAAGTGACGAGGCTGTCAGTTTGCTGGATGCCGAATTTGCGGATAAGTCCGATATTCTGCCGCTGGAACGGAAAAAGGACGGAACGTTCTCTGCGTCATCCGGCGTTATGGCGGAGGAAGATATGATCATGGTTTCGGATTATGTAAACCAGAAGATTCGCCGTTTGGGAAAAGAGATCCTGAATGGAACCATATCGGTCAATCCCTGTGAGTTTGGCGGTGACAAAGCCTGCACTTACTGCGCTTACAAGAGTGTGTGCAGATACGATGCCGGGGCGGCGGCACAGTCGGGGTATCAGGTAAGAAAGCTGCCCAAGATGGGAACGGCGGAGGCGCTGGAACGGATTCGGGAAGAGATGAGCGGAATGGCGGTTAATGCCATGGCAGAGAAGATGGAAGCGCATGCGCAGACAGGGAAGGAAAGTTGAGATGGGCGTTACCTTTACCAGGACACAACAAAGAGTGATCGACGAGCGAGGAAAAAATCTCCTCATTTCGGCGGCGGCAGGCTCCGGCAAGACGGCGGTGCTGGTGGAGCGGATTGTGAAGATGGTGTGCGACGGGGAGAACCCTGTGGATATCGACAGGCTTTTGGTGGTGACGTTCACCAATGCGGCGGCGGCACAGATGCGGGAGCGGATCAGCCGTGCCCTGCAGGAGCGTCTTTCCCGTGACCCGGCAAACGAGCATTTACAGCGCCAGTCAACCCTGCTCTACAATGCCCAGATCACCACGATAGACAGTTTCTGCCTCTTTGTGCTCAGAAACCAGTTCCACACCATTGGCCTTGACCCCGGTTTTCGCATCGGGGAGGAGGGGGAGATGCGGCTTCTGCGCGGGGAGGTGCTTGCGCAGGTGTTGGAGGAAGCTTACGCGCAGGGGGATTCTTCCTTTTTGCACGCGATGGAATATTTCAGCACGGGCAGTCGGGATCTGGCCGTGGAGACGGAAGTTTTAACGCTCTATGACTTTGCCATGAGCATGCCATTTCCCGAGAAGTGGCTCAATGACAGAAGGGCGGATTATTGCACGAGCGGACTGCGGGAGTCAATGTCTGAACAGGCTGGAGAGAGCGCGCCCGCGCCGGGCGGCCTGTCATCCCTGCCGTGGATGGAGGAACTGATGGGGCATGTGCGCCTGCTGCTTGCGGGCTGTGCGCAGAAACTGCAGGCGGCGGTGAAACTTTGCGAGGAGCCGGACGGACCTTACCTTTACGCCGAGCTGTTGGAGCGGGAAGCGGAAACGGTGGAGAAGTTGATTGACTTATGTGGTCAAATAGAAAGCGCAGAGCAGAGGAATGCCGGGAATGATGATCTGACAGACGGAGTGCGGAATACGGGGGACTACGACACCCTCTGCGCGGCCTTTTGCAGCGTGCGCTTCGACCGCCTGCCCTCGAAAAAGGACGATACCATTTCTCCCGCCAAGCGTGAGGCGGCAAAACTGCTGCGCGGCAGTGTGAAGGATACCTTATCAGAGCTGCGGACATCTTTTTTTGCGGGGAATGAGGAGCAGGTGTGCAGGCAGATGGAGAGTTGTAAAACGGCACTGGATGCCCTCCTGGATGTGACACTCTCCTTTAAGGAAGCCTTCGATGCGGCGAAACGGGAGAAAAACGTGCTGGACTTTGACGACATCGAACATTTTGCCCTGCAGGTGCTTCTGCGAAAAGAGGATGGTGAATCTGCTTCGCAGAGGAACGCTCAGGGCAGCACAAACGGGTTTTGGGGCGGATATGTGCCCACGGAAACAGCGCTTGCTTACCGCAGCAGTTATCAGGAGATTCTGATTGACGAGTATCAGGACAGCAATCTGGTGCAGGAATATCTCCTTTCTTCCATCAGCGGGGAGGCCGAGGGCAGATACAACCGTTTCATGGTTGGGGATGTGAAGCAGAGCATCTACAAATTCCGCCTGGCCAGACCCGAGCTCTTTTTGGAAAAGTATGATGAATATGGAAAGGGCGGGGAGCAGGCACTGCGGATTGATCTGCATCAGAATTTCAGGAGCAGAACGGAGGTGCTTGACAGCGTTAACGCCCTCTTTTACCGCTTAATGGGAAAGGCGCTTGGCGGCATAGTTTACGATGAGCAGGCAGCATTGCACCCGGGGGCGGCCTATCCGTCTGCGGACACGCCGGTTTCCGGGGCAGGAGCCTCTTTGGCTGATACCGAAAACGGCGCGCCCTCCCCTTACCGCACGGAGCTTCTGCTGGTGCAGGAGGGAGAAGGGCCGGAGGAGCTGACCGCAAAGGAGCGGGAGGCATACGCGGTGGCGGCCAAGATCAAGGAGCTGCTGCGTGATCTTGAGGTGACGGATCGGGAGACGGGGAAGCTGCGGCGGGCATCTTTTAGCGATATCGTGATCTTGCTGCGCACCCTCTCCGGCTGGGACGAGGTTTTTTTGCGGGTGCTGGAGGAGGAGGGGATTCCCGTCTATGTGACTTCCCGCACGGGCTATTTTGCAGCCACGGAGGTGCAGGAACTTTTGCACTTTCTGCGGGTGCTGGACAATCCCTTACAGGACATTCCCCTCTACGGGGTATTGCACGCTTATCTGGGCGGCTTTTCGGAGGAGGAGATTGCGCTGGTGCGGGCGGCTTACCCCAAGAAGCGTTACCTCTATGACGCGTTGAAGGCATGTGCGGCACGTGGGGTGACTGAAACGGTCAATGCAGCCGCGCCGTCTGCCGCAGATATCCCCGCCCCCCTGTGTCAGAAGGCCGCCGCCTTTCTGGATCGGATTGCCCGCTACCGTGACCTGGCGGTCTATACCGGGGTTTATGAGCTTTTGCAGACCATCCTGCGGGAGAGCGGCTACCTTTCCTATGTGGCGGCCCGCCCCGAGGGAGGTAAGAGGCGCGCAAACGTGGAGATGCTCTTAGTAAAGGCGGCGGACTATGAGAAGACCGGCTACTTTGGTCTTTATCATTTCCTGCGCTATATGGAGCAGCTGGAAAAGTACGAGGTAGACTATGGCGAGGCCGCCATGCAGGATGAGAATGCGGATGTGGTGCGCATCATGAGCGTGCACAAGAGCAAGGGACTGGAATTTCCGATTTGTTTCGTCTCAGGCCTGTCCAGGCGATTTCGGGCAAAGGAGGGGGAGGGGTCGGTCCTCGCGGATGTGGATGCCGGACTGGGCGTGGATTATGTGGATCCCGTGCTTCGCGTTCGGGCAAAGAGCCTGCGCAAGAATGCGGTCGCGGTAAAGCGCAAACGGGACAATCTGGCGGAGGAACTGCGGATTCTCTATGTGGCCATGACAAGGGCGGAGGAAAAACTGGTGTTGACGGGAGGCGTTAAGGATTTGGAAAAGACCGCGCTTTCTCTGCTCCCCCTGAGCAGACGGAAGGAAAAGCTCCTTCCCTACGATGTCTTGTACGGCACGGGCAGTCTGTTGTCCTTTGTGCTCTCTGCGCTCTCCGGGAATCGCTGCCTGGACGGGCTATACGAGGCCGGCGGCGTGGAGGCGGACAAGGAAGCTCCTGATTATGGAGAAGAGATGGGCATTTCGGTGGAATTGACCGGGTGGGATCATGTGGTGGAGGAAAAGATCGGGGAGGTTCTGCATGGAGAGGAAGCGAAGAGAATGCTGCTTTCGCAGGCGCAGGCGGACGAGGAACTGCTGACAGAACTGTCATATCGTTTTTCCTACCGATATCCGCATGAAAACTTAAAAAATCTATATACCAAGACCACCGTATCGGAATTAAAAAAGGCGGGAATGCAGGAAGAAACAGACCTTTCCGCGCATCTGTTCGAGGACAGGCCCGTGGTTCCCTATCTGCCGAAATTTATCGAAAATGACGAGCGTGTCACAGGTTCCATGCGCGGCAGCGCCTTCCATAAGGTGATGGAGCTTTTTGATTTTACAAAATTGACTAGAGAAGTCAACCAAAAGCCGGACGCCGCCCGCGCTCTTTTGCAGGAGCAGATGGATCAGATGCTGCGGGAGGAAAGACTTTCAAAAGCTTATTATGAAGCGGTGTCGATACCGAAGCTTTCCGCCTTTTTGACAAGCGGGGCGGCATGGCGCATGGCACAGGCGGCCCGTGCGGGCAGGCTCTACAAGGAGCAGCCCTTTGTGCTGGGACTTCCCGCAAACCGCTTAAAGCCGGAGTTTCCGCCTGAGGAGACGGTGCTGATACAGGGTATCATTGACGTGTTTTTCGAGGAGGAGGACGGCTTCGTGGTATTGGATTACAAGACGGATGCCGTGGAGAAGGCGGAGGAGCTTGTGAAGCGCTATCAGGTGCAGCTTGCATACTACAGTGAGGCGCTGACACAGATTTTCGGCGGTGGGAAAAATCCCGACGGAAAGCAGGGGGCGAACGCAGGGAAAGATGGGAGCGCAAAGCCCGTGAAGGAGCAGATCATTTACTCCTTTAAGCTGGGGGAAGAAATCAGCCTGATCCCGTAGGAAAACGGGCCAATGGGCTAGGGTAAAGTTTTTGTAGGA
>DLAF01000014.1 GCA_002492725.1 Lachnospiraceae bacterium UBA7054
ACCGAACGGTACGCACGGTGGTGTGAGAGGACGGAGGTTAATCACCGCCTCCTACTCGATTAAGCTTTATTTCACTTTTCAACAGCAGCATATACATTAGCCCGATGGATGGCAAAAATACCCCCAACCTTTTCCGATTCGCGTGTCTATATAAGTGAAAGCTTTCAACGAGGTGAAAACAAGTGAACAGACAGGAAGTAGAGAAAACCATAGCCGAATATCTGAAACCCATATTTGGCTTTGCTTTGAAAAGGTGTAAAAATATCCACGATGCGGAAGATCTGTCGCAGGAGATTGTTACAAGAGCGTTTCGTGCGCTCCTTGCCAAAGACGATGTTGCAGATATGGGTAAGTTTATCTGGACAGTGGCGCATAACGTGCTGAGCAACTATTATCGTGACGCGGCAAAAAGCGTGGCCAATGTTTCCGTTGATGAAATTGCGGAGCTGATTGCTGATCCGTATGCGGACACAGATGCCGACGATAACCTCGATGCCATCCATCGCCTCCGAACCGAGATTGCGTACCTTTCAAAGCAGCAGAGAAGAATTGTGATTGCGTATTACTTTGAAAAACGTAAGCAGGCAGATATTGCAAAGGAGTTGGGAATCTCTCCGGGTACTGTCAAATGGCACTTGTTTGAGGCAAAAAAAGAATTGAAGCGAGGTATGGATAAGATGAGAAAAGCAAGCGAGCTGAAATTTAACCCGATTAGATTTGAGTCCTATGGTCTAAACGGTTCCATTGGGACAAAGTCCCTGGATGAATTTTTCCGTTCCACACTGTCTCAAAATGTCTGTTATTGTGTGCGCAATCAGGCGAAAACCATCAACGAGATTGCCGAGGAACTCGGCGTTTCGCCGGTGTATGTGGAATCGGAAGTCGAATTTCTGGAAGAATACGGATTCCTGCTTTGTGAAAAGAAAAAATATATTGTCAATTTCATCATTGACGAGCCTACGCCCGAGCTTCTTGCCATACAGAATGAGATGTATACGCGGGCTGCCGGGCTGTTTGCAAACGAGCTGTATGATGAGTTGATTTCCACCGGCATTCTTGATGATCCGGACATCCTGTGTGGTCAGACGGATGAGCCTGTTTTCCTGAAGAATGCTCCGAGAGCGGAACATAATTTTATTCTGTGGTCGTTGATACCTTATATAGCGGCACGATCCGGGAGAGGTCTGGCGAAGCAGCGCATTTCCTTTGAAGAAGTGGCGACTTTTCGGCCGGACGGTGGGCATAATATCTGCCACGCATCGATTGCGGCGGATGAAACGAGGCTCTCGGAGGAGTGGGCGCATATGAAAAACTGGGTCGGTCCAATGTGGAACGGCCGGGATGACGGACAGCATATGTGGCAGATCGATTCTGAATACTCTGACAGACCGGGCATAAAAGAAAGAAACATACCGGAAGAACAAAGGAGGACGATTGCACTTTTCAACGAAGAAAAGGAACATTTGCTGTCAAAGCATGATTATGCGTGGCTTGCAGAAATTGGTTATATAAAAACCAATGGAGATTATGACGGACAGTTCAAATCGGCATGGCAGATTGTGATTCTAAACGGCAAAGAGATCCGTGATAAGCTGCTTGCAATCGGAACGCGCATCAAGGAAGCACATTGGGCGGAATTTGAGGCTTTGAAGGCTCCTTTTGTGCAGGCAATGCTTAACGGGATTCCGCCGCATTTAAGAAAGGTGCGGGAGCATGAGCTGCAGTATGTATTCCATTCGGATGGGTGGTTCCTGCTGCATTGCGTTATGGTATTGCTTAAAAACGGCAAACTGCAGGAACCCACGCAGGGGCAGCGAAAGGCCCTGACAACATTGATTGCATCCATACCGTAGAGTCTTTATCGAATCCGATATTTTGCGTAAGAATACACCGAAAGCCCCGCAAACAGAGGAATCTCCACCACATACGCGCCAATCATCACATGGGGCAGCCATATCGCGATATTGCCGATATTCCAGAAATCAAATTCCGCAGCGGCATACAAGATGCCGGTCTGCAGGCTGAGCGCGCCGGCTGGCAGGATGCTGTAGATCCAAATGGCGATATTTTCAGGCAGCGCCATATAGATGATGATTGGCAGGATACAGAACAGGAGCGCCAGAGACAGACATACCGTCATACTTTTGATTTTTGAGGAGAAAAACAAAGTAAGGCTGATCACGGCGAGCAGGCTCAGGAGTCCTGCAATGGCTGTAAAAATCTGCATCTGTCCGATATTCATAGCCGGCAGGCTGATAATGGAGTACAATATCTGCATGGAAGATTTTGTGCATTCCCATCCGTAGAGGCTGTTCGATAACAGAAGGAAGAGGGCGGCACTGAGGCTGTAGACGGTTCCGCAGATGAGAAAGGCGGACAGAATCTTAATACAGGCAAATTTTGTCTTCCCGTATTTGGTACAGCGGTAGATATCGTCTGCTCCCGTCTGATAATCGGAAGTAAAGACGGGCGCGGCGATGACGGTACAAAGCAGCTGGATCAGATAGGCAACGAGAGTTTGATATTCCATGGCTTCCGTGCTGTATCCGGGGTAAAAGAGGTAAGGTTTTTTGACTTGACTATATGAGTCAATCGCAGACTGCTGTGCCGCCGGATGCTCTTTTTGCTCCTGTTTCATCAGGGAGACAATCCGTTCGTCACATAAGCTGTAATAGTTGTCAACCTTTTCCGGGTCAATATCCATAATGCTCGGCGCAATGCCGGTATTCGGATCGGCAAAGACTTCCCGAATGCCACGCAAAAGCGGAGCATAAGGCAGGATTTCAGTATCGTAAACGCCGTCAGGCAGATCGTAGGAAGTTTCTGCACCGTATTTGCGCAGGCAGGCCTGATAGTTTTCCACGGCCTGCCGCACCTTTTCGGGCGTGACCGTACCCGAGATATCTGCCTGTAACTTTTTCTTGTAGGCAATGCCCTGCAGCCCTTTCAGTTCTATCACGTTTCCCTGCGCGTCCGTGTAGCTGCAGATGCTGGAGGGAAAGGTGATGGGCAGATATGCCATCACCAGAGTCAGCAGGAAGGCAGCGGTCAGTAAGACCAGCGTCAGTCTTGTTTTGAGGATCCTTTTCATTTCTACTTTCAATAGTCGCATCGTAATTTTCCTTTCTGATATCGTCAATTCATATGATTGCGAAACTCCTCGTAATGTTTTATGATGGTACGGATAACATAACCATATATTCATTACCGCGCGTCGTTCTCCTGCGGAAACAGCCACAGATATAAATCTTCCAGACAAGGCGCAGCAGGTTCGGAGTCTTCGCCGTAGGGTTCCTTTGCCAGATAGCGGACAAAGATGCAGCCATTTTCTTCGTTGCGGATATTCACTATTTGGAGCTGTTGTTCGTAGGCGGGCAGGCGGTTCATCGGGATGCGTGCCGTCCAAACTTTCCCGGCAACCAGCTTTACCAGCTCTTCGGTGGTTCCCTTTGCCAGCAGTTTCCCGTCTTTCATCACCGCATTTTGCGTGGCGATATATTCCACGTCGGAGACGATGTGCGTGGAGATCAGGACGATACGGTCATGGGCAAACTCGGAGAGGAGATTGCGGAAGCGGACGCGTTCCCCGGGGTCAAGGCCGCTGGTGGGTTCATCCAGAATTAAGATTTCAGGCTCGTTTAACAGCGCCTGCGCGATTCCGACCCGGCGTTTCATACCGCCCGATAATTTGCTGATCTTCTTATGTTTGACGTGGGACAGTGTCATCTGTTCTAACAGTTCGTCAATCCTGCGTCTTTTGTCTTTTTCTGTAAGACCTTTCAGAACCGCCACATATTCCAGATAATCCTGGACCGTAAATTCGGGATAAAAGCCAAATTCCTGCGGCAGGTAGCCAAACACGTCGCGATAGCTTTCTTTCAGTTCGCTGATGGGAATGCCGTCGTAGCGGATCTCTCCGAAAGTCGGCTTCATAATGCCCGCGATCATCCGCATAAGTGTGGTCTTGCCCGCGCCGTTTGCGCCCAGAAGCCCCCACACACCGGGCGTAATCTGCAGGGAAACGTCGTTTACGGCTGTCATGTCCTTGAAGCGTTTGGTTAGATGTTCCATCGTTAATTCCATGTTACTCTCCGATCCGAAGCGCGGGGCGCTTCTGTTTGTATTTGTTTTGCCGGTATCAGTTTAGCTGTAATTCTTCATAAGAAGACAGTTTGATCAGATAGCGAAGCTGTCGCGCGCAAAAAGCCAAAAGCAATGCGCAGGAGACGATTTGCGCAGCGAAAAAGGATGGCTGAAACAAAACCGCGCACTGCTCGGGAAGAAACGAAAATACCAGCAGCAAAGTGGTACAAAAAAGCAGGCTTCCTGCCAAAAAGCGGTTGGGGGAAAGGTGCCCCAGCATATACAGGCAGCCGCTGCCCGCCAGAAGAAAGGGGAAACACAAATAAATGACAGTGATGTCAGCTGATAGGGAGGTTTTTGCCACTGCGACAAGAAAAATGCCGCAAAGCAGGAAAAGATCCCCGATGCTGATGGCAATCAGCCTCGCCAAAAGCAGCTTTCCCAATGAAAAGCGTGCCGCCGCCTCTATTTCCTGCATTCGATAGCGCACGCTGCGGTAGAGCAGGGGAAGCGCCGTCATAAAGACCGCAATTGACAAACAAAACAACAGTTTCGCCAGGCGTAGCGGACTTCGCAGATATTCGGCGGAATCGGAGAGGACGGCATAAGCCGACAAGAGGAAAATGCCTTGCAGGATCCAGAGTTTCCGGCCGATCATAGAGATCTGTTTTCCTAAGAAGCGGGCAAAGGAGATGCGCCGCCTCCTCTGTTTCAGGCAGACTTCTCTTTTGGCCAGCAGGATCGTAGCCTGTAAATGGGTATCATTGGTACACATGAGCACCCTCCTTTCTCAGCCTTTTTAAGGCCGCACGCAGTCTGGTCTGTACCGTGCGCAGCGGCAGATTTGTTATTTCCGCAATTTCCCGCAGGGTCAGATCCTGTCCGAACCGCAACAGGACGATTTCCCGTTGGCTTTCCGGCAGGCTGTTCACCAGCTGCCTGATTACCATATCTGAGTGAATGCTCTCGAAAGCGGGATCTAAGTAAGGCAGATCCATTTCCGCCTCCTCCAGAGAAAGTTCAGGCTGTCGCTTTTTTCGCTGCAGATCGATACAGGTATTGGCGGCGATACGATACAGGAAAGCTTTGAATCTGCCCCGATGCGCATAGCGGTCAAAATAGCGGATGGCCTTCAAAAAGGTTTCCTGTACCGCATCCTCCGCCAGGGAGCGGTCCGGAGCGTGCCAGAGACAGTAGCGCAGAATGTCCGGGTAATACAGCCTGATCAGCTCGTCCGCGGCGCTTTCGTCTCCCTGCTCCATTCTTTTGAATAATTCATCTTCACGCGTCAAGATTGTTCCTCCCGGGGATGTCCCCTCATAGTATATAACGAAACGCCTGTTTCCCAATGATTTGATTTTCTCAAAATTATGTTTTATTTTTCCTGCGTTTTCCCTTGCCAAACAGATGCGATTATGGTATCATACCTTCGTTGGGGCTCCATGGTCAAGCGGTTAAGACATCGCCCTTTCACGGCGGTAACACGGGTTCGATTCCCGTTGGAGTCATAGAACGGTATGTTTTGTATTGCGGACCTTTAGCTCAGTTGGT
>DLAF01000026.1:0-5194 GCA_002492725.1 Lachnospiraceae bacterium UBA7054
CGGCTAAGCCGGTGGTTATGATTTACATTTTTTTAATAAATTAATTGTTGACAAAAAAAAGCAGAAGTGATACCTTACTACCAGAAGGTGTTAGCACTCTAACGAATCGAGTGCTAACAATTCAGAAATGAGGATCGGGATGCAGCTGGACGAAAGAAAATATATCATATTGCAGGCCATCATCCGAAATTACCTGGAGACAGGCGAGCCGGTCGGCAGCCGTACCATCTCCAAGTACACCGACCTGAATCTGAGTTCTGCAACCATCCGCAACGAGATGGCGGACTTGGAGGAGTTGGGATACATTTTACAACCCCATACTTCCGCGGGCAGGATTCCTTCCGACAAGGGCTATCGCCTTTACGTGGATAAGATGATGGAGGAAAAAGAGCGTGAGGTGGAGGAGCGGAAGGAGCTTCTTTTAGAAAAGGAAGATAAGGTCGATCATCTTTTGAAGCAGGCGGCCAAACTCCTTGCCAACAACACGGAGTACGCGGCCATGGTTTCGGCTCCGCAGTATCATCGGAATAAACTGAAATTCATCCAGCTTTCCAGAGTGGATGCACAGCATTTGTTAGCTGTCATCGTGGTGGAGGGCAATGTGATCAAAAACACGATGCTGACGGTGGAGGAGGAGTTAAGCGACGAGACGCTTCTCAAGCTGAATATCCTTCTAAACACACACTTGAACGGACTTTCGATGGAGGAGATCAATCTGGGTATGATCGCAGCCTTAAAACAGCAGGCGGGTATCCACAGCGAGATCGTAGCGGGCGTCATCGACGCGGTGGCGGAAGCAATCAAGGCCGATGAGGATTTGGAAATCTACACCAGCGGCGCGAAGAACTTCTTCAAGTATCCGGAGCTTGCGGATCATGAACGGGCGAGCGAGTTGATTACGACTTTTGAGGAAAAGCAGCTCTTGACGGAGCTGGTGCAGGATAATCTTTCGGGGGATAACAATACCGGCATTCAGGTCTACATCGGCAGTGAGACGCCGGTGGCCGGCATGAAGGACTGCAGTATCGTGACGGCAACGTATGAGCTGGATGAGGGCATGAAAGGAACGATCGGCATCATCGGCCCCAAGCGCATGGATTATGAGAAAGTCGTGAGCAATCTGAGGCTGTTAAAGAATCAGCTGGATGATTTGTATAAACGCTAGATGCAGAATGCGGAAAGACAGATAAATGACCGAACGGGTCAGTAAATGGATTGGAGATGAATACGATGGCGGAAGAAAAGGACAGGGTAAACGAAGCGGAAGAGGAGCTGGAACAGGAGACGGAACGGGAAACCGAGACAGAACAGGCAGAGACGGAGGAAGTGACGGCGCAGGCCGCACAGGAAGGCCCCACGCCGAAGGAAGAAAAGAAAGACAAGAAAAAGAAAGATAAAAAGCAGGATGCCCTCAAGGTAAAGATTGATGAGCTGGAGGATCGCGTGAAGCGGCAGATGGCCGAATTTGAAAATTTCCGTAAGCGGACGGAAAAAGAAAAGACGGCCATGTTTGAGACCGGCGCGAAGAGCGTGATCGAAAAGATCCTTCCTGTGGTGGACAATTTTGAGAGAGGTCTTGCAAGTATTCCCGAGGGAGAAAATGACGGCGCGGTTGCGCAGGGCATGCAGATGATCTACAAGCAGCTGATGACGGAGCTTGAAAATCTGGATGTGAAACCGATCCCTGCGGTGGGAGAAGAATTCAATCCCGAATTTCACAATGCGGTGATGCAGGTGGAGAGCGAGGAGTTTGAGAGCGGGATTGTGGCGCAGGAACTGCAAAAGGGGTACACCTACCGCGAAAGCGTTGTCAGACATAGTATGGTGGCAGTAGTCATGTGAGAAGAACTTCTAGCCGCTTGCAGCAAAGGCTGCTTCGCGGAGAAGTTCTAAGTCTCACACGCGAGGCTGTAAAAGCACAGCCTCGGCAATATAACTATTAATATAAAATATATGGAAGCGTAAGCGCTTCAGAAAGGGAGTAAATATTATGAGCAAAATTATCGGCATCGACTTAGGAACAACAAACAGCTGCGTGGCAGTGATGGAGGGCGGCAAGCCCACTGTCATCGCGAACACGGAAGGAGCGCGCACCACACCGTCCGTTGTGGCATTTACGAAGAACGGCGAGAGGCTTGTTGGTGAGCCTGCAAAGCGTCAGGCAGTCACCAACGCGGATAACACCATCGCCTCCATCAAGAGGGATATGGGTACGGACAGAGGCCGCACCATTGACGGCAAGAAGTATTCTCCGCAACAGATTTCCGCAATGATCCTGCAGAAACTGAAAGCGGATGCGGAGAGCTATCTGGGCGAGACCGTGACCGAGGCGGTTATCACCGTTCCCGCATACTTTAATGATTCCCAGAGACAGGCGACCAAGGACGCCGGTAAGATTGCGGGTCTCGATGTGAAGCGTATCATCAACGAGCCTACGGCGGCGGCCCTGGCTTACGGTCTGGATAACGAAAAAGAGCAGAAGATCATGGTTTACGACCTCGGCGGCGGTACTTTTGATGTATCCATCATCGAGATCGGTGACGGCGTGATCGAGGTGCTTGCCACAAACGGCGATACCCACCTTGGCGGCGACGACTTTGACCAGAAGATCATTGACTGGATGCTTTCCGAGTTTAAGGCAAAAGAAGGCGTTGATCTCTCAAAAGATAAGATGGCGCTCCAGAGATTGAAAGAGGCGGCTGAGAAGGCAAAGAAGGAGCTTTCCTCCGCAACCACCACGAATATCAACCTGCCTTTCATTACGGCGACACAGGACGGCCCGAAGCACTTTGACATGAACCTCACAAGGGCCAAATTTGACGAGCTGACAAGCGATCTTGTTGAGCGGACGGCAGTGCCTGTACAGAATGCGATGAAAGATGCGGGTCTGACCAATGCGGATATCGGTCAGGTGCTCCTTGTCGGCGGTTCCACCCGTGTGCCTGCCGTGCAGGAAAAGGTAAAACAGCTTACGGGCAAAGAGCCCAGCAAGTCCTTAAATCCCGACGAATGCGTGGCTTTAGGCGCTTCCGTTCAGGGCGGTAAGCTTGCAGGCGATGCGGGCGCAGGCGAGATCCTTCTGCTGGATGTAACGCCCCTGTCACTTTCTATCGAGACCGCAGGCGGCATTGCGACCAGATTGATTGAGAGAAATACGACCATTCCTACCAAGCACAGCCAGGTGTTCTCCACCTACTCCGATAACCAGACGGCGGTGGACATCAACGTTTTGCAGGGTGAAAGACAGTTTGCAAAAGACAATAAGTCCCTCGGCCAGTTCAGACTGGACGGCATTCCGCCTGCAATGCGCGGCGTACCGCAGATTGAGGTGACCTTCGATATCGATGCGAACGGCATCGTGAATGTGTCCGCGAAGGATCTTGGCACGGGCAAAGAGCAGCATATTACCATTACTGCCGGTTCCAATATGTCCGATGATGAGATCGAGAAGGCCGTGAAGGAGGCGCAGGAGTACGAAGCACAGGATAAGAAGCGCAAAGAGGCGGTAGATACCAGAAACGACGCGGATTCCTTTGTATTCCAGACCGAGAAGGCCTTAAACGAAGTGGGCGACAAGATCGACGCTTCCGCAAAGGCAGGCGTAGAGGCTGATCTCCAGGCGGTAAAGGATATTCTGGAGAAGACCAAGGATCAGGAGCTTACCGACAGTCAGGTGGATGAGCTCAAAGCCGCAAAGGAGAAACTGGCAAATTCCGCACAGGCCCTGTTTACCAAGATGTATGAGAATATGCAGCAGGCGCAGGGCGGCCCTGATATGAGCAACATGGGCGGTGCGCAGGAGGCTGGTCCCCAGGACAACGGCGGAGCGGATGATGTAGTTGACGGAGATTACAGAGAAGTATAAGATATTGATAGAATCCAGGGAAGGATGTAAGTCATGGCAGAACAAAAACGGGATTATTATGAGGTGCTCGGCGTAGAGAAGAACGCTGACGACGCTGCAATCAAAAAAGCATACAGAGTTCTGGCTAAGAAATATCACCCCGATATGAATCCCGGGGATGCGGAGGCAGAGAAAAAATTTAAAGAGGCTTCGGAAGCCTATGCGGTCCTCAGCGATCCCGAGAAGAGAAGACAGTATGACCAGTATGGTCATGCTGCCTTCGACGGTGCGGGCGGCCCGGGCGGTTTCGGCGGCTTCGATTTCAACAGCGCGGATTTCGGCGATATCTTTGGCGATTTGTTCGGCGATCTGTTCGGAGGCAGCAGGCGCGGCGGCGGCAGAGGGAACGGCCCCATGAAGGGCGCGAATATCCGCACCAGCGTGCGCATCACCTTTGAGGAGGCAGTCTTTGGTGTAGAGAAGGAAATCGAGCTGACACTTAAAGATGAGTGTACCGCTTGCCACGGAACCGGCGCAAAGCCGGGAACCAGCCCCGAGACCTGTTCCAAGTGTGGCGGCAAGGGCCAGGTGGTGTTTACTTCGCAGTCCTTCTTTGGCACAGTCAGAAATGTGCAGACCTGTCCCGACTGTCACGGCACGGGAAAGGTGATTAAAGACAAGTGTCCTGACTGCCGTGGTACGGGCTATATTGCCAATAAGAAAAAGATTCAGGTTTCCATTCCCGCGGGCATTGACAACGGCCAGTGCGTCCGTATCCGCGATAAGGGCGAGCCGGGGTCAAATGGCGGGCCCAGAGGAGATCTGCTGGTCGAAGTGGTGGTGGGAAGACATCCCATCTTCCAGCGGCAGGATGAGAATATCTATTCCACGGTTCCCATGTCCTTTGCAATCGCGGCGCTGGGCGGCGATATTGTGATCGACACGGTGGACGGCAGGGTCATTTACGAGGTGAAGGCGGGGACACAGACCGACACCAAAGTCCGCTTAAAGGGAAAAGGCGTTCCTTCCTTGAGAAACAAGGATGTGCGCGGAGATCATTATGTGACGCTGGTGGTGCAGGTGCCCGACAAGCTTTCTCATGAGTCGAAGGAGCTTTTGAAGCAGTTTGACGAGAGTATGGGCGACAGCCTGAACGCGGCAAAAAACATAACGTCCGATCAGAATGACGACGCAAACGGCGGCGGTGGAAAAAAGAAGAAAAAATTTAAGTTTTAAAGCATCACGGTTTGAGGACTTTCCTAAATTTGGGAAGTCCTTTTTTTGTTGTAAAAAATAAAAATTTATTAAAGATTGCTTTAAGGGCTTTATTTTTAGGGGGGGGGGGGGGGA
>DLAF01000026.1:5444-21122 GCA_002492725.1 Lachnospiraceae bacterium UBA7054
TTTTTTTTTAGGGGGGGGGGGGGTGATATAATAGATAAAATATTTATGCACTTGGACGTGCTTAATACATGAAATGTAAATTTCCCGAACAGGAAAGGCATGAAAATGAAAAAGAAGAGGATTGTGATAGGAGCTGTAGCGATAATAGCTGTTATCGCTTTTTTTGCGGGATGGTATGTGATGTTTACACGGTTTGGCAAAGGGCCGGCGTTTCCATTTTTAAAGGCGCAGGCGATAGATGAATCGAGTATGGCGCCGATTGAACTGGCGGAAGATCAGCTTATGGCACTTACGGATACGGAAGAACAGGCACAGGAGATTGCGGAACAATACGGTATTACTCTGGTTTCTTACGAGATGGGAGTTGCAGTATATCATACGGAGGAAGATCCGCTGGAGGTAATCGCCAGAGGGCAGGAAAAGGGATATCCGGCATTATCGCCGAATTTTGTGCAAACGACATTTGAAGAAGGTAAATCGGTGGAATAACAAAAACACTTTTATAAAGAAATGGAGGAGAGATGGTAATGAGAAGGAAACAAAGGAAAGGGAGCAAAGCGATACTGTCGCTGCTTCTGTCTGCGGTGCTTGTCATGGAGCCGCTTGGCGCTTCGATCACTGTCCGCGCTGAAGAGGGTAACGACGCGGCGGTACAGACTGAGACGGAGCTGCCGGGAGATGCCGGGCAGGCGCAGGAGAATCCGGACGGTGAAGCAGGAGCAGAGCAGGAGATTGACAATCCTGCGGATGCTGATGATAAAACCGACGGTGATGAAGTGACCGACGTTGATGATCCCGCAAAGGACGACAAGGCGGACAGTGATGATCAGACTGGCGCTGACAACGAAGCCGGCAGCGATGAGAAAGCGGATGGCGATGACGCCGGGGAGGAAACGCCGGCTGATCCGAGCGACGAAGCAGACGAGAACGATACGTCTGAGAACGGACAGGATGCGGACGAAAAGGACGCAGTCAGTGAAAACGATCTCGAGAAAGAAAGCGAGAAAGACACGGTCAGCGAAAATGACCTTGAGGAAGAGAAAGAGGAAGACGAGTTATTAGAAGGCTTTACGGAGCTGCCGCAGAGCTATCAGATGAGTTCTGCACAGATGGCGAGCAAGCGGGAGCTGGCGGCGCATTTGGATGATATCCTGCAGCTGGATGAGGGTGGCGACTATGCAGAGGGAGAAGTAGTTCTTCTGGTTGACACGCAGGAGGAAGCAGAGCAGGTTGCCGCAGCCTATCATGCACAGATTGAGAAATTCGAGTATGGCGTTCTGACGCTGAAACTGGGTGAGGGCGATTCTGTCGTCAAGGCGATGCGCGTGGCGGCCGATGAGCAGGTGAACCTTCCTGCGGTATGGCCCAACTACTATGTATATGCGTTTGGGGAAGAGCCGCTCATAGATACCGCGTCTGCTGAAAATACAGACGATGATTTGATTGAAATCGAGACCACGGAGTATGAGCTGGAGACATTGGGACTGGCTGGCGACGCTGCGGGAGAGTCGGACGGGCTTTCTTATAGTGCGGCAGTATATACAGATCCCTATCTGAGTCCTTATTATACACGTTATCAGTATCATCATGCAGTTATCGGATCTCCCCAGGCATGGGAGGCCGGTTATACAGGATCGGGCGTTAAGGTGGCAGTTATTGACACCGGCGTTAATGCTTCGAACACAGATCTGCCTGCTGTCACGGGAGTAGGTAATAATGCTACCAGGGATGTCAGTGGACATGGCACCCATGTAGCGGGTATTATCGCTGCAAGCGCGAATAGACAGTATGGTGTCGGTGTGGCGCCGGATGCCCAATTATATGCGGCGAATGCTCTGCCGAATGAGGATGGATCGGGAACCATAGATGATTCGTTAGTAGCCGTGAGGGCGGTAACAGGGCAGGCAGGCGCAACGTTAACCGTTGATGTGATCAATATGAGTCTTGGAAGTCTTGGTTATAGTGGTCCTTTTCAGCAGGTCATCACTGCTGCTTATAATAAAGGCGTTGCCATCTTTGCAGCGGCAGGAAATGACGGCGGCAATAACTATAACTATCCGGCGTGCTATGACAATGTGATCAGTGTCGCGGCTACCGATCAGGGAAATGCGCGGGCAAGTTTCTCTAATTATAACAATAAGGTAGATCTCAGCGCTCCGGGTGTCAGCATCTGGTCGACAGATGCCTTTGAAGGTACGGACGGGCATGGTACCTATATTGAGATGAGCGGTACGTCCATGGCCTGTCCTGTTGCGACCGGTGAGGCGGCGGTCATCCTGTCCGCAAACCCTGCGGAGCTACAGGGGAAAACAGGCGGTGCTAAGGTGGATGCTTTACTTGAGCTGATGAAGAAGAATGCCACCAAAGTCGGTTCCGGTATGGGAGCGGGTATTACGAACCTCGCAAAAGTGTTTAATATTAGCATGACAGCCGAGAAACCGAAAAATCCGGATATTGTGATAACGCCGGACGGAGAGCTGCAGAAGGTAACAGTGACCATATCCGCGCAGTCAAAAACGACGATTTATTACACGATAAATGGTAAAAATCCGGTAGTTAAGAACGGCGTTCCCGATGGCAATACAGTAATATACACGGCACCCTTTGAGATCAATGATCGTGCTAAAGGTGACGTGAGGGCGATTGCCGTAAATGAAAGCGGCATCTGCAGTAGTGTAGTAAAAAAGACATATACATTGAAGCCTTATGTGACCGACATTACTATTTCAGGTGTCAATCAGGTGGCAAAAGGTAAAAACATTCAGTTATCGGCGGCAGTTACACCGACGTATGCAGCGAATAAGGCTGTCACCTGGGAAATTTATACGGAAGTGAGTGGCCAGCCGGGTCAAAAGATTGATAAGAATACCGATAAGACACTGAAAACCGGCGTGAGTATTACAAACAAGGGTAAGGTTGCGGCGTCGAAGTCGGCCAAGCCCGGTACTTATATCGTAAAAGTTACGGCGAAGGATGAAAAGAAGAATTCGGCAGGCAATGTGATTCATACGCCTTTCAGCACAACTTACGCAGTGACCGTGACGGATGCCGTCAAGGTGAATTCGGTTAAGTTTACCACGAATAAGCTGACATTGGTAATACCGACAGTTACAAGCAGCGATCTGGTGACGGAGGCTGGATTTGAAGCGAAGCAGAAGGATGGTTCTGACGCAGCGGCAAGCGAATTTAAGTGGAGCAGTAATAAAGAGGCTGTTGCAACGGTAGATGCAAACGGCGTGGTGACGCCGCATAAAGCAGGTAAGGCGGTGATCACGGCCCTGGCCAATGATTCCAGCGGCAAAAAGGCAACCTGTACCATTACAGTGCAGCAGCTTGCCACAGGTGTGACGATTACCGGCAGCAGCGTGGTAGGAAAGGGCAAGAGCAACACTTATAAAGCGGTGGTAGCGCCGGCGGACGCGACCAATAAGAAGGTGACGTGGAGTCTGTTAGAGAACGGACAGCCGGTTGACGCAAACCGTGCCAAGGCAATAGGTGTGAGTATCAACGCGAGCGGAAAGTTATCTACGACCAAAAATGCCACACCTGGCACATATAAGATTCAGGCGGTTACCAAGGATACAGCGGCACAGACTGCGGTAAAAGAGGTAACGGTGAAGGGCGGTCTGATCACGAAAATTACGGTTACTCCGCAAACGACAACAATTTTCAGAAAAACGAATGCATGGGGAGTGCCGACGCAGACGGCAGTTGATGTTAAGGTTGAGGGAAGTAATGCGGACTTGACGGCTTATGAGATTACCAGCAGTGATGCCAAAGGAAGTATTGTAACAATCACCAACGATGTTAAAAATGAAAGCGGAACGTCAAGCTTTACGATTAAGGCAACGGAAAAAGCAACAGGTAAGGTTACGGTTACACTGAAGGCTACGGACGGTTCCAACAAGAGCGCAAAATGTACTATCAATGTAAATAACCCGATATCCGGTATCAGAATTGCTCCTTCGGGAGGCAACAACGAGTGCGTGGCTAAGGGTAAATCGCTGCAGCTGAAAGCAACTTTGGAATCAGGATATGGGAAGATATCCAATAAGAAAGTGGATTGGGTACTCGCTACGAATGAACAAAATCCTCGGCCAATCACATCGCAGACGGATAAAACTCTTAAGACGGGTATGAAGATCTCGACTTCCGGAAAGGTGTCTGCGTCTAAGAACGCGAAGGATGGATGGTATAATGTTTATGCGATTGCGAAAGATGGAAGCGCACAGGCGGTATACTACATTCATGTTGCTGCACCGACGACGAGGTTGGAAGTGAGTGGATTTAGTAAGGGGATAACTGTAATGAAAGAGAATTGGAGTCTGGCTCTACCCATAGTTTCTGATACTCGGCAGGGTGGATATAGTTTTTCTTCTTCTAATCCGGAAGTAATATCTGTTGGTATCTATGCGCAGACCGGGCAGCATATGGAGTTTGTTACGGGAAAGAAGGGTACTGCGACGATTACGGTTAAAGCACTGGATGGAAGTGGTAAGCAGGTGAAATATAAAGTCAAGGTAGATACTAAATTATATAATTCACTTCCATAGAGATAGAATGCTATAATATGAAACTAAAAGACAACCCCCATCGACGGATTATACAGTCTGGCGATTGGGGGTTCTTTTAGTCAGATGAAAAGCCAGGAGATATTCTCTTGGCTTTTCTTGCATTTTTATGGTAGTATAAAATAGATATAAAAGCAGACGCTACTTTTTGAAAATATGTCGAGAAATGAAGAGAATAGAAAGTTATGCGCAAGCGGCAGCGCAGGAATGGAGAAATCATGAAATTATACAGGAATGGAGATAAAAAACCGACAGCGAAATTGGTCGGCCGTGTTTTTGTGGGAGCGCTGCTGTTGCTCATCCTGGCGGCGGCCTGCGGTAAGGCAGAAATACCCGAACCCGAACCGGAGCCGGAACCGATTGTGGAGGAGCAGGTGATCGAGGAGCCGGAACCCGAACCTGAGCCGGAGCCGGAACCCGAACCGGAGCTTACTACTGCTTATCCCGTGATCGAAGAGAGAGAGGAAAAAGGTGGTAAGATTCAGAGTTACCTGACGGGACAGTGGACAAAGAAGGAACAGGCCATGAGGCGTCCCATTGCGGTGATGATTCCCAATAACGCGCCGGCATTGCCGCAGTACGGACTTTCCCGTGCGGCCATTATTTACGAGGCGCCGGTGGAGGGTCGTATCACCCGCCTGATGGCGGTGCTTGAAGATTTTGACGATCTTGACAGGATCGGGCCCGTTCGTTCGAGCCGAGATTATTACGTCTATCAGGCCATGGGTTATGAGGCAATCTACTGCAACTGGGGCCTTGCGGTGCCCTATGTGGAAGAATTGATTAACCGTCCGGAAGTCTACAATGTCAGCGCGGCCGTGACGGGTATCCATAATCCGGCGGACGAGGCTTACGGCAGATATAAGCGCCCCGGCTACTCGCTGGAATTTACGGGCTATCTCTTTATCGGTGGACTGTTTGACGCGGTGGAGAGGCTTGGTTATGACTGGAATTATGATGATGCTTATGTGCCGCCCTTCCTTTTTGTGGCGGATGACGTGAGAGCAGAGTATGCGGATAACGAGGCGGCCACTTATATTTATCCCGGCGGAAAGTCAGGGAAAAATTCAGGGGGCTACGGTGCGTACCATCCTTACTTTGAGTACCACGAGGACGATCATCTTTACTACCGTTATCAGGACGGTAAGAAGCAAATTGACGAGTATACGGGCAATCAGCTTGCGGTCAGCAACGTGGTGTTTCAGTATTGCCACGGCGAAGTCAGGGACGCCCACGATTATCTTGCCTTCGGTGTGCACGGCGAGGGAGAAGCCATAGTTTTTACGAACGGCAGAGTTATCAAAGGTACCTGGAAGCGTTATGACGGCGATTTTACGCCCGCAAAGTTTTATGATGAGAACGACGAGGAGATCATCTTTAACCAGGGAAGCACCTGGATCTGCAATATTTGGGATGAATACGGAGAGTTTGTAGAGTATGGACAAGAATGAGTGGTATCGGGCCGGCGAGGAGATCCGGGATCAGGTACAGCAGGCGGTTGATTCCGGCAATTTTACAAACCTTGGGAAGAATATCGGCGACACGGTAAACGAGACCATTAACCGCACCATGCAGGAAGTGAACCGCACGATGGGTACGGTGGGAGACAGTGTGAACCGTACCGTGGGAGCGGTGGGCGAGGGCGTGAACCGCGTCGTGAACAATGTAGGAAACAGCATCAGCCGCGCAGCCGGAAATATGGGTCAGAGTCCGGGAAACGCTTACATGCAGAGGCAGAGTCCCTATGCGCATCTGCCGCAGTACAGAAAACCCAACGTGCGCCCTGACACCAGACTGTTTCAGCGCACGCCGAAAGGATCTGTATCGGGCGTGGTGTGCATGTGCGCGGGCTACAGCATTATGGCGATAGCTGCGCTTGCTATGCCCACTGCGGTGGCGGAAATGGTGGCTTTGTCTGCTGATGCGAGTACCCTTGGTGTCGCCTTGATTCTGTTTGCGGGCGGTCTGGGTGTGGGAATTCATGGAACCAGGCTGACTGGCCGTGCCAGCCGTTACAAAAGATATGTGAATATGGTAAAGGACAGACTCTACTGCTCTATTCAGGAAATGGCAGCTAAAATGGGAAAGAGTGAGCGGTTTGTCATAAACGATGTCAAGAAGATGATTCAGCTTGGCATGTTCAAGCAGGGCCGCCTTGATGAAAAGGAAACCTGTCTGATCGCCAGTGACGACATGTACAATCAATACATGCTCACGCAAAAGAATTATGAGCAGGAACAGAAAAAGCTGGAGATTGAAAAGATGGCGGAAGAGCGCAGGCAGCAGGAGAAAGAGCGTCTGGGCGAAGCGGGCGAGGTCATTGAGGAAGGGAAAAGTTATGTGCGCCTGATCAGGCAGTGCAATGACGAGATTCCAGGTGAGGAGATGTCTGACAAGCTGGACCGTCTGGAACTGCTTGTCACCAGGATTTTTGAGCAGGTGGAGAAGGAGCCGGAGCTTGCGCCGGAGCTTCGCAAGATGCTGAGTTTTTATCTGCCTACCACCAAAAAGCTTCTGGAGGCTTACCGCGATCTGAACCGTCAGCAGCTTGATTTATCCAACGTGGAGCAGACCAAGCGGGAGATTGAGAACGCGGTGGACAATATCAACGAGGCGTTTGAGAAGTTTTTGGATGAACTCTTTCGGGAAAAGGCCTGGGATATCCAGTCGGATATCTCGGCATTACATACGATATTAAAACAGGACGGATACCTATAACAACAGTTTGGCCGGATCAGGGCTGAATGGAAAGGGAAAGGAAAAATTATGAGCGAAACAGAATTGATGGAACAGCAGGCACCCACCCTGGTATTTGGCGAGGTGGAAACGATGGTGAAGGAGCAGGCGCCTCTTGCGGAGCTTCCGAAGACGGAAAGCGTAAAGCAGGAACTTGATGACTCGATTCTGACCGATGAGGAGAGACGGCAGGTGGATGAGTTTGCAAAGCAGATCGATCTGCACAATTCCACAGCCATTTTACAGTACGGCGTGGGCACGCAGAAGAAGATGGCGGACTTTTCGGGGAATGCTTTGGAGAACGTAAAAACCAAGGATCTTGGCGAAGTGGGCGACATGCTTTCCGAGGTGGTGACGCAGTTGAAAGGGTTTGACGAGGAAGAGAAAGGTTTCCTTGGTATCTTCAAAAAGCCCGCGCACAAGCTTGAAGCTATCAAGACGAAGTATTCCAAGGCGGAGACCAATGTGAACAAGATCTGCGAGGCGCTTGAAAGCAATCAGGTCATGTTGTTAAAGGATATTTCCATTCTTGACAAGATGTACGACCTGAACCTGAATTATTTTAAGGAGCTTTCGATGTACATACTGGCGGGCAAAAAGAAGCTTGCCGAGACCAGAGAGACGGAACTGCCTCAACTTTTGGAGAAGGCGAAGGCGAGCGGCCTGCCCGAAGATGCGCAGGCGGCAAGGGATTTAGAAGCTCTTTGCGACCGCTTTGAGAAAAAGATTCACGACCTGGAGCTGACGAGGATGGTTTCCATCCAGACAGCGCCCCAGATCAGACTGGTGCAGAGCAGCGATACCATGATGGTGGAGAAGATTCAGTCCACGATCGTCAATACGATTCCCCTGTGGAAGAGCCAGATGGTGCTTGCGCTGGGCGTGACCCATGCGGAGCAGGCAGCGAGGGCGCAGAGGGAAGTGTCTGATATGACGAACGAACTTTTGAAGAAAAACGCGGAGGTACTGAAAGTTTCCGCGATTGAGAGCGCAAAGGAATCCGAGCGCGGTATCATTGATATGGAAACTCTGAAAACCACCAACGCGAACCTGATCTCCACCCTGGACGAGGTGATGAAAATCCAGGCTGACGGCAGGGAGAAGCGCCGCGTGGCCGAGGAAGAGATGCGCGTGATGGAAAACGACCTTAAGCAGAAGCTTTTGGAACTCAGCAGCAGGAAGGATAGCGGCGATTCGGCACAGTAGGGCGGATGGAATGTGCATGAGAGGCGCATGTCGTGCATGCGGCATGCACAGAAAATAAAGGACGTAATTCAGAAATGAAATGGATGAAATTTCGCATAAGAACAATTACGGACGCGGAGGACATTATCATCAGCGAACTCTACGACAGAGGGCTTGAAGGGGCGCAGATCGAGGATAAGGTGCCGTTGACATCTTTGGAAAAGGAGCAGATGTTTGTGGATATTTTGCCCGAATCCGAGGAAGACGACGGCGTAGCCTTCTTGAGTTTCTTTGTGGAGGAGCGTGAAGACGGTTCCCTTTGTCTGGGCGGTGAGGCGACAGAGACGTTGGGCTGCGAGACACCTGGCGGCGAGGCGACAGAGAGCGAGACGATGAACGGCGGGGCGACAGACAAAGAGGGCGTGCTTGCAATCATCGAGGAGGCGCTCTTAGAAGTCCGGTCCTTTATGGAGATTGGTGAGGGAACCGTCACGGTGTCCGAGACGGAGGATATTGATTGGATCAATAACTGGAAGCAGTATTTCCATCAATTTACGATAGATGACCTTTTGGTGATCCCTTCCTGGGAAGAAGTGAAGGAAGAAGACAGGGATAAGAAGATCCTGCACATCGACCCGGGCACGGCCTTCGGGACGGGGATGCATGAGACGACGCAGCTTTGCATCAGGCAGATTTGGAAGCATCTGACGCCGGGAGCGGAACTTTTGGACGTAGGGACGGGCAGCGGGATCCTGGCGATTCTGGCGTTACTGTATGGCGCGGGGCACGCGCTTGGCACGGATCTTGACCCCTGCGCGGTGGATGCCGTGGCGCAGAACATGCAGGCGAATGGAATTGCGAAGCGGGATTTTGAACTGTTGATCGGCAATATCATTACGCAGCGGGAAATACAGGATAAGGCAGGCTTTGAGAAATATGATATCGTGACGGCAAATATTCTGGCGGATGTGCTGGTGCCGCTTACGCCGGTGATCACGCCTTGTCTGAAAAAGGGCGGCGTCTACATCACTTCGGGGATCATCGAGGGGAAAGAGGGGCTTGTAACGAAGGCCTGCGAGGCGGCGGGCCTTAAGGTGCTGGAAGTGACCGCGCAGGGTGAGTGGCGGTCGGTGACGGCGAGGAAAGAGTATGAATAAAATGGGATGGAATAGGAAGAAGAAAGAAGAAGCGGAAGAGCAGGATGTGGCGAAACAGGAAGAAAGCAGGCAGGATAAGGCGGCGGCAAGACGCAAGCGGATGAAAATCGTTTTTCTGCGGAATCTTGCCGGTGTGCTGGCGATCATGTGGATGTGCATTATCTTTGCTTTTTCCGCGCAGACGAAAGAGGAGTCCGGTGCGGTGAGCAATAGCTTTACCTATCAGATCGTGAGCTCTACCAGAACCTTCTTTAATCTGGACTTAAGCGACGCGCGGGTGAAGGAGATCGCGGACGCTATCGAGGGCTTTGTGCGCAAGGCGGCGCATATGACGGAGTTTGGTGTTTTGTCCGTTCTGCTCTTTATTTGGATCGGACAGTGGGAGATGGGGCTGCTTCGGCGGGGGCTGACCGCTTCCGGGGCGGCGGCTGTCTATGCCGCCACCGACGAGATACACCAGCTTTTTGTGCCGGGGCGTGCGGGACGGTTTTCGGACGTGTGCATTGACAGCGCAGGGGCCGTTCTGGGCGTCGTGGTATTTGTGCTGATCGTAAAATTGATAACGGCGATACGCACCCTGAGAGAAAAGCGCGAGGCGCGCAGACTGTGTAAGGTACAGGCGGAACCTGTGGAGCAGACACAGCAGACGGAGGAGGCAGCGGAAGATTAGTGTATCAATTTTTTGTAGAGCCGTCACAGATTCAGGAGAAAAAGGTGATCATCACAGGCAGTGACGTCAACCATATCAAAAATGTCCTGCGTCTGAAAATCGGGGAAGAGATCGCCGTCAAAAACGGCGTGGACGAAAAAGAATATCGGTGCGGTATCGAAGAGTTTGCGCAGGATCAGGTAATCTGTTCCCTGCGCTTTGTCAGGGAAGAGGGGGTGGAGCTGCCCTCTAAAATTTATCTCTTTCAGGGGTTACCCAAGGCGGATAAGATGGAACTGATCGTGCAAAAAGCCGTGGAACTGGGTGTGTTTGAGGTGATCCCGCTGGCGGTGAAGCGCTGTGTCGTAAAGTTGGATGAGAAGAAGGCGCAGGCGAAGGTGAACCGTTGGCAGGGCATCGCGGATGCGGCTGCCAAGCAGTGTAAGCGGGGAAGAATCCCGACGGTGAAGGCGCCAATGACAATGAAAGAGGCTGTGGCTTATGCGCAGCAAATGGAAGTAAAACTTTTGCCCTATGAGCTGGCGGAAGATATGCCCCGCACGAAAAAAATCATCGAAGGAATTGTGCCCGGACAAAGCGTGGCAGTCTTTATCGGGCCGGAGGGCGGTTTTGAGGAGAGCGAAGTGGTGCAGGCCCTTGCAGGGGGCATAGAGCCTGTTACGCTGGGCAAAAGGATCCTGCGCACGGAAACGGCGGGAATGGCGGTGCTCTCCTGGCTGATGTACCATTTGGAATAGGCAATGAGCAGTGCACAGACGTAAGATGAAAAAATGGCAGCTTGCTGACAATTTTTTCAGATTGCGGATGTATAGGGCGAAGCCCGTCAGCGAGGGAAACCGAAGGTTTTTCGAGCTGGCACTGCGGTGTGAGCGGAGCGTAGACAGCCCGTCAGCGAGATGAAGCGGAGCGGAATCGAGCTGGTGGCACTGCCTGAGATAAAAAACATATATTAAAGATATAGGGTTTAGGAAGGAAATAACGGCAATGGAAGTCTATCTGGATAATTCCGCGACCACCGCCTGCTTTGCGGAGGCCGCGCAGTTGATGCACAGAGTTTTGTGCGAGGATTACGGGAATCCTTCCAGCCTGCACCATAAAGGAGTGGAGGCGGAAGCCTACTTAAGATACGCGGAAGAAACGTTTACAAAAATTTTGAAAGTAAATGAAAAAGAAATCTTTTTTACTTCCGGCGGAACGGAGTCTGACAATATTGCGTTGATTGGTGCGGTGATGGCAAACCACAGAAGAGGCAGGCACGTGATCACGACAAGGATTGAGCATCCGGCGGTCTTACAGCCCATGGCATACCTGGAAGATCAGGGATTTGAGGTGACTTATCTTTCCGTAGACCGACAGGGACGGATCTCACTTGACGAACTTGCGGACGCCATCAGGACGGATACCATTCTGGTTTCCATCATGCACACAAATAATGAGATTGGAAGCATACAGCCCATAGCGGAGGCGGGGGCGCTTATCAAACAGAAGAATCCGCAGACCCTTTTTCACGTGGACGCGGTGCAGGGCTTCGGTAAGGTTCGCCTTTATCCGAAAAAGATGCAGATTGATATGCTTTCCGCCAGTGCGCATAAGATTCATGGGCCGAAAGGCGTGGGCCTTCTCTATCTGCGGGAAGGCGCGAAGGTGAGTCCGATTATGTACGGCGGCGGACAGCAGAGAGGGCTTAGATCGGGAACGGAAAATCTGCCGGGGATTGCGGGTTTTGCCAAAGCCGCTGAAATGGTTTACGAGAGCCTGGAGCAGGATACGGACAGAATGTATGCGCTGCGGGAACAATTGACTGATTCAGTCGGTAAAATGGAAGATGTTGTGATCAACGGTTGCCCCGGCAGGGAGGGCGCGGCTCATATTGTGAGCGCTTCCTTCAGAGGCGTGCGCAGCGAGGTGCTTTTGCATGCCTTGGAAGAGCGGGGGATCTATGTTTCCGCCGGGAGCGCCTGCGCTGCCCATAAGCCGCAGCCGTCCGCCACCTTAAAGGCGATCGGTGTGGAGAAGGAACTTTTGCAGTCCACGATTCGCTTCAGTCTTTCAGGATTTACCACGCAGGAAGAGATTGCTTACACCTGTCAAAGTCTGGAGGAGATTGTACCGAAGCTGAGGAGATATACGAGACACTAAACAATAGGCAGAAAAGTATGCGGAAGGCGGGAATGCTGGAGGAAAGCGTCCGACATTTTTCCGCCGCCGCAGTTATGATGCAGAAGGAGCATTAAATATGTACAAGTCATTTCTGATCAAATACGCGGAGATCGGCGTCAAGGGCAAAAACCGCTACCTCTTTGAGGAGGCGCTGGTCAAACAGATCAAGTATGCCCTGAAAAAGACGGAGGGGGAGTTTGCGGTGCGCAGGACGGATGGGCGCATCTATGTGGACGCCCTGTCGGATTTTGATTTTGAGGAGACGGTGGAGAGTCTGAAAAAGGTGTTTGGTATCTCCGGCATCTGCCCGGTGGTGCATGTGGAGGACGAGGGCTTTGAGAAGCTCTGCGAGGATGTGGTGCGCTACATCGGCGATACCTACCCTGATATCCGGGATTCGCAAAGTGAAGCCAGCGTAGTTAATCCGCGGAGCGGATTTACTACTTTCAAGGTGGCGGCAAGGCGGGCGCGCAAAAATTATCCGCTTGATTCCATGCAGCTTAACGTGGAACTGGGCGGTGTGATCCTCGATGCTTACCCGAAGATGCGCGTGGACGTGCATAAGCCGGACATTCTTTTGCATGTTGAAATCAGGGACAAGATCTATCTCTATTCCGAGATCATACCCGGGCCGGGCGGAATGCCTGTCGGAACCGGCGGTAAAGCGATGCTGCTTTTGTCGGGCGGTATTGATTCTCCGGTGGCGGGATGGATGATTGCCAAACGCGGGGTGAAGATTGATGCCGTCTACTTCCATGCACCGCCCTACACCAGTGAGCGGGCAAAACAGAAAGTGGTCGATCTGGCGAAAAAGGTGGCGGACTATGCGGGGCCTGTCTGGCTTCACGTGGTAAATTTCACGGATATTCAGCTTTACATCTATGACAAGTGCCCACACGACGAGCTAACGATCATTATGCGCCGCTACATGATGCGCATTGCGGAACAGATTGCAAAGGAGACGGATTGTCTGGGGTTGATTACGGGCGAGAGCATCGGACAGGTGGCTTCCCAGACCATGGCGAGTCTGGCGGCCACCAACGAGGTGTGCACCATGCCTGTCTACAGACCGCTGATTGGCTTTGATAAGATGGAAATTGTGGATATCGCGGAAAAAATTGACAGTTATGAGATATCTATCCTGCCTTACGAGGACTGCTGTACCATTTTTGTGGCCAAGCATCCCGTTACCAAGCCGAATCTGAATATCATCAAACGGCATGAACAGAATCTGCAGGAGGGAATCGATGAGTTGGTGGAGAAGGCGCTCTCGACGAAAGAAGTGATCGTGGTGCAGGCGTGATGATGGGGCTGTGGGGAATGACGAAAGACAAATTCTCCGTCGCCGTGCTTTCGTCATTCCGCGACAGGTATTGAGGATGCCTGCATACTTTGGGGAATAAAAAACAGCCCCGGGAACCCCGGAGCTGTTTGGATTTCTTCTATGTTGTGGGTGCTTGCCCGTACATCTTACATGATGTAAGGCTTCAGCGCTGCCATAACCTCATCCGTGCCGTCCTCAGCGTGGATGTTTAAGTCGATCGGCTTGGATAAATCTAAGCTGAAGATACCCATGATGGATTTTGCGTCGATCACGTATCTGCCGGACACAAGATCGAAGTCGTAATCAAACTTTGTGATATCATTCACGAAAGATTTAACCTTATCGATTGAATTTAAAGAAATCTGTACTGTTTTCATTGCGGAATTACCTCCTTTGATTTTTATACCTTCTGAAACCTATACTAAATGTTGGAAGACTAAAAGTCAATGATAAAACACTACAAAAAATGCGGAGATTACTATGAAAAGTGTAGCATTACATAATCTTGGCTGCAAAGTAAATGCTTATGAATTAGATTTTATGCAACAAATGTTACAAGAAAAGGGATACAAAATTGTACCTTTTGATGAGGTGGCAGACATCTATATTGTGAACACCTGTACGGTTACGAACATTGCTGACAGGAAAAGCAGGCAGATGCTTCACCGCGCCAGGAAATTAAATCCCGACGCCGTAGTAGTGGCAGTGGGCTGTTACGTCCAAACCGGGGAGGAGAGCCTGGAAGCGGACGGTACGGTGGATCTGGCCATCGGTAATAACAAAAAAGGGGAGATTGTGGAGATTCTTGAGGATTATCTGGATAGAAGAGAAACTTCTTTTGGAAATGTCTCTGCGGAGATTCATAAAATCGATATCGGGCGGGCGGTAGAGTACGAGGAACTTTCTCTGCGGGAAACATCGGGTCATACCCGCGCTTTTCTTAAGATTCAGGACGGCTGCAATCAGTTTTGTACCTATTGTATCATTCCCTACGCGAGGGGGCGGATCAGGAGCCGCAGGAAAGAAGATGTGCTTGCGGAGGCAGCCCGACTGGCAGAGGCCGGTTATCAGGAGCTTGTGCTGACGGGGATCCATTTGAGCTCCTACGGTATAGCTCCGCAAAGCGGATCTCCGATGGAGCGCAGCGGATCGGAGTTGTTGCCGCTTTTGGGGGAGCTGTCAGCGCTTGCGGGGGTGGAACGGATCCGCCTGGGATCGCTTGAGCCGGGCATTGTGACGGAGGATTTTGCAAAAGGATTGTTCGCATTGCCGAAAGTCTGCCCGCATTTCCATCTCTCCCTGCAAAGCGGCAGTGACGCCGTTTTACGCAGAATGAATCGAAAATATGATACGGCGGCTTACCTGGAAGCGGTCATGCGGCTGAGAAAATACTATGAAAACCCGGCCATCACCACAGACGTCATCGTGGGATTCCCGGGGGAGACGGAAGCGGAATTTCTGGAGACGGCAGATTTTGTTTCGCAGGTCGGTTTTTATGAAATGCACATTTTTAAGTATTCCAGAAGGCAGGGAACGCCTGCGGCGGATATGCCGGGACAGCTTACCGAGGCGCAGAAGGCGGCGAGAAGTGAGCGGTTGATGAAGCTGGAGCGGGAAATGTCGAGGGCATTTCGGGAAACCTTTGTAGGGCAAACGGTATCGGTTCTTTTTGAAGAGCGCATCGAGAGGGAGGACGGAATCTGGTGGATCGGACATACTCCGCATTATGTTAAGGCTGCCTGCAGAGGGCAGGCAGGGGAGAACCGCATCCTTCCATGCCATATCGAGTCCTTTTTGGAGGAGGATATGCTTTTGGCCGAGGTGGTGCAGGTCTGATACATGGCTGGATATGAAATTTGAGTTTCCCCATTTTTT
>DLAF01000051.1 GCA_002492725.1 Lachnospiraceae bacterium UBA7054
GTTCGGTATTCATCTGACAGCCAAACGTGACTACGCAGGCCTTTGGAGCCTGGCCATGCGCACGAATAAAAGCTGCCACCGCTTCGCGGCAACGCCCGATATCTTTATCCTGCCCTTCCGTTTTTATCACTTGATTCTCCTGCAATGTATGTTCTCCGCTTTATCCGCTTTAATATAAAATAGAGCGGAAACTCCGCCCACCGTCTTAGTGTTCGCGCTCTGAATTTTGCATAGCGAAACAATATATAGTATACTGAAATATCCGAAAAATAGCAACTATTTTTGCAAGCCATTTAACGTTGCCTTAAATTATAAGCAGACGCAAAGCCGGCTTTTAACCAGAAGTCACTATGTAATCGCGGCATGCATTGCACTTTCAGGAAATGATCTGCCGTTTTCTCTGCCTGCAGACCACTTCCTGCAAACCGATGTCTTCTATCATACTTTTCGCCGCCTTATAATCGGCACCGATGTCCTCTACCACATGTGCATCGGAGCCGATGGTCACATATTTTCCACCGTTAGCCTGATAGATTTCGAGTAACTCTTTCCCCGGCATAGTCTGTGTATGCCCCTTTCGCAGAGAAGATGTATTGATTTCAAGAATCATATCTTTTTCGACAAGCGTTGAAAATATTTCTTTCATTACGGCTTCCGTATAATAGATTTCTCCATAATACCGTTTGGGAAAGTCGATATGTCCCAATACGTCAAATCCCCCTGCCTGCACAGTCTTTAATACTTCCTGCCAGTATAAAGTAAAAAATTCCTTAGCGGAATACTGCTCTCTCACTTGTTGACACGGGAACATGTCGCCAATCCAGTGAATGCTTCCGATGATCAGGTCATAGGGGTATTTTGCCAATTCCGTCAACTGTTCCTGATACAGATGCGGTTCCCCAAACTCAAATCCTGCCAGCACTTCGATGCCGCCGTCCGACTCGTTTTTGACAGCCCGGAACCGCTCCCAAAATGTATCAGGTTCATAATAGTGATATCCGTAATCGTTCGAATTCCAGTCCACATGATCCGTAAAACAGATCGTTTCGATTCCTTTCCTCTTTGCCTCTGATATATAATCTTCCATCTTCGCTTCCGAATCACAGGAGCATTCCGTGTGGATGTGCAGATCTTTCATTTTGTTGTTTTCTCTCCCTTAACCATAAAGTACAGTTCCGTAATATCCTCCAGCTGGCATTCCATATACCCGTCTATGACAAAACCGGCTGCAAGCATTCCGCCTAAATACGTCTCCATGGAATGTCCGTACTCAATCCAGTCAGAATCATCATGCTCCTTGGAACAAAAGGGTATTTCATGTACGGCTTTGTAATACCCGCCGTTTTCGTCCTCAATATAATCGCACATATAATTGACAGGACTTGGCGCCATCATGATAAAGCTTCCTCCCTGCTTTAAGACCCGGAAGCATTCCCCAAAAACGACCGCAGGCTCCGGAACATACATGAAGGACGGCGGATTTATGATACAGTCAAAACAGCCATCTGTAAACATGGACAGGTCGCACATATTTCCCTTGACCAGTTCGATCTGTAAGTTTTCAAGTGCCGCCACCTCGCGGTCCTTCTCCAGCATTTTGCCTGAAAGATCGACAACTGTCACTTCCGCGCCGGCACATGCAAGCAAGGGTGCCTGCAGACCGCCCGCGCCGGCCAGACAGAGGACTTTTTTACCTCTGATATCCCCCAGCCATTCCTGCGGAATATTCTTTTCAAAGAACTTTAGCCGCAGCCTGCCCTCCCGCGCGTCCTGAAGATCCTTTGCGGCCGCGCCCTCGGTCCAATCCACACAGTTGTCAACAAGGGCGTCGATATTCTTTTCAACTTGTAAAAAAATGTCCTTTTTCATTGATTCATCCCCCACAAAGCGCCTCATAAAAGGAATAATCCACCTGACCGCTCATATGTGTCAGCGCACCCTCCTCCAGTTCCTTTACCATCAGGCAGTCCGGATGCGGCAGGCTGATCTTGGGCCCAGCCTCGATCCCGAACAGATAGCTTGACTGAAATCCACGCGGATTGTAATTTTTCGGATCCCCCTCGACCAGAATCACCCGAAAGCCCATCTCTTTTGCTTTCGCAAAGCCATATTCCAAGAGAGCTTTTGAGATATGCTGTCTCTGCAATGCCGTCTTGACGGCAACCGGCGTAAGGAGTAACAGCTCATCCTCATATCTGCCTTCAATGTGAAAGCGCGAAAACATCGCGCAGCCGATCACTTCGTCGTTTTCGTCCACCATCACCAGGTCAAGCGCCGGGAGGTAGTATTTCTTCGCGCGGATTTCCTCCACCAAAGCCCTTACCATCCTGCCTTCCTCCGGGCTGTCCCATTCCGCAAAAACAGTTTCCACCAATTTAAGCGACGGACGCAGATATTTTACTTCCATCGGTTTTATGATTCTGTCCATCTTTTCCTTTCCTCACATAAAACATTTTCATCCAATAGCGTCAACAGTTCAGATAAATCAGTAACGCTATCTTCCTGCTTATCATTACGATCAATCAAAATAAACTGACAACCGGCACGAATCGCCGTCTCCCTGTCTTTTTCTTCATCTCCGACGAAAATCAATTCTTGGATCGGTGTGGCAAATCTTTCAGAGATCATTTGCAGCCCCCTTCCATTCGGTTTTCGATATCCCGAAACAGCTGAGGAGACATAATAGTCAAAATATTCCAGCAATCCTGAAATATTCCGTCTGAACAGTTCATCCGGCATTGCGCTCGGCAGATCCGTCAATGCAGCGATTGCCCACCCCTTTTCTCTGAGTTTTTGCAACACCGGAATGGTCTCCGGGTAAATTTCCGCCTCTAACTTAAGCCCGCTCCAGAAAGTCTCGATACAGCTTTGGACCGGGACATCCAAATGCCATGGTTCCAAGGCTTTTATAAAGACAGATTCGGCGGAATACGCAATCTCCCGGTAATGGAGTCTCGGATTTATGTCTTTTAACATTTGCACCGAATTTTCAACGGTTCTCTGCGAGACATGACACTGATATTTCCGAATGATTTCTTCAAACCCTTCGTGATAAAAATCCGCCCACGAAAAAGGCAGCCCCACATAACGCATCAAGGTTCCACCCAGATCAAAAACAATAACTTTCAATTCTATTTTGCATCTCATATCATCTAAAAGATACATGCTATTCAAATAATTCTTAAATCCGGAAGAACGCGAAACAATATCACTTTTATCAATTCCCTGCATAATTTTTATTTCAAACTGTATTAAGGGACAATTTGAATCAAGATAATCTTCTTCTCTGCTATAAAAAATTAAAATAGGATATTCTTTGGAAAAACGTTCTTCATGATATTTATAATATTTTTTCGAGGCACTGCTTAAGTTCAATTCATAAATATATAAATGATTGCACGCAGCAATCGCTTGCTTTACATCATGATAAGTGTCCAGCTTTCTTACTTTTAAATCACTTTCATCCAAAAGCGTTAATCCAAATACCCGATCTATTTGGTCTAACACTTCGTCATTTGTTTTTTTACAAGGATAAATTTTATCTTGGTAATAAACTTCTAATTGATCGAAATAGCCGGGTTTTGTTGCAACAATATCTTTGAATTCCATATGCAAGCATCCTCTCTTTAATCATATCTCGTCAACAAATATACACCAATACGAATAGCGAGCGCACAAACCATTTTATTCGCCTGTACTTACCCCTCCATTTTCCGCTTTTGATATGTTTCATGATACTACGTAAACTGAATAAAGTAAACGTCAAATCATATACCTATCAATAAACGCTCCTGCCTCACAACAATTTTACCCAAAATATCAAATCTCCCGTGCAGGGTCATGTTACAATAAGCATAGATTCAACAGTGCGCAGATGCTGATACTATGAAATCGCGGAAGACTTGGAGGTGGATCATGCACAATATCGAACTTCTCATGGCCGCTCTTGCCTATATCGAGCAGCATTTAAGTGACGAGATCAAGACAGAAGACATTGCCGGCAGCTGTTTTTGTTCCAAATCCACCCTCGAAAAGCTGTTTCGCAAAGCGCAGCATATTTCCGTACATGATTACATTGTCCGCAGAAGAATGATGCTGGCGGCAAAAAAAATATCGCAAAATCCCCAAACGCCCATTCTGGACATTGCCATCGAGTACGGTTACAGCACTCACGAATCCTTCGCGCGCGCATTTGAACAAGTATGGAACTGTAAACCATCCGAATTTCGTCAAACGAAATTCACAGAACTGTTTCCCCGGAGAAACGCACCGCGGGAGGAAGGAGAAAATATGATACCGAGAACATCCGTAGATATCAGCGAATTATATGACTTATTTCAGGAAAGAAGGGACTGCTATTTTGTACTCAGCGACATCAAGCATCTGATCCCAATCAATGAGATTTCCCATAAAGCGGGTGATCTGGCCATTTTGGAGCAGATGCGGCGCATGACGGCGTCTGCCGGAGAAGACGATATCGTATTCCGTATCGGCGGCGACGAGTTTTGTATGTTGACAGCCAGCAGCGACGCGGCTTATGCAGAACAGCTTGCCGAAAAAATCCGCCGTATGAATCAGCAGACCTTCTCCTATGAAGATCAGGAAATCCCTCTGTCGCTTCATGTGAATACCGTAAGTCTGCAAAACTGTCGTCATATCGAGGAAGTCTTTACGGGTCTGCACAGCGCGATCATCGAAGGCAAGGAATAGCGAAATGGCATAAAAGCCTCAGTCGCTCTATCTCCAAAAACAATTTCGCTCAGGAACGGATCACTGAAAAAAGGTCCTGAGCGCCTTAATCAGATACTCCGGGTCTTTCGCACCCGCCGTCTCCAACGCCGAGTGCATGGCAAGCTGCGGCAGGCCGATATCGACCGTGCTGACCGACACCTGCGACATCGCGATATTACCGAGCGTAGACCCGCCAGGAATATCGGAACGGTTCGCATAGGTCTGATAAGGCACATCTGCACGATTGCAGAGATCCTTCATTACGGCCGCAGAATAAGCGTCAGTGGCATATTTCTGACTTCCGTGATACTTGATCACGATTCCCCCATTCAGCATGGGTCTGTTTGTCTCATCTGCCTTCCCCGGATGATTCGGGTGGAGCGCATGCGCATTATCTGCGGAAATAAGGAAGCTGTCTGCGATCATGCACAAATATTCTTCTCTGCTGATTGTAAGCCCACAACATATTCTTTCCAGTACATCTTTCAAAAAAGTAGACGCCGCTCCCTGTTTCGTACCGCTGCCCACTTCCTCATTGTCAAATACCACGCACAAGTTTACATAATTTTCAGGGGCGCAATCTGCCAGCGCCGCCATCCCCGCATACGCACATTCGAGATCGTCAAGTCTCGGTCCCGCAATAAAAGCGTCATCTACGCCGACCAGACGACACTTATCTCTGTTATATAAAAACAGATCGCTGCCCAGAATATCCTTTTCCTTCACACCAGTTGCTTTGGCAATCTGTTTCATCAGACTGCCCTTGCCGGACACCGCGCCGACGATCGGCTGCATATCTGTCTGAGGATTGTATTCCACTCCTTTATTCATATCACGGTTCATATGGATTGCCAAATTGGGAATGATCGCCGTGTCCCGTTCAAGATTGACCAAACAGCTGCGCAGCCCATCTCCGTCTTTGACAACAATCCTGCCCGCCACGGAAAGCGGCCTGTCCAACCATGTGGAAAGGATCATCCCGCCGTACTTTTCCACATTCAGCTTTAGATAATAAGGATCTGCCGCAATCTCCGGCGATTCCTTGAGCTTAAAACACGGAGAATCGCTGTGCGCCGCCACCATACGAAATCCCAAAGATTTTGTAGACGGCAAGGTAAAGGCCATGAGGGAAGAACCGTTTCGGTTTACATAATACTTTCTGCCTTTTTCCAGCTTCCAGGTATCTTTTTCATGAAGCCTGACAAATCCCTGCTTATCCAACATTTTTTCCAAATTTGCCACCGCATGGAAGCAGGTGGGGCTTTCGTCTATAAAAGTAAATAATTTGTGCAGATCAATCTTTTTCATATCTCTATCCTCTTTCCTCATATGATTCATTTCATCGTACCTCTATATCATTATAACAAATATTTCTCAAGATACCTCGCAACGCCGTCCATATCATTACTTTCGGTGACAAAATCCGCTGCGGCAAGCGCCTCATCAATCGCATTGGCAACCGCAACGCCCATGCCGCAATTCTTGATTGCCTCTATATCATCGTTATCGTCTCCGAAATAGACCGCTTCCTTTGCATCAATGCCTACCGCCTCCAACATGCTGTTAATCCCGTTCCATTTCGTTGCTTCCCGATCCATGATCTGGATTAACTTACCTTCCGCCACCGTCATGTAAGTATCTGAGGTCAAAGCCCTTTCTACTTCCGGACAGATATCTTTTTCATTGCTGCTAAGCAGGAGTTTATATATCACACTGTTCGTTGGCAACGCAGGAAAGTCAAAAAAAACCGCCGCATTCCATTCCGGTATCGGCACATTTGAAAAAATACCATCGCCTGTCTCCATTGACAAAACCAGATCCGGTATCTTAATTACCTTTTCCAAAATGGTTTCCGCACTGGATGATGAAATACCATTTTCGATGATACTTTGCGGTAAAACGATCCTGGCTCCATTTAATGTGGTCATCGCCTCAAAGCCAATTTGAGCGCGATAGTCTAAAACAGCCCGTTCCGGACGGGCTGTTGCTGCCATGAGGAGCATTCCCCTGTCATGGCACTTTTTCAGGACAGAATATGTATACTCTGATACGGTTTTATCCGTGCGAAGCAAGGTTCGATCCAAATCAGTAACGATTGCTTTCATCCCGCTTATCCTTTCACCAAATAGGAATTTAGAAAACAAACATGATCCATAAAATCGGATACGTTTTCCTGATATCTCTGTTCGTTAAAAGATACACACTTCCAAAAGCCAGACCGGATATCATCGTTACGATACCTGTTGCAATATCTTTGGTAAAAAAATGCCCGATCCCCCACGTGATTGCGACGATGATGCCGCCATAAGGAATATTTCGTTTCTGAAACCACTTTTCAAACGCGTTTTGTCCGAATATCAGAATCAGCGTTACCAAGATCGTTTCAAAAATATAATAAAGATATTGAAAAATGAATTTCACGGGACCGTTTGCATAAAATTCCTGTAACACCTTGCTGCCGCCCCAATCATAATAGGAAAGGCATAAACTCCCAATGATAAATAAAATAATGAGTAGCCATTGCCAAACAGCCACTTTATTCCCTTTTTGAAATATGTCAAAATCTAATTTTTTCTTTGCAAACCGAATAATGCCCCAGCTTACAGCGCCCCATAAAATACAGGTGATCACCCAGTGACTGATTGCCTGCAAATCCGTCCATTCCTTTATGGGAGCGCCATATATAACGGGTTCGATCCCAAAAGCCAGCACCACTTCCAAACCAATCCCTGCAAATGCAGATAACGCTAACAAAAAATACTGTGTCCCCGATACTTTTTTCATAAAAACCGTTTCTCCCGATTACTCCTTAAAGAAGGCATTTACTGCACCCGAGTTTCACGCAGTGGAACTCGCGTAGTTAATGCCGCAGGCATTTACTACAGGCGACTGCCAGCGACCCGGGCCCAATATGACAGGCGATGCTCAATGACAGTGGATCCATATGCACCTCAAATCCCGGGAAAGCCTCCTCCACCTCCCGCTTTAGCTGCTCCGCCGCCTCCCTGTCATAGGTATAAGCAATCTGCAGATGAATATTGTCAGGTTTTGCGCCGTCAAAACGCTTCTCCATATCATTTCTGATCGCATTTATCATCATGCTCTTTCCCTGAGAAACTGTTCTCGCCTTCGCGAAAGCGTCCAGTTTTTCTCCCTGGATCTGCAAAACGGGCTTTAATCTTAAAATTGTCCCCAGCGCAGCCGCCGCAGGCGTAATCCTGCCGCCCTTTTTCAGATAATAGAGTGTATCCAGCATGATGTAGATGCTGGAATTAAACTTATCCTCCTCCAAAATCTTCTTGATCTGCGCCGCGTCCATGCCTTTCTCCACAAGCATCAGGGCGTCAAGCGCCGACTGTCTCTGCGTTACGGAAATACGCTGGTTGTTGACCACCTGCACCTTTCCGTCGTAATCTTCGGCAAGCATGAGCGCACTCTGACAGGAACCGCTTAAACCGCTGGACATGGGAATGTGTACGATCTCGTCATGGGTCAAAAGCACTTCGTCCCAAAGCTTCAGCACGGACTCGGGACTTGGCTGGCTGGTGATCACATCCGCGTTCTCAGCAAGGCGTTTATAAAACTCCTCCTGGGTCAACGTGATATCCTCATAATAGGTCTCCTCACCTATCATAAAGGGCATCGGCAGCACATAGAGGCCGTATTCCTTTGCCTGTGCCTGTGTAATACCGCTGTTACTGTCGGTGATGACTGCAATTTTTTTTGACATATGTTCCGCCTCTCCCATGTTGATTATAGTCTCTCTTACGAGTGTACCGTTAGATACTCCTAAAGTCAACCTCATTTCCGTCTGCGGCGAGCTTCTTCGTCAGGCATCTGTTAAGCCCCTCATGTTCCTTTTGCAAAAGCTCCGGATCCTCCGAAAGAATCCGATCCGCCCAGTCACTCGCACGCTGCAAAATCGCCGCATCCTGATAAATATCACCCAAAACAAATTGCAGTGCTCCGCTCTGTCTGATCCCGAAAAGATCACCCGGTCCCCGCAGCGCCAGATCTTTTCCGGCGATCACAAAGCCGTCATTCGACTCGTTTAGGATTTTCAGGCGCTCCATGGTCTCCGTTTTGTCGGAGGAGCTGATAAAAATACAATAAGATTGCTTATCGCCGCGTCCCACCCGGCCTCTTAACTGATGAAGCTGCGCAAGCCCGAAGCGCTCCGCATTCTCAATGAGCATTACCGTAGCGTTTGGCACATTGATGCCCACCTCGATCACGGTGGTGGAAACCAACACGTCGATATTGTGTGCTTCGAAAGCCTCCATAATGCGGGTTTTCTCTGCGGGCCTCATCCTGCCGTGCAGAGCGGCCACCCGCACGGATGAAGGAAGCGCACCCTGAAGCTTTTTCGCATAAGTCCCCACACCCTCAAGCTCCTGGGACTCCCCTTCCTCCACCATGGGACAGATTACATAGACCTGACTTCCCGCCGCCACTTCCTTTTCGATAAATTTATAGGCAGTGTTTCGGTAATTCGTATTCACAACACAATTTTTAATGGGAAGCCTGTCCGCAGGGAGCTCATCCAGCACGGAAATATGCAGATCGCCGTAAAGGATGATCGCTAACGTCCTGGGAATAGGCGTTGCGCTCATCACCAATACATGGACAGCGCCACCTTTCTCCGCTAACTTTTCCCGCTGTCTGACCCCAAAGCGGTGCTGCTCGTCTGTGATGACAAGGGCCAGATTTTTGTATACGACCTTCTCCTGGATCAGTGCGTGCGTCCCCAGAATGATATCAGCCTCGCCGCTCTCAATCTTTGCGTAGATTTCCTTTCTGTCTTTTGCAGTGACCGAACCGGTCAGCAATACCGGAGCAATCTCCAGACCATATTTCTTTTTCAAGGCAAGCAGACTCTCGTAATGCTGTCTGGCAAGCACTTCCGTAGGCGCCATCATCGCTCCCTGATACCCGTTAGCCACACACATAATAAGCGCAAGAAATGCAAGAATGGTTTTTCCCGAGCCGACATCCCCCTGGATCAGACGGTTCATCACGCTCTCCCCGCAAAGATCCGCCCGGATCTCGCTCCACACCCGCTCCTGTGCTCCCGTGAGACGGTACGGCAGGGCTTCGATCAGCCGCTTTGTCTGTGCGACCTCAATCATGGGATAGGTGTTTTTCTCCCGTTCTCCCGCCTCTTTTAATTTACGCACCGCCAGAATGAACTGAAAGAATTCATCAAACACCAGCCGCTTTCTGGCCTCCACCAGCGTCTGTCTGTCCACGGGAAAGTGCATCTGCGAGACTGCCTCCGAAAGGCTGACAAATCCCTCCGCGATACGAATCTTTTCCGGCAGCGTCTCCTCGTCAAAGGTCACCAGCCCGATGGCCTGTCTGACCGCCTTGGTAACGGCGTTGTTGGTAAGCCCTTTCGTGATGGCGTAACGCGGCTGCATACAGTCCACCAGCTTTGCATACTCCTCCGGTTTATAAATCTTGGCCTGTTCCATGGAAAAACGCTCTTTCCCTCTGTGCAGCCGTCCCCTGAAAAAATAGGGAACGCCGCGCTTTAAGCTGTTTTTCAGGTAAGGCATGTTGAAGTATGTCAAATGCAGCACGCCGCCTTCGCAGGAAACCTGAAAGCCGGTGATGGAAAGCCCCCGAACATGTCTGGTTGCCACATTGCCCGCAAGAACCCCCTCCACCGTTACAAGCTCTTCCGGCTGCGCCTTACAAAGTGCTACCGGCTCCGAAAACTGTTCGTAATCTCTCGGATAATAGCGAACCAGATCCTCCGCCGTAAAAATATGCAGTTTTTCAAAGAGGGCGGCGGTTTTATCACCGACGCCCTTCAAAGATCTGATATCCATATTTTTCACCGATTGAAAATTTCAATCTTCCCGTTTCATCTACTCTGCTGAAATGATATAGTAGTAGATTGGCTGCCCGCCGTACTGTAATTCAATATCACAGTCAGGATACTTCTCGACAAGCCTTTCGCTTAATTTTTCCGCATCGTCCTTGTCGATTTCCTCACCGTAGAAAACGCTGATCAGCTCCTTATCAGGCGTCATCATGGCGTCCACCAACTCGAGCGTCACACCGGAAATGGAAGTCCCGACAGACAAGATCCCATGATCTCCGAGTCCCATAAAGTCTCCCTGCCGTATCTCCCTGCCGTCAATGTGCGTATCCCGCACCGCATAGGTGACCTGCCCGGTTGCCACGGCACCGATCTCCGCAAGCATCGTCTCCGTATTCTCCTCCACGGACAGATCCGGTACATAGTTGATGACCGCCGTAATGCCCTGCGGCACCGTCTTTGTGGGAATCACCACGATCTTTTTGTCTTTCACCAGAGACTGCGCCTGATTCGCTGCTAAAATGATGTTTTTATTGTTCGGGAAAATAAAGATATTGTCCGCGTTCACCCTGTCGATAGCGTTCAACATATCCTCCGTGCTGGGATTCATGGTCTGACCACCCTCAATGATGTGGTCTACGCCAAGCCCCTTAAAGATCTCGCCAATCCCGTCTCCCACAGAGACGGCAATAAAACCTACGTCTTTCTTCGGCCCCGGAAGATCTTCCTCCTCAGGTATTTCCTCCTGTTTTGACATCTTAAAGAGCTTTTCCTGATGTTCCAGCCGCATATTGTCAATCTTCATGTTGGAAAGTGCACCATACTTCAACGCCTTCTGGATAGCCAGACCCGGGTCGTTGGTATGTACGTGCACTTTTACCACGTCCTCGTCCGCCACCACCACGATGGAATCCCCGATCGACTCCAAATAAGCCTTGAAATCCATCTCCATTTTAATATTGAACACTTTGTTCAGCATAATGATGAACTCCGTGCAGTAACCGAATTTAATCTCCGCGCCGGCCTGCGCCTCAAAACTCTTCGCACCGGTCACGCTCCCGGCAGCCGGGCCTGCGCTTTTCTCAACCGTCAAATCGATTTCTTTACCAAGATAGGCATCGTAAGCGCCTTTCAATACCTGCATCAGGCCTTGACCGCCAGAGTCAACAACGCCCGCCTGCTTTAAGACGGGAAGCATCTCCGGCGTCTGCTGCAGGACTTCGTCCGCATGAGCGATCACCTGCTCTAAGAACGCGGACAAATCAGTGACGCCGGCATCCGCAAGCTCTCTCGCCTTTACCGCGCCGCCCTTGGCCACTGTAAGGATCGTGCCCTCCTTTGGCTTCATCACTGCCTTATAAGCCGTTTCCACCGCCTTTTCAAAGGCTGCTGCAAGAACGGGCACCGTAATCTCCTGACATTCTTTCACCCCCTTGGTAAAGCCGCGAAAAAGCTGAGAAAGGATAACGCCCGAATTTCCTCTCGCCCCTCTTAAAGAACCGGAGGAGATTGCCTTACACAAGGATATCATGTCGATGTCGCCCATATCGTAGAGGGCGGACACCTCTCTGGCCGCAGCCATGATCGTCATGGTCATGTTCGTACCAGTATCGCCGTCCGGCACGGGGAACACGTTTAACTCATTGATCCATTCCTTTTTATTTTCCAGATTTTTTGCACCGGCTAAGAACATTTTAGCCATCAATTTGGCATCTATCGTATTTGAACTCACCGTTTCATCCTCCCTTTAGTCTATTACCCGAACACCTTCCACGAAGATGTTAATCTTTTCCACCGCGATCCCGGCGAATTCCTCCACCTTGTACTTCACGCTGTCAATCAGGTTGTCAGACACCGCCAGAATGCTCACGCCGTAGGAAACGATGATATGGAAGTTGATGGTGAGCTTATTGTTATTCAAAAACACACGTATCCCCCGGGTCATACTGTCCTTTTTTAAAAGCTTGACCAGTCCGTCCTTTACACTCATGCTCGCCATGCCAACCACGCCGAAGCATTCCATCGCCACGGTGCCGGCATACTGCGCGATCACGTCCTGGTCGATCGAAATATTCCCCATATGGGTATCCATTGAAGAGACTTTCATAGACTACCTCCTGTGTTAGTATATGTAGAGTACTTTGAAATCTGCGAACCCGTGCCGCACGTTTCTTGTCCGACTTCCTGGAGATCCGCCCGCAAATACCGCATAAAATTTTAATGCGATATTTATATTATACCCCGATATCGCTAAAAAAGAAACCGAAAAAAAAGTATAAATTATACTTGCAATTCCTTCCACTTTCTGCTATCATACTACTGTTGTGTAAAGAAAAAAGGAGGTGTAACAATGGCTAAATGTGATATTTGTGGTAAGGGCGCTCATTTTGGTAACAACGTCAGCCATTCTCATAGAAGATCGAACAGGATCTGGAATTCTAACATTCAGAATGTGAAATGTAAGGTGAATGGCGGCAACAAGAGACTTCATGTATGCACACGCTGCTTACGCTCCGGTGCTGTTGAGCGCGCATAATTTTGTTTGGTAAAACGTAAAGCTATAAGAAAGAGTCGGCAGATTTCCGGCTCTTTTTCTTTTGCTCTTTTCAAAAAAGTCCCCGTATCATGACTTCTACAACTTCAGTTCTCTGATCAATTTCATCATCCTTTCAGACACCAATTCTTCTCTGTTCATTTGCAGCAGAACACTTCTTTCCACCCATCTGTAATCGACAGTCTCTCCCTCCTGAAGAACAATCGCATCCTTATTGCAGTCTGTAACACAAAGATATTCCCCATAGAGACAATGTGTCGCGTCGCTTACGACCCGTCCAATCTCTTCCAAAGTTACGGCAGACAATCCCGTCTCTTCTCTCAATTCCCTGACCGCGCAGTCGAAGGCCGTTTCCCCCTTAAGCGCCGAACCGCCTGCAGACAGTTCCCACATGCCGCCATACGGCTTCCTGTGATCCCTCTGCATCAGCAGATAACTGCCGTCCCTGTGCTTTACGGCGACATCGCAGACCAGATGATATACCCCGTCCGAAATGGCTTCGTCCCTCACAAGCGTCAGCCCTTTCATTTTGCGCCATGTTTTGTCATAAGCATCCCACAACTCAGCCAAAATTTTCTCCCTTTTAAAACCGATGTGAGTTTTCTGTCTTACCCACAGAAAGAAAAAGCAGGCACTCTTCTCCTACGCCTGCTTAAACTTCTCAAACTCCCGCTTCAAACTCTCGTACTCCCGGTTAATCTTCTGAATGATCTCTGTGTCTCCGGCAAGGTTGTCCGGGTGGAAAATCTTCGTCAGATCCTTATATCGTTTTTTCAGGGTAAGAGGATTTTTTACGCCGCGAAAGAACACACTCACCTCAGGAAGGCCGTCGTAGAGGCCGTGTTCCTCCATAAATTCCTTCTCGGCGGTAAGCCTTGCCCACTCCTTGTCAAGTCGTCTGCGGTCCATGTCCAGCTTCCGGAAGCCGTCCTTGATGATTTCCAGCTTCTCTGCCACAAGCTGATGATCTTTTTTGATCCGATTCTGCTCGTTGGTCATCTTCCGGTTTAAGTCCTTCATTTCCTCCTGAAACCGCTGCTTTTCTTCATCAAACTTCGCCTGCTTTTCCTCAAGCTCCGCTGCCGCCGTCGCCAGACGGATATTCTCCCGAAACAGCCATGCCTTCAACTCCTGCAGTGAATCCTGCGAAGCTTCCTCATCCGCAAGCATTTCCTCGACATTCAGATTTTCGTCTTTCTTGTTACTGTTTTCTTCGCAGTCCTTCACTATCTTTTCATGCATCGTAATATTCATTTCCAACTCCGTTCCATCATCCTAAGCCTGTCCGCTCTGTTTCCCAGCCGCTTCGCAGATATCTCCATCCAATCCCGCCATGCGTTCATGCGGAGAATGCTGTTTTTTGGTATTCAATCACAACAAAAAAAGCCGTATCCTACCAGCACAAGCAGCGCAATCAGCACGATCCCCAGAAAGCGATTCATCAGAAACAGCATGATGATCATACCTGCGGCAACGCACAGCGCGACAAACCCGATCATTTTCTTCATAGGCCACCCCTGCTTATGCTCTTATGATACGATATGCCGCACCCTCTAAAAGGTGCTTTTCCTCCTATTTTTCTTCCTCCGGGAAGGCGATATCCACTGCTTTATCGTCCTCCATCATCTCTTCCTTGGGCGTCGTAAACTTCTCCACGACATCCGGGATCATGTCAAGCACTTTCGTCACCATATCCTGATTCTTGACATTCACAAGCTTGGTGGAACCGTTTTTGATTACCAACACCGCGCTGGGGCTCATCTTTGCGGAAAATCCGCCGCCTCCGCCGTTTTTCTTGTCAGACGCGCTTGCACCCGCACCAACACCAAAGCTCACATCCACCAGGGGCAGGATGATAGTATCTCCCACCTGTGTAGCGTCTCCCACCACCGTCTTGGTACCGATCACCGCATTCATCCCCTTCATCAGGGATTCTATCACTCCGCCAAAATTGTTCTCAGCCATTTACTGCCTCCTTTTCAATAGCTTGTACAGCTTTCTGATATCTTTGTTGAAATAAATCCTGAACGCCGTCCGCAGGAATGTAAACATACGAAGTTTCCCGACGATAAGCACCTGTCCCTCCAAGCGCTTTTTTTCAAAATCTCCCCGGACATCCACGTGGCCGCCAATGATTGGATATAACATACCGCAGATTGCCAGAATCTCTCCCGTGGAAGCCGGATCCTCCATGCCGACAATGAGCGTGGCCTCAAACTTTCGAGGTTTCAAGCTCTTTACAACTGCAAGAAGCTCATCCTTGCAAAGGGCGAAAGATCGTTTGAAGGGTTCTCCCTCCACAACCTCCCGATAATACTCTATTGTTTCCGATACAGACCTTATTTTATCACAGAATCTGTTGATTGTGTACTCTATATTTTCAAAGAAGCCCCGAATCTTCTCAATCAGCCTTTGCAAAATTGTCAAAATAGCGCGAAGCTTGTCCGTAAGGCCGGTCTTTTCCTTCGCGTCCCCGGTTTCCTCCCATTCTTCAGCTTCTACCTGTTCTTTGGACTCTTCCTGTTTTTCGAATTCTGCTGGGCCCGCGTTTTCTTCCTCCGGTATGGTCTGCGTGATTTCAGGTTCTTTCGCTCTGCTCTCCTGCGATTCTCCGATGTCAGGCTCCTCTTTCTTATAATCGCGTTTGCTCTTCTTTTCTTCGCCTTTCTCTGCCTTTTTATGCCGTCTTTCCTTCTTCGGCATGCGCAATATCGTAAATATCAGAATCCTTACCCGTAAAAACAGTTCGCCGTCAAAACGAAACAGAATATTGATCAAATGCAGCAGCCATGTGACTTTGACCCGAACACGCATCGGCGGTTCTTCCTCTCCTTCCCGCCGTACCGCCTCGATGCGATAACGGACAGGCACAAAGAGCGCACAGACGATTCCCAGAAGAAGCACCCCCAGAATAACAAGGAGCACAATTCCTATGATCTTTAAGATAAGCAGCAGAATATGTAGCATGTTCTCTCCAAAAAAGCAAATTTAGTCTATCACGGATTACCGCAGCTTTGCAGAAAATCCCTCCGGGTCAGACTGCGCCAGATATTGCACAAGGTCAGCCTCCCCTGTGGCTGCCAGAGCATCCTCTGCGATTTTTTCAACCAGCGCAAAAGCTTCCTCCCTGCCGTTTGCCAGGCCCACAATACAGCACGGCGGATTTTCTTTATAATACCACTGCGCAAGCAAAAGGCTTGAACAGATCTCCAGGCGCTCGGTATCTCTCATGTAGGCAATCACCAAAAAACCCGGCTTGCACTTATGGCATTTCAGTTTCTTTATGAGCCGTTCCGGCTTTTTTACAGTATCCCCGATATAGAGGTTTTTATAAAATTTCATAGGATGATTATAACACACCGTGCCAAAAGAAAACAGAAAATTTTCCCGCGCCTGCTATCACATCTGTTTTCGCACGATGCTGTACTCGTCGTCCCTTTGGTAAAATGCACAGTCAAAGCTTCCGCCGTTCAAAAAATGCCGCATATCGTCCTCGTCCAGATCCACCATACACACATAATACTCGTAATCTTCGTCATACTGATAATTGCTACAGGTGTCACACATACTCATATTTTCCTCCATATCGGAGCTTTTTTGCGGAAACTCGCGCCGGGAAATTTATATTTTTCCGAAGTAACACTTTATAGGCATGCGATTCCGGGTTTATGGCTCCACTATCTGTATTGTAGTGGAAAAGAGCTGAGAAAACAAGGCGCAATGCATAGCGCCCATTCTGATAACCACTGGACTTTCCCAAAAACTTCTAGTATAATTGAGCAGACAGCTATTTTATCGCGCGCGTCACGGCTGTTATGTCATTTTGACGGAGGAAGGAAATGGCTATTCCAAACAAATTAGGCGTTTATTTGCAAAAAAGCAAGTTGTATCCATGGATCAGGAAGTGTTATCGCAGAACGCTTCGCCGGATCATTCCGACGCAGCAGATGGTTACGGATAAACACTATTATGAAAATAATAAAGAAAAATTTCAAAAAACACTGTCCCTGCTGGACGATGCGCTATCCAAGGAGACCTATCGGATCATCCTCGATAATAGAATGCGGGGGCGCGGCGAAAAAGAACTGCGCAGGATCGCGCAAAACGAACAGGAGCAGTATTTTTCTCCTGACCTGATTCGTTTGAAACAGGAATACTTTGTTGATTGCGGTGCCTATAACGGGGATACCATCCGCAATTTTCTGGCCTGCCCGCATGACGGCATCGGCGCAATCTACGCCTTTGAACCGAATCGGGATAATTTTGATGCACTTAAGAATTTCCTGGAGAACCAATGTCGTGATATCCCATACCATATCTATCCTCTGGGGACCTGGAACGAAAAGGATACGCTTCGCTTTTCCGGAACGGGAACCGGCGGCGCCATTACGGAAGAAGGGAATATCGAAATAGAAGTTGACAGTCTGGACCATGTGCTTGCAGACAAGAAGGTCACATTCATCAAAATGGATGTGGAGGGAAGCGAGACAAGGTCGTTACTCGGCGCCAAAAAGATAATTATGGAACAACGCCCCATTCTTGCCATCTGTATCTATCACAGTATGGAGGATATGGCCTGCATCCCTGTCATGCTTTCCGAATGGCTGCAGGATTATCGCTTTTATATCAGACATTATACACTCACTTCGGCAGAGACCGTATTCTACGCAATTCCGAAGGAGCGCGAGGGGAGGTAATTTTTTTATGAAAGACGTGGCACGTATGGCACTTGAAAACGGTATGGTGATTGGCGAGGATATCTACAACTATCAGAATGAGCTGATCATCCCAAAGGACACGGAAGTAAACGGAAAAGTGATCAAAAAGCTTGCCCTCCACTCTATCATTTGCGTTCCCATCAAGGAAGAAATCGACTTTGCCACCACACACTTTGAAAAAGTTCGGTTAAGCAAAGCCTTTCAGACCTTTCAGCTCACCTATAACAACTGCATGCCCATCTACACAAAACTCATGAACAATTTTGTGAATACGGGAGTCTGGAAAAGCACCAGCCAACTCAGGGATATCTATACAAAGCTCTCCGCCTGCGCGGGTACCGGAGAATCCCTACTCGACTTTCTCTACAATATGCTGCCCAGAGAAGACGCCATGACCCACGCCCATTGCCTAAACTCCGCGCTGATCTCCGGGGTATTCGGTACTTGGTGGGAACTTTCTCAGGACGATCTTTTACTGTTAGTACAGTGTGCTTTCTTTTACGACATCGGAAAACTGAAACTTCCCCAGGAGCTTCTCTGGAAATCGGATAAACTGACGGATTTAGAGTTTACAAAACTGAAAACGCACACAATGCTCGGATTCGAACTGTTAAAGGATCAGCCAATAGACGAGCATGTAATCAAAGCAACCCTCATGCACCACGAGCGCTGCGACGGTTCAGGCTATCCATCCAAACTTAAGGGCGATAAGATTGACATCTTTGCCAAGTACATAGCTGTCATAGACGCCTACGAAGCTATGACATCCGCCCGCACCTACAGGCAGCCTCTTCACCCCTTTCAGGTGATTGCAAACTTTGAACGGGATGGCTATGAAAAATACGAAAAGGGCATCTTGCAGCCCATACTCTACCACATTGCTGCAACCCAACTCGGTTTCACGGTACGCCTAAATAACGATGAGGAGGCAAAAGTAACTACGATCAACAAAGACAATCTGGCAAGGCCGCTTCTGACCAGAGCAGACGGCTCTTACATTGATCTTTCCTCAAAGCCGGAACTTACAATCACTGCAATTTTTTAATCCTCAAAGCAGGCGTCCAGAATACGCTTTGCGATCGGCACGGCATAATCGCCGCCGCTGCCCGCCCCCTCTATGATGATGGTCACGCACACCTCCGGATCTTCTGCGGGTGCAAATCCCGTAAACCAGGCGTGGGAATCCGTCTTCACCTGATTGTATTCCGCAGAGCCGGTCTTGCCTGCCGCCGTGTAGGACAAACCGGAGAGCTTCGTTCCCGTACCGCTCTTTACGACCTCTTCCATCAGTTCTGTCATGATCTGCGCTTCTTCCTCGCTCATCAGCCGCTTGTAGGTATCCGGAGAAAACTGCTTTATCACCGCCTTTTCATGATTCTCCACGCGGTCAATCAGGTAAGGCTTCATCAGTATCCCGTCATTCGCAATGGCACAGGTGATCATGTTAAGCTGTAAAGGCGTCATCTGTGTGGTTCCCTGACCGATAGCCGCCTGCATCACATCTGCGTCCGTGGTCTCGGCATCCATATGCAAACTGCTCTGGTTGTAAGCAAAATCCACCTCCAACGGCTGGTTGAACAGCAGCCCGTCCACCGTTTTTCCAAACTTGTCCCGATCCAAAGTAAGTCCGATGTTCGCAAACGCAGAATTACATGATTTGGCAAAGGCTTTTGTAAAATCTTCGCTGCCATGTGCAGAACCGTGATAACAGTTGATTCTCTCCTCTCCGTGAGAAAAATGACCGTTGCACTGAAATTTAAATTGACTATATGAGTCAGTGTTTTCCCTGATATACTCCAAAGCCGTCACGATCTTAAAGGTAGACCCCGGCGGATAAAGCCCCTGCGTGACTCGGTTTACAAGCACACCGCTCTCCTTATCGGCAAGCAGATTGTCCCAGATCGTCTCAATTTCATTGGGATCAAAATCCGGTTTCGATACCATAGCCAGGATACGCCCCGTCTTCGGTTCCGTCACGAGTACCGCGCCTTTGTAGATACCAAGGGAATCATAAGCAATCTGCTGCAAATTCACATCAAACGTGGTGAAGACATTGTCCCCCGGATATTTTTCACCCGCCATATCGTTTGCCACCTTCTCGGAAAGCTTTGTGTTGGAATTGATCAGGTAATAATTTGCCTGTGCCTCCACGCCGAATCTGCCGTTTGCGGCATAGCCAACCGCATGGGCAAACAGGTTCGCATACGGATAGACACGCACTTCCTCTCCCGCCGTATCCGTCTGCGTTTCCGCCAGTTTCTGGCCGCCTGCCGCATAGATCGTGCCCCTCCTGTTCTGGGCAATCAAAAGGTTTTGCCTGCTGTTATAGCTGTTATTCATGAGCGTCTGTTTGTGTGTTGCGGCATAGTAGCCGGTATAACCCATCATCACCAGAAACAGGCCCACAAAAAACCATGTGACCGCAAGGATCTGCCGGTTACGCTTCTTCGCCTTCCCATTCCCCGGATTCTTCCGGCTCCCATTCCGTTCTTCTCTCTCTCTTTTTTCGTTTTCTGCTCCTGGCACGTCTGTCTCCTTCATCCCGTCTGATAATATAAAGTCCCTCAATGATAAAAAACATAAGCAGTGTCGTCAGTACAGAGCTGCCGCCATAGCTTATAAGCGGCAGCGTCACGCCCGTCATGGGAATGAACTTGGTTCCCCCGCCCACCGTCAGAAATACCTGAAAGATATAAGTGACGCCGAGTCCAAAAGCAATGAGTCTGTAAAAACGATCCTGAAGCTTGATGGATATATTCATACACATAATGAAGCTGCTGATACAGATCAAGATCATACACATGGAGAAGACGATTCCGAGCTCCTCCGCCACCGCAGAGTATACAAAATCTGCTTCTACCAGGGGAATGGCCGTTGGATTGCCTCTGAAAAGGCCAAGACCAAACCACCCGCCGCTGCTGATCCCAAACAGGGACTGGGTGATCTGGAAGCCGGCATCGTCAATGCAGGCAAAGGGATCCTGCCATGCCTGCACCCGCTGCTGCACGTGGGTAAACAGCTTAAAAGCTATGACAGCCGCCGCAGAACCGCCCGCCACCCCCAAAAACAGATAACGCCACTTACCTGTAGCAATAAAGACCATAAATACATAAACCACAAAAAAGATCAAAGCGCTCCCCAAATCACGCGATGCCACCAGAATCAATACGTGCAGGCCCGCGAGCGCTGCCGTCACCGCCACCCTTAAGAAATCCCAGGATTCGTGAAAGGCGCTTGCCACAAAAAAGACAAAGAGGATCTTTACAAACTCCGAAGGCTGAAAGGTGACCCCCGCAATGGAGTAGGAAATCTTGGAGCCATAGGTAACAGAACCAAGCAGCAGCACGACTCCCAGCGCTAAAATTCCACACCCCGCATAAACCCAGGTCAGGCTCTTTAAGAACTTCAAATTCCGCATGAAGAAAGGAACTGCCATCCCGATGACAATGGAAACCGTAACGATGAAAAACTGCTTGATGGCACGCTCATAGGAAAGCCTGGTAAGAATCACGAAACCGATGCTTAACAGCATGCAGGTATTGTTAATGATCAGCAGATTTCCCTTCGGGTAGATCATGCGAAAGAGCATAATCGTGGAAAACAGCAATATTTGCTGCAACACGTAAAACAGCAAATATTCAATCTTTCCCGTCTCAAAACAGATGACCAGAAAGCACGAAAAATGCACCAGAAACATCCAAATGTTCTGGCGGATATATCCTGCTTTTCGCCGCTCTTCTTCCTGAAACCGAAACACCAGAAAGCATTCCAGCGTGTAGCAGGCAATAAACAGGGTAATGAAATATTTTGAAAGCTCTGTAATATACAACTCCATAAAAGCCACCATTTCCACGATTCCGCACTGCGGTATCTCATACTACTCCACCCCGCGCCTGCAATGCCCGGCGGTATAGGCCGAAAACACGTATGTCCCGTTTAATATCTGTTCACAGACTTCTCCCGCCTCTATCGTAAAGTCATAACGGCAGGCGGAAACGTCAATCCGCTCCCGTTCCTTAACGGCAGCATGCAGTGAATAGGGCACGGCGTTATATAGGACATTATAACAGTGATCGCAGTTTAACACTACAGGAAATGCGATTTCTTTACGATCTTTTAAGAAAATCTGTCTCTCCCCGCCGGCGCTGCGTTCCGTCTTCCCAAGCCCTTTTGCCCCATTTTGACAAACATCTGCGGTCTTTGCCAGGCAGTTTGCCGTAATCATCATCGGAATATGGCTGTAGACGATCAAATTCACGGAAACGCCGCGTTTTTTTGCCGCTCTGGCAAGATGCGCCGCCTCATTTGCATTCAGTTCATAAGGCAGCGTAATCTCATCCACATAATCTGCCAGAAAAGCCGCCGCCTCACTGTTAAAGCAATAAAGCCCCGCATCCGCTGCCAGAGAAAACACACCACTGATCGCGCCCCTCTCCACGGAAAGTCCTGCCGCATAGGCAAGTCCTTCCAGACTGCGAACCAGAATTCCCTGTATACGACTGCATATTTCAGGCTCCCGCAGGACTTGCTTAAGCCGCCGTAAATACGCCTCATCCCGCTCTCTGAGAATGTAGGGAAGTGCCAGATAGCAGACGCAGGACTGTTTCAGGATCGACAGAACCACTTCACGCTCCCGCAGGAAGAGATCGCTCTCAATATAAATGCGCCCACAGCCGCAGGAGACTGCGGCGTGAAGCTGCTCTGTCGTTGACACAAGTGCATGAGCGGAAGTTGATACTTGTTTTGCTTTATCTACTGACTGACTCAGTCGGTTTTTGTTCGTATTCTTTCTGAAGCCTTCTCCATCATCTCCCGGATCAACTGATTTTCCTGTCTCCGCTCCTGTCACCCCCGCCTCTTTTTCATCAGTCGCCCTCCCAGCCCTGAGCGTTGTTTTCGCTTCGCAGGAAGCCGTCTCAAAAGCCGCCACCGCTTTCCGCCGCAGCTCATTCAGAGCACGTACCGGCACGAAACCCTCACCTTCTATCGCAACCTCACACGCTGTCACACGAAGAAGGCTCTCTCCTGTTTTGCTAAGGTGTTTTCTGATATCCTCCTGTGCAAGAGGCGCATTTTTGGCAGGCTGTACAATCTCACCTGTAACTTCCGTAAAACACACGGCCTCTTCCGCCCTCCCATTACCGGGATCCGCGAACGTATTTGCCTTCTCCTTGCAATGCGCATCCTGCATGATCTTGACCCGAAGCGGCTCCCCCACCGCTGCCCGAACCTGCAGCCGCACCGGCATCTTCTCCGGTTCTCTGATATAGTCTTCCCGAATCTCACGAAGCAGCGCCTCATCGCTTCCCTCATATCCCGGCTTTTTCAGCGTGATCATCTCTTTTCCGTTATGCCGCTCATAATAACCTGTCTGAATCTCACTGCGGATATAAAGGCTCTTCAGTCTGTTAAGATCCGTTTCTTCCACCTGATAACACGCACTGTCTTCATAATAACGGTCAATATACTTTCGATATACGGCAGTGACGCCTGCCGCATACTCGGGACGCTTCATACGCCCCTCGATCTTGAAAGAGTCGATTCCCGCTCCAATCAGGGATGGCAGATATTCCAGCGTGCACATATCCTTAAGGCTTAAGGGATAACCTTCCGCCGTAAGACGCTTCCTGCCCTCCCAGATCTCATAGGGAAGTCTGCACGGCTGAGCACAGCGCCCCCTGTTTCCGCTCCGGCCGCCCAAAATACTGCTGAAAAGACATTGTCCCGAATAACAGTAGCACATGGCGCCGTGGATGAAACACTCCACCTCCACGCCGGCCTCTTTCCGAATCTTTTGCACCTCCTGCAAAGACAATTCCCTGGCCGGTACAATACGACTTACCCCCGCCTCTTTCAATAGAGAAGCTCCCCGCGTTCCCGTCACTGTCATCTGGGTGCTGGCATGCAAAGAAAGCCCCGGGAAATGCTCCCTCATATAGCGCAGCGCTCCCAGATCCTGCACGATCACACCGTCAAGCCCGGCCTCATAAAAGGGCGACAGGTATTCAAAAAGCATCGCAAGTTCCCGCTCTTTTAAAAGAGTGTTCACCGTCAGGTATATCTTTTTTCCGTAAAAATGGGCAACATGAAGCGCGCGAAGAATCTCCTCCGCTTTAAAATTATCCGCATAGGCTCTTGCGCCAAATCGCTCTCCTCCCAGATATACCGCGTCCGCACCGGCATTTACGGCTCCCAAAAAGGCCTCATAATTGCCCGCCGGAGCAAGAAGCTCCACCTGTTTTCCCATATCATCGCTCCGCTTCTTTTGGCATCCTATCGAGTAAAAAGAGCAGACCCTCGGATCTGCTCCATACTTTCATGCCTGTTATGCTATTTCCCTTTGCGTTCCTTTAATTCCGTTTCCATGCGGACGATCTGTTTTGCATTCTCGTTCGCTTCGTTCTGCAGGGTCTTCACGTTCTTTTCCGTGTTCTCTAACTTCATCTGCGCTGCGATCAGATCATGCTTTAAAGCGTAAACCTCATCGTTTTTATTTTTCAAATCCTCTTCCAGAATCCCAATCTGCTTCTTCGCCTTAAAATAATCATCAGCGATATTTAACTGCAACAGCACATTCTGGGTATCCATCGGCTGTCTTTTGAAGCTGTCAATCTTGTTATACTCGGCAATCTTATTGTTTATGTAGGAGGCCACCTTCTGCAGATATTCCTCACTCTCGTAACCGCTCAGCGTAAATACTTTGCCGGCGATAATCACTTCCGTATCTGTTTTTGTTGACATAAGGAGCACTCCTCCATTGCTGTGCATACATTATCAACATTATTATAGCCGCATCAAGGCTGAATTTCAAGTCCAAAATGCCGATATGCCAGTTCCGTGACCATTCTTCCTCTGGGAGTGCGGTTAATAAAGCCGTTCTGGATCAAATACGGCTCATAAACATCCTCAATCGTCCCGGCATCCTCGCCGATGGCCGCCGCCAGCGTATCAAGCCCTACCGGTCCACCCTTAAACTTTTCGATCATGGTCGTTAAGAGATTCCTGTCCACATGATCTAACCCCATCTTATCGACATCCATCAGGTCAAGCGCCACCTTTGCCACCTCTTCCGTGATTGCGCCGTCATATTTTACCTGTGCGAAATCCCGCACGCGCTTTAAGATACGATTTGCCAGGCGGGGCGTTCCCCTGCTTCTTCTTGCAAGTTCCACCGCCCCCTTCTCATCGATTTTAACCGAAAGTTTCGCCGCTGACTGCCTGATAATAATCGTAAGCTCCTCCACGGTATAAAACTCAAGCCTGTGAATCACGCCAAAGCGATCCCTTAAAGGCGCCGTGAGAAGCCCCGCCCTGGTAGTCGCACCCACCAGCGTAAAATGGGGCAGATCCAGACGAATGGAGCGGGCTGTCGGCCCTTTCCCGATCATAATGTCTATGGCATAGTCTTCCATGGCAGGATACAATACCTCTTCCACCTGGCGGTTCAATCTGTGGATTTCGTCCACGAAAAGAAGATCACCCTCCTGAAGGTTGTTTAAGATTGCTGCCATCTCCCCCGGCTTTTCAATCGCAGGGCCGCTCGTCACCTTCATGTGTACCCCCATCTCGTTGGCAATAATACCGGCAAGCGTAGTTTTCCCCAATCCCGGCGGGCCGTAAAAAAGCACATGATCCAGCGCATCGCCCCTCTGTTTCGCCGCCTCGATGTATATCTTCAGGTTATCCTTTACCTTCTCTTGACCGATATAGTCAACAAGCTTTTGAGGGCGCAGTGAACCCTCGATCCTGATATCCTCCTCAATTAAGTTTGTCTCGATCATTCTGTTTGGCATCATTGCCTCCCTGTTAATTATATGCTTCGTCTCTTATTCTCTTCTCTTCGTTCACAATCATAGCATCTTCCCGTCCGCTTCGCAAGCCGACGAAAATCGTACTTTTTCTCTCTTGTCAAGCATCCCGATTCATTATAAGATAATAACATGACTGGCTGCAAAAACGCCCGCCATTCCATAAAAGGTATTTCAAAAGCGAGGGATCCGTTTGCGCGCAAAAACCATGTTACTCGAAAAACTGAAAGAGAAGCTGCGCGAAGCGCTGGTAGCTGTACTGCCGATCATCATCATCGTTCTTGTGCTGTGTTTTTCCGTGGCGCCGATTTCCACAAGCATTCTCCTGTGCTTTTTGATTGGTGCAGTCCTTTTGATTCTGGGTATGATGTTCTTTACGCTTGGAGCAGAAGTTGCCATGACTCCCATGGGAGAAAAGGTCGGCACCTGCATGACAAAGAGCAAAAAACTTTCCCTTATCGTGCTTTTATCCTTTTTGCTTGGCTTTATCATTACCGTCTCCGAACCGGACCTCCAGGTACTCGCCGGCCAGGTTCCTTCCATTCCAAACGGCATTCTGATCGGTGCCGTGGCCGGGGGAGTGGGCTTATTTCTGGTGATTGCCCTGCTTCGTATGCTGTTTCGCATTCCTCTGCCGCCCTTACTGATTTTTTTCTATCTTTTGGTCTTTGTTCTGGCGCTGTTTGTGCCGGATGATTTCTTAAGCGTTGCCTTCGATTCCGGCGGTGTGACCACCGGTCCTATGACAGTCCCTTTCATCATGGCATTGGGGCTTGGTGTAGCCGCAATCCGAAATGACCGCCATGCCGCAGACGACAGCTTCGGTCTGGTAGCCCTCTGCTCCATCGGTCCCATCATGTCGGTATTGATCCTGGGGATGATCTACCGTCCGGGTGAGGGAAGCTACATGCCACCCGTAGTCCCCTCCGTCAGCGACTCCGTGGAACTGTGGTCTCTCTTTCACCATGGATTCCCGACCTACATAGCGGAGATCGCCGCCTCGCTGTTTCCGATTGTCCTGTTCTTCGGACTTTTTCAGGCCTTTGTCCTACGGCTTTCCAAAAGAACGCTCTCAAAAATGTGTATCGGCCTCACCTACACCTACATCGGTTTGGTTTTGTTCATGACGGGCGTCAACGTCGGTTTTATGCCCGCCGGAAACTATCTGGGACAGATACTGGGCTCATCTTCCAACCCCTGGTTCCTCATCCCGATTGCCATGATCATGGGATTCTTTATCGTCAAAGCGGAACCGGCGGTCTATGTGCTGAACAAGCAGGTAGAGGAAATCACTGACGGTGCCATTTCTGCCAAATCCATGGGCACCTGTCTCTCCATCGGCGTTGCCATTTCCCTCGGCATTGCCATGCTGCGCGTGCTGACAGGCATTTCCGTGATGTGGTTTTTGATCCCCGGCTATACGTTTGCTCTGGTGATTTCTTTCTTTGTACCAAAGATTTACACCGCGATTGCCTTCGATTCCGGCGGTGTGGCCTCCGGCCCCATGACGGCAGCCTTTCTGCTTCCGTTGGCACAGGGTGCCTGCAGTGCTGTCGGCGGCAATATTGTGACGGATGCCTTTGGTATTGTGGCAATGGTTGCCATGACGCCCCTCATCACGATACAACTCCTCGGCCTCCTCTCCCGGCGCCGCGCCGCGAACGGAACCGAAAAACGCCGTGCAACTGTTCATACTGCAGATCCCGCCATGGCCACAGCATCCGGGACAGCGGATTTGATTATCGAACTCTAACGCAAACGGAGGATACGCAATGAGCGAACTATATATGATGACAGCCATCATCACCAGGGACCGCACCAGAGACTTCGCCGCCTTTTATGACAGGCAGGGGGTCCCGGTCAACTTTATCACGCTGGGATATGGGACGGCCAACCACGAGATCCTGGACTATTTTGGTCTGGATGGCACGGAGAAAGCCGTGATCTTCTCTATCGTCACCCGAAAGACCTGGAAAAAGATCAAATCCGGCCTGGAGCAGGAAATGCGAATCGATATCCCCGGTACCGGCGTCGCATTTATCATCCCCCTTGCCAGCATCGGCGGGATGCGGCAGCTTACATTCCTGACAGGAAATCAGCCCTTCGAGAAAGGAGAGGAATCCGTTTTGAAAGATACCAAGTACGAGCTTTTAGTCATCATTGCCAACCAGGGTTACACTGAGATGATCATGGATGCCGCCAGAAAAATGAAAGCAGGCGGCGGCACCGTCATCCACGCAAAGGGAACGGGCATGGAGAGTGCCGACAAATTCTTAGGCGTCACCCTTGCCTCCGAGAAGGAGATCATCTTTATCGTGGTTAAAAAGGAACAGAAAAACGCCATCATGGGCGCTATCATGGAAGACGCGGGACTTACCACCAAAGCAAAATCCGTTATATTCTCCCTTCCCGTCACCGAAACTGCGGGAATGCGCCTCTTGCAGGCTTATGAGGAGGAAGCGGCCGCGGAAGATGTGCCCTCCTGATTTTTCGTCCGTTCCATCTCCTCCCTTCTGGACTGCAGATGATAAAGCCGGTAATATTTTCCTTCCATGGCAAGGAGCGTCTGATGGTTTCCCTGCTCTACAATCTTTCCATGGGACAGTACAATGATGTTATCCGCATTTCGAATGGTGGAAAGTCTGTGTGCCACCATCAGCATCGTGCCGATATTCTGCATTTTTTCCAGAGAATCTTGAATCAAAAGCTCCGTCTCCGTATCAATATTGGCAGTCGCCTCGTCTAAGATCATCACTGCGGGCTTATGCACGATGGTGCGCGCAAAGGACAGAAGCTGCCTTTGTCCCGCGGAGAAGTTATTGCCGCGCTCTCTGACCTCCTCATCCAGTCCCTTCTCCAGCTTATTGATAAAATGATCTGCATTCACATAGCGGCAGGCCGCAAGGATCTCTTCCTCCGCAATCGACGTATCCCGCAGGGCGATATTGCTGCGAATGGTCCCCGAAAAGAGAAACACATCCTGCAGCATCTGCCCCAGCTGCCTGCGCAGGGAATGAATCTTGATCTTTCGGATGTCGATCCCATCCACCAGAATCTCCCCTTTTTGAAACTCATAATTTCTGCAAAGAAGCGACAGGATCGTCGTCTTGCCGGAACCTGTGGAACCCACAAAGGCCACAGTCTGTCCCGGTTCAACGTGGAAGGAAACGCCCTTTAGCACCCATTCGCCCTCCACATACGAAAACCATACATTCCGAAATTCAATTTCTCCGCGCAGTTTGGATATTTCGACCGCATCTGGCGCATCCTGTATGACGGGCTGCATATCCATAATCGTAAAGACCTTCTCCGCTGAGGCAAAAGCCGACTGCAGCCAGTTAAACTGTTCCGCCAGGCTTTGAATCGGATTATAAAATTTTGAGATATACATATAAAATGACACCAGTGTGCCGCTTGCTATCGTCTGTCCCAGGAAGACCCTGTTTTCCAGATACCCCTTGCCGCCCAGAAAGAGAAGACAGAGCACGGAACTGACATAGAGCATATAAACCAGTGGCCGGAATATGCCAAACACCAGAATCTGCTCCTGCTTCGCCCTGCCGAGGGCATTGCTCCTGTTTCTAAAGTCTTCCATCTTTGCTTCTTCCCTGTTAAAGATCTGGGTGATCTTGATCCCGGAGAGGTTCTCAGAAAGGTAAGTGTTGATATCCGTGGTGCAGTCCTTCACCCTGCGGTAAGCCCGTCTCGAAAACTTGCGGAAGATCACCGTAAACAGAATGATAAAAGGCACAAAACACAAAACCATCAGCGTCAGCTCATAATTCAGCATAAACATTGCCGCCAGTACCCCGACGATAACAAACATATTTTTCACAAGATTCACAAGCAGGTTTGTGAACATCATAGAAATCGCATTGGTATCATTTGTGGTGCGCGTCACAAGCTTTCCCACCGGGATCGCGTTTAACTGCTCCTGCGAAAGACTCTCTATCTTCACAAAAAGGTCCTCCCGCATCACGGAGATAATCCGCTGCCCCGTTCTTTGCAGCACGATTGCCTGCACATAAGTACATACCATGGATACAGCCAAAATGCTCAAATAAAGCGCTACCGCACGGTAAATCTGCGGCATGGTAAAGTCTCCCACAATGAGCTGCTCGATCCAGCCGATAATCAGTGGAGAAAGCACATCGTAAGCGATGGAAAAAAGCATCAGAAACCCCACCAGCAAAAAGGCCCGCCTGTAAGGCTTGGCATAGGCCAGCAGCCGCCACATGATCTCCTTATCCTCCATCTGTCTGTCGAAACCCATGGCCTGTTTTTTATCTTTCACCAGAAGATACGCCGTCAAAAGCAAACAGGAAAAGACGCCAACGACCGCCCCCACCACGATCAACGGATAATACTCATACATCTGCTTCACCTCCCGCTTCCTCCTCCAGACGCTGCAGCTCCACCATCCTGCGGTAGGCTTCACAAGTCTCACACAGCTTATCGTGGCTGCCAACGGCCTCCACTCTGCCGTCCTCCACAAAAATGATCTTGTCCATACGCTCCACCGTAGAAATCCGATGTGCAATCAGGATGGTCGTCCTGCCCTTCCTCTCCTCCAGCAGATTTTCGAGAATGATCTTCTCTGTCTTCATGTCAACAGCCGACACGGAATCATCCAAAATCAAGATCGCCGCATCCTTAAGCAGGGCTCTGGCAATGGAAATGCGCTGCTTCTGCCCGCCCGAAACGGTCACGCCCCGCTCTCCCAACACCGTCCGATACCCTGCCGTGAAGTCCATGATATCGTCGTGAACGTCGGAAAGTCTGGCAGCCCGCTCCACCAAAGCGTCATCGACCCCATCCACCGCAAAGGCAATGTTGTTTTCAATGGTATCGGAAAACAAAAAATTGTCCTGCGGAACATAGGAACACCCCTCCCGCAGGGAATGGATCGAGATTTTGTTCACGTCCCGTCCATCAATAAACAGCGTCCCATCCGGCACATTGTAAGCGCGCAGGATCAGATCCACCAAAATGGTTTTTCCGGACCCTGTCCTCCCCACAATGCCTACGCTCTCTCCCGCATTGATGTGAAAGGAGACATCACAAAGCGCATCCGTCTCCCCGTCCGGATAGCGAAACGAAAGGTGGCGAAATTCGATTTCACCCCGCATATTTTGCAAATCTTCCACACCCGGACGGTCCTTCACCGTAATCTCTGCCTCCAAAAGCTCCCCCACGCGGTTTAGGGAAGCCTTCCCACGCGAAGTCTTTTCGATCAACATGGAAATCGCCATTACCGGCCAGACAATGGAATTAAAGTAGACGATATACTCCACAAGCTGTCCCGCATCAAAACGTCCGTTGTAGACAAGATATCCGCCATAGCCTAAGATCACGCAGATTACAGACTCCACGAGCAAGGTGATCATAATATTTAGCAGTGTGGAAATTCGGGTATATTCCACGTTGACATCCTCGTTCTCCCGATTCAGTTTCTCAAATTCTTTCAGTTCCAGTATCTCTTTTACGAAAGCTTTGACAACAGCGATTCCCGAGTAATTCTCCTGCGAAAAATCCGAAAGTCTGGAAAAAGCCTCCTGCCTGATTTCCCACTTCGCCGTCATGGCCTTTCCCACCACCGTTCCCAGAACAAGCAGAATCACGAGCGGAATCATGGACAGTCCCGTCAGCATAAGATCCATGCGCCACATTTTTGCAAAAGCCATCAGCCCCAAAAGCAGTGCATCGCAAAACATCAGGACACCGTCTCCGAAGCATTCCTGAATGGTATCCAGATCATTGGTAAAAAGGCTCATCAGATTTCCGACTTTGTTGACCTGAAAATACTCTCTCGATAGATTTTTACAATGGTCAAACATACGGTTTCTAAGATCCGTCTCCACCTTAATTGCTGCCCCGTAGATACAGACACGCCACAAAAAACGCCCCGTCACCAAAACCAGAATAATCACAATCAGCTTAAAACAAACCTCATCCAAAAGCACTTCCATCGTAAAGGGCACCAAACTGCCATCGATCTCCACCAGTCCCCCGTTCATGCCGTTTACGACAATGCGGTATAATTCCGGTAAGATCAACTGAAAATAATCCACTAATATAAGTGCCGCAATGCCTGTAAGAAGCATCAGCCCGTGCTTAAAATAATATCTGTTGATGTGCTTTCCAAAAATCAACGGTAACTCCTCCCAATGATCAGAACATATATTTTAATGCATTTTTTAAAATACTCTCCGGAGTCGCATCCTCCCCTGCAGCCACCTTCTTCACCGCAGCCGTAGCATCAGAAGCGGAATAGCCGAGTGCCACCAGCGCCTCGATGGCCTCACGCCGCATCCTGTTCTCTCCGACGCCGCCATCTGCTGCTTTCGCAGTCGTCTCCATTGGAGACAGCCCTCGCAGTGTATCCTCTATGGAAATCTTATCCCGCAGATCCAATATCACACGCTCTGCCGTTTTCGTACCGATTCCCGGTGCCTTGGCTATTGCCTTCGCATCACCTGCCATCACCGCAAAGCGCAGCGCATCCGCGCTCATCACCGAGAGGATGGCAAGTCCTCCTTTTGGCCCGATGCCGCTCACTGTGATCAGCCGTTTAAATATCTCCAGATCGTCTCTGGTCAAAAAGCCGAACAGTTGAAACGCATCCTCCCGCACTAACGTATAGGTATATATCTTGACCTCGCTGCCGACCCCCGGCAATAAATCCGCTGTCGTGGTGGATACTCTGATGTTATAACCGATTCCGCCGGCCTCCACAACCACCGCGTCCTCGCCGATCTCCTCAAGCGTTCCCTTTATGTATGCGTACATAGTACTATTCTCCTTCTCTTTCAACCCGCTGCAGATAGGGTAAAATTTCCCTCCCTGTCAATCCAATCAGTGTCCCCGTCACCGTACCCGCCGCGATCAAATAGGGGGCATAATAGGCAACCGCCAATGTTTCCACCACCGCCATCGCCACAAGAAGCTGCCCCACATTGTGGAGCACGCCGCCCAGCACGCTCACTCCCACCATGGAAAAGCGCTTCGTTCTCCTGCCGACATACATACCTGCAAAACTGAACACCGCTCCTGAAAGCGCATACAAAATCGTGTAGAGATTACTGAACAAAAAGCCCGAAAGGATAATGCGCAGGCCGTTCACCAAAAGCGCCTCCTTCCATGTCCCTTCATATAGCAGTAACAGCACGATCAGATTTGGCAGCCCCAGCTTGATTCCCGGTATCCCGAAAGAAAACGGAATCAGCGATTCCACATAGGACAAGATCAGCGCCAGCGCCAGCAGGAACCCAAGTTCTACCGTCCTTTTCATCCTTCCCTCCATGCCTAAGACTCCGCTTGCCGTCCTGCTGCGTTTCCGCCTTTGATCTCCACCACCAGCCTGTGCGGCAGGCAGATAATGCTCTCCCCTTCTCTCATTATGGGGATGTGATGCACACAGATCTGATCGGGACAATCGGCAGCCTCCATGGAAACGCCGGACGAAGAAACAGACAAAAGATTGTAGCTGACTCCCTCAGGGACTGTCAAAGTCAAATCCGGCTCCGAATCATACCATTCGCATAAGATATCCTCCTCGGTATAGAGAAGCAGGCAATAACGTACCCTTTCTGATGCTGCTTTCCCTTTTCCGTATCCGTCAAACTCCCGCAGTCGGCTTTTGTCAACCACTTCGCCATCACAGGAGAGCAGGAGTATCCCGCCCTCTCTCCTCCCGAAAGCAGACCACAGCGCAAACGCCGCCGCAATCAAAAGGCAGAACAAGAGCAACACTGCATCCGCTCTCGTCATATCCTGTTTTCGTTCCAACATTTTATTCATATGGATATTTTATCACAATCGAACGTATGTTTCAAGCACATCGGAGATGTTCTCCAAACAAATCGGGCGTTTGACACTTTTTCTCAATCATTTCTGATTCCTCGGTCTTTCTGTGTCATGTTGGTAGTTCCTAAAAATAAAAAGGCAGCTGATTTTCTGTTAAGATAATCGCTACCTAAAGGTAAACAATAATCAGTTTTCATATCATTTTTCTGTTCTGCTATAATAAATATCCTATTGCTATAAAAATATAGCTATATAGAAAATCCTTATCTAATCTCAAATACATAATTCCGCCTAAAATTGAAAAAATAACGCACGAAATCCCGTTCCATACCTCAATGCCAACACCTCTTGACACAAAATGAAATATCCCCCATGTAGCCGCTAATACAATACCGCCAAATGGAAAATCACTTTCTCTTTCTCTATTTCTTCGTACATCAAATGCCTTTTGCCCATATATGATAATCAATAAGACAATTCCAACTTCCACTATATAATACAAATATTGTAAAATAAATTGCAAAACACTTTTGCCTTGAAGCTCCCCGATCATCTTTAAGGTATGCCAATCTATAAATGTCATTATCTTGCAGCAAATCATGCAGCTTGCAGCCACAACCCAATTCTTTGTCGAAATAGTTGTTTTTTCTTTCTTTTGCGGAAAGTCATAATGTTTCCGACTATAAAATAGGATAAAGCAAAGATACAATGTCCATATAATAACCATAATCAAATGATGTACGCTTCGTTCCTTGGCAGTGTAATTCCCTATATCCATCCGCATAATCAACATCTCAATGACCAACAAGGCAACGTATTCTAATAAAAAGGCAGCAAATAAAAGCAAACTTACCCCTAAATATTTTCTCCATTTCACATTGTTATCCAATATCAGTACCTCCTGCTTATATGAGAATTTTTAATCTTGCAATGACACCATTTTCTGTCCGTCATTCTGTCTCCAAATACTGCCACTTTACGCTACGCATTTATGCTTACATTTTTCTTTTTCATCTGATAGATAAAATTTCCCACAAGATAGACTATACAGAGATAAACAAATATATCTCCGATATATGAATAAACCGTAAAACGCCCATTTGTCATAATCTGTGCAGCTAAGGTTTTTGTATCTGATTGAAAATAATCAGCCATAGCAAGTATATTTCCTCGGGTGTCAGACACAATAGATATACCTTTATTGGTATGGCGGATTACGTTACATCCATTTTCAACACCTCGCACAACTGCCGTTTTGATTGCAATTCCTGTCATTTCTTGCCAATCCGAGGCAGGAACAATTAAAATGTCAACATTATTTTTCCCAGCCTGCCGAATTTTAGAGGAAAAAGCCATATCTGAACAGATAACCGAGGCTATCCGTCCATACTCGGTATCAAAACTTTGTAACATTCCATCCCCCTTTAGGCATAACTCACCAATGGAACGTCCAAATTTATAATGTTCCGCCATTTGTTGTCCTTGCGGATTAAATGCGATCGTCTTATTCTCTTTCAAGTCTTGATACGGTGTCTTTACCAGCAAAGAAACAATAAGATAAATTTCCTGCTCACTGGCTGTATCGGAAGCTCTTTGTAACAATTCTGCTTCATCACTCTTTAATATCGCTCCGTTCAGCTCTGACCAAAACACAACTTTAGCACCAGCCTGTGCTTCATTTTCGGTTTTCAGAAATAGCTCATCTGCTACTTCTGATAATTTCCTTTTTGCATTGACCATGTTTTCATCCGAAAAAGAGTTTGTATAAAATACGGCATAAACATCATCATCTTCGTTCAAAAGCGGGGAAACCGGAACTGTAACACCGGCTATTCTCATGCTATTTTCCGCCACTCCAACGGACTGCGACATAACAACACCATATATAAGTATTAAGCTGATTACAGTAAAATAGATGAATAAACACCTCTTAATCTGACACAGCTCATTTCTTTTATGCCAAAGCCAAATGACAACAGCCGCCGTCCAATATATGATAAAAGAAATTCCATATATGCCGGTTACAGTTACTATTTGAAGCAATAAGGAATTTTTGTATTGTGTGTAAGCATCGGATAAGCCGCCCAAAATAGGATAGCTGCTACAAATAGCATATTCAACGATTACCATTCCCGCTGCAAAAATAACGGCAGCGTTAAAATTTTTCTGTGATTTTTGCCAAAACAAGTATGGAAGGCTATACAACACAGCTATGAAAATTGCTACCACTGCACACAGCCAAAAATCCGTTCCAATTACATTTGCAAATCGGATGATAAATCCAATCGCATAAATTCCCCAAATCATGAAGCACATTTTAGATGAGGGATAAGACTGCACCAGCCACAAGAACAGCACCGGATAAATCCATGCCAAAAGTGGAATGCACAATACGCCATTTGCCGATATGTAGGTGATAAAACTTAGGATCGTAATAATGATCAGTTTCCTATGTAATCTTATATTCTTTATCATTATCTCATCTTACTCATGTAAATATATCAAATTGTCCAATGTTATTATCTTACCACAAGTGCATAAAAAATTCCATTAAATTTTGCTCAAAGGCAGTGGTTGTTTTCCGTTTCTATAAATGTCAAAGATAGAATTATAACGAAGAAAATGAAAAAAGGAATTAAAGGTAATGAAATTAAGCTTTTTGCATGAGGAAGCAGCTTTTGATGTACATCACAAAAGATATAATTGGTTGGAAGCTTAGGAAAATCTTGCGACATTACTCGTAATTTTTACATTAAGACTATTTTTGTTTTTTTATCTGTTATGGTTAATTCATCAACAAGAAAGAGAGGTATTTTTTATGTTTAAAAAGTGGCTTAAGAAACTCATTTGTATTGCACTTGCCGGAATAACGACTCTGGGGACTAGCCTTACAGCGTTGGCAAGCGAAAACACACCTGTTGATCCGAGCAATGTGTATGCGACTACAATCGATGAATTGACGGACATGAGCAGGGAAACAATTGATGCTTTATCAACAGAAGAAATTGATGGTTATTTTGAGGGGGCCTTTTCTGTTGATGCCGATGATTACAGCTATGAGCAAAAATTGTCTGCAGTTGAGGCTGTATCATTAGTTGGGCAGTTTCAGGAAGCAACAAATCAAAGCAATTCGATGGTACGTGCAACATCCGCTACAACAGAAGCTTTAAGTTCATACACCGGTAAAAAGGGCGTTGCATGGGTAAGAGACACAAATTCATCCCCACTTACTCTTGCAGAAGCAGTTTCAGGTGTATATACACTTGAAGTAGACTATGTAACATATTATCAGGCAGTGACTATCTATGCTCTCGGATCAGATTTCGATTTTTTCAACAGTGTTAAAAATGCTGCTACTACAGCAATTGCCGCATCACTAATCTGTTCCAAACTCAATCTTCCAGCGAACGCTGTTATTCCTGCAACTGCAATTAGTTTTGGAGTAAGTCTTGGTTGGGATGTTCTGAGTACTTTAGACAGAACGGCAATGAGCAATGTAATACAAGATATGGAATATACAAGTCTTGTTCGGGTGGATTTTATTACAGCAAATAATTATGTAACAATAGGTTATGAGTGTTTTGATTTGCCAAGTTCAGATGTAACTTGGGAATCAAGCAGTGATTGTTTCAAGTACAATAATATTCCTAATCCGACAGGAAAGTATGGAAATTGGCATACAGATGAAATAGGCTATTTGTATAGTTTTGGTTAATAAAATTTTGGAAGAGGGCTAAAGGAGTGTTTGTGGAGACTTTAGTCCTCTTCTTTTCGAGCCTGTGAAAGTTTTTCTGTAAATAGGTATTAGACAACAGGTCTCCTATGATAAAATCTAAATCATAGGAGGCCTGTTTTTATTATGACAAGAGGAAAGAAACCCGTTCACAAAGTGCAAATGACCGAAGAAATAGGAACATCATCCATCAGCTTTTGGAAGAATACGATATCCAGACAGTCGAAGATATTCAGGATGCCCTGAAAGACCAGCTGGGCGGCCCCATCAAGGAAATGATGGAAGCAGAAATGGAAGATCACCTTGGTTATGAAAAATCGGAGTGCTCTGACAGTGATGATTATCGGAATGGTTATAAGCCAAAGCGTGTTAACAGCAGTTATGGAACACTGGAGATTGAAGTACCACAGGATCGTAAATCTACTTTTGAACCCAAGGTAGTACGAAAGCGCCAGAAAGATATCTCTGACATTGACCAGAAGATCATCTCCATGTACGCGAAAGGCATGACCACACGCCAGATTTCGGCATACTTCCGGTCGTTCCAGTCTACGGTGTTCTCCTTGTGGCTTTTCCATCTGCCAGACGGGAGCGGGATTTTTTCGCCGTTCCCGTCAAGGTCGTATACCTTGCGGCTCTTGGGGCGCCATTTCCCTTTTTCGTCCATCGCCCGCATGGTGAGCAGGATATGGGCGTGGAGATTGCCGTCCCCTTTGTCATGGATGGCAAAGTCGGCTATCATGCCTTTGAAACAAAAAACTCCCGGCAGTAGTCACGGATAAAGTCGGCGTGCTGTTCCGATGGGATTTCCCTCGGAATGGCAAGCACGAACCTCCGGGCAAAAAAAAGCAGGATACCTTTTCAGATTTCCTGTTTGGGTGTGCCGCTGGTGGCGGCAGGTATTTAATCTTTTGATGGACTGTCAGTTTGACAAACCAGAATTTTACTTTGTTTGTAAATCTTCCAGAAAGAAAATCCCTTCTGTCAGGTTGATAAACATTTCCTTGTCCTTGATTACATGAATTCTATTGTTCCACCAGACAGTAGTGTTATTAGCGGAGATTGTTTTGCTTGTTCCATCCTTGAGAAAATAAGTAATTGTAATAGCAGGTTCTTCTTCGCTATTCACCTCCCCAAATAAATCATATTTCAGAAATCCCGTTAGCTTTAAGGCTAACCCAATATCCTCACGGCTAGAAATTTCTTTTACACCATCTGTAACACTCGGATAAGAAATATTTACAGACTGAATATCGTTTAAGTCGGGCAATCCCAAAAGATACATACCATCTGTAAAGATTCTGATTCCAACAATCAAAACGGTTATAACTACCACTTCTATCAAAAATCGAATAAGACCTTTGACAATTTTGTTCACCAATTTGTCCTCCAATCCCGATTTCTCCTGCTCTAAAAATCCCGATTTGTCACTGGCTCTATTTATTATACAGCTCTGACTTGTTAAATGGAATAGGCTTTCTGAAAGATTTTCGAGTGGCAACTCCACAAAGGGGTAGCTGGCGGAGCCAGCGCAGGGAAAGCTACACTTCTCCTGTGATGATTGGAGCAGATTGAAAATCTACGGAAATCATCTGCTGTCCGCAGGGCGCAATGCACCACTTCCCGAAGTAGTGTATAATTACGCCCTCTTTCAGAGGGGAGTTTTCCAGCTTTCCGTTTTTCTGCCTCTTTCACCGTTCCTGCTGTCTGGGCTTTTTGTCAGGATAGAGTTTCCCGGCAACAACGGCGGCATGGCTCTTTATCCTGATTTCCCCAATCCCCCCTTGGTATTACGAACAGGGCAGACGGTTCCTCCGTTTCCCTGCCGGAAGTCGTTGCGTTACATCGCTGGGGAGCATATCCCATACAGGCTGGTCATTCGATTGGAATAATCCATCGATGAACTTACCTGTATTATAAAACATTTTTGAGCCTTTCACTGTTATATATAAAGCAGGGCGGAAAGCTTTAAGATGAGCCTTCCGCCTATTCATTATCATAGAAGATCTGGTTATTTACAGAGGTTTTTTCACACACACTCTTTTCATAATTAATAATAATTTTTTTGCAGTTTCTACATAAATCTCCTTCCGCAGCGGCTCCTCCAAATGGGTTATACGAAAAAATAAATTCGCCTTTTTTCTTATCAAGGAATGGGTTAATGTAACGTTCTTTTTTCTTTTTCGCCACGTGAGAGAAACACCAGATGTCACAAAACCATCCTGAATTGTAAAACTAACTTCTGTATGAAACAGTAAATTCTACATGCCCTTTGAAAACCGCATATTTTTAAAAGTTTTTTAGTGATAAATGGCGGCTGATGTGGTATACTCATCTAAAATTTATGTTAAAAACCATTTTTACGGGTATAGCAAACAGACCTCTGGAAAGGGTGTATGTAAGACTGAATTCCACAGGCTGTTATGAAATATTTTAAGTTTTTACCCAGTGGTGGTTTTGCATAAATTTATAAAGTTACTTCAGCAGCTTCGGGGACAGCGTCACCTCATCAGGTGCGATATACCGGAGCTGCAGCTTTTGCAGGGTTTCCACGCCAAAGGTTTTGACGGCGAGTTCATAAGGTGTTCGCCCGCCTAACTTTCTGCGCGGCGCATTGTTCACATGGTCAACCGCCTTTCGTATATCCCACTGGGTGAAGTTTTCAAACACAGTGCCTTTTGGAAGGATCATCCGCAGCATCGTATGCACGTTTTCAATGCCGCCTTTCTGGCAGCTGCGCATGGGATCGCAGTAGAAGATGCTAGTTCTTGCCTGCCCGCTGCGATCATGTTCTAACGACTCCGGATCGCCAAACTCACTGCCCCTGTCGGTCAGTATGACCGGAAATACGCAGGAAAACTCGAAAGCATTTCCAAGTGCTTTCTGGATCTTGTCAAACTCGGTTTTTACGGCTCCCTGCGTACAGCGGTTCATCAGCCGACCGATCAGGAGTTCCATACAGGGGAAATACAGCGTCAGGATGCATTTATTGGAGCCTCTGGCGGACAGGACGGTGTCCATTTCGGCGAAACCCAGTTCATTACAGTGACTGTTTTTAAAATCCATATAAGTCCTTCCTGTGAATACAGCCCGGTTAGTTATGGCAGTATTCTTCTTTTTGCGAGGTTTAAATTTCACCTTGCGCTTCAAATGGATGTTCCTGCTTAAAAGGATACCCTGGTCAATGTAGTTATAGAGTGTCTTGACAGAGATTCCCGGTTCCGGGTGTGCAGCAATGATCATGTAGGGCGATTGTCCCTGAGCGATCAGAGGTGTCACAACCTCATTAAGCCTGTTCAGTTCCTTCCTGCTTAAGTTAATGCCTTCTCTGGAAGAGACGCACAGTTCTTCATAAAGGCGCTGGGCAGCCTTCGCGTTGTAATCGTACTTGGTCTGTATGGTGCACAGATGACGCGGCTTTTTGCAGCCATTGCAGACATAAGGAGCCCGTTCAATCCGGCTGCAGAGTTCCCGTTCAAAGTCAGGACAGACGTTGTTACAGATGTGGCAGGAGCGGCACAGGGTATCGCAGATGACAAGCTTTCTGCAGGCATTCTGTTTCCTGCATTTGTATCTGCGGACACAGAAGTTATAAGGGTTATTAAAGCTGCCCCGGTTCCAGGTATTAACAATACGGTGACGCCAGACCTCTTTAGAGATCGTGGATGGATCCTTACAGAGATATTTTGCGATATCACGGAAAGAGCGATGGTTGTTAAGGGATTCCTCAATAAACTGCCTGTCCTCCGGGGTAAGATGTTTATGGTTTCCGGGTATGAGATTCGACATAACAGACCTCCTTTACCACCACTGGGAAACAGGAAAGAGGATACAGAAAAACGATGTGATTATCAATATATGTGTGAAAGAGTAAACCTTTAGTGTGAAAAACTAAGTTCTATATGAGGGGTGTATGGGTAGAATTTAAATTTACAATTCTCAGTCACAAAACCATGTTCCATTTCATTACCACAAAAAAGATATTTATGTTATATTATTCCTTTCATATTTCTTCTTATTTAGGCGTTTGCGAAACGCCAGAACCCGCATAATCACGGG
>DLAF01000052.1:0-229 GCA_002492725.1 Lachnospiraceae bacterium UBA7054
CATCATTCTCCGCTTCTTTCAGCCTTTGAAATTCTTTGATCAAATATAGTTTAAAAACAGGGCTGATCGCCGAAGCAAACTCAAATGCAATATCCTTATGTGCATACGTTCCTCCATATTTCCCACGTTTCACAAATAATCCTATCGCTTCTGTCTTTTCAATCCATTCCGAAACACTTAGTACAAATGTATGTAAACCCGCTTCGCTTTTAAAGTGGTCGAATTCGAC
>DLAF01000052.1:533-42774 GCA_002492725.1 Lachnospiraceae bacterium UBA7054
CACTTTAAAAGCAGGATTATAGATCTGTTCCCATGTACCCAAAAATTCCAATGTTGCTCTATTTCGCATCCAGTTTTTTACAACGTCTGCTCCTCTGGACGCGCCGACTTTGGCTTTTGCAATATCAGTTATACAGATATAATCGTCAAAATTTTCCTCTGAAACAGTAATATTGATATTCTGCACCACAATTACTTTATTGTTTCCCATCCTTTTCCCCCGTATCGCACTGAGCAATATCTTATTTCTTATAAAAAAGTATATCATGTTACCTATGTTTCTTCAATCCTTTTCGAACATGAGTTCTCTAAGTTGGAATACTCTCCTCCACACACAGTGCCCCATACCCCACCCGCGGATCCGGGTACTCCGCCACACCCCGAATCGGCTTTGCGCCCTTTCTAAGATACGCCTTCACCTTCTCCCCGTACAGATAGGGATCATTTCCCATCACAATTCCCCACTGCATGAGCAGGGCGGCAGCTCCCGTCACAAACGGCGCGGCAAAGGACGTCCCCGTGACCGGTAAGTAACCGCCCTCCCTGTCGGGCGCGATGACGCCCACGCCCGGCGCCACCAGATCCGGCTTCACATAGGCGTCCGAAGTACGGCTGTTCACCTGCTCCTGATAAAGGTATCCCCTGCCGGAAAAATCCGCATAAGACTCATACACAGGATCGTAGGCTCCCACGGTGATCACTCCGGAAGCCGTGGACGGAATGGTAAGCGTCACGTCAGGCGTGGGACGGACAAAGCGGGTATCGGCGTTTCGCACGGCAGCGGAAGGCAGATAAAAGGTATAGTTGCCTGTGACTACCCGCAGAGGCCGCAGGCGAAAAGTCCACACCCCCCGATCCAAATATCTGCCGCCCATCACCGGCAGAAAATCGAAGTAAAGCTCCTGTCCTGTCATATAGGGTGCCGGCTCGCCGTTATAAAAGAGGATCTGCGTCTGCCCCAGCCGATATATCTGTTTACCGGGCTGGTCAGTATCCGCTGCAAAGACCTCTCCAGATGGTGACACTACTGTCACAAGATAGCGGTCGGAATACTCCTTCCACAGTTGTACATTGAGGCCGGATTCATAGGCTCCTACTGTCATTTCCACGATTGCGCCCTGTTCTGTGACAGCGACGTCATTTGCATTGACTGTACCAGTCACACGTGTGTCTGTCCTATCCGCCTGCAGACTGCTTCCCGCACGTGTCCCCCAATCCTCGCCTGCCCGCAGACTGCCGCCCACGTGTCCGCCGGAAGCCCCCTCATTACCGCTGCCAACGCAGATGACCGTCCTGCCGATCTCCGAGATATTGTCGAGGAAGCGTTCCAGCAGAGAAGAACCGTTGTGCGCACCGTACGTATTGCCAAAACTCAAATTGACAGCCAACGGCATGGCAAGTTCCCGCGCCTTATTAACCGAATAAGTCAACGCCCGCATCAGCTCCGTAGTACGAGGAAAAGAATCTGCTCCGGGCATTCCCAGCCTCACGATCAAAAGATCGCTCTCTCGCGCCATTCCCGCATAAGCCGCCCCGCGCCCTCCCCCGTTTCCCGCAGCAATTCCTGCCACTGCCGTACCATGCCCGCTGGTATCCACGCTGGGAACAAGCTGCTGCGCCGCCTGCCTGCTGCCGGTCGCAAGTGCGGCGTCAATCTCCTGCGCGCTAAACTCCCTGCCAAGCACCTGATCCCAGAGAAAACGAATCCGCGTGTTGCCATCCGCCTTTCTGAAATCATCATTCCAATAACTGATGCCGGAATCAATAACCGCAACCAGTACACCCCGTCCTGACAATTCTCTGTACAGAGCGCTTCCCGATGCAAAACAGGAAGCTGTCAAACCTTGCAGATCCGAGAAAAAAAGGCGTTTGGGTTTTTCTACATACTCGATCTGCGGGGTCTGTGCCAGACGCTCCATCTGCGTTTCGGGAACCGTCAGGATTGCATATCCCGCAATCAGCTCCTCCACCCGGATACCAAAGTCCGAAAGGCCTGCCAGCGAACCATGATACTTAACGATCACCTCCCACGTTTTTTCCATATCATTATAACCGACGTTCAATTCCAGCGACCGTGCCCTCTCGGCGGGCGCAGTATCCAACGCCAAATTCAGCAGGTTTTCATTTTTCTGCGAGTCCATTCCATTCTCCGTTCAAACCACCTTATACTTATCATATGTCAGACTGCTTCCATAAAGTGACTGCTCGGGTATCTTCTGTCACTACAAAGCAATTTCGCAAAATTCCTGCCCCAAGCCTTTTTGCGTAAAATTTACAATGCAATCGCAAAATTTATTTTTTAAATGTCAAATTTATAATTTATTTGTAAAATATACTTGACATCCTTTTCCAGGCGTGCTAATCTGATGATACAACATAACCGGGCAGCAACAATCAAAAAAACGATGAAACACATCCGCTGCCCATACAAAACGCGGGACCTCCCCGGGAAAGGAGCGTAACCACATATATGAAAAACCTGAAACTGAAATTTGCCCGCATGGAAAAGGATATTTCCCAGACTGAACTGGCAAAACGGGTCGGCGTCACCAGACAGACTATCGGTATGGTGGAAGCGGGAGATTACAATCCGACTTTAAATCTGTGTATTCAGATCTGTAAATCGCTTGACAAGACATTGAATGACCTGTTCTGGGAGGAAGAAAGCGACTGAACAGGACAGGGTATGACCTGTTACGGGTACATATGATTACTTAAACTTCATGTAAGACGACTTACCGAACAGGAAATATTTGAAATGGAGGAGCATAAAAATGAAATGGTTCAGCAAAAAAAATAAATTAGATGAAATGCAGGAATTGAAGCTTTTAAAAATCGAGAGCAGAGGCTTCTGGCTCGGTTTTTTCGGTCTGTTTGCGTCTATCCTGGTGCAGATATTTCTATACGGTTCGGAAAATATCGGAAAGATATTCGCCGGAGAATTTATCGTATTTTTGTGCATGGGCATATATCTGATCGCAGGCTGCCTGAAAAACGGCATCTGGGACAGACATCTGCAGGCGTCCCCCGCCGTCAATATCGGCTTCAGCCTTCTTGCCGCGGCATTGGCAGCCCTGTTTAACGCCATCATGTCTTATCGGACTTATCATAGCGTCGGCGGCTCGTTGGCTGTCTTTATCGTATCCTTCATTATGGTCAGCATCGTGCTTTCCGTCACGCTGTGCCTCTGCGCCACCCTCTATCAGCGCAAAAGGAAACAACTTGAGGCGGAAGACGAAGAAGAAAGCTCGGAAGAAGACTAATATAGTCAGTAATAAGTTTATTATTACATAAAAGAAATCTTATGAGAAAAAGGAGAAAAACATGAACACACAAGATTACAAAGCTTACAAAAAGGAATTTTCCGGCATCGGCATCCGTATGCTCATCAGCACGGTTATCATCCTCGCACTCCAGTCCGGCGCGTCTGCAATTTTGCTCACGCTCTTTCCCCAGTGGCAGGGCAATTTTGCAATCACATTGGTTATAACCATGTTGCCGCTGTACCTGATAGGCTTTCCGATCAGCTTTGCTCTGCTGCGAGATAAAAATGCGCCTGCCATTGAGAAACATACCATGACAGCCGGACAGCTCATCATCGCCTTTTTGATGCTCTATGGCATCATGATTGTCGGAAACCTGATCGGTCTTGCCCTCACCGCCGGCATCGGCTTACTCAAGGGCTCTCCCGTGCAGAATGCAATGGTCAATTTGGTATCCGGCGGCTCTCTCTGGGTCACGGCCATTTTCACGGTGTTGTGCGCTCCTGTTTTTGAAGAACTTCTGTTCCGCAAACTGATCTGCAGCAGGGTCGTAAAGTATGGAGAAGGTGTTGCCGTAGTGGTTTCGGGGCTGCTGTTCGGTCTGTTCCACATGAATTTTAATCAGTTCTTCTACGCCTTCTTCCTTGGCTGCTTTTTAGCTTTTCTCTATGTAAAGACCGGCAACCTGAAATATACGATTCTGCTGCACATGGTCCTGAACTTCTTCGGAACCGTTTTAGGCGGTATCATCATGTCACTGGATCAAAGCAATCCTTTCATGATGATCATCATGGCCGTCTACTCCCTGTGCATCTACGGCATGGCAATCGCGGGTATCGTGCTGCTCATTGTTAAGCGCCGTAAGCTGACATTGAACCCGGGAGAGATTGTGATTGAAAAGGGGCAGCGTTTCAAGACTGTGATTTTGAATGTCGGCATGATCCTGTTCTGCCTCGTCCTTTTTGCAATCATGATCGCGCAGGCGTTCTTTATGTAAAAGTTGACAATTCCCTCGTAATATAAGACAATCTTATCAGATTATCTTATCAGAGGGAGGAAAAACAAATGAATCTGATTAAAGACAACTGGAAGGGACTTATGCTGTGCCTGTGCATCGCCGTCCCTTCCTGGTTTCTCGGCAAACAATTCCCGATCATCGGCGGCGCGGTCATCGCCATTCTGGCCGGCATGATTCTTACCCTTTTTATCAAAAATAAGGCACCCTTTGCATCCGGCATCAAATTCACCTCAAAAAAGATTTTACAGTGGGCCGTGGTCCTGTTGGGCTTCGGTCTGAATCTGAGTGTAATCCTGGAGACCGGGAAGCAATCCCTGCCCATCATCTTAAGCACCATCACCGTATCTCTGGTGATTGCCTACGTGCTGCATAAGCTCATGCACATACCGGGTAAAATTTCCACGCTGGTGGGCGTAGGCTCCTCCATCTGCGGCGGCTCTGCGATTGCCGCCACCGCCCCGGTCATCGACGCGGACGATGAGGAAGTCGCTCAAGCGATTTCCGTGATTTTTTTCTTCAATGTGCTGGCGGCTTTGATCTTTCCCACGCTGGGCAAGCTGATCGGTTTTTCCACGGTGAGCGGTGAAGCCTTCGGTATTTTTGCAGGAACAGCCGTTAACGACACCAGCTCCGTGACCGCAGCAGCCTCCACCTGGGACAATATGTGGAACCTCGGTTCCGCGACGCTTGATACCGCCGTCACGGTAAAGCTGACCCGCACACTGGCAATCATCCCCATCACGCTTGTTCTGGCCTTCCTGCGCACGCGCAGCGAAAAATCCTCCGGAGCAGAGGGCAAAAAAGTCAGCCTGAAACAGATCTTTCCCATGTTCATCCTGTACTTTATCGCCGCCTCTGTCATCACCACGATCGCCGTAACCTGCGGCGTGGACGCAGGCGTCTTTTCCCCTATAAAAGAATTGAGCAAGTTTTTCATCGTCCTTGCCATGTCCGCCATCGGACTAAATACCGATATCATCAAACTGATAAAAACCGGCGGCAAGCCGATCATCATGGGATTTTGCTGCTGGGTAGGCATTACTGCCGTGAGCCTTATCATGCAGCATATGATGGGATTGTGGTAAACGGTCACTTTTGCGGGATCGCTATTTTCTCACGGCTTGCGGCAAAAAAAGCGGTGCCGCCGTAAACGCCCGCCTCATACAGTTTCCCGATGATTTCCAGCATCCGCTGATTCAGTCTGTGATACAAAACCGGCTGATCCCAGCGGATGCCCTGTATATAGTCCCGCTGCCTGTTGTTAAGGCAGCGCAATCCGTTATTCCCGCTTTTTTCAGTTTGACTATATTGGTCACCCAATAGTTTCCCAAAAGAACAGGATAAATAACTGTAGGTTTCTCCGTCCTGCCCGCACTTTCGATGTAACAGCTCTGTCAGTTTTCCGTCCCGCCTCGGTTCGTAGACGGATTCTTTCCAAAGGATTACCTGTGTCTGCGCTGCTTTGTCTTCCTGCAAACGTATTTTTAAATCCGACGCTCCTGTCATACCATTTTGACTATTAGAGTCAATTACTATTTTCCTCATGCTTCGTCTTCCGAACGCATCCTGCTCCTGCACGAAGGTTTCTTGTGGCGCAAACAGTTCCGCCGAAGGTTCCTCTCTCAAAAGCACGCGGCTCTCATACAGATACTCCATCATAATCCGCTGCACCTTTGCCCGCGGCGCGGGGTAGTCCAAGCGGTCTACGATCTGCTCCAGCGTATACCCGATATCCGTCAGATGCCTGATGGCGCCGCCGCAGGCCGCGTCGGTGACAAAACTCGATAAGGCGCTCTGAAAATAACTCGGTTCATCCATCAGCCGTCCCTCCGTCATACTTTTTGCTTACAGATATCCGCCAGACAGCACCTGTCACAGTAAGGATTCGTCCGCGCCGTACAGACCTCCCTGCCGTGCAGGACGAAGCGGTGGCACAGGTCACTCCCTTCTTCGGGCGGTACGATCTTCCACAGGGCCATCTCCACCTTCTTCGGCTCCTTGATCCCGTCAACCAGGCCAATGCGGTTGCACAGGCGGATACAGTGGGTATCCGTGACGATGGCGGGCTTGCCGAACACATCCCCCATAATCAGGTTGGCACTCTTCCTGCCCACGCCGGGCAGCTTCAAAAGTGCATCAAAATCATCGGGCACCTGCCCGCCGTATTCCTCTTTTAACTGCTTCATGCAGGCGCTGATATCTCTGGCCTTACTGTTTCCCAGCCCGCAGGGGTGCACGATGGCCTCAATCTCCTCCACGGGCGCCGCCGCAAGCGCATCCACATCGGGAAATTTCTCATAGAGCTTTTCCACCACCACATTGACTCTCGCGTCGGTGCACTGTGCGGCCAGCCGCACGCTGACCAGCAGTTTCCACGCTTCGTTATACTCCAAAGAACAGCCCGCGTCAGGATATTCCTGCTTCAGTCTCTCAATGACCGCGAGCGCCAGTTCCTTTTTTCTCATGAGCTACCTCCATCACATCCCGTCAACGATCTCCACCTGACACATCTTCATCGCCTCCAGCGCGTTTTTATGACTCTGCGGTGTGACGCCGGCACAGCAGTCGGCTTTGACCCTTACGGTCACTTCCGGCAGAAACGCCTTGATCACCAACGCATTAGAAATGACACAAATGTCAGTGCAAAGACCAATCAGCGTAACGCTCTTTAAGTCTGTCATCTTTTTCAGATATTCCGCCAGTTCTACGGAACCGAAAGCAGGCTTGTCGAAAATCTTTGCCTCTTCCCCGCAGGCCCGGCTCACCTGCTCACTAATCTGCCAGCCTTCCGTATCCTTGATACAGTGGGGGACGGGAAGCTTCTTCCCCTCCTGCGTATCGAGATACCCTTCATAGTGGGTGTCCCTCGTGCAGATCACTTCGCCGTCAAAATCACGGATACACGCCGCCACCTTCTCCACAATGGCTTCCGCCTCCTTCGTGCCGAGGGCGCCGTCAATAAAATCATTCTGCATATCAATCACTGCTAACACATTTTTTGCCATAGACAACCTCCTTAAAGCCTCTTTTCCATTCTTGCTTTTCATCTTATTATAGCATATATAACATAATCACAGAAACCGTAAAAAGCAAAAGCTTTCTAATGGGCAGCCGCCCCAAAAAACAAGAAAAATCTCCGCACATTTTGGGAGCGTAATCCGTTAAACATAGTGAAGGGAGGTATGACGGCGCATGGACTTGGAAGAACAATACGACAAAATATTCCGCTACTGCTATTTCAAGCTCTACGATAAGCAATTAGCGCAGGATATCACGCAGGAAACCTTTCTTCGATTTTATGATAAGAAGATTAGGCTTACTAACAGCAAGGAACTCGCCTACCTGTATACGATCGCCAAAAATCTGTGCGTGGATGCCTTTCGTCAAAAGCCGCTTTTTTCTTTGGCGGATGTGGATGACGCCGTCTCCCCTGACACCACGGAAGACCTGATCGACAGCCTGGCACTACGAAATGCCCTCGAAAAACTGCCGAAAGAAGAACAGGAAGTATTATTTCTGCGCTATGTCAATGAGCTTCCGATTGCATCCATTTGTAAAATGACAGGCATTTCACGTTTCGCCGTTTACCGCCGACTGTCAAAAGCCGTCAGACAATTAAAAGGAACTTTGGAAAAGGAGGGATTTTTTGAATGAATCGGTATTTGAAACAGGAATTGAAAAAAGCTTTCGCAGTCCCTGTGTCCAATCCACAGAAAAAAGCACGATTTTTAAGAACGCTGCCACAGCCTTCGATCCCTATGTGGCAATTTTTGCTGACGCAGATCGCCTATCTCAGAAAACGGACACTGCTGCTCTCCGTATTATTTCTCCTGCCCGTTGTGTCAGGCGGCCGCCATATGGATGCGGATACGTTGTGGATTCTGTCCGCGCTGATCCCTTTTCTGGCTCTGCTGGCGGTGACAGAGGGCACACGCTCCACCGTGTACGGTATGCAGGAGTTTGAAATGTCCACCAGATTTTCCTTAAAAAGCGTGATGCTTGCCAGAATGAGTGTTTTAGGGCTGCTGGACGCGTTTGTAATCTGCGCTCTGATTCCCTTTTACGCCACAGCCGGCAGGCTTTCCCTGCTGCAGACGGGACTTTATCTCCTCGTTCCGTATCTGCTGACCGTAAACGGCAGCCTGTGGTTCACCCGCCGTTTTCATGGCAGAGAAGCGCTTTACGGCAGTCTGTGCGCCGCAGCGTTTGTCAGCCTGTTAAGCTGCGGGCTGCGCTTGCTCGCAGACATTGTCTATCAGATTTCTTACGTTCCCTGGTGGCTGCTGCTTACGGTGTTTTTACTTGGAAAAACACCGCAGGGAATCTATCGCACCATCGCACAGACGGAAAGTTATGTATCATAAAACATTTTAGATTGGAGAACAGATTGAAAAATAAGTCTGATGACCTAATTTTTCAATCGCGAGTTTGTGTCGGAGCCACAAACTCGGAATCGCAGACGAGAATTTGAAATTCTCGTCGCGTGTCGTCGCAGAAAAATGCTCCGACAAGGAGGTCATCATGGAACTAATCATCGACAGAGTATCGAAACAATATCAGAATCACATCGCGGTTGACCGCATTTCTGCAAGGCTTCAAAAAGGCGTTTACGGTCTGCTTGGCGAAAACGGCGCCGGAAAAACCACCCTCATGCGGATGATCTGCGGCATCTTAAAGCCCACCAGCGGCTCCATCTCCTTTGACGGCATGGATGTGAGCGAAGAGGCATACCGCGCCTCTTTAGGTTATCTGCCGCAGGATTTCGGCTATTATCCCGAATTTACCGGGCAGGACTTTCTGCTGTATATGGCGGCGTTAAAGGGCCTTTCTAAGCCGCAGGCAAAGAAACGGGCAGCGGACCTGTTACAGCTGGTCTCTTTGGAGAATGTAGCAAAAAAGAAGACAAAAACCTATTCCGGCGGCATGAAACAGCGGCTTGGAATTGCACAGGCATTGCTTGCTCATCCCAAACTGCTGATCCTGGACGAGCCGACTGCCGGGCTGGATCCCAAGGAAAGAGTGCGGTTCCGCGACCTGATCAAGGACTTAGGCGAGGAAAGCGTCGTGCTGTTGTCCACGCACATCGTGTCGGATATCGAACACATTGCCGATACTGTCTTAATCATGAAGGGCGGCCAGCTGATTTGGCAGGATCGGTGGGACGATGGCCGCGGCAGTTTAGAAGACTTTTACTTACAGCATATCGATAAGGAGGCGAGACAATGAAACATTTTGGCGCTTTATACCTGTTTGAGTGGAAAAAACTGTTAGGGAAAAAAATTGTTTGGATTTCTTTTTTACTGGGTATCCTGATCAGCTCCCTTTCCCTGAGCGCACCGCTTTTAGGAAACTATTATCTTGATGGAACATGTATGGGCACAAACTATGAGATGTATCAGACAGACAAAACATATGCCAAGGCGCTTGGCGGCCGGAAAATTGACCAACGCCTTTTGGAAGAGACGATAACTGCCTACCGAAAAATTCCGGAGACAGAGACGCTCGGCATTCATTATATGGCAACAGAAGAATACCAAAAATATGCCCGCCCATACGACGAAATCTTTATCTTTATCCGCAGAATGACTGGTATGCCGGTGTCGGAAATAATGCGATCCTGGCAGCCAAGCGAAACTGATCTGTATGCAAAAAGGCGTTCTTATCAGACTTCTTTATGGGAGGATTGGAGACTGTCTGTGGGGGAAATGGATTTTTGGCGTCAATGTGAGGATCAGATCAAAACCCCTTATCTCTATGAAGAACATAAACGATATCATGTCATTTTATCCAATTTTCAGGTCGCCGGGCTATTCGTACTGCTGCTGACCGCAATCTGCCTTTCGGGAATCTTTACCGATGAGCATACACGAAAGACAGATCAGATCGTTTTATGCAGTCCTTTGGGGAAGGCAAAGCTGTATCTTGCTAAGATTGCCGTGGGAATCAGCTTTTCCGCGGCCAGTGCCACCCTGTACTGGCTATTTGTCCTGATCGTGACACGATGCCTGTATGGAACGAACGGCTGTCAGGCGGCTTTTCAGCTGCTGGACGGGCCAAATGCAAATCCTGTCACCTGCGGGCAGGCTGTTCTGATTGCTTACGGAAATATGCTTGCTGCAGCCATCATAATCAGCGTATTCGTCATGGTATTGTCCGAGCTGCTAAAAAGCAGCATTGCCACATTGGCTATGGTAACCGGATTGCTGCTTCTGTCCACGTTCTTTCGCGTACCGAATCAGTACAGAGTGTTGGCGCAGATATGGGACTGGCTTCCCTGGTCTTTCCTTGCGCCCCGAAATGTATTCGGCGCATACACGATATCCGTATTTGGCCGATACTTCACGCCCTGGCAGGCAGTTCCCGTAATTTACCTGGCGGCGGGCGCGTTGATTGCCGCCTTGGGAAAGAGGATCTACCAGCGGTTTCAGGTTTCGGGGCGGTGAGTTTCTCTGCGCCGCATCCTCCACACCGCCACAAGCCCCACCGCTATATAGCCGATGATCGCCACCACCGAGGACTCGATGCCAAACTCACCGCCCGTCAAAAGAAATGCCCGCGTCTTAAGCACATAACTGCTGATGGAATACTCGTTTACCTCCGTGCCAATCGTCAGCCCGCCGCCTATGATAATCATATTCCAGACCGCGTGCACAATGGCGCTGTTCCAGACAGAACGCCCCTCCAGTGCAATCAGCGAAAACATGACGCCGACCATGGTTCCCGCCGCCATCACCTGCAGGCAGCTTAACAAACTGAAATCCATGCCGATGATATGAAGCGATGCAAAGAGCACGGAGGGGATAAGAATACCCGCTGCCTTTCCCCACTTTTTGATCACGGCATTCATCAGCAGTCCGCGAAACAGCAACTCCTCCACGACGCCTGCGCCCACTCCCGCAATAAAAATGCCCCGCGTCACAAATGCAAGCTTTGTCCCGGTATCCAACACATTTCTCTCATAAGTTCCGGGCAAAAGCAGATACACCGCGCTGACCAGGACAGGCAGCAGCACCGCGATAACCGCCCATTTGATCTGAATCCGACATTTCGGAATACAAAATGCCTCCATTTCCTCTTTCAGATACTTGGTACAGTAAAGCCGCACCATGATGTAAGTCAAAACCGCGTAGAGCAGACCGCCCGCAATCTGGCACAACCAGGCGGGAACCCCCGCCGAGGCGAGCAATCCCATTAAAAGATTCTGCGACAAAAGAGAAGCCAGCACCAGAAATACAACGCTGACCACAATAGTCAATATCAGTTTCCCTGTCTTCATTTTCTTACCCTTGTCGGAACATCCGGTATTTTCCCGGTCATTTTTCTCTGTCAACGCAAATGATGGCGACAGGCGATGACCGACTTTGTGATGACCCGACACCCTTTCTGTTATCTATAACGAAATTATCCGCCGCATGTCTTCACCCGCATCACGCAACAGGAAACCGCACGATATGATCCGCAGGATCCCTGATCAAACTTACTCACAGGATATCTTGCCATACTCTTCCAGCCACTTCGCCACCCCGTCCTCTTCATTGGAAGCGATCACACCCGTGGCATGCGCCTTTAACTCAGGCACCGCATTGGCTACGGCATAGCATTCATCTGAAATTTCAAACATGGGAATATCATTGACGGCGTCCCCGAAAGACACCACTTTGTCGCAATGCCATATTTCCTTTAATCGTTTGATTGCCTCCGCCTTGGAAGCTTTTTTCGGCATGATCTCCAAAAAGTACTCAGGGCGGTACAGCTCCTGCTGCAGGGTCGTGCGAAACCGCTCGTCCCCGGAGAAAATCTCATAGAGAGGCAGCAATTCCGCCCTGTTTGCGATACAGGTAAAATAAAAGATATCTCCCTGATACAGACATGTCTCGTCAGCCAGCGGTCGAAATCTCCTGTCCCCTTTTCTCGAATCCAGATAGTGGCGAATGCCTTCATTCTCCCTGCCCGTCACATAGGAGACCCGCTCCACCCCGTCCACATAAGCGTAAACAAGAGGATTTCCGCCATGTTCCCGCAGGATGCCGATCGCATAAGCTGTCTCCTCCTCCGTAAAGGAAAGGAAGGAGATCACCTCCCCTGTATTCGGGTTCATGATTAGTACGCCGTTATAGGCAATGATCGGAATGGTCGTTGATAAGCCTTTCGCCACCACGGACGCCGACACAAGAGAACGGGCGGTAGCATAGGTAAACTGCATGCCCTTTGCCACCAGCCCGTTGATCGTTTCAATGCTATATTGACTTATGCGGTCATTACTGTTCAACAGCGTACCGTCCAAGTCAGTCACATAAAGTGTGCTCATGCTCTGCTCCTCCATGCCGGTGCCGTTTCCTGCACTGACACGCGGCAGAAATCTTCTCTACAGCTTCAGCTTGGAAAGCAAATCTCCCAAGCTTGTGGAAACCGACTCCCCGGAGGTGTACTCCTGCGGCTCTCTGTCTTCCTCCACGTCCTCCATGACCTCTTCTAACGCCTTCATGCTAAGACTGACCTTATTGTCATTGGTGTTTAAAATCTTGACCTTGACCTTCTGCCCTTCCTTCAGGACTTCACTGGGCTTTTTGATCCTTCTCTGGCTGATCTGGGAGATGTGCACCAGACCGCTGATACCGTTCCCCAGATTTACAAAAGCGCCGTAGGGCATCAGGCTCTCCACCACGCCCTCCAGTACGGTGCCTGGTGCCATCATGGAAATGCAGTGTCTGCGCTCCTCCGCCTCTTTCTCACGAGCCACCGCCTTGCCGGAAAGCACCACTTTCTTCTTCTCCTGATCCACGGTGATTACCTTGACCTCAATCTCCTTACCGACCCAGGCATCCAAATCCTCCACATAATCCGTGGAAAGCTGGGAAGCGGGGATAAAGGCCCTCATGCCCTCCAAGAAAGCTACCACGCCGCTTTTTACACTCTCCTTGATGCGGACTTTCACAATCGTTTTCTCATCCAGCATCGCCTGTAACTTATCCCATGCCAGGACGTCGTTTGCCTCCTTCTTAGAAAGCTCGATATTGCCCTCGCCATCGTCCATTTTGATCACCGTCGCCTCGATCTCATCCCCCACGGCAATCTTGCCCGCTGCCAGAAAATCGGGATCGTTGCTTAAATTTTCCGCCTTGATGATACCCTGCGCGTAATATTTCAAGTCAAGGATGACCTCCTCCTCGTTCACGTCGATTACCGTACCCTTGATGATATCACCCTCGTCGATCTTGCGGAAGGAAGCCTCTAACTCGCGCTCATAATCTTTCATTGTCTCCGTGACGGTAGTTCCCGTTGCCTCCGCATTCCCGGCCGCGGTACTTTCCGTTATCTCAGCACTCTCCGCCGTAGTGTTTTCCTTCGCTGCCGTTTCCATTCTTTCCTCCATGATTCTTTCCTAATCCTGCCCTTCTATCGTATTTCCCGCATCGGGTTCCTGCCATTTTGCCTTATCTATTTTACAAAGCCCCAGCGCCGCGCCCAGAAACAGCCATCCGACGCCGAGACGATCGAGCATGACCGCCCTCAAATAAAAAGCGACCGCCCAATTCGTCGTATGATCAAAACTTTCCTGTGATTTTCTCGTCTGTACCAACTTCCACCACACATATGTCAAATCCACAGCCGTACACAACGCCAATACTGCAGACGCTGACAAAATAACTACTGTTATATAATAGCAGATGCGAATAATCCGAACCGTCCGCCGCTTTCTGTCCTTCCAGATACAGATTCCGGCAAACGCCCATCCCGCCTCCGCAATCCCCCATCCGAACAAGACAAGCGCAAAAGGCTGCAACACATACTGCAGCAGCCAAACCGGATCCGGCGCAAAATAGTGATATGCAAATTCCTTTGCATGCGGCATGAGAATCCCGATCACAGCAAGCAGTACGCCTGCTGTCACCAGCGCAGCTGCCGCCCTGACTTTCTGTCTCTTGCCGCCCTCTCTCTGATTCGTTTTTTTCGGACCGTAAATCAGGTCATTTATCTCTACTTCCAGCACGCCCGCCAGCTCAATCAAAAGCGCAATGTCCGGTTCGCTCTTTCCCGTCTCGTAGTTACTGATCGTCTGCCTGGTACAGTGCAGGCGTTCTGCCAGCTCATCCTGCGTCAGATTCTTTTCTTTCCTGATCTTTCTGATATGTTTGCCAACCTCTGCCATGCCGGTCTCCTCCTGTCAGACTTTCGTTTCTTTCGTCTGTCTTTCCCTGAACATAGCAGTTTTCGCCGCAAAAGTCACGCAAAGATTCTTTGCGCAAAGCGCTTTTATTTCGCAGGCGCTTTCTTCGCAAAAAGCCCGTCGATAAACTTCTTGATATCTTCTTCCGGCATAGTCTTTAACAGATAGCCTCTGGGCTTTAAAGACATTACCTTCTTGACGCTCTCCGCATCTCCCCTGCCTGTCAGAAAAACAACGGGAATATCCGCAATATCCTCATCGGAGCGAATCATTTCCAAAGTCTGTCTGCCGTCACAGACCGGCATCTCGTAATCAAGCAGAATCAGATCCGGCCTGTTGACCGTAATGCTCTTGATTGCCGCGATACTGGAGTTGCTCTCGATCATATCATAATCATTTCCCAAAAGCCGAATGATATTTTCGCGCATAAAATCGGAATCGTCCACCACCAGAATCTGTTTCTTTCTCTTATCTCCACTCAAATATTTTCTAATCTGCCCCATGGCGTTTAACTCATTGATTGGAGAAACGATCTTTCCTTTTTCAGCGGAGGTACTGAGAACGCTGAACGAAAAATATCCGGCGCCGGTATCAAACAGCATACTGCAAAAAGGAGGCACGCGATCAAACGTTTCACTAAGCTGTTCCTGCGTCAGCAAAGACTCCCCTTCCAACTCAAATTGATCAAGATGGGAAAAGCACTCCCTGATCTTTTCGATCATCTGTCTTGCAATATAGCGGGTGATATTGATGACCATATCATCCACCTTCAAATACTGCGCATCCATCATGTCTCCGACAATCTTTAAAAGAAGCGCTTCCTCGACCGCCCAAATGATTTCCCAGCGTTCCTTTTTGCCACCGCGATACACGAAGCGAAAACAAATTGTCTTCCCAATATCCTCACCGCTATACTGTCTGCTGATGGCCTTCGCCTTCAATTGAAACATATCATTATTCAACTGAACGATCATCTGCTCCAACGCATCGATTTCTTTCTCCGGAGGGATATTCGACCACTGACTGATCTTCTTTCCGGCAATAGCGAGATCTTCCGTCTGGGTATGCGCAACCAGCCAGCCAATGCTGACACTCAGAAAATGCCGCATGGCTTCCTCAGAATATTTCGTCTCCACCAATTCTTCCTCGAGCGAGGGAAGCGTGCTATTCTGAAAATCATCGTGCAGACGCTTATGTACTTCAAATTGCGGATAATCAATGGATTGCATATAGGCTTCTTCATCTTTAAAATGCTCAACCACATGATTTTTCAGATACTTAACGCCCTCCTGGCATACCCACTCCCTTTTATCCTCATCTTCTCCAAGCGTAAGCAGTTTATTGATTGTGGCAAACAGCTGTTTATGCTGTTTGTCGATTAATTCTACTCCTAACTCGTACCTTCTGTTCCAAGGAATCGTCTTCACGTTATCCTCCTTTGCGCAAACGCTGCGAGCGCTGACGCCAAATCCATTTTAATATCCGATCAAGCAAACAGTAAATGATACCATTAGCGTATATTATACACCAAGTAAGGTGTTTATGCAAATGGCTATCTCATTTTTATCGAATCTTTTCCCCATAAAACTCGACCGTAACGGCATTGGAAAGAAGCTCTAAATCCGGCGTCACTGACGGCTCCCCGTCTGAGCGCTCGCCTTTCAGCCATATCCCTCTAATTTGTGTGCATTCCTCCAAAAAGGAAAAATCCGTAACCCGTGGTGTCTCCAAAGTAAGTCTTTCCAGCCCTTTCATATTGGAAAGCACCGTCAGATCCGTCACCATGCCAAACCCGTCTCCCAAGATGCCAAGCACCCTAAGTCCTTTACAATCAGCTAAAAATCCCAAATCCTCCGTAGGACGACCGCTGGAAATCGTCAGGGACTCTAACCCGGGCATTTTTGAAAGGAAGCTGTAATCCGTCATCCCGGTAAGCCGCATGCTCTCCACACTCGAAAAATGGGCAATATCCGCAAAGGAAAAGGGCTGTTCCCCTGCAAGCGTGATCACCTCGTCATCTCCGCCGAACGTAAGCCATACCTTCTTCTCATAGGCAGGCGTCGTATGATAAAACACATCGCAGGAAAAGGTTTTGATCATGGCGAGGTCGCTTTCCATGACCGGTCTTTCCTGAAACGCCTTTTCCTCCTCCTCGTCCATCCTCCAAAATCTGACCAGCAGATCGCGAACAGCCTGCTCAAACTGCGGTTCTTCCCACGTAAGCTCGCTGTCTTCTTCCGTTTCCGCCTTTGTCTCTTCTCCGAGAATGCGAATACCGTAATTGTCCATCAAAATCGCAAACGGATTCTGAAGTGACGGATACTTCCAGTCCCCGGCCTCTATCTTTTCTTCCTCACTCCGGTCGGCTCTTTCGACGATCTCACCGCCAAGATCCTCAAAACTGGCCGCCACATAGCGCACGGCATTCTTAAGCACCACACCCTCCCTGTTTACGATTTCTCTCTCTCGTGTGCCGATGATTTCCGCCATATTCTGTCTTCCGAAACGGTAAAACACCGCCACCTCCCGCAGTTCCTTTCCCATCTCAAACGTAAAACTGTAGCCGCACAGATCGCAGCCATCCGCCATCCGATACTTTTCAAACGTCAGATTGTTCACCCGGTCTCCACAGATTTCCCTGCTGCTACGCTCCACCTCAGACACAAACGCCTCCCAGTCCTGCGTGAGCGCATTATAACCCATGGGATTGGTTTGCCATCCTGTATAAATTCTAATCCCCGAAATGGTATTCCCAAGCTTAATATTTGCGCTGATCGGATCGCGAAAGGATTTTACGTCGGCATATTCGATCCGAAACGCTCCCTCGCGGCTGTCTGTATCCGGCGTGTGGCTTTTCGGCAGATACCAAATCTCCGGAAGGATCAGGCGCTGCCCCGGCAGAATCAGATTCGGGTCTGTCAGCGTTTCCCTGTTCATTTCCACAAGCTGCGGATAAAGGCTGCCGTCCCCGTATTGCTTTTCTGCGATCTCCCACAGCGTATCTCCCTGCTTCACCTGACAGGTTCCGCCCTCGGCGAGCAATGGAATATAATCGCCCGCATCTGCCTCCTTTGGAAGTTCAGATACCGGCGAATAATTAAAGTCCCACTTAGCGGGTTTATGGCTAAAACCGACCGTCAAACTCATACAGCCGATCAGGAAGCAGATGATGATCCATTTCTTTGGTTTCATGGCGTTTTTCCATCAAATGATGCAATACTGACAGATCAGTTTTCCCCCATCTTTACCAGTTTTGCCGCCTGATCGGCTGCGATACAGGCGTCTAATATCTCCTGAATGTCGCCGTTCATCACCTTGTCAAGCTTATAGAGCGTCAGGTTGATGCGATGGTCGGTAACACGTCCCTGCGGAAAATTATAAGTTCTGATCTTTTCGGAGCGGTCGCCCGTGCCGATCTGGCTTCTACGCAGTTCCGCCTCCGCGTCATGCCTCTGCTGCTGCTCAATGTCATAGAGCTTTGCCTTAAGCAGTGCAAAAGCCTTGGCCTTATTCTGGATCTGGGATTTCTCGGTCTGACTGTAAACCACGATCCCTGTGGGATAATGGGTCAGACGCACCGCAGAATCCGTGGTGTTGACACACTGTCCGCCGTTGCCGGAAGCTCTCATCACGTCAATACGGATATCCTTATCCTCGATCACGATATCAATGTCATCGTCCACCTCGGGCATCACCGCCACGCTGATGGTGGACGTATGAATGCGCCCGCCGCTCTCCGTCTCCGGCACGCGCTGTACCCGATGCACGCCGCTCTCATACTTAAGGACCGAGTAAGCGCCCTGTCCCGTCACCATAAAAGTCACGCTCTTCATGCCGCCGATGCCGATTTCCTCCACTTCCATGGTCTCCACCTTCCAGCGGCGTCCCTCCGCATAGTGCACATACATGCGGTAGATCTCCGCTGCAAAAAGAGCCGCCTCGTCGCCGCCTGCTCCCGCGCGGATCTCCACGATCACGTTCTTGTCATCGTTGGGGTCTTTGGGCAAAAGCAATATCTTCAGCTCATGCTCCAACTCCTCCACGCGCTTCTTGGCTTCGGACAGCTCCTCCTTGAGCATCTCCCGCATATCCTCGTCGGTCTCCTCATCCAGCATCGCCAGGCTGTCCTCGATGTCCTGATTGCTCTTTTTATACTCTTTATAGGCATTGACTATAGGAGTCAAATCGCTCTGTTCCCGCATCAAAGCCCGAAAGCGCTCCTGATTGTCCGCCACCGTGGGCTCGCTCAGTTCATTCATGATCTCCTCAAATTTTCGGAGTAAATCTTCTAATCTATCAAACATAGTTACCTCCCTGACAGAGCAGCGTGCTGCGATGTCACGCGCCGAGAATATCAAATTCTCGGCTGCGATCACCGACTTTGTGATGCTCCTGCACAAAGTCGCGACAGAAAAATCAGTGCATCAGCATGATTTTTCTGTCTGACCTCTTTCTAACGATATAACTTCCAAATACCACCCGATCCAGTCCTGCAAAATCCTTCACTACCTGAATCTCGCAAAATCCCGCTTCCGCCATCAACCCGCACACGTCTTTCGCCTGCTCACAGCCAATCTCAAAAAACAGCATCCCGCCGCCGCTTAAGTGCGCGCCCGCCTGCTCCACGATCCTTCTGTAAAAAGCAAGGCCGTCCGCCCCGCCATTAAGCGCCATCAGCGGTTCATGCTCCCGCACTTCCGGCATCAGCGTATCAATAACGCCTGTTTTGATATAAGGAGGATTCGAGACGATCATATCAAAGTACTCCCTGCAGCCATTCGCTGCGCTATCCGTTCGCTCTCCATCCGCGGCTGCCTTCGCGCCAGCCTCATCTTCTGTCTCAGATACAAGCGCCGCAAACAGGTCTCCCTCCAAAAACCGCGCCTTCATATCCGGCCGTGCTTCCCGCAGTCTCTCATAGTTTTTTCGCGCCACCGCAAGCGCCTGCGGCGATAAATCCGTCCCCACGCCCTCACAGTCATTGGAGTAGTGCAAAAGACTTAAGAGAATACAGCCCGAACCGGTACACAGATCGAGAATCCGCATGCCGTCGTGAAGGTGCTTCATCGCCTCCTCCACCAGCACCTCCGTGTCCTGCCTCGGCACCAGCACATCTTTATTGACTAAAAAAGTCAATCCCATAAAATCCTGCTCGCCTGTCAAGTGCTGCAATGGCATATGCGCTGCCCGCTTCCCAATAAGCTCCCGGTATCTGTCGCCTTCCTCTGCGGAAACTTCACGCTCCCCGTGCGCAAGCAGGGTATTGCGGTCTGTCTTGCAGACAAACTCCAGCAGAAGGCGCGCATCCAGCTGCGCTTCCTCTATTCCTGCCTTAGCAAGATACGCCGCTCCCTCCTGATAGATTTCTCCATATGTCGGACTGTCACTCATGTTTTGATCCCCCACAGAGTCGAAGGTCACTCCTTCATCCAGCTCTCATCCACCTCATACCCAAACGTCTCTTTAATATATGCCTTCCAGTCAAAAACTGCTTCAATCGCGGCGATGGCCACCTCCACCATACTCTCGTCCGGCTCTCTGGTGGTCAGCCTCTGCAGCCACATTCCCGGTGCGGAAATGATGCGCACCAAAATGTTGTTGCTCTTTCCCGCAAGGCGGATGATTTCATAGGAAATCCCCGCAATCACCGGGATCAGCGCGATCCGCACCAGCACCCGCAGGGCGGGATGTTCCACCCGGATAAAAAAGAACAGGATCACACTGACAAACATCACGAACAGCAGAAAACTCGTGCCGCAGCGCCTGTGCTGCTTCGAACAGCGCATGACCTCTTTCACCGTGAGAGGCGCCCCCTTCTCAATGCAGTTGATGCACTTGTGCTCCGCGCCGTGATAACAGTAAACCCTTCTGATATCTTTCATCAACGAGATTGCCAGCACATAGCCCACAAAAATGAGGATCCGCAGCACGCCCTCGATGATTGCCATAAAAGAGGCGCTCCTGATAAACTCTTCAAAAAGAGAGGTCACAAAATAAGGCAGCAACATGAAGATTCCAATGGCGATCGCCAGGGAAAATATCATCACGATGGCGCTGAACACCTTCTCCGCCTTATCCTTAAATATCCTGTTGAAGGCTTTGTCTGCAATGGTCTCCTTCGCCTCCTCGTCCTCGTAAAAGGAGGCCGAAAAATTCAGGCACCGCATCCCCAAAACCAGCGAGTCAATAAACTGAAACACACCTCTGACAAAGGGAATGTCCATCAGTTTGCTGCCATGGAGGATGCCGTTATAATGCTCCACCTCCACTTCGATCCCGCCATCCGGCTTTCTGACCGCTACCGCATACTGCTCCTTATTTTTCATCATAATGCCTTCCAGGACAGCCTGACCGCCAATCCCGGAATATTTCTGTATTTTTTTCGCCATATTCATTTTCCCTTCAATAGAGCTGGGTGCCTGTGTGCATATAAGAGAAAAGGTTGAGATAATCTCAACCTTTTTGGTAACTCAACTTTTATGATCTGTCTATTTGCTCTCCACACCGTATTTCCGATTGAACTTATCAATACGGCCGCGAGCCTGTGCCGCCTTCTGCTGTCCCGTATAGAACGAATGGCACTTGGAACAAACCTCCACATGGATTTCGGGTTTGGTGGAACCGGTCACAAAGGTATTGCCGCAGTTGCACGTCACCGTTGCCTGATAATACTCAGGATGGATTCCTTCTCTCATCGCTGTATCATACTCCTTTCTCAGCCTGCGTATTTACGCCCTGCGCGTAAACCTGCCGTTGAAAGCATGCTTTTCTTTCAACCCTTCTTTTCCTTTCAAGCTAAATACTGTCACAGACCGACAGCTTTTATATCTTAGCATAGTATTTTCGGGGATGCAAGCCTTTTTTAAATGAATTTCATCTTTTTGACCATGTTTACAAATTCCTGGTTATTTCTGGTCTTGGCAAACATATCGACCACCCGTTCCGCCGCCTCGTCTGCCTTCATGCCGTTTAAGGCTTTGCGAATGATATTGATGGCTTCCAGCTCGTCAGTATTTAAGAGCAAATCTTCTCTTCTGGTGCTGGATTTTGGGATGTCAATCGCCGGAAAGACCCTCTTTTCGGAGAGTTTGCGGTTTAATACCATTTCCATGTTGCCGGTGCCCTTAAATTCCTCGTACACCACATCGTCCATCTTGCTGCCCGTCTCCACCAGCGCTGTCGCCAGAATGGTCAGGCTGCCGCCCTCACGCATATTGCGGGCTGCGCCAAAGAACCGCTTGGGCATATGTAGTGCTGCAGGATCAAGACCGCCCGAAAGCGTCCGCCCGCTGGGCGGAACGACCAGGTTGTAGGCTCTGGTCAGACGGGTGATGCTGTCCAAAAGAATGACCACGTCCTTTTTATGCTCCACCAGGCGCTTTGCGCGCTCGATTACCATCTCGGACACGCGCTTGTGGTGCTCCGGCAGTTCATCAAAGGTAGAGTAGATCACTTCTACATTCGGACCTTCGATTGCCTCCTTGATATCCGTCACTTCCTCCGGCCGCTCGTCAATCAACAGGATGATCAAGTGGGAATCCGGCGCGCTCTTAGTGATGGATTTTGCCACTTCCTTCAGCAGGGTTGTCTTACCCGCCTTCGGCGGTGACACGATCATGCCCCTCTGCCCCTTGCCGACCGGACTCATCAGATCCATAATCCGCATGGCCACCGTGCAGCCGGGCGTTTCCAGTTTCAATCTCTCATCCGGAAAAATGGGGGTCATATCTTCAAAATTCTTTCGGCGCATCGCTACATCCGGTGCATAACCGTTGATAGACTTCACATAAAGAAGTGCGCTGAATTTTTCATTCTGGGTCTTGATCCTGGTATTGCCCTCCAGGATATCGCCTGTTTTCAGGCCAAACCGCCGAATCTGGCTGGGCGCCACATAGACATCGTTCTCACCCGGAAGATAATTTTCACATCGGATAAACCCGAAACCGTCCGCCATCACCTCCAAAATACCGCTGGCCGTGATGCCGCTGTCAAGCTCCGAGGGGAATTTCTCCTCCTCCCCCGACTGCTCCGACTTCTTTATCGGTGCATTTGCGGGAACGACAGACTTAACAGCCACTTCCTTGCCCGCAGCCTTGTCCTTCTCATCCTCCTGCAACATCGCTTCTACGACCTGCGCCTTTTTCATGGTCGAAGTGCCCTTGATGCCTCTCGCCTTTGCGATTTCCTTCAAATCCGCAAGTGCAAGCGATTCATATTTTTCTCTCATAAATTCCTCCTGTAATCGTTACCGTACTCTTTCGTCTGGGGATTTCACGCCTGATCCGACTTAGAAATATGAGTTTTCGTTCGTAGTTGTTATTATACACCATCTTTTTCAAAATAGAAAGCCCTTTTTTACTTTCTTTTCAACACTTTCTGTTTTATATTCGTCTTATAGGTGAAGGGCAGAACAAATGGGATGTGGATTGTGAGGATAGCATGGGAATCAAGATGATAGAATCCGTATATCAGAAATATCATCAGGAACTTGTCAGGTGGTGTCTGGGCATGACGGGGAATCCGTCTACGGCCGAGGAGCTTGTCCAGGAAGCATTTTTGCGCGCAATGCTGCATGGACAATCATTCTATGCACTGAAGGAACCCCAGCAAAGAGCCTGGCTGTACCGCACCATAAAAAACAGCTATGTTGACAGGATGCGCCGCACACGCTATGAAACGGTTGTAGAAAAGTTCCCGCAGATGCCAAAGGAGCAGGAAGAAATGACGGCGGTGGAGTGGAAAAGTCTGCTCGGCTCACTGCCCGACAGAGAAGGTCTGCTTTTTGCGCTGCGCTATCTGAAAGGCTACAATTCCAGGCAGATTGGGGAACTGCTTAAGATGCCGTCCGGAACGGTGCGTTCGAAACTTTCTTTTGCCAGAAAGCATTTGAGGGATGCCCTGCAATAAAACAGCTAAGGCGTTCCACAGTGTATTTCAAATTATGTAAACCTATGAGCAAGGAGGAAAAATCATGAGTGAAAAGAAATTGGCAATCAACTGCTGTGTCTGCGATACCAGAAACATAAAGGAGGAAAATTACAGCCACTACGAAAGCATCTGGCTCAACACAGACATTTTGATCGTAAATGAACAGAGCAAAGCGGTCTTAAACAGACTGCCGCTCTCCATGAATTTTGACAGGATGATAGAGAATGACAGCAATGCAGACATTCGCGTCAAGAGCGTAAACGGCTCGTATGAAATCACCGGAAACAGTGCCGTAGACGCCCATACCCTGTTAACGGTAAACGGCTCTCTCCTGATTCACCCCGGCACGGAAGAGCTCCTGCAAAGATATGAGGGGATCATCGTAAACGGAAATGTCAGATTCCCCAAAAATCTGGAAGGCTGTCTGGGAAGATTGAATGTCAACGGTTCTGCCAAAGCCTATCCGGACGATTGTGTAATCCTGCCGCCGACATTTACCATAGATAAGTATTTCCCGCTCCGGGCAAAAGAAGGTAGCCGCTATTACGCAAGTGATCTTGTCATGATCCGGGATGCTGCCGTTGACGCTGCCTGCCTTGCCCAAAAAGGCGTATCCTTTGTGACCGGGAAGCTGCTGCTCCCGGAGTGCAAACTAAAGGACTGCATCCCGATGTTTGACGAAAGCGTGGAATTTATCGTCGTACCGGACGGCATGAAACTGATCTGCGGCGACATCCTCTTTCACGAAGAATTTGTCCGCAGGGAAGGCGGCAGCCTGTTTATCTTTGGCGATATGGAAGTTGACAGCCACGCAGATATGAGCGTAATATGTAACCAGATAGAAAACCTGATCGTCAAAGGCTCTGTCAGATTACCTGCAAAGCAGGAGGAGGCCTTCCGCAGTCTGCACGCCGCATTTGACCACATCGAAGTGATCCGTGACACGCCGGATGGCGAAGAACAGGACGACGATGCGGACGGCGCAGACGACATACCGGACCTGATCGGCAAGCTGTTAGAGGATGATAATACGCAAAAGATCAATGCGGAAAGTTATATCATGTAAGATAAAATGAAAGAAAAGAGGTACTTCCATGACAACCAACGAAAAAGCTCTTATGCTGCATGAAAAATGGCGCGGAAAGCTGGAGACCGTCTCCAAGACCCCCGTCAAGACCCGTGAGGATCTCGCCCTGGCCTACACCCCGGGCGTCGCTGAGCCCTGCAAAGTGATCGCCAAGGACAAGGAAGCCGCTTACACCTACACCTGGAAATCCAACACGGTAGCCGTGGTATCGGACGGCAGTGCGGTGCTGGGACTGGGCAACATCGGCCCCCACGCGGCAATGCCCGTGATGGAAGGCAAAGCCGTCCTGTTCAAAGAATTTGGCGGGGTCAACGCCGTCCCGATCTGTCTTGATACGCAGGACACCGAAGAGATCATCAAGGCCGTAACTTATCTGGCTCCCGGTTTTGGCGGCATCAATCTGGAAGATATCAGTGCACCCCGCTGTTTTGAGATTGAAGAACGGCTGAAGGCGACTCTGGATATCCCCGTCTTCCACGACGACCAGCACGGCACCGCCATCGTGGTGCTCGCAGGCATCATCAACGCCCTGAAGGTCGTGAAAAAGAAGAAAGAGGAATGCCGAGTGGTTATGAACGGTGCCGGCAGTGCGGGCGTAGCGATTGCGAAACTCCTGTTGACTTACGGCTTTCGCGATGTAATCTTATGCAACCGTTCCGGCATCATCGGAAAGGACACGCCCGGTATCAACTGGATGCAAAAGAAGATGGCGGAAGTGACCAATCTGCAAAATAAGACCGGCACCCTGGCCGACGCTCTCAAAGGTGCGGATATCTTCGTTGGGGTCTCCGCCGCAAATACCGTAACACCTGATATGGTATCCTCGATGAACCGCGATTCCATCCTCTTCGCCCTGGCAAACCCTGTTCCTGAGATTATGCCTGACGCAGCAAAAGCCGCGGGAGCGCGAATCGTGGGCACGGGACGCTCCGACTTCCCCAACCAGGTCAATAACGTAGTGGCCTTCCCCGGCATCTTTAAGGGTGCCCTCGAAGGACGGGCCGCACAGATCACCGAAGAGATGAAACTGGCTGCGGCGCAGGCCATCGCAGGACTTGTCCCCGAGGAGGCGCTTTCCGAGGACAACATCATGCCGGAGCCCTTCAATCCGAAGGTAGCGGAAGTGGTCGCGGAGGCTGTGAAATCCCATATTAATCCATAGTATCTGCACAAATAATATAACCATAAGCAGACCCTTGTAAAGCGTCAGTGCTTAATGAGGTTTCTCACGAATTTAGCACTGACGCTTGGAATGGAGCGAAAGCGAGTCTGCGTTGGTTATATTATTTGTGCAACATTATGAATAAAAGGAGTTACCATGACGCAGGATCCCCTCACCTTGTATAAACTAATCACCCTGTATATGCTTGACCGGGTCACCTTCCCACTGACAAAGGCGCAGATCGGCGACTTTCTCTTAGGGCATGACTACACAAATTTTATGACGCTGCAGCAGGTGATCGCGGAGCTGATCGACGCGGAGCTGATTCACGCCGCCTCCCGGCACAACCGCACCTATCTGGAAATCACCGAAGAGGGCAGCAGCACGCTCTCCTACTTTGAAAACCGCATAGGCGACTCCATCAAAGCAGATATTTCCGCCTTTTTCCGGGAACACGAAATGGAGATGCGAAACGAGTCCGCGATTGTCGCCGACTACTATAAGGCGACCTCGGGCGAATACGAAGCCAGACTTTTAATCAAAGAAAAGGACGTGACAGTGGTGAACCTCACCCTGTCCGTCCCCGATGAAGATACCGCCGCCGCTCTCTGTGCCAACTGGCAGAAGAAATGCGAAAGCATTTATCAGTATCTGGTCTCTCAACTTTTCTGACCGTTACGCGGTTTCAACCTTTCCTCGTCCCGGTCTTTCTTTCATTTTGCGGCGCATCAATGCTTCTGAATCACCTGATCCCAGCTTGAAATACCGATCACCCGCAGGGCAAAGTCCGTGTACTTTGCCGATTCCGAGGTATCCACATACTTGAAAGCCTCGTAGATAGACTTGCGGCCGCCGCCCAGCGTGCAGATGCCCAGCGCCAGCCCCTGCGACACTTCCTCAGGTGCGTCCGTCTCTCTGGAAAAGAGCATGCTGTCCACGTACCGGTTGGCCTCGATGACCTTGTAGGCATAGACAAAGGAAGCAGCTTGAAGGTCCTGTCCCTGTGAAGAAGTGTAACCCATCTCGCTCAGAATCAGATGGCGCACTTCGCCGTCGTCCGTACGCATTTCCGGCTTTTGCAGATAATCGGTCAACACATGCAGGTTTTTGATGGTAATAACGGGCGTATTCTCCGTCTCCAACACATAGGAAGCCGCCCGTCCGCCGCTGCTCCAGGCCTTCGCGCTGGTCAGCGGATAATTGTAAGGATGCTGCGCCAGCCCCCAGTCGATGTTCCCCTCCGCTTTCAGATTGCGGTTAAACTCGTCCAAAATGTCCTTGGAGGCATAGCCATTCTTGGAATACAGGCTCTTTCCCCACTGCTGATCCAGTGAAATATAGACTCTGGCATTGCCGTTTACGCTCAAGAAGGCATTGTAAAAAACGCGAAATGCCCTGGCATACTCGTCCACATAGCTTGCCGTGTCCATGTGCTCGATGTGGTTCCACTCGCTTCTGGCATTGATCTCATTGCCGATTACCCAGTTCATGACCTTTCCGTGTCCCGTACCGGAATAGCGGTTTGCCAAAAAAGAGGCAATGGCCGCTATGGTCTGCGTGCCGCTCTCATCCGTGGCATTGAAAGCATAATAAGGCGCATGACCGCCCGAGCGGGCCTTGGGATGAATCAGCTCCGGGTGAGAAGAGATATCGTTTAAGACAATCGCCGTGGTAATGATTCCCCTGTTTGTAAGAGAGGTAAAAATATAGTCGTACTCCGCGATGATCTGTCCGTTAAAAGCGTAATTTTTTCCGTTGTAAGTATAGTAGACCGTGGGATAATAGTCATTGCTCGTAGGTCCGAGGATCCTGCTCAAAGGTATGTTATAAGCCGCATGCCTTACCCCCAGATCGTCCAGCTCCGTGGTCCTTAGCTTCTCCGGATCCACGAGCAGCCCCTTTTTGGATTTCGTATCCCCAAAGGCTGGGGTATATTTGGCAATGGCCTCCGGGTTCGTAATATAATGTGGTCTGGTGATGGGCAGATAGGTTCCGTTCTTTTTGATCGCCACCACAAATTTAGAAAAAAGTCTGGAACCGGTGGTGTTATAGTTCAAATTGACCGAAAAGGTCAAATCCACGTCCTTCTGGTCTTCGATAATATATTCGCTGGTTGCAAGATCGGTCTGATAGGTCTTTTCCTCAAAAAGATAATAATAGCCGTCGTCGCTGACCGCAAGATCCTGCGCCTTCATGGAAATATCGATCTTCCCGGTCTCCGTGTTGATCAGACAGCTTTCTATGACAGCAAAATCCGCCGCGTTTTCCGCAGTAACCTCGACCTCTCTCGGCCTGTTTCGAATGCCCTCTAACATGTAGCGCGCCGCATCCACCAGCGCCTGTGTGGTATCTTTGCCCGCGTTTTTCCTGACGCTTTCCTTCCTGTGCTGCGTCTTGCTGTATTCGGCCAACTCCACGGCTTCCATATGTACCATGGCTTCCACTGCCTCCGACTCCGCTCTTTGCAGTTCCATGCGCATGGTAATCCGATAGCCTGCAAAGCCTCCTGCCGCAGACAGCAAAACTGCGCAGATTACCAGAAGGATCCATTTTGTCCCTCTCCTCTTTCTGCGCTTTTTCACAGTTTCTTTTACAATCGTCTTTTCGTCGTCCGCCGTATCGGTTGTTCCCATGGGGTTTCCTTTTCTCTAACTGATCTGTCTGACGCGTATGCGACAGCTTAGACCATTGTACTATATTGCCCGCAAAAAGTCCATGTTTAGTTCAGCATAAGCTCATCCACCGTCACAAACTCGTAACCCTCCTTTTGCAGTTTATCCACGATTTCAAGGGCTGCCGTCACACTGGAGGAGTACGCGTCGTGCATTAAAATGACAGAATTTTCCTTTGCCTCATCCGTGACTTTCTTTACGATCCCCGACACGTTACTGCTGCTCCAGTCCATCGGATCAATGGTCCACAGAACGGGAAACATCGTAAGTTCCGCCTCAAGGCTCTTATCCCAGCTCCCGTAAGGCGGCCGCACAAACGCTACCTCCTCCCCCGTGATCTTTGTAAGCAGTTCATTTGTCTTTACAAGCTCCTCCTTAAACACTTTCCTGTTCTTTTGATTCAGTTGGATGTGGCTGTAGGTATGATTACCAATCAGATGCCCCTCTTCCTGTATCCGCAAAACCAGTTCCGGATAGGCCTCGGCCTGCTTTCCCATCAAAAAGAAACTGGCCTTTGCGCCCCGCTCCTTTAAACCGTCCAGAAGCTGCGGCGTCCAGACCGGATCAGGTCCGTCGTCAAATGTGATTGCTATCTTTGGATTTTCCGCCGCAGTCTCCTGCTTTGCCATACACGCTATCTTTTCCTTGACCCCGGTCGCATCCTCCCACTGCATCATGATGCCAAATCCACCCAGAAACACCGCACACAAAAGAAACGCTGTGCCCGTGAGCCTTCTGCTTAACTCGCTCATCCCAGAACAACACCCGCCGTTTTCTTCTTACTCTCATGTATATGCCGGGTCACGCCGGCAGATTCTGCATCATGCATGACTCCTCAATAAACACGTAAAATCCCGTATCGCTCTTAACCTTCATAAAGGCGAATCTGAAAAGCTTTTGTATAGCCCTCCCCAAAATTCTGATTTAAAACCAGCTTTCCCCCGTGCATCTCTACGATCTTTTTAGCGATTCCAAGACCGAGGCCGCTGCCGCCCTCGGAAGTGCGGGCCCTGTCCTCCCTGGTAAACGGATCGAAGATACGCTCCGCAAAGGCGGGAGAAATGGGCTCCCCATCGTCCGCCACAGTGATTTCATAGTCATTAAGACGCACCAGTACCCGTCCCCCCTTCCTCCCGTAACGAAGGGCATTCGTGAGCAGATTCGTAATCGCACGCCCAAGCTGCAGCGCATCCATTTCATACGCCGCATCCTCTTCCGATATTTCAGTAACAACCGTTATGTTTTTGTCCTCAAAATCGGTATAGAGAAAAGCCGTCATTTTCCGCACAAGCTCCGCCAGATCTCCCCGCTCCTTATGCAGAGTAAACCCTTCGCTGTCCAGCTTCACATACTCGAACAAAAGCGTGAGTAATTCGTTCATCCGCAGGGATTTCTGATAGATCACATCCAGATAGGACTGCCTTTTCTCCTCTGCCACCAGCCCCTCCGACAAAGCCCTGCTGTAGCCGCAGATGGTGGTGATTGGTGTCTTGATATCATGGGCAATGTCCGATAAAAGAAGGTTGCGCCGCCTCTCAAACGCCTGCTGCTGCTCCTTTTCCTCCTCCAGAAGCTCCTTCATCTTTCCCGCCACCATGCGGCAGTAAAAGAAGCCCCCCACCACATAGGGGGCCATGCGCAGTTCCAGTAAAAAGAGCACGACACAGAACATCCCAAAGCGCAGAAAGCGCTCTGAGATACCTCCGGCATAAGACGCGCTTAAACTGATCTGAATCCCCCACGCGCCGCTGTCCATCCTCTGCCTGGCCCACTCTGCGAGTTCCCCCGGCAGAAAATCCGTTAAAAAATAGCATAACAGGTGTAATAAATCTGCGATCACGCTGCCATCGCTCACAAAGCGGATGTCCAGATAGGAAAGAAGACGATACAGAAGGGGAAAGCCAGCAACACTGAAAAAGAGATTGAGCAGTTCCCCGCACAGATACATGACCACCATCAGGATCAGGAAACGCCTGATCAGATACCATCTTAGATCCTGTTTATTGATACGCATTATTTACCTCATTTCTTTTCAATCTTCCATACGGTAACCCAATCCTCTGATGGTAGTGATATATTCCCTGCCGTCGTGTGCCAGTTTTGCGCGCAGCTTGGAGATGCACACCATCACATTGTTGTCGGAAACCATATAGTCCTCCTCCCAGCCTGCCTCAAAAATCTGCTGCTTCGTAAACACCTTACCCGGATTTTCCATGAAGAGCCTGAGGATGCGAAATTCCACGGAAGTCAGCTCCACCCGTTCTCCCTTGCGGTACAAAAGACAGGAGTCCGGCTCCAGCCGCAGCTCTCCCAGCGTCAGCGCACCGCCCTCCGTGTCCTGTTTTTCCCCCGCCCCCAGCGCATAAAACCTGCGTAGATTCGATTTCACACGGGCAACGGCCTCTAACGGGACAAAAGGTTTCGTGATATAGTCATCCGCTCCCAGATCAAGCCCCAGGATCTTATCCGAGTCACTGGTCTTTGCCGAGAGCATGAGCACCGGGAGGTTATTGCCCTCCCGGACATTTCGTAACACCCGATATCCATCCAATCCCGGCATCATGATATCCAGGATCGCCAGATCGATCTTTTCCTGTTTCAGCAGCTTGTCGGCTTCCAGCCCGTCCGCTGCCTCTATGATCTCGTATCCTTCTTTTTCCAGATACAGGCGGAGCACATCCCGAATCTCCGCCTCGTCATCTGCGATCAAAATTCTGTATGCCATATGAATTTCCCTTTCCCTCATCCGGCGTATCTGCTTGCAGAAACGTCAATCTGTATCCATTACTGCTCAGTAATCATAACAGGTGTTATTTTCAGTTCATCATAGAGCGCCGCGAAGGTCAGGTTCCGGTAAGGCGCCACGTAGAAGATCTCCACCATGCCAAATGTCAGCACACCCAGGAAATCCCAGAGGATGAAAGACAGCCCCAGCACGAAAGCCCTCCATTTATGGCCGTCCATCATATCACGGCTTTTCGCAAGCGCCTCATGATACTCCATATCAGGACATTCCGACAGGATATAAGGCACTAAAAGATATTGATACATCTTTACGATACCCGGTATCACAAACAGGAGCGTCCAAAGTATAGTATAGAGATCCCTGTAAAACATGACCTTCACCACATTTTTGTAGGAATGGTCGTATGCGTAAGCAATCTCCTTAACCTGCGCCACATCCTCAATACTCTTGCGCATAAAACGCTTTCCGCCCACGTCAAAGGGATTGATCAGCAAAATGTCCACCGCGACAAGTACCACCAAAGCGAAGAAAAAAATGATCAGAAAGATGATAATCGCAATGATGCCCACAATGATATCCTCATCGTCAACTTTGATTGCAGCGCCATCCGGCTCCACCTCGCTGCGCCCGATGGCCATTGCCAGAGCCTCGTCGGCGCCGGGCAGGCCCTGTTCGCCGTCTATGCTGACAACACTTTCCGCAACGGCCTCCGCCCGCTCTGTGCTGCTCTCCGAATCCGAAGTCTTGAACGCAGACGTTGCAAAATTATAACCACCCGCCTCGCAGCCAAGAACTATCAGGAGCGCCGATACCAGCACCAGTTTCCAATAATTCCTCTGTAGGGCCGCTTTCGCCCTTTCCTTTAATTGTCTTCTCGTCCACATAATTTTTCCCTCTCTATTCTGTTTTCCTATGGAAGTGCGAACCATTTCGCATCTTTCGTTTACACTGAAAGGATAGCACTCCATTCTTAAAGGAAAAGGGCTTTCTCCTTAAGCTAACCTTAAAGCGAAAGCTCCTCAGTTTTCTTCCAGATTCATATATTGTAAATAAAGCGCGGCAAAGCTCTTCCGCTTTGCCAGATTGATGCTTTCCACCATGCGCCCCGAGGAGAGGGTTTCTGTAAGGGCTCTTCTGTCAATCCTGCCCTCCCACAGCGCACGCCCCAGCAAATAAGCGCCCGCAAGCGAAGTATTTCCCACAGCCTGCACCCTGCCCCGCAGTCTGACCGGCAAAAGCCCGATAGCAAAAGCGGCTTCCACATCCAGTTGATACCCAAAGCCACCGGCCAGATACACCATATCGACCCTGGGACGGCCCATCTCCTGCCATAAAATCTCTATCCCGGCGCGAATGGCTGCTTTTGCCATCTGCAAAGCACGGATATCTTCCTTTTTCATTCGGCAGGAAGTCCCTTGCCCCGACTCCATATTGGCACCGCTTAGTACCTGCCCCGCAGTCATACGGCTCCCAGCCGCTCCTGCTGCAATATGGCTCCGTATCGGCTCTACGGGCACTCCCTCCGAAAAATAAGGCTCCGCCAGCAGTCCCGTCTCATCCAGAATCCCCCTTTTCAAAAACGATGCGGTAAGTGCGACTCGATCCGTGCCGATCAGGGCATTCTCCCCGCCTCCCTCAAAGGCCGGCCCTGCCGCCGTCGCTGTGGCAAGCATATGCTTTCCATCCGTGATCGCCATCTCTCCATTTGTGCCAAGATCGACCAAAAAACGCACGCCGCCCGTATCCCCGAACCCCGGCAGCATACGCATCGCGTAAAGTCCCGCCGCCACGTCGCCCCCCACAAAGGCACTGATTCCGGGGGTGAGATACACAGGCAGGCATCGCAACACCTCATCTTCCCAAATCTGCCGTTCCGTTTCCGAGGCATTTTGGTTCAGACAGGCAAACAGACTTGCAAGCGTGGTCTCCTGGACACCGATTTCCACCGGCGTAAAAGGACTTCTCCCCAGACTCTGCACATCATATCCTAAAAGAAGATGTTCCATAGTAGTATTTCCCGCAATACAAATGCCGCGCAGTGTCCCAACGTCCTCACAGCGCATGGCCAGGCAGGAAAGAAAACGCCGCAGCCCCCGCAGAAGCGCTTCGCAGACCAACCTCTGCAATTCCTCCCTGTGTCCCGCACAGGAAGCCTGTACGCGGGAAAGTACATCCGCCCCGTAGCTCCTCTGCGGATTGTGTTCACAATAGGTATCGACCGCCTCCCCGGACACCATGGAAACAAGCTGCATGGCTATGGTGGTGGTGCCCAGATCCACGGCGATCATATAATCCGTAACGTGCGTTTTGTTATTTGAAACAGCGGACGCATTTCGGAGCAGATTTCTTTCGGATTCTGTAACACCCGCTGTTTGATTTTGAGTTTTCTTCCCTTCTTGACCAGTTAAGTCAATATTTTCTGACAGAGGAATCGTTTTTGTCAAAATAGGGACTTTCGGTTCCGCGTTTTGCAGCAGTCTGATCACACAGTCTGTCCGCGGCCTGGCGATACAGGCAAGACGATACCCACGCCGCAGCTCCTCCGGTGAAAAGTGCTTTCTTTCCAGCGCAGAAGGCATCGGCGCTCCGTCCAAAAACTGTACCGCACATCTGCCGCACTCCCCCCTGCCTCCGCATAGACTTCCCACAAGCAGGCGGTTTTTCTGCAAAACTGACAATAATGTCATAAAAGGATCCTGTGTCAACAAGATCCTTTTTGGCTTCTTTGCTTCCTTATCGGTATTCTGTATTTCGTCATCAATAACAACCGTGATTTTAATTTCTTCAGACAAACTGATTTTTCTCCTCGTCGTAATGATAGTCAATACTTGCCAGTTTTTCGACAACCTCCTGTCGGTCTGCGTCAAGATCTTCGCAGAGCAAATCCAGACTTCCGTAAAAATCGCGGAGCTTTAAGTTTACATAACTCAAGAGCATCACAGGGTCTTTCGGCATTCCCAATACCCGCCTTTCCTAAAATAACACCTTCTATCAATCATAAAATAACATATTTTATCATCGTGATATCCTAATCTCAGCAGTCTGCGCCTGTCACCGCAGTGATATTTCCACACTGTAGGTCTTCCCGTCACTGACCACCCGCGCCATACTGCCGCAGACAAGGGGCATCATCGGAGAAACATGGCCGATGTCCACATCCATGAGGATCGGCACCCGGTATTTTGCAAGCATCTCGATCACGGCCTGATACTCGTCAATGCCAAATTCCTCCACGCCCATTCCCACTCGGGGTCTGCCAATCAGGAAACCGCTGCAATGCCGAAACCATCCCGCATGTTCCATCTGCCACATTGCACGGCGGATTCCCATCAAGTTGAGATCACAGGCTTCCAGAAACCAGAGAATACCGTCTTCCTGATAGCGTTCCGCAAAATCCGTCACCCTGTCATACTCTGTACCAAGAAAATTCACCAGACAGTCCACACAGCCGCCGAGAAGCCTGCCCGAGAAGTCAATCTGCGGTGCGCTTCTGTCTCTATCACCAACCGCTGCCCTGGTTGTATTTGATTGTGATCCTGCCTTTGCAAGGCTCTCCACATTCGTCCTGCCATCGGGCAGAAGATATTTTATGACGGAAGGTTCCGTCAAATTGTAAGGTACGCAGGGATGTTCCTCATCCTTTAAGGATTCCCGTTCCCAGCGGTCATACCCTTTCATGGTAAGCTTCTCCCCACGCAAAAGGGCCATCGTATCCGATAGCGATTCATGCCAGGGCTCCATGCCAAAAGTCCCCGCACAGGGACCGTAAATAGACGCCATATCGCAGAGCGTAGTCAGCAGGAAAGTAAAATTGGTATTATCAGAGTAGCCCAAATACCACTTGGGATCCGCCTTTTTAATCCGCTCAAAATCAACGTAATCCAGAATCTCGCACATTAATTCCCCGCCGCCGCAGGAAATGAGAATGTCACTGTCTTTATCGCAGTACCCTTCCGTCAACTCCTGTCCACAGGCCTGCGGCGTGCTGCTGATGCCAACGCCTTCTCCCGCGTAGCAGTTGGGACCGAGCTTCATCCGATAGCCCATCCCGCTCCACTTTTTCTGCGCGTTATCAAAAGCGCTCCTGTAAGGCTCAGTGGCGCACCCGCAAGAGGGCGCCACAAAGCCGATGGTTCCGTTGTCCTGCAAAAATTTCGGATATCGCATCAGTAATTTTCCCTTTCCATAATATAACATTAGGATACTTTACTTTTTGCGCGCCGTCAACGTCCCATTCTCTACCGTGATCAAAATGGTATCTTTCGCATCCACCTGATCGGAAAGGATCAGCCTTGCAGACAAAGTCTCCACATAATTCTGGATATAACGTTTCAAGGGCCTTGCGCCGTACACGGGGTCATAGGCATTGTCCACAATGAATTGCGCAGCCTCAGGTGCAAGTTCGATGGAAAGCTCCCTGTCTGCCAGCCGCCTGTTTAAATCCGCCACAATCAGGTTGATGATGCCGTTTATATTGTCCTTTGTCAAAGGCTTAAACAGGATCGTCTCATCCAGACGGTTCAAAAACTCCGGTCGGAAATGATTTCGCAGCTCGCCCATCACCAGACTTTCCGCCTGTTCCGTAATCGCACCCTGCGCGTCGATTCCTTCGAGCAGATACTCCGCGCCGATGTTGGAAGTCATGATGAGGATCGTATTCTTGAAATCCACCGTCCTGCCCTGCGAATCCGTGATGCGGCCGTCATCCAGCACCTGCAGGAGCACATTGAAGACATCCGGATGCGCTTTCTCGATCTCATCAAAAAGCACCACTGAGTATGGCTTCCTTCTGACCGCTTCGGTCAACTGTCCACCCTCCTCATAGCCCACATATCCGGGAGGCGCTCCTACCAGCCTGGATACCGAATGCTTCTCCATATATTCGCTCATGTCGATACGAACCATATTCGTCTCATCGTCAAACAGCGATGCTGCAAGCGCCTTGGCAAGTTCCGTCTTACCCACGCCCGTAGGGCCCAGGAACAGGAAGGAACCGATTGGTTTGGTGGGATCCTTGATCCCCGCCTTGGAACGAATAATGGCGTCTGTCACCTTTGTCACGCCCTCGTCCTGCCCAATCACCCGCTTGTGCAGCTCCTCGTCCAGATGAAGGGTCTTGTTGCGCTCGCTCTCCGTCAATTTCGCCACCGGGATACCCGTCCAGCGGGAGATAATCTTTGCAATCTCCTCATCGGATACGCTCTGGTGCACCAGAGAAAGTTCCTCTTCCCCAACGCGCTCCTCCTCGATCTCCAGCTGCTTTTTCAGGTTCGGCAGCTTCCCGTAGCTTAGTTCCGCAGCTTTCTCATAGTCGCCGTCACGCTGCGCGATCTGAATCTGACTGTTTACTTCATCTATTTCCTCACGGATCTTCGATAATTTTTCAACGGAGGCCTTCTCGTTCTCCCACTGCGCCATGCGGTTTTTCAGCTCTTCCTTGAGCTCAGCAAGCTCCTTTTGCAGCGTGGCAAGGCGCTCGCGGCTCAAATTGTCGTCCTCCTTTTTCAAAGCCGTCTCTTCTATTTCTAATTGCATGACCCTGCGCTTCAGTTCATCAAGCTCCGTCGGCATGGAGTCCAGCTCCGTCTTAATCAGGGCGCAGGCCTCATCCACCAGATCGATTGCCTTATCCGGCAGGAAGCGGTCGGAAATGTAGCGGTTGGAGAGCACCGCCGCACTCACCAGCGCGTTATCCATAATCTTGACACCGTGATATACCTCGTAACGCTCTTTCAGACCGCGCAAGATAGAAATCGTGTCCTCCACCGTAGGCTCATCTACCATCACCGGCTGAAAACGCCGCTCCAGCGCCGCATCCTTCTCAATATATTGACGATATTCATCCAAGGTGGTTGCGCCGATGCAGTGCAGTTCACCCCTTGCCAACATGGGCTTTAACATATTGCCCGCATCCATGGCCCCGTCGGTCTTGCCCGCTCCCACAATGAGATGCAGCTCGTCGATGAAGAGGATAATCTGTCCGTCGCTGTTCTTCACGTCGTCCAGCACCGCTTTCAGACGCTCCTCAAACTCGCCGCGGTATTTTGCGCCGGCCACCAGCGCACCCATATCCAGTGAGAAAATCTTCTTATCTTTCAGGCCCTCCGGCACATCGCCCCTGACGATACGCTGTGCAAGTCCTTCCGCAACCGCCGTCTTGCCAACGCCCGGTTCGCCGATCAGTACGGGATTGTTCTTTGTCTTCCTGGACAGGATGCGAATCACATTGCGGATTTCCGTGTCCCTGCCGATTACCGGATCAAGCTTCTGGCTCCTTGCCTTCTCCACCAGATCCTGTCCGTACTTTTCCAGCGTATCATAAGTGGCCTCCGGGTTGTCGGAAGTCACACGCTGGTTGCCGCGCACTGTGGAGAGCGCCTGCAAAAAGCGTTCTTTCGTGATGCCAAACTCCCGAAAAATCTCCTTGATCTCCTTATTTGGATGCTTTAACATCGCCAGGAAGAGATGCTCCACCGACACGTACTCGTCACCCAGCGCCTTCGCCTCATCCTCTGCGCCGATCAGGACCTTATTTAAATCCTGTCCGATGAAAATCTGCCCGCCCTGCACTTTCGTGCGCTTCGCAAGCGCCTGTTCTACTCGGTTTACATAATATTCTTTCTGGATCTCCATCTTCTCGATCAGCTTTAAGATCAGGCTGTCGTCAATGGTAAGCAGGCTGTATAACAGGTGTTCCTGTTCGATCTCCTGATTGCCATACTCGTAAGCCAGCTTTTCGCAGCGCTCTACCGCCTGTATTGATTTTTGTGTAAATTTTGTCAAATTCATAGCAGCCTCCCTTCTGTGCAGATGCTCTGCACAAAGCCCTTTGGGGCTATTCCTCTGCTTTTCTTTCATTTACACCATCACATTACAACGGATTGTTAGCACTGTCAAGAGGTGAGTGCTAAAATTGTATAAACTATTTCTAAAACGCTGATAAAATAGGCTTTTTTATGATATATCCATATACAGCAAGCCCTATTTTGTACCTTTTCTGTACCTTTTGTGAAAAAATCCTGCTGCCATATCACGTTTTATATTCGGATGGCAGCAGGCATATTCTTTTTTATCCAATCTTCATATTTTCCTGTAATGCTTCCATTTTCTCCTGAATCTGCGTAAAATCCAAATGGGTATATACGTCTAATGTTACGGAAACATTGGCATGTCCCATGATATACTGTAATACTTTGGGTTCAAGTCCTGATTCCGCCAATCTTGTACAGGCGGTATGCCTTAATATGTGCGCTGAAACGTGCGGTAACGGTTCCGGCCTTCTATGCTCTTTTTCAGCCTGTGTTTCCTCCAACTTGTTATACGCCTTAACGATATTATCCAAAGCAAAATTGATCGCGTTCGTGGCATAAGGTTTCCCCAATGAATTTGTAAAGACAAAATCAGAGACTCCCTCAACCTCCTGCGGCTTCATCGCCTTACCCAACAGTAAATATAATTCCTTTTGCCTTATCAGACTTTTCCTTGCATTTTCCGTCAACGGAATATCGCGTCGCCCTGCCTCCGTCTTTAAGCCCTGAATATGAAATTTACAGCCGTCACCCAAGTTCTTATAAATAAGCTGCTGCCGAATATGTACCACATTTTCTTTCATATCCACATCAGCCCACCGAAGCCCGGTCATTTCCCCGACACGAAGGCCTGTGGACAATGCAAAAATAATCATGGGGTAGTATATGGAATACTTGCTACTATTTTTTACGAAAGACAGCAAATTTTCCTGTTCTGATATTGTCATGGCCACCCTTTCCCTTTTCGTTCCGCCAATGCCCTTTTTGCAATCTTTTGCCGGATTTTTACGGATAATATCAGAATCAACCGCCAATTCCAAAGCCGGATTGATAAGATTGTGGTATAGCTTTATGGTATTTGCCGCCATTCCCTCTTTAACAAGTCCTGAATAAAATCTGCGAATATGAATCTGCTTTATCTGCACAATTTTCATATTTCCCAAATCACTGTTTTCTATTGCATTTTGCCAGACTGCAAAATAATTGCGCCTGGTACTCTCCCTTAAGTCCGACTTTGTTTCCATATAAACCTGAAACAACTGATTCAAAGTCATATCGCCTTTACTACTGTCAATACCATCCTGCAGATCGCGTTCAATCTGCTTTTCCTTTTCCCGAAGTTCTACCAGCGTAACAGCATATATCGTCCGTTTCTTGCCTGATAAGTCAGTGTAGCGGTACAGGTATCGGTTATCCTCTGCCCTTTGTAATTCCCCATTTCTTAAAATTCTACCCTTGTTGTCAGTCCTCTTTTTTCCTGCCATAACATCACCGTCCTTCTATTCTGTGCGATGGGGCAGCAGGCATATAAGCCGCCGCCCCATTGTCACTACTTATCCCTACAGCTTCATAAACCTTAAAATCTCCTCGTCCGTAGCTTCAAATTCCTTAAAGATGATTGCAAGGTCATTATGCTTAAGGGTGTCCCTTCCCTTCTTTAGACCAGAAAGCCGGATGGACGCTGCCTGCTGCGATATTCCAAGCATTTCACCGAGCCTTGTCTGGTTTACATCCTTAAGTAGCATCTTCCCGTTTATCCAGACGTACAGATCGCGAAGCATGTATTTCTTTTTATTGATTGCCACCCTCGGCATCCCTATTCCCTCCTATCTCCCCGCCGTACCGCAGAAGTAAATAATCATGTACGCCGCGATAAATGCCATGACCATAGCCGTCATGCCCGCCACAAAATAGCAGATAAACTGAAACCGCTTAAAATCCATCCGCTCACGACCTTTCACATCATTTCTCACAATAATCTCGTTCATACCGCTCCTCCTTCCTCCTTCTCCGCGCTCTTTCTGCACGTTTACCGTGAATATATCCCAACATGAAAATGTCTGATGCCGCCTCAAGTGTAAAATTATATGGTCTTGCCTCTGCAATATCGTGAATCTGCTGCCTTACTTCCTCATTTTTCCAAAAAAACATCGACCGCACAGCATTTCCCGAGTATGAACATAGTTCTATTCTTTCTATAAATCATGTTACTCTTTTCCCTCATCCTGCTCTTTTTTCGCCGCTTCTCTTGCCGCTTTAGCAGCAGCCCTTTTCGCCTTGCGCTCTGCCCTCTTGCGTTCGTTTTCTGCGTCCAGTTCATCAAGTCTGCGCTCGCGTTCCTCTCTGTATTTATCAAAAATTTGCCCGCCCTCACTTTCCTTGTGCGCTTTTATAACGCACAAATAATTATGTTCTGTTACTACTTTTAGAAAACCGGCTTTGTAAAGATAGCTTGTAAAAGGACGCTCAACGCTACACGCCCCCATTCCGTTCCAATCCACGCCGCAATTTACATATCCGTCAATAAATGCGTTTTCATCAAGGAAACGTGCCGCTTCTTCTCCAAAAAGTTCTATTGCCCGGTAAAAGGGAACAACATCACTTGTGCCTAATAAAATCGCCTCTTTCTCAAAAAGTTCTACTGCTGCTGCCTTGTTTAATACTTCTTGTATCAATTTTCAAATCCTCTCTTTACTCCGGGCAGATGGAATGTTATAATCCCCTCATACCCATAATTTGACGTGTTATCGGGTTACTGCCCCTATCCAGAGTTACCGGCTTTGATAAGGGCTTTTCATTTATGCTACCGTAAATCTCCGGCTACTTGTGGGCTTGCAATACTTGCTGTAAATCTCTGGCAGCGCCGCCTTTAATGCTTTCCCATCCAGCCGATTGCTGATGATCTCTTTCCACCTGATAAGGAAATTCTTTGTTTTCAGTTCGTCAAGCCCCTTTTCCTCAAGGTCTGCTTTCAGTTCGCCTTTGATAGCGTCCGCCTGCTCCTGAAGTTGTGCAATCTGTGTTTCCAGTGTGGATAATTTCTTGACACGGTTCTCAATCATTCTCTCAGTCATAGTGCTCTCTCCTTTCTCTACTCAAGAAATTCACAGCCCCGAAAGAATCTTCCTGACTATTGGTATCGCTCCTTTGCTCACTCACAGGTATATGGCTTTCGATATCGGGTGCTTTCGGCTCTCCCGGCTGTTGTGTTCCTTGTTGATAATAAAAGTATAACAGTTATGTACATAACACGCAATTGTCATTTTTACTAAAGTTATGTACATAATTTTATCTATTTTTGTTATGTACATATCATTGATTATATGCTATATTCTTTCTATAAGATAAAATAGAATCCTTTTAAAATATCCCCTCTGGGCAGAAAGAAGGTGCCATAATTGGCTTTATCCGAACAACGTAAAGAATATTTGTACGATTATCAAAAAGCAAAACTCAAACGCATTCCCCTTGATGTTCCTAAAGAGAAATACGAAGAAATCAAAGCGGCGGCGACAGCAGCTGGCGAAAAAGTAAATGGCTATATCAAAAAGGCGGTTGATATGCGTATTGAGCGCGACAACACCGCAGAATAGTTCCGCCATAATCCCATACAATAACCACGAAAGGAAGTGCATTTTATGAGCAATCGCGAATTAGCCAAACAACTGATCGACCAGATATCAGATGCCAAACTGCTTTACGTTATCCCCTATCTGCAGGGGGCGGCAATTCCAGAAGAACTCCCCAATGCCGAAACCATAGCCTCAATTGAGGAATTGGAAAGCGGCGGCGGTACCTTATTTACCGGCAGCACCGAAACCCTGTTTGCTGAACTGACGGAGGAGTAGCCATGCTCAATGTACGATACTCCACCAGATTCAAAAAGGACTTCAAAACCTGTGTCAAGCGCGGTTATCAAATATCTTTACTGCAACAGGCGATTGACACCCTCCGTATCCCTGCGCCGCTGCCGCCCCAAAACAGGGACCATAATCTAATTGGCAATTACTCTGGATATAGGGAATGTCACATAGAGCCAGACTGGCTACTCATATACAAACAGACGGATGATGAATTAAGGTTAGACCGAACCGGCACCCATGCCGACCTGTTTAACATGTGATTGCAACACGGCAATAACCGCCGCCATTCAGAAGCACTCTAGCAAGGCTCTATCTGCCCCGTATCGGGCTTGTACTGCCCTATCTGATACAATACCTCTGTGTCCTTAAAATCCCAAATAGTGGCTCGTGGCGTGTCTCTATGGGTGTTCTGAAAGCAGGAGTTCTTTATAAAGGAATAAGCGGGCAGCAGGTCAGACAAATTAAGATCACATAACGGACAGCCTACCCCAACCAGCATCAAATGCTAGGGTAAAGTTTTTGTAGG
>DLAF01000002.1 GCA_002492725.1 Lachnospiraceae bacterium UBA7054
AAACCATGCCCTTGACGCGCTTGCCCATAAGACAATCTTTGTCTTTATTTACTTTTCCCATTTCCCAATTATCCCAGAGAGAATGTATTACAATCTAAGTTGACTGGTTACATAAAAATACCCTCACCTATCCCTGTTTTTATCAGGGTGTGAGGGTAACGCTGAATCGTCATAATGGCAACGATTTTTATTGTGTGCCTTATATCACAATATTTGGGTAATCTACAAGCCTAATATCTTATATGGTTGTCCCACGGTCTTATATTTTCGTGGCTCCAGTTTTATCACCAGTTCCCTATACAGATACCTCTTTCTATTTCCTTGCTCCCCATTACTTAAAACCATAGGTTTCTCTGTATCGCAATCAGGGCTACAATTTTACCATCACTTCCTCCACTGCCTATGATCAGAAGTGGATTAGAGGGCAGGAATATTTACACAAACATTGACAGACTGGTGGATTCGATTTTTGCGAATTTTCTCTCCCGTCCCGGCGTGCGCCAGCCGATTTTTACCTCCTACTGCGACGGCAGGAACGTGACCTGTGACGGCTTAAGCCAGTGGGGGTCTAAATATCTGGGGGATGAAGGCTATACGCCCATCCAGATCATCCGCTATTACTACGGCAGTGATATGTATATCAACACCGCCGTGGCGGTCTCCGGCGTTCCCTCCTCCTGGCCCGGTTACAACTTAAACATCGGTGCCTCCGGAGATAAGGTGCTGCAGATCCAGCAGCAGCTAAACCGCATTGCCCAAAACTACCCTGCCATCCCCCGTATTACCGCAGACGGCGTCTACGGGCAAAACACCGCAAATGCCGTGCGAACCTTCCAGGGAATCTTCAATTTGCCACAATCGGGGATCGTTGATTATCCGACCTGGTATAAGATTTCGGAGATCTATGTAGGCGTGAGCCGGATCGCGGAGCCGGGGTGACATTCTGATGCGGGCATGTCCCCTGTCGCATTCTGACATTGCTGAGATACGATGGAATGAGGGTTGCACAGGCAGCCCTCTCAATGATATACTGTATCTATGGTAATCGATGAAATCTTAGACGGCAAATTTCATGTGGATGACGGTCCTCTGGATTTTTCCTGCCCGCGAGTCGAGCTGTCCCTTCAGGCAGACTCGGTCTGCGAGGGCTCTTTTTTCGTGTATGGGCCACAGGGGCGTATGACGGAGGGGCGTGTGGCAGCTTCGGATCTGCGCATGGAGTGTGTGACAAAACGCTTCGGCGGCAGTGAGGACGAGATATTTTACCGCTTTGACGCAGCGGGGATGGAGGCGGGTGCGGAGGCATCAGGCTCCTTTCATATCATCTCCAACCGGGGAGAGTATTATCTGCCCTTTCAGGTGAAGGTAGAGTCGGGGGAGATTGATTCCAGTCTCGGAGAGATCCGCAATCTCTTTCATTTTACGAATCTTGCCAGGAGCAGTTTTGAGGAAGCGGTGAAGCTTTTTTACGCTCCGGCGTTCAAACGGGTCTTTTCCGGGCATGACAGGCAGTACTATGCAGCCTATAAAGGTCTTTCTTCGACACCGGGAAATGTCCACAATGTGGAGGAGTTTTTGCTGGAAATCAACAAAAAGAAGCCGATGGAGTACCTTCCCGAGGAAAGTGAGATCCGCATTGAAGATCCCATGGGAGATATGCGCTATGCCCTTGTTGTCAACCGCAACGGATGGGGGTATACCAAGCTGTGGATCCGGACGGAGGGAGATTTCATAAAAACGGAAGACGAGACGGCGGACGACGTTTCTTTTTTGGGCAATGTCTACCGTCTTTATTATCATATCGATGTGGAGAAGCTGCACAACGGCTGTAATTTTGGCGCGATTGTGCTGGTGCGGGAGAGCGGGGCGATACGGGTGCCTGTCACCGTGGTGCGGCGTATGCCGGACGGACGGCGCGCAGCGCTTCGAAGAGAGAAGAAGCAGCTGACGGTGCAGCTCATGACATATTATCAGGCATATCGCCTGAAAAAGATAGGAAAGGCCGTCTGGCTTGCCGAGACGAAAAAGCTGCTGGATCGGATGGAGCAGCTCGACGGCAGGGACATAGCCGTGAAGCTTTTTCAGAGTCAGATGCTTCTTTCGGGAGAGAGGGATAACGAGGCAAAATGGCAGATTGAAAAGCTTAAGGGCGCGGCCGAAGCCGAGCGGGAAAAAAATCCTGCCCTCTGGTGTTATTATCTCTATTTGACCACGTTGGTCAAAGGCGATGACGCTTACGTGGACGAGGTCGCGGAGAAGGTGAGGCATATTTACGAGCGCAGGAGAGGGGACTGGCGGATCGCCTGGCTGCTCTTGTATCTGTCCGAAGAGTATAGCCAGAGTCCTTCCCGCAGATGGCTGTTTTTGGAGGAGTTGTTTGAAAGGCGATGTACCTCTCCGATACTCTATATGGAGGCGTGGAATGTCGTCTGCATGAATCCTGCCACGCTGCGGAAGCTGGAGGGGTTTGAGGAACAGATACTGAACTATGCGGTCAAAAACAAGCTGATGCAGGAGGACGTTCTGCTTCAGGTGGTGTATCTGGCGGGGCAGAAGCGAGGCTATTCCGAGCGCCTTTTGCGCATATTGAAGGGATGCTATGAGCAGCTTCCCCATAAGGAAGTGCTGCATGAGATCTGTACGCAGCTCATTAAGGGAAACCGGGCGGGGGCGGACTGCTTTTTGTGGTATCAGGCAGGAGTGGAGGAAAATTTACGGATCACCCGCCTTTATGAATACTATATGCTGTCGCTTCCGGCAAACTTTGACGGAGAATTGCCGCAGATGGTGCTCATGTATTTTGCTTACAGGAGCGATCTGCCCTGGGAGGCAACGGCCCGTCTCTATGCCTATGTGCACAGGCGGCGGGATACGCTTGCGGATATCTACGCTAATTATATGGCTGCCATGGAACGATTTGTGGTCGAACAGATCAGGCGCGGTCACATCAACCGCGATCTGGCTTATCTCTATACACAGCTTGTGGAGCTGCCCATGATCGATGAGGAGAGCGCCAGGGCTCTTGTTTCCCTGCTTTTTATGCGGGAGGTCAGGACGAGGAGCGAGCAGGCAAAGGAAGTGCTGCTTGCCTATCCGTGCAGGGCGGATATTAAGCGTTACCCGATTTCGGAAGGCAGAGCCTTCGTGCCGGTGTATGAGAATGGCTGCAAGATCCTTTTGGGGGACGGACAGGGAAATTGCTTCACGCAGAGTCTGTCCTGCGAGGTGGAGACGCTGATGCGTCCCGGGAAGCTGGCCCTGCTGATTTCACCCTTTGTCAGAAATCATTTGGGTTATGCAGTCTATGCCTGTTATGAGCGCCAAAATACCTTTGTGGTGCAGGAGGAAAATGCGGATCTCTTTGCGCTGCTCTCCCGCTCGGAACGGATCGAGGAGGAAGAGCAAAAGAGGATTCGGCGCATGTTGGTGGATTTCTATTATGTGAAGGACAGGATGCGGGAGCTGGACGAGTTCCTGCTTTCCCTGCGGCCGGAAGATGTAAGTGGAAAGGACCGTGGCGAGATCGTCCGCTGTCTGGTGAACCGTGGTATGTATGAGGAGGCCTATATCTGGATCAGGTGCTTTGGGCCGTATGAGGTGGATACCAAGACGCTCCTAAAACTTGGCAGCAGGCTGCTGCAGCTGACCAGATCACAGGAAGTCGAGGAAGATCCGCTGCTGACCGGGATACTCTTTTATGTGATGAAAAAGGGCAAATATGACGATAACAGTTTGGAGTATCTGGTACAGTGGTTTTCCGGTACGATCAAGGAACTGCGGGACATCTGGCTGGTGGCGGAATCCTTTGGCGTGGACACTTACAAGCTGAGTGAGCGCATGCTTTTGCAGATGCTCTACACGGGTGCCCATGTAGGGGAAAAGATAGAGATTCTCAGATCCTACAGCTTAAACGGCGGCAGCGACAGGGTGCGGGCAGCTTTTGTGTCGGCCTGCTGTTACGACTTTTTGGTGAATGAGGAGATCACGGATGCTTATGTGTTTGACTGTGTCCGACAGCTCTATCGTGAGGAGGTAACGTTTCATCCTGTCTGTAAATTGGCCTGGCTTCGTTTTCACGCCGACAGGCAGCGCGATAGGGAAACCGAAAAACTGAGCGGCGATTTTTTGGAAACGCTGCTCGCGAAGGGAATCGTGATGCCCTTTTATCGGAGTTATTTTGGCACGGCTCCTCAGCTTGCGGCCTATCTGGACAAGACCATGGTGGAGTATCGGACAAAGCCGGGACGCCGGGTGACGATTCATTATCTGTTGCAGGGCGGCGGAAACGACGGACAGGAGTGCGAGTACACGCACGAGGAAATGCGGGATATGTTCGGCGGAATCTACGTCAAGGATTTTATCCTCTTTTTCGGGGAGAAGCTGCAGTATTATATCACGGAAGAATCAGAGGCGGGCGAGCAGGTCACCTTAAGCAGTGTTTTAAGCAAGAACGATGCCGGGGAGGACGGATGTGCCGGGCGCTTTGGCATTTTAAACGATATTATGATCGGCGAAACCCTGCAGGATTACAATACGGTGGAGGATCTGCTTTTTACTTATTTCAGACAGGACCATATGACGGAGCAGATATTCACCTTAAGATAGGGTGAAAATGAGGAAGACGGTTTATGTTTTTGGAACGCAAAGAGAGCGACAAACCGCATAAGGGAAGTGTGTTTGTAGGCTATGATCTGGGGGAGCGGTATGCCCAGATCAGCTATTGCTTCTTTGAGAAGAGCGAAGTGGAGACATTTTCTCCCGTAGCGGGGACGAAGCAGTACAATATTCCGGCAATGTTATGTAAACGAAAAGGGACGAAACAATGGCTCTACGGCAGGGAGGCCGCAGAAAGTGCCGGAGAGGAGGAAATGCTTCCGGTGGAGGGGCTGCTGGCCCTGGCGAGGGAAGGAAAGGAGCTTACACTTGACGGGGAGGCCTTTGATCCGACGGCACTCTTGACCTTATTTGTCAGACGCAGTCTCGGGCTCCTTGGTATGATTGCTCCGGTAGAGGAGATCGACGCCTTCATGGTGACGGTCGGGCATATGGATGACCGCATGGTGGAGGTTTTGCTGCAGGTGGCGGTCAACCTGAATCTGAAGACGGACCGCATCTTTTTCCAGAACCATACGGAGAGCCTCTACGCCTACATGCTGCATCAGCCCTCGGAGCTGTGGGCCTACCATGTCCTCATCTGCGAGCATGACGGCAGCAGGCTTCGGACTTACCGCATGGCATGCAATAAACGCACTACGCCCATCGTTACGCTGATTGAGGAGCAGCTTTTTGAGACGCTGCCGCTTCCCGGTGCGGATGAGACAGAGACGGTTAAGGAGGACGCGTATCGGCTGGCGGATGAGCGGTTTTTAGAGATTTTGCAGGATCTGTGCGAGGGGCGTATCGTCTCCTCGGCCTACCTTCTGGGTGAAGGATTCAGGGAGGAGTGGCACAGGGAATCCCTGCGGTTTTTATGCAAAAACAGACGGGTGTTTCAAGGCAACAATCTGTTCAGTCAGGGAGCGGTCTACAGCCTTTTGGAAAAATGGAGCCCGAGCGAGGCGGGAAAGGAGCATATTTTCCTGGGAGAGGATAAGCTCAAGGCCAATATCGGCATGCATGTTCTGCGCAGGGGAAAGGAATCCTACTACGCGCTCCTGGATGCGGGAGAAAGCTGGTATGAGCTTCACAAGACCTGTGAGATCCTTCTGGGGGAGGATAAGACAATCTCCTTTGTGATCACGCCCCTTACGGGAAGAAATCCGCAGACAAAGGAAATAACCTTATCGGGGGCGAAAAAGACAGATGCGCCTTTCACCCGCTATGAGCTGGAGGTCTCCATGGCTTCCGCAGATACGGTGCAGGTTGTGGCGACGGAGCTTGGTCTTGGGGAGTTTTTCAAGACGGACGGACGCAAGTGGGAGGAATCGTTTCAGATTTGATGACGGTGAGGCACAACGAGAAAAAATGAGCAGCAAAGTGATTCTGGGGACGGGCAGACGGGCCGCGTATCCCTACTATGTGGAAAGATTTTATGTAAACCTATATTCGGTGGAGGAACTTTGTTTCCTGCTGGTGGATAAGGCGGCGCTTTTGGATGCGGAGATCATGCAGCGGGAGCTGGTTCAGTGGCTGGAGGCCCAGTGCGGTTTGAGTGAGCTGGCGCACACGTTGGAAGCGCTCTTAAACCGCAAGGGTTCCGTGGCGGCCTTTGCGGGAGCAATCCTTGCCTATGTGAACATTTATCCGGCGGAGACAATAAGACGGACAGAGGAGATCGTGCGGGGCAACGAGGGCTTAAATCCCTACGAAAGACTGGGAGCAAGGGCTGACTATCTGTTTGGGGAAAAGCGTTATCTGGCTGCTTTGCAGCAGTATCGGAGTCTGGCGTTGTCAATCCCCGAGACGGACAAGCTCCTGCTCGGGAGGATCTACCACAATATGGGGGCAGCCTATGCGGGGATGTTTTTGTACGAGCAGGCGGCGGACTGTTTTCTGAAGGCCTACGAGACGGACGGGAAACGGGAAGGGCTTTTGCTGTATCTGGCGGCGCTGCGTATGGGGCGGCAGGAAAAGAGTTACATTGACTATATCGCCGAACACCCGGAGTACCATGAACTGTCCCTGCAGGTAGAGCGGCTGATCAGACGGGCAGAAGGGTCGTTTGAGGGCTCGGATGAAAACAGGATGTTAGTCACCTATCAGGTGATGAAGGAGGAGGGAGCCGGGGCGCTTGGCGCTTCTGCACCTTATTATGAAGAGATCGGGGAATTGGCTGCGGGACTTCGGGAGAAGTACCGCAGGAGTATGAAATAGAGGAGAGAACAATGGGCTTTATAAAAAAATTGCTGGACAGGTTTCGCAGAAATTATGACGAGTACGACGAGGAGTGGGATGACGAGGAAGCCCCCCGTGAGATAGATTTTGACAACAAAGAACAGAGAAACGATTATGTGAGAAACTGTCTGGAAAAGATGGCAGAGGCCACGAAAGAGCTGGAGAACCTGAACTTCGAGTACAACATGGTCACCTCCTACTTAAAGGACATGGAGGAGATCGAGGCACTGCCGCCTGAGGAGGGCGAGCAGCTCAAAGACTGCGCGCGGCGGGTTTCCCTTTTGCAGGATAGAAAAACGGATTTCATGGGACGCCCCAGGCGGATCACGGACGAGAAATACCGCATGATCGAACGCATAGAGGATGAGGTGGAGGAAGGCGTGACAAAGATTACGGAGGCAGAAGATTACCGTGATCTGATCCGCAAGGATTTAAGCCGTCTGGACGGCGAGCGGCATGCCTATCTCTACAGAAAGAGTGAGGTCATGCGCCTGATCTCGGATACGAGAGGCATGGCGGTGATCTGTGTGATGGCCCTTGGGCTGTGTGCGCTTTTGCTTTTGTTCCTGCAGTATTTTCTGGAGATGGATACAAAGCTCGGGTATCTGCTTACGGCAGGCGCGGCGGCGGTGGTACTTACGTTGATTTATGTGAAGCACACGGACGCCAAGCGGGAATTAAAACGTGTGGAGACCGGGATCAACAGGATCATCCTGCTGCAGAACAAGGTGAAGATCCGCTATGTGAACAATACGAACCTTTTGGAATATCTTTATATGAAGTACGGTGTAACAAGCGCGAAAGAGCTGACACAACTGTGGGAAAACTACCGCATTGAAAAGGAGGAGCGGGAAAAGTTCAGACGCGCGGAACTGGATCTTGACTACTGCGAACAGGAGCTTTTACAGATCCTCAAATGCTATCAGGTGCAGGATCCCGCAATCTGGCTGCATCAGACGGAGGCAATTCTGGATCCGAAAGAGATGGTGGAGATCAGGCACAACCTGATCATTCGCAGGCAGTCTTTGAGAAGGCGTATGGATTACAACAGAGAAGTTGTGGCGGGTACTTCGCAGAAGGACATCAAGGCACTGGTGGAGCGGTATCCTAAGTACGCCAAGGAGATCATGCAGACGGTAGAGGAGTATGAGCAGAAGTTCAATGCCTGATCATTGACAGGGTATGAAAATAGAAAGGAAGAAAATAGGATGAGTACAGACAGATATGTAAGCCCCTTGTCGGAGCGGTATGCAAGTAAAGAGATGCAGTATATTTTTTCCCCGGATATGAAGTTTCGGACCTGGCGCAGGCTGTGGATCGCCCTGGCGGAGACGGAGATGGAGTTGGGGCTTTCCCAGAACGGCAAACCTGTCATTACGCAGGAACAGATCGACGAGCTAAAGAGCCATGCGGAGGATATCAATTACGATGTGGCGAAAGCCAGGGAGAAAGAAGTGCGGCATGATGTGATGAGCCATGTTTATGCCTACGGAAAACAATGTCCCAAGGCGGCGGGCATCATCCATCTGGGGGCTACCTCCTGTTATGTGGGGGATAATACGGACATTATCGTGATGCGGGAGGCGCTTCGCCTGGTAAAGAAGAAGTTGGTGAACGTGATCGCTAAGCTGGCAAAATTTGCGGAGGAATATAAGTCGCTTCCCACCCTTGCCTTTACGCATTTCCAACCTGCACAGCCTACTACCGTAGGAAAGCGGGCGACCCTGTGGGCGCAGGAATTTTGTCTCGATCTGGAGGATCTGGATTATGTATTGGGAAGTCTGAAACTCCTTGGTTCCAAGGGTACCACGGGCACCCAGGCGTCCTTCCAGGAGCTCTTTGACGGCGATCAGGATACCATTGACAAAATTGATCCCATGATTGCGGCGAAAATGGGGTTTGAGAAATGCTATCCCGTCTCCGGGCAGACTTATTCCCGCAAGGTGGATACCCGCGTGTGCAATATTTTAGCGGGGATTGCCGCTTCCGCGCACAAGATGTCCAACGATATCCGCCTGCTTCAGCACTTAAAGGAGGTGGAGGAGCCTTTTGAAAAGAGTCAGATCGGTTCTTCGGCCATGGCCTATAAGAGAAATCCCATGCGCAGCGAACGCATTGCCTCCCTGGCCCGCTTTGTCATGGTGGATGCCCTGAATCCGGCAATCACCTCCGCGGTGCAGTGGTTTGAGCGGACGCTTGACGATTCCGCGAACAAGCGGCTCTCCATTCCGGAAGCCTTTTTGGCGGTGGACGGGATCCTGGATCTGTGCCTGAATGTGGTGGACGGATTGGTAGTGTACGATAAAGTGATAACAAAGCGCCTGATGAGCGAACTGCCCTTTATGGCGACGGAGAATATCATGATGGATGCCGTAAAGCAGGGCGGCAACAGACAGGAGCTGCATGAAAAGATCAGGGAGCTGTCCATGATCGCGGGAGCGAACGTGAAGCGGGAAGGGAAGGAGAATAACCTGTTAGAGCTGATTGCGGCGGAGCCGGCTTTCAATATGAGTCTGGAAGATTTGCAAAAAACCATGGAGCCTTCTAACTATGTAGGGCGCGCGCCTTTGCAGGTGGAGAAGTTCTTAAAGGAGATCGTGGATCCGATTTTGGAGGAGAATAAGGAGCTTTTGGGCGTGAAGGCGGAGATCACGGTATAACAGTGTGAGAAAGTAAGGTGTGAAGATTGAAAACAGAACAGGAATTTGAGCGGGTCGCGATGCGCGTGTCTACGGTCAGTATCATTGCGAATGCCGTTCTGACGGCTTTTAAGCTTTTGGCAGGTATCATAGCCCACTCCGGTGCGATGATTTCCGATGCCATCCACTCGGCTTCGGATGTGTTCAGCACGGTAGTGGTCATGATCGGTGTACGGATCTCCGGGAAGGCTTCCGACAAAGATCACCCCTACGGTCATGAGAGAATGGAATGCGTGGCGGCCATTGTTCTTGCCACCATTCTTGCGGCTACGGGTCTGGGCATTGGCTATACGGCTGTTCTGAAGATTGCGGGGGGCGATTATGAAAGTCTGGAAGTGCCGGGCGTGCTTGCCCTCATCGCGGCCATTGTTTCCATTGTGGTAAAGGAGGCTATGTATCAGTATACGAGGGTAAACGCAAAGCGGATCGACTCCGGCGCACTGATGGCGGACGCCTGGCATCATCGCTCCGACGCGCTCTCTTCCGTGGGTGCACTCATCGGTATCGGCGGTGCGAGGATGGGTTTTCCAATCCTGGATCCGATTGCCAGTCTGGTGATCTGCTTTTTCATTGAAAAGGCAGCATACGAGATTTTTATGGATGCGGTGGATAAGATGGTAGATAAGGCGTGTGACGAAGAGACGGAAGGTGCGCTTCGAGACTGCGCCGCGGCACAGGAAGGCGTTTTGGGCGTCGATCTTTTGCATACCAGAGTGTTTGGCAATAAAGTCTATGTGGATATTGAGATCCGCGCGGACGGAAATGAGACGCTGTACCGTGCGCATGAGACGGCCGAGCGGGTACACGATGCCATAGAAAAAGAGTTCCCCAAGGTGAAGCATATTATGGTGCATGTGAATCCGGGGGAGGCACCGCACGGTTTGCGGTTAGACGGATAGACGGGGCCTGGTGCTATTTCTTGACATGGTGGCAAAATTGTAATATGGTAATGATGTATGTTTAGATTTCGGTATCCGGCACTAATATGGAGGGCAGCATGGTAAATTTGGCTATCACAGTAGAGTGCTTTGTCATTTGCCTGACTATGTTTGCGCTGCTCCTGTTGCTGAACGGGGACGGTGCCAAGGAACAGAAGCTTTTGATCATCATCATGTGCGGTTCGCTGATACAGAATGTGGGATACCTTCTGGAGCTGACCGCGCCTTCGCTTGAGGCGGCCATGACGGCGGTGACGGTGGAAAATGTAGGATATACGTTTGTTCCTCTGTGCTATTGCTGGTTTATTTATATCTATTGTTATGCGGTTCCACCCAAAAGACTGCTCAGAGTTCTCGGCGTAGTTAATTTTTTGGCGCTGCCGTCGGTGTTTTTTAACTGGTACGGCCTTGTTTATAAAGAAGTCAATTGGGTGGCGGATGCGGATGGTTATTATCATATCAGTATCACTTACGGACCCTTGTATGTGGTGTTTCTGTTCAGCCGCATTTTGATTCCCTTTGCGCTTTGCATCTATACACTGGTGAAGGCAATCCGCGAGCGCTCAGACAGACAGGTGAACCGTCAATATTGGCTGATATTTGGAATGTCTACGCTTCCGGTCATTGTATTGATCGCTTATGTTTTCAAGCTTATCAGATATTTTGATCCAACGCCGCTTACAATGGCAGTTTCCGTCTCCATGGTCGTGATCGTGATCTGGGGGCGGCGCAACTATGATTTTCGACATCTGGCAGCGGAAAAAGTGTTGGAGAGTTTGGGCGACGGTGTGATTGCACTGGACGATCAGGATCGGCTGGTCAGCTACAACAGGGCAGCGGCGGATATCTTTACCGGGCTTCCCGCTCATCAACTGGGTGAAAACATTCGGGTGGTGGAGGATTTTCAAGAGGAGATTCTCAATGAGAATATTCCTTACAGCTTTTCAATCAACGGCCAGCATTATGAAAGCCATAGTAAGCATATTATAGATGAAGCGGGAAAAATCCAGGGCAGCGTTATTCTGATTCTGGATATGACGGATATCAGGGCTTATATCGATGAGATCAAACGCGTGCGGCAGCAGGCGGAAAAGGCCAGCATTGCCAAAAGTGAGTTCCTCGCCAATATGTCTCACGAGATACGCACGCCCATGAATGCTATCATCGGGCTAAACGATATCATTATGGAGGAGTCCGAAGATACGGAGATTCATGCACATGCAAAGGATGTCCAGTCCGCGGCGAAGAATCTTTTGGCCATCATCAATGATATTTTGGATCTGTCCAAGGTTGAGGCAGGCAAGATGGAATTGGTGTATGTCAATTATTACATAAAGACTGTGGCGGATGAGGTCATCAGTATGATGGATATGGCAGCATCCCAGCGGGGATTGGTCTTAAAGTATGAGTGTGACGGGACGATCCCCTGTCGTTACAACGGGGATGACGGCAGGATCAAACAGATTTTGATCAATATTTTAAGCAATGCCGTAAAATTTACAAAGAAGGGTTATGTGCGCGCTTATATCACCGGAAAACCCGGCAGGAGCGATGATGAAGAAATGCTCATCATCACTGTGCAGGATACCGGCTGCGGCATTCGCGAGGAGGATCTCGGAAAGATATTTGAAGATTTCCGCCAGGTGGATTCCAAGCGGAATCGGAGCGCGGAAGGAACCGGTTTGGGCCTTGCCATTGTAAAGCATCTGGTGGAAATGATGGAAGGTACCATTGCGGTGGAAAGTACCTACGGTCAGGGGACGACCGTTACAATTACGATACCCCAGAAGATCGTAGACAGGACGCCTGTCTCGGAAATGCCTGAAATTCCGCAGACAGATCAGAAACCGACAGACTTATTTACCGCACCGGGAATCAAGGTGCTTATTGTTGATGATAATGTCATAAACCGTAAGGTAGCCAGAAGTTTTCTGAAAAACTATGCGTTTGATCTGGCCGAGGCGGAAAGTGGTCCGGAGGCCATCGAGCTGGTGCGCGAAAACCGATATGATATTATCTTTATGGATCATATGATGCCCGGCATGGACGGTATCGAGGCGGTGGAAATCATCCGCAGGGACTGTGGAGAAAACGGCGCGGCGGCGATCATCGTCGCATTGACTGCGAACGCCATGGAAGGGATGCGGGAACAGTTTTTACAATCCGGTTTTCAGGATTTTATCGCCAAACCGCTTGACAGAAGAGAGTTGAACCAGTTGTTGCTGCGCTGGGTGCCGGAGAAGTACAGGCACTCAGAAAAACCGGTTGAGGAAGCCGGACCCTTAGATCCGATGAAATTTCAGATCGACGGCGTGGATATGGAAGCTGCGATGCAGTTCTTTTCCGGCGGCGAGGAGGATTTTGCCAATCTGCTGGATCTTTACTGCGAGGATGGGAAGCGCAAGGTGCCGCTTTTGAGCGAGCTTGCAAGGACAGATATCGTGCGTTATCAGATAGAGGTACACGGACTGAAGAGCGCATCCGCCAATATCGGTGCCATGAAGGTATCGGAGATGGCGCGTGAACAGGAAAATGCCGCCGCACAGGGGGATCAGGAGTTGATTGCAGCGAAGTTTCCGGCTTTGCTTGCGGAGTATGAGATCCTTTTGGAGCATATCAACCGGTTTTTGAAACAGCGCAGGCAGGAGAATGACAGAAAAGAAAAGCTTCCGGCTCTGCCGATACGGGAATTGAGAAAACAGGCGGCGGAGGCGCTGGAAAGGCTGAAACATTTTCAGTCGCGGGAGTGTGCCCGGAGTGTAGATGAAATGCTGCTGCATGAGATGGCCGAGGATGTGGCCAAGCTGCTTTTGCAAATTCGGGGACAACTTAAGTTATATGAGGATGACGATGCAGAACAACTGCTGGGTCAGCTTTTGGAGATACTGGAAAAGGAGGAAGAACGCAAATGAGTCAAGTAGAAGGTGGGGATTCCAAAAAGCGTATTTTGGCGGTGGACGACAATGCGATCGTCTTATCGCGGATAGAGGGCACCCTGTGTAATGATTATGAAGTGGTTACAGTCAATTCGGGAGCGCGGGCGCTGAAATATCTGAAGGAAGAAAAACCTGACCTGATCCTGATGGATATTCGCATGGCCCAGAAGGATGGCATCGAGACGCTGCGGGACATCCGTAATATGGATGACAGAAAGGATATCCCGGTCATCATGCTCACCGGCGTGGAAAATAAGGACAGTGTTCTGGAAAGCGCCAGACTGGGAATCTGTGACTATATTTTAAAACCTTTTTATTCCGATGAGCTGTTAAAGAGAATACGCCGCGTTTTTGATCAGGAGGAACAAAAGCAGGAGGAAGCGTGATGTTAAAGAGGGGGGAGTTGCGGCATGAATCGTGCTTTAGCGAAAGAGGAACTTGAACGGATCCTGGATCAGGCAGTTCAGGATGTCACGGAACGGACCGCAGGTGTGCGTCTGCATCAGGGCGAACAGTCTCCGGGGGAGGATCTTTGCACCGTGCAGATCACGTTTGACAAAGGTTTTAAAACCAGTCTTACCCTATGTGCCGATACCAAATTATTATACCGCATGGCTTGTAATTCTTTTCATGAGGAATCTGTCAGTTCCGAGGACTTGGAAGAGTTCAGTAAAGAATATTTCAATGTGCTCTGCGGCAGAATAGCAGGAGCTATGTATCATGCCACACAGGTTCCGGCACATTTTGATCCGCCGGTGTTTTACCACGGGCGTTATGAACCTGAGGGAAGTGAGATACAGTTTGTGCTTACGTATTCAAATGAACGTTTTGGAGGTGCACAGCTGATCCATCATGTGCCATGTTCCGACGAGCGTGGAAAAGTATCCGTATGAGATTTGAGAGAAGGGAGTAGCAGGAGATGAGCAAGAAAATTATGGTGGTGGATGATTCCCGTCTGGTCAGAGTGCAGTTGGGCGATGTTTTGGAGGGTACGGATTATGAGATTGCGGCATACTGCAGAAGCGGGGAAGATGCAATCGCGCAGTATGATGTGGTGAAGCCGGATCTGGTGACAATGGATATTATCATGCAGGGTATGGACGGATTGGATGCGACGGAACTGATTTTGAAAGCTCATCCGGAGGCAAAGATTGTCATTGTTTCCTCGCTTGCATATGATGATACGTTTGAAAGAGCAAAGGCTATTGGTGCGAAAGGGTTTGTGGATAAGCCCTTTCATAGGGAGCAGCTCCTAAAGGTGTTTGAGCAGGCGCTTTCCTAGGCGCCCGCTTTTATTTTGCTGTATCTTTATTCTGTAAAGTATGCTAAAATGGAAGATATGAGTGGAGGTGACTTTGTTTATGAGCACGGATTTGCGCAAGAGAAAGATCACTTATACGATAATATTGACCTCGGATTCCCCGGCGGCGAGCCATCGGAGGATGCACATTAGAACAGGCGCTTTGGCGGTAGTCTCTTTTGTGCTGTTTGTAGCTGTTATCTGCTATGCGGTGTACAGCACGATCACCATGGGGGGCTATGTGGAGCGGAGCGCCAAACAGGTGGAACAGATCGTACAGCTTAAGGAGGAGAACGAAAAGCTTGCGGCGGAGAATAAGACGCTGGGCGACAGGGCAGCCTCATTAGAGGAAACTTTGGAGAAAAAGGAAGAGCAGGAACATGAGCTGGTAGCAGCCCATGAGGAAAACTACATACCCAGAGGTTTTCCCATGAGCGGCGCGGCACAGATCCTGGAAGAGGACACGGCAGCTGAGGCGGAAGGAGAGCAGGCGGAAGATGAGCAGGCGGAAGACGACAATACGCTGAAGGTGGAGGCCAAAGATGAGTGGAAGGAGCGGATCTTCGTATCTACGGAGGGAACGAAGGTGGTAGCCACTGCACCCGGAACAATCAAAGAAGTGAGGGAGGCAGAGGGAGAAGTCAGCTATGTGATCATTGATCATGGAAACGGCTATGTTACTACTTATCGGAATCTGGGAAGCCCTATTGTGGAGGAAGGCAGCCAGGTATTAAAGGGGGTAGCCCTGTTTTTGGTAGGAGAGGATAACACGGAGACCGGTTACAGCATCCGCAAGGATGACGGTTATGTGGATCCGTTAGAGTTAATTGAAATCAAAGGATAGGGAGGATATTATGTTGGGAAAGAAAACAGCGGAACAGATCAATGCGAAAATCAGCAGCGTCATCGGCTCTGATATGGTAGTGGAAGGCAATATCCGCGCCAAGGAAGCCGTTCGCGTGGAGGGTAAGGTCACGGGTGACGTTGAGTCGGAAGGGGCATTGATCATCAGCGCAGGCGGTGCCGTTAAGGGAAATCTGAAGGGAAGCAGCATTATCATCGGCGGTTCGGTTGAAGGAGATTTGACGTCAGGCGGCAGGACCGAAGTGGCTTCCACCGGAAAAGTGATCGGCAACATCCGCACAAAGAGCCTGATCGTGGATGAGAACGCGGTGTTCCAGGGACAGTGTATTATGAATGCAGAGGGTCTTGCAGCCCTTTCGGGAACGCCGGCTTCGACGGAGCCTGATAAAAAGGAAGAGGAAAAGCCGGAGGAGAACTCCAAAGATAATAACAATAATGGCAATAATAAATGGAATAAGAGATAGAAAACGTGGATCAGATATCACTATTTGACAGGGAAATGCCGCAGCCTTTAGCGGCAAAACTGAGGCCGGAAAGTCTGGAGGAATATGTGGGGCAAAGCCATCTGCTGGGGAAAGGCAAGATACTCAGGCGTCTGATCGAGCAGGATCAGGTTTCTTCCATGATTTTCTGGGGACCGCCGGGCGTGGGAAAGACGACACTCGCAAGGATCATTGCGAACAAAACGAAATCGTCGTTTATTGACTTTTCTGCCGTCACAAGCGGCATCAAGGAAATCCGTACCGTGATGGAGCAGGCGGAGAAAAATCGTCAGTATGGCATCAAAACGATACTGTTTGTGGACGAGATACACCGCTTCAATAAAGCACAGCAGGACGCTTTTCTGCCATTTGTGGAGAAGGGGAGCATCATTCTTATTGGCGCGACCACGGAGAATCCTTCGTTTGAGATCAACAGCGCTCTCTTATCCCGCTGTAAAGTGTTTGTGCTGCAGGCGCTTTCCGTGGAGGAAATCAAGGGGCTTTTGTCTCGTGCATTACAGTCGCCGAAAGGTTTTGGCGGGCAGAAAGTCATTATGGAAGACGAGTTGCTGGAGATGGTTGCCGTTTTTGCGAACGGTGATGCCAGAAACGCCCTTTCGACGCTGGAAATGGTGGTGCTTAACGGCGAGATGGATGCGGAAGGTGCAGTCACGGTTACAAAGGAGACGCTGGAGCAGTGCACCGCCAGAAAATCGCTTTTGTATGATAAAAAGGGGGAGGAGCATTACAATCTCATCTCCGCCTTACATAAATCCATGCGCAACTCCGATCCCGACGCAGCGGTCTATTGGCTGGCGCGGATGCTGGAGGCGGGAGAAGATCCTCTCTATGTGGCAAGACGGGTGGTACGTTTTGCCAGCGAAGATGTGGGGCTGGCCGATCCGCGGGCGCTGCAGATCGCGGTGGCGGCTTATCAGGCCTGCCATTTTCTGGGCATGCCGGAGTGCAATGTCCATTTGACGCAGGCTGTCATCTATGTGGCGCTGGCGCCCAAATCAAACGCCATGGAAGTGTCCTACAACGAGGCGAAGGAAGATGCGATGAAGGACTTGGCGGAGCCGGTGCCCTTAGTGATTCGTAACGGCGTGACGGAGCTGATGCGCGGGATGGATTACGGAAAGGGATACCAGTACGCCCACGACACGGAGGAGAAGCTGACCAATATGCAGTGTCTTCCCGATGCCCTTCTGGGGCGGGAATATTACCGACCGGCGGGCATGGGCGAGGAAGAAGCGCTCAAAAAACGGCTTGAGGAGATTAAAGCTTGGAAAAGAGCGCATAAACAAGGAGGAAAATAAAATGGTAAAAGCTGTAGTGGGCGCCAATTGGGGCGATGAGGGAAAAGGCAAGATCACGGATACGCTGGCAGAAAAAGCGGATATCGTGGTGCGTTTTCAGGGTGGCGCGAATGCGGGACACACCATTGTAAACAATTACGGCAAGTTTGCGTTACATACCCTGCCGTCCGGCGTGTTTTACGGGCATACCACCAGTATCATCGGTAACGGCGTAGCGCTTAACATTCCAATTCTGGTGGAGGAGATCAAATCCCTGACGGACAGAAATGTGCCGATGCCAAAGATTATGGTGTCCGACCGCTGTCAGATTGTGATGCCTTACCATATTTTATTTGATCAGTATGAGGAAGAAAGACTTGGCGGAAAGTCCTTTGGTTCCACGAAGTCGGGGATTGCGCCTTTCTACTCGGATAAATATGCAAAGATCGGTTTTCAGGTGAGCGAGCTTTTTGACGAGGATGTTTTGCGGGAGAAGTTGGAGCGGGTGTGCGTGACGAAAAATGTGCTTTTGGAGCATCTTTACCATAAGCCCGCCGTTGACCCGAAGGAACTGTTTGCCACCATGCAGCAGTATCGTGAAATGATCGCACCCTATGTGTGCGATACCGCAACTTACCTGGATCAGGCGTTACGGGACGGAAAGACCGTGCTGTTGGAAGGGCAGCTTGGCACGCTCAAAGACCCTGACCACGGCATTTATCCGATGGTGACTTCCTCCTCTACGCTGGCGGCCTACGGCGCGATCGGCGCGGGCGTTCCGCCTTATGAGATCAAGCAGATCATTACGGTTTGTAAAGCATATTCTTCCGCAGTGGGTGCGGGTGTGTTCGTGTCGGAAATCTTTGGCGACGAGGCGGATGAACTTCGCAGACGCGGCGGGGACGGCGGCGAGTTTGGCGCTACCACGGGACGCCCAAGGAGAATGGGGTGGTTTGACTGTGTGGCCTCCAAGTACGGCTGCCGCCTGCAGGGTACGACGGATGTGGCCTTTACGGTGCTTGACGTGCTGGGGTATCTGGATGAGATTCCAGTGTGCGTGGGTTACGAGGTAGAAGGTAAAGTGACGACGGATTTTCCTGTGACCTGTAAGTTGGAAAAGGCGAAACCCGTGCTGAAGAAGCTGCCCGGCTGGAAGTGTGAGATCCGCGGTATCAAAAAGTACGAGGAGCTGCCGGAAAATTGCAGGAAGTATGTGGAGTTTATCGAGGAGCAGATTGGGTATCCTATTACTATGGTGTCAAACGGTCCCGGCAGAGAGGATATTATTTACAGAGAGAGTCCCTTGAAAAAATAGGGTAAAATACGGAAAGATAAAAGGCAGCGGGATGGTTTCGCTGCCTTATCTTACAGGCAGACTGCGTTTGAACGCGATGTACGCGCAAATAAGCGGCGGTCGGCCGATTAACTGTCAAAATAGAATGAAAAAGGAGGGAAAAACATGTTACTGGAAAACAAGGTTGCAATCGTGACAGGCGGAAGCAGGGGCATCGGTTACGCTACGGTGGAAGCATTTTTGCAGGAAGGGGCGACAGTGGTGCTGTGTGCGAGCCGGCAGGAGACGGCAGATAAGGCTGTCAATGCGTTGAAGGAGGCAAATGCGGATGCAAAGGTGGAGGGAATTTTCCCGAACCTCTCCGATTATGCGGCGGTGCAGGCGGCTTTTGATGAAGTGGCAAATAAGTACGGGAAGATCGACATTCTCGTGAATAACGCGGGCGTGTCGGAGAGCACTCCTTTTGATCAGTATACGGACGAGACATTTGATAAGGTGATGGACTTAAACGTCAGGGGTGTATTCAACTGCTCCAAGGCGGTAAGCGGGCATATGATCGAGGCAGGCAGCGGCGTGATCCTGAACACTTCCTCCATGGTGAGTCAGTACGGTCAGCCGGCAGGAATCGCATACCCGACTTCCAAGTTTGCGGTCAACGGCTTTACCCTGTCACTGGCAAGAGAGCTGGGACCCAAAGGAATCCGCGTCAACGCGGTGGCACCGGGTATCACCTATACGGACATGATGCGCCAGGTTCCCAAAGAGGTGATCGATCCGATGATCGCGCAGATTCCTTTAAGAAGGATGGGGCAGCCGGAGGATATCGCCAATGCCTTTGTATTTTTGGCGTCCGATAAGGCTTCTTATATCAGCGGCGAGGTACTGCATGTGGACGGGTTGGCAAGAAGCTGATACACGAAAAATGATGTAAACCAAGCGAAAAGAGATTTTATGAGTATAGTTATGTAAACTAATGATGGCAGAGGAAAAGAACATGATCACGACAATCATATTTGATATCGGAAATGTGCTGGCAGATTTTACGTGGAGAGAGCACTATGAACGGTTCGGCTTTGACGAGGATATGATAGAACGCCTTGCCGATGCTACGGTCAGGTGTCCTCTGTGGAACGAGTACGACAGAGGCGTCATGACTTACGAAGAGCTTTTTCAGGGCTTTGTAGACAATGATCCGGAGATTGAGCCGCAGCTTAGGGAAGCATTTGCGGATGTGAGCACTATGGTGGTTCGAAACGATTATGCGATTCCCTGGATTCACGCCTTGCAGGATAAGGGCTACCGATGCCTGTATTTGTCGAATTTTTCCGAGAGGGCGCATAAGGAATGCGCAGCAGCTCTTGATTTTATCCCTCATATGGACGGTGGTATTTTGTCTTATCAGGAAAAGATCATCAAGCCGATGCCGGAAATCTATCAGCTTTTGATCGACCGCTATGGACTGGTGCCGCAGGAGTGCGTGTTTCTGGATGACACGCAGCGGAATCTGGACGCAGCGGAGAAATTTGGAATCCATACGATTCATTTCGAAAATCAGGCGCAGGCCATTGAGGCGCTGAAAAAGCTGGGAGTGGAGGCGTAAGTGTAAAGATAAGGGTAAAGGAAAAAGGATACCCATTGTCTGGAAAGGCAGTGGGTATTTTTACGTGGAATATTATTTAAATAAAATATTTCCTTTTTTGTCAGAAAATCTATTTTGGCTGCGAATGATAGGTAACAAAGCAGATAAGGTGGTGATTTAGGTGGAAATCAATGAGAAAAATTTTGTCAGGCAGCTGAGAAGTAGAAATGAGCAGGCATTGTATTATGTCATTGACCATTACGGTTGGGTTCTGAAAACGGTTGTCAAACGGCAGATGAGAACGCTTCCGCATCTATGGGATGACTGCATGAACGATACGCTGTTAGCCGTGTGGGAGCATATTGACAGCTTTGATCCGAAACGGTCTGATTTTCAGAATTGGCTGGCCGGTGTATGCAGATTCAAAGCGCTAACTTATGTGCGCAAATATATTGATGCGTCCAGAGAAGATCTGGTGGAGCAGATGCCGGATTGGGAGGATGAGGCGGCGCAGCGGGAATTTCTTCGACGTGAGTACGAGGAGGAAGCCATGCGGATCCTTTCTTTTTTGAAAGAGGAGGACGCCGAGATTTTCCGAATGGTCTATTTGGAAGATCTGAGCATGGACGAGGTGGCACAGCGGATGCATATGAGTAAAACAGCGATTTACGGGCGTATCAGCAGAGGCAGAAAACAGCTGCGGCGGGCTGTCGCGGAAAGTGAGGTGTAGGAAATGGCAAGAATCTATGAAATGTGTAATGACATTGATTCAGAGAATATTTTGCAGGAAAAAGAACAGCTGTCCCGAGAGGAGAGAGGTAAGCTGATAGATTTTATGAAAAGCGAAGGTATTTTCTCTGAAAACGGGAAGAAAAAGAGGAGAAATGCCGGCAGGACAGTGGTCTGGGCGGCAGCAGCAGCGGCGCTTTTACTGGTGATCGTACCGAATACATCTGCTAAGGCGGCCTATGCCATGGAACAGATTCCCATTTTAGGAAATGTGATCAAAGCGGTTACCATTCGCAATTATCAGTATGAGAGCGATAATTATTCGGCGGATATACAAAAAGTACGGCTGGAGCAGAGTAACGGAGCGGAAAAAGTCGAAATGAAAGATGTCGGTACGGAGGCAGACAGGATGGAAGGCTCGATTCAGACGATCAATGAGAGTATAGAGGAGATGACAGACCGTCTGATTGCCAGATTTGAGGAACAGAAAGAACAGGAGGAGGGGCATGGCAGTATTGATATGAGTTATGAGGTGGTTACAGATACGGACACCTGGTTTACACTGCGAATCGATGTAACCGAGATTGCGGCAAGCGGCTTTCAGTATCAATCCTATTATCACATTGATAAAACGACAGGAGAGATTGCTTCGTTAAAGAATCTTTTTAAAGAAGGAGCAGATTATATTACCCCGATCAGTGAAAATATCAAAGAGCAGATGCGGGAAGAAATGCTGGCGGACGAGTCAAAAATTTACTGGGTTGATTCTGAGGAAGAGATGGGCGAGCAGTTTGAAACGATAAAGGAAGACCAAAATTTCTACTTAAATGAGAAGGGACAGATCGTGATCTGTTTTGATGAGTATGAAGTCGCTCCGGGGTATATGGGATTGGTGGAGTTTGCCGTGGATGAGGAGGCTGTTGCGGATATCAGAAAGTAACCACTTTGTAGAGTGAAAAACGGCGGTAAAAAAAATCCTGTCCGACCGGCAGTTAGGGAGCCTTTGTATTTGCTTTTACGGCGGACTCCCGATTGCCATTTGGACAGGATGCGGTAAGCGGCGATTCTTATTTTGCCATCAGCTCCTCCGCCAGCGCCTCAATCTGCGCGATGTTTTCCTCCGTTAAAGCGGAGCGAATCTGTACCGTGTTTTCCGTGTAAGTGATATCCTTACAGCCCTCCAATCTTGCCCGCATCGCCTTTGCCGCCATGGGCGCCCAGGAGCCGTTCTCCATCAGGGCGATGGTGCGCTTCTGATAGTTGTGGGAAATCAGCTCATCAATAAATTCCCGCATGAAGGGGAACATTTCCGTGTTGTAGGTGGTGGTGGCGAGCACCAGCTTGCCGTAGCGGAAGGCGTCTTCCACGCACTCTGCCATATCCTCTCTTGCAAGGTCTGCAACGACCACCTTTGGGCAGCCTTTGGCGGTCAGTTTTTCCGCTAAGAGTTCGGCTGCTTTTTTGGTATTTCCGTAAACGGAAGTATAGGCGATCATAATGCCTTCCGACTCCACACTGTAGGAAGACCATGTCCGGTATAAGTTTACATAATATTCCAAATTCTCTTTTAAGACGGGACCGTGCAGCGGGCAGATGATCTGAATGTCAAGCGCCGCCGTCTTTTTCAAGAGGTTTTGTACCTGCATGCCGTACTTGCCGACTATGCCGAAGTAGTAGCGGCGCGCTTCGCAGGCCCAATCTTCTTCCACATCGAGGGCGCCGAACTTGCCGAAGCCGTCCGCGGAGAAGAGCACCTTATCCTTGGCGTCATAGGTGACCATGACTTCAGGCCAGTGTACCATCGGTGCGGCGACAAACTGCAGAGTGTGTGCGCCCAGAGAAAGGGTGTCTCCCTCCTTGATGATCTGTCGGCTGTCGGCGTAGTCTGTGCCGAAAAACTGGCGCATCATGGTGAAGGCGGGGGCGGATGCTACGATCATTGTCTCCGGGTATGCCTTGACAAAAGCGTCTATGCTGGCGGAATGGTCGGGTTCCATGTGCTGGACGATCAGATAATCGGGAGTGCGGCCGTTCAGTACGGCTTTTAAGTTTTCCATCCACTCCTTTTCAAAGTTGGTGTCCACCGTGTCCATCACGGCAATTTTTTCATCCATGATCACATAAGAGTTGTATGCCATGCCGTTTTCCACGATGTACTGGCCTTCGAAAAGGTCAATGTCGTGGTCGTTTACGCCTATGTATTGGATATCGTTTGTAATTTGCATGGTAATTTCTCCTTTTTTATTTAATGGTTTAAACTGATTGCGATTTAACTATAGTACATGTCGTAAAAGGATGCAACAGTAACCATACATTTTCAGGCGGATTCTTTTTCAAGAACCGCAAAAACCTTTTTGGAGTAAAACGAAACTGCCATAGCCAAAATCGCCGCGCCAATCATGACCAAATACGGCTTGTCAGAAAAAGTGTCAAACAAAACTCCGTAAACCGCCTGCCCCACAGGCTGAGAGCAGCTTGAAACGGCAATGATCACAGCCATTATTTTGCCGAGAAGATGAGGCGGAGTCTGCTGCTGCGCCGCTGTCATCATGGATACGCCAAACATGGTAGAAGCAATCATCGCGCCGAAGCTAACGGCAGTGATTATGAAATATCCGATAGTATTCGGTACAGCTTCAAACACGGAAATTCCCATAAAAAACGCTGCCAGTGAGCATATGATTAAAAATACATATCCGTTTTTCAGACGGATTTTTCCCGCCGCCGCGCCCGCGATCATTCCGCCGGCAAGTCCGCCCAGACCCATTGCGCCCTGCGTTATCCCGAGGGCAGTATCGGACATTCCCAAGATTTGCACCACAATGACAGGAATCCCCACGATCATCATTGCCGACAAAATCAGGTTGAACAGCGCGAGTATCCCAAGTACCGAAAGAAAAATCGGTTTTTCGTTTTTGATAAATCGAAAGCTGTCCGACAGATCGGAACCCACCGCACTAAAAATGCTCTTGCCGTCGGTATTTTTTTCAAAAGGGATATGGATGAAAATCTCCATAACAGCCGAAAAGACAAAGCAGCCGACGCTGATCAACAGAATGGGCATGATTCCGAACGCGCCGAACAGAACGCCGCCGATGATCGGCCCCAGCAGCCCCGCAAGGGTGCTTACCATATTGATCATGGCGTTACCCTGCATCAGAAATTGCTTTTCTACAATCAGCGGTATGCTTGCCTGGACGGCGGGCTGATAAATGCCCGAAATGCCGTACAGTATCATCAGCACCGCGATCATCAATGGAACAAGTGAAATTTTTCCCAGCGAAAAGCTAAATGCTAAAATGACCGCCGCTGTTGTAAAGTCTAGCGCCACCATAATATTCCGTTTGTTTTTTCTGTCGGCAATCACGCCTCCGAAAAGGGAAAAAATCACCATTGGGATAAATGAGCAGGCTGTTACCGCACCGAAAAGAGACGAGGAGTCTGTTTCGCGAAGCAGATAAAGCGGCAGAGCAAAGCGCAGGATAGCGTTGCCAAAAAGTGAGATAATCTGACCGATAACCACCATGGTAAAATCGCGTTTCAAAAGTTTGTTCATGTTTTTCTCCATTTCTTCGCTGCTTTTATCTCAGCTTGTCTGAGATTCGCATAAACCAGTTTGTGTCTGCTTTTATCAATTTCAATACCTACCGTCGGTATGATAAATGAAAAATTTTTTCTGCCCTCAAAAGGACAGAAAAAGTTTTATTTGTTGTTGCAGTACATTTCCGTAAGACTGCGTAATCTTTCAAAGATACTCTCATCGATAATATCCAGTCCGAAACCCCGCAACATTTGGTCAAACAGAACGCATTTCCGGTAGATCTTTTCGGGATCGTCGTCGAATACCATAGGATCGAGCCAGACGTTTCCCACGAGCATAATAAGCTCTGCAAGCTCTTCGGGGTATTCGGTTTGAATGGAGCCATCCGCGATCCCCTGCTCTACGATTGGCAGGACGTATTCGGGAGCTACGGTTTCCACAGATTCCATTAAAATACTGGAAACAAGCGCAGGACTTGATTTGATATTCGGGGCGGCAGAAAAAATACTGTCGTGTACAGGGCGGTTCAACGAGTCCTCCAAAAGCTTTTTCAGCTTACCCTTGCCTGTCAGATGGGGATCGTTTTTTATTTTCAAAAGCATTTTGTTAGAATATTCCGACATCTTGTTTGTCACGGCGATGAGTATTTCTTCCTTGGACTTGAAGTGGTGATAGATTGCGCCCTTGCTCAATCCGCCGAGGTTGTTGATGATGTCCTGTATCGAAGTGCGCTCGTAGCCCTTTTGTACAAACAGCCGCGTTGCCGTCTCAAGGATGAGATTTACGGTTTCTTCGGGATATTTATTGCGCGCCAAAGTTATCCCTCCTAAGTTGATTGCAAAGCAATTTACCTTTTACATACTAACGGTATGTTTCTGTTATACAACTGTTTTTTTTGGGTGTCAAGTCATTTTTGCATTAAGATTCAACTAAAATACATGTTATAAAAATCCGCAACAGTAACAATACAATTCTCCTTTGGATAGTGTTTTGTATTGCCAGTGATAAGCGGTGCGTGACAGAATTTTGCAATTTCATAGAATTTTCGATCACTTTCATCCGTAAAAGGAATATTCTTAAGCGGGTCGGCTATGATTGAAATACCATTGGATGTGATATGAGAAAGCAGGCTTTGAATTTCCCATTCTTCAAAGCAAAATTTTGGACGCTTTAGCACGGTATAGTATTCGTTTAAAATACGGTAATCATAGCAGACAGTAAATCGGCGGTTGAGTACACTATTTATAATGATGGCGGGTTTACTGTCTGCGGACCATAAAGCAGAGACAAGGACATTGGTATCCAGAACAATATTCATAGAGTCAATCTCCCTTTCTGGCGGCGCTTATTTCTGCTTCGATTTCTTCTTCACTCATAAATCCATTGGTGTGGGAACGGCTTCGCATATTATTAAATGCAATCATGGCTTTTGCCTGTCTGACGGCTTGAAGCATCACTTCAAAGTTATCTTCGGAAAGATCAAGCAGGAGTGCAGAAGGCTTACCATTATTTGTAATAACAGCTTCTCCACTTCCTTTCAGATTTTCCCAGATTGACTTGGAGTCATTTCTTAAATCACGTATCGAATAAAAATTCATTATAATCCTCATTTCTGCGCATGTTTTTCACGCTTTCGCCTCTTTTTATTATCTATGATACACGATTGTCATCAAATTATCAACAAATTGTGCCTTACTGTTATCAGAAAAACATGATAAAATGAAATATCAAAATGCAGGCTACCGATGAAAGTTATCTTACAGGGAAAATGCCATCATGGATAATAGGGCAAAACGGATTTTGCAGGGTATTATATATGTTTCTGTTTTTATCATAGGGCTGATCGTAGGAACGCTTTTATGCCGCAGTAAAGCTATCTGGCGGGATCGGGGTACGGCGCAGACGGGAATCACTCCGCCAGAGATGCAGGAAGCTGCTTTGTCGGAAAACAAAGATTTGGCGGTGGGGACGGAAACGCCTGTGTCTGAGGCGGACGAAATTGTGGTAGACTATCCGTTTTCCTACGGTGAGAAGGGATGGTCGCTGGTCCTGCGAAAGAGCGGCGGAGAGGATGTACAAAACGGTGAAGCGGTGCACAAGGAATCCGCCCGGCGTAGCTTTTGCCTGTACGATGAGAACGGACAGCTCTTACAGGAATTTCCCTGCGGGATCGTGTCGGCAGAAGTGATTTTTCGGTATGACGTTTTGTTTGATTATTACAAGGATATGATCGTCTATCCGGCAGACGCGCCGGAGTCGGGAGCGGAAGGACTCTGTTATCAGTGGGAACGTGAAAAACAGAGATTTGCGGAAGAAACCGTGGAGACCAAGTCGATCTGCAGGATCCATCAGGGGCTTCGGCGCGTGGTGGAGCTACGCAGATGGACAGTGTGCAAAGATGTTAAGACAGGAGAAGAAATCCTTTGTATCCGCGACTGTCTGGAAGAACAGGATATATACACGGGGAAAATGAAAAGATATGATACCGGCAATCTAAAGAATGAGAAATATTATCAATTTTTGTTTTGGGAAGGTCTTGAAACATTTTGGGGTGATGAGAATGACAGTCCGATTCGATTTTGCAATGAACATCTGGAGCAGATAGAGTATGAGGATAAACAGGCGTTCTTGGCTGATCACGGGTTTGCGGGATCGGAGGCGTTTTACGAATACCGTGACCGGTTCGGCAATCTGATCATGGAGATTTATTTCGATCAGCAGGCAGGACGGGGCTGCGGCATCCGCTATTATTACAGTTTTAACGATAAGCTAAAGAAAAGAGCCACCCGTGACGGGTTCGCATTTGAGGAAGTGGAGACCGGAGTGTGGGAGCCGCAAGAGGAATTTTCCAAGTTGACTGTTTACGGAGATGATGTCAGTAAATCTGCGTCTGGTTACAAAGAAATTTATAAGTACACGGATGACGGGAAAATATCATCCTTTGAGGCGAGAGGAATGGATCTGGTTGATAAGGTACCGATGGAAGTGAGTTTGCTTTCTTTGGATTATATTTACCGCGATGACGGGACGCTGTATCATAGAGAGTATCATCATTACCCAAAATTCTTTAGCAGCGCCGGACAATCGGAGGACGGCGATTATGATAAGCAGGGCAGACTGGTCTATCGATACAGTTATATCACGCATGGCGCGATGGACGAATATTACCTGTATGACGGAAATCATAAAGAGCCAAAGTATCGTCTGTTTTTGGATTGGGGTGCAAGCAATTATGCCTATGTGCGGATGATTGCATATGACAGCGCCGATTGACTGAAAAAGAGGAACACACTCATGCAGAAGGCAACTGATTTTTCACAGGGGAAGGTCTGGCAGAATATCGTTGCGCAGTCCATTCCGCTGATTTTGGCACAGCTTGTACAGCTGTTATATAATGTGGTAGACCGCATTTATATCGGGCATCTGTCGGGAGCGGACAGTATGGCACTGACGGGCATCGGACTGGTGTTTCCGTTGACCACTCTGATCGCGGCGCTCACATTCCTGTTTGGGACGGGCGGCACGCCGCTTTTTTCCATTGCCAGAGGAGCGGGACAGGAAGATCGGGCGGGGAAAATCCTCGGCAATACCTTTTCCCTCCTGCTTGGCACCTCCGTGGTGATGTTTCTTCTTTGTTATCTGTTTCGCAGACCGGTGCTTTATCTGTTTGGCGCAAGCGAAGCTTCCTACCAGTATGCCGACGCTTACCTGAAAATCTATCTGTGGGGGACGCCGTTTACCATGCTTGCTACGGGATTAAATGGGTTTATCAATGCGCAGGGCTTTCCCCGCATGGGCATGATGACGACGCTGTTAGGCGCTTTGCTCAATCTGGCGCTGGATCCGATTTTTATTTTCGGGCTGCATATGGGCGTGGGCGGTGCGGCGGCTGCCACAGTGATCAGTCAGGCGGTTTCCTGTATCTGGGTGCTTTTGTTTTTGACCGGTAAAAAGGCGCTGCTTCCCATAAGAAAAGCGAATTTGCGGGTTGAGGGAAAGCTGGCAAAGGAGATCATGACGCTGGGAATGTCGGGCTTTATCATGCAGGGGACGAACTGCCTGGTGCAGGTGGTGTGCAATGCCACGCTTAAGGCATACGGCGGCGATCTCTATGTGGGCGTGATGACGGTGATCAACTCTGCCAGAGAAATTCTGGGTTTGCCGGTCAGCGGCATCACAAGCGGCGCACAGCCGGTGCTGGGATATAATTACGGCGCGAAAGCATATGAGAGAGTCAGACAGGGCATCCGCTTTACCGCCGCGCTGGGAATCGTGTATACGCTGTTTGCGTGGCTGCTGGTGCTCTTAAGTCCGCATCTGCTCTTGTCCGTCTTCACGGAGGATGCCGCATTGATCGAGGCGGGGGTAGGCGCAATGCGTTTATACTTTTTCGGCTTCTTCTTTATGGCATTTCAGTTTACGGGGCAGTCCGCGTTTACGGCGCTGGGAGATTCCCGCCATGCTATTTTTTTCTCTTTGTTTCGCAAGGCGGTGATTGTCGCGCCGCTGACGGTGTTTTTGCCGAAAGTTGGTTTTGGCGTGGACGGCGTGTTTCTGGCGGAGCCGATTTCCAATGCGATTGGCGGGTTGGCGTGTTTTGTAACGATGTATGTGACGCTTTATCGGAAGCTAAAGCGAGATGAAGTCTGACATAATGGTAGAGTTTGAAAAAGATGAAGAAATTTGTAATATAATTATTGTTCCAAAAGTGGAAGCGAAGTGATGGTGGAATTAAGCTGATATAAAAATTTATTGAAAATATCTAAGTTTAAGGATATAATATGCCTATTAAGGCGGCAGGGAGATTACTGAGTTGTAATGGATAGCGGTATGAAGACATATTTTGGAAAGTATGCTATAATTTAATATAAAGTATTTCGACATTGAAAGATGTTTCTATCTTTAATTAAACAAATTCCTAATTTGTGGGCATACTCTTATATTGGGAGGTGCCTATGCGAAAAGGAGGATTTAATATGTATTTAACGAAGGAGAAAAAGAAATCCAGCATATATCGTGGTTATACCCCTCAATTGCCTAATCATCAAGAAGTAGAAGTTCAGGTATATGTCTCTCATGCGATAGGCAGAGATATTTCAAAACATATGCAGGATGCTGTTAAATCTATGTCTGCCATGATTGTCCATGGTTTAATAGAAGGAGGTGAAAACCATGGCTGAAAAGGAACAGATTGTTAAAGAAAAAGATGAAGCAGCAGAATTATCGGAAAATGGGAAAGAAATAGAGGCAGAGTTAGAAGAAGTTTTAGATAGCGTTCCGCCGGAGCACCGCAAAACGATAGAACGTATGATGATTTCATCTATTCAGATGAGAAGTATTTCTTCTCCGCCTGAGGCAGCTGTAATGAAAAAACTGACCCCGGAACATATTTCGCAATTTTTAGATGGCGCATCGCAGGAGATGCAAAAGAGTTATGCAGAAAGGTTTCATAAAAAAGTCTTTACATTTTTAACGATGATAGTCGCAATGGCTTTTTTCGTTGTTGTTATTATTTTGTTAAGGGACGACACGGATGTTATGGAAAAAGTAATATATGCGGTTGGGGGCGTTTGTGCCGGGGCATTTGGCGGTTATGGGCTTGCGAAAAGAGGAACGGATGATTAGAAAGTAAAGTGAATACTCAGTTAATGGAAATAGCGCCTTATCAAGTCGAATAGAGGCGCTATTTCTTTGTCAACAGGTGCTTATACTAACAAGGAAGAGGAAACGATGCGGGAAGAATTTAGCAGAACAGAGATGCTTTTGGGAAGCGCGGCGATGGACAAACTTGCCTGTTCGCGCGTGGCGGTGTTCGGCATCGGCGGCGTGGGCGGCTATGTGTGTGAAGCGCTTGCCAGAAGCGGCGTGGGCGCCCTTGACCTGATCGACAAGGACAGGGTGGCGGTTTCCAATGTTAACCGCCAGATCATCGCCACACAGGAGACGGTGGGGAGGGAGAAAACCGATGTGATGCGGGAGCGGATTCTTTCCATCAATCCACAGGCGCAGGTGCGGGTTTATCCCTGCTTTTTTCTGCCGGAGAATGCGGACAGCTTTCCTTTTCATGAATACGATTATGTGGTGGATGCGGTGGACACCGTGACGGCAAAGATTGAACTGGTGATGCGTGCGCAGGCGATTGGCGTGCCGATTATCAGCAGCATGGGAGCGGGCAATAAGCTGGATCCTGCGGCTTTTCGAGTGTCGGATATTTATGAGACAAAAGTTTGTCCCCTTGCAAGAGTGATGCGCAGGGAATTGAAAAAGCGGGGCGTGGAACATTTGAAGGTGGTGTACTCGGAAGAAGAACCGATCATTTCCGTGGGGGAGAATATGGCGGATGAGGCTGATGGCGGTGACGGCAGGAAGAACGGATGTGGCGACGGGACGGTTAGAGATACAGCGCGCCGCCAGACGCCCGGCAGCGTCGCTTTCGTTCCCTCCGTGGCGGGACTCATCATTGCGGGGGAAGTGGTGAAGGATCTGGCGGAAAGAAAGAAAAATTCCCTGTAAGCATGCGCTGTACACGATTGTCAGAGTGATAAGTTATGTAAACTGCAAAATTAGAGAGTGTATGTGCAGATTCTAGGGTGAAAGAGGCGGATTGGATGAACCGCTTCTTTTTTAGTCTATAGGATTCGGATTATCAAAAGGTGTCTGCGTCAAGTTGAGAGGGCAAATTGCCCAAATAACGTTCTTGTGTCGGGTTGCAAAAAATGTTCCTATTGTGTGCTGAAAACGACAGGAATGGCGTCTTATAGGATGAGTGATAAAATACAGAGGGAGGATAATGCAATGAATGACAAAGACATTGTGAAATTATTTGTTGCACGCACGCAGCAGGCAATTACCGAATTGTCACAAAAATATGGGCAGCTTTGTTTTCACATTGCTTTCAATATTCTGAAATGCAATGAAGATGCCGAGGAGTGTGAAAATGATACTTATCTGAAAACATGGAACAGTATCCCGCCTGACGATCCTATGTGTTTGAGAGCTTATGTCAGTCGGATCGCGCGTAATTTGGCGCTGTCCAGATATCGATACCATCACAGGCAGATGAGGGACAGTTATCTGCAGGTCTATTTGTCGGAATTGCAGGATTGTATTCCGGCATCTATGGATGTGGAAGTTTCGGCGGACGACACGGTAAGCAGTGCCATTCAAACTTTTTTAGCAGCGCAGGATCGGACTGTCAGAGCCTTGTTTATCCAAAGGTATTTTTACATGGAAAGCATTTCCGTCCTTTCCAAGAAATTTGGGTTGAAAGAAAGCAGCATTTCTACAAAACTGAATCGGACAAGATTAAAACTGAAGTGTTATTTGGAGAGAGAGGGGGTTGTGCTGTGAAGCCGGAGGAAAGGTTGTTAGAGCTGATTGGAAATATCCCGGATGAAATGCTGGATGAGGCTTTGGATGTGAAAAAGACAGACAGATCCGGTAAAAAGAGAGTGCTCTTTGGTGTTGCGGCAGCAGCCTGTATCGTTATACTGTTTGTCAGATTTGTCCCTGCGGGACAAGTGATGGCAGCACAGATCAGGGAGCATGTTGAGCGTTTGTTGGAAGATCTGTTTCCGCCAAAAGAGATTCCGTTGACGTTTGAGGGGATGGAAGAGAAAATTCCCCATGAGGTCTATGGAGAACTGCCAAAAGAGACAGATGGATTTGCCATCTATGTCGATCCGGATTCTTTTGAAATAACAGAAGAGGAGGATAGCCATGTAATCCGTGGAAAGCGTATTGTTTATACAAGAGAAGACGCCATCAGGGATAACGAGGCGCTGCTTGCCGGGTTAACAGAGGAGGAGAAGGAGCAGAAGATTAGGGAGATCGTTAAGGAGAGACAGGCGTTTTATGACAGCTTTTCCACAGGAGAGATTCGGATCACACATAGGCAGGAAGTTTCCGTGGAAGAGGCCGCCGGGAAAATGAGGAAAGAAATGTTGGAACGCTATACCGATGTATCTGACATCGTAGCTTCTGAACTGCCTAAGGGACTGTATTTGCGCGCGGCTGAAGGAACGGCATGGGACTGTGAAGTGAAGGAAGTCTATTTTGTGGACGATGGTCTTGGCGGTGTTTTTGTTATCACGGCAAGCTGCATCGTGGAGGCGGAAGAAGGAACGGGAGCCAGATTCCGTTCCATGATTGAAACTTTTGAGGTGTTGGAGCCTTCTGATGCTATGCAGATAGAGAGATAGCAAATCGGCTTGCAAAGGCGCATGGCAGAGGAAAGTATTGAAGAAATTGACGGTAGATAGAATAGTTATGTAAACCTACGGACGGGCGATGTTATGCATCAGTCTCATCCTGCGGCGGGCGGTTCTCCTCCCGCCGTTTTTTCATTAAATCCAAGGACCAGATCATAAGCCACAGCAAAATCGGCAGGCCGATCGTGGCGACCAGACAGCCGGCAAAGAGCCGTCCGGAGTCGCCAAGATCAAGACAGGCTACGATGAACGCGCCGATATACATGCCGACCAGCAGGATGACGCAGATTAGCGCTGCGATCTGCTTGGGGGCTATTTTCTTATCTTGCTTTTTCGTGATGTTATCGTCAGGTTTCATATGGTTTCCCTCTTTTTGTAACAATTTACCATATTTTCCGAAGAAAAGGAAGTACCTGACTCTTTTTTATGTCTTACCCGATTCTCAGCTGCCCTTTGATTGCCTTTACCGTGGAGCGATACACCGTGTAAATCACCCCGCCGATCACGGCAATGATGCACAGGCAAAGCCCCATCGCCGCCCATTCTGTCTGAAGCAGCCTGCCGTCGTTCGCGTAGAGGATCATGGCATACAGCAGGAACATGGCGGTAGTGCCCACCAATGCAGGCATCTTAAAGACATTGGTACACTGGCTGCGCACTTCTTTATCCAGAAAGGCAGGCGAAGCCCCCAGTTTTTTCAGATCGTCAAAAATGTAGCGGTTATTGAGGGCAATGCTCTGACAGCGTGTATGACACACCACCAGCGCCGTGATCATGCACACGATGAAGATGAAGAGGAACATCATGAACATGACCGCCATGTTGCGCAGATAATCATTTTGATTCAAAATGCGGAAACTTGGCATGTACACCCAGAAGGTCCGAAAGGCAAAGGAATCCGACAGCTCGTAGCTGATCTTTGTCATCTCATCCGTATCGCCCCAGTACTCCTGCCCCTCCTCGTTTTCCCGGATCTTCTGTACCCTGTCATAAGAACAGATGCGTTCACAGGATGGATCAAAGGACGATACGAAAAGATGATAAAAGGCAACGGCAAAAGGATAGGAGTCCTTTCCGTCCACATTAAATGCCGCAAAACGCCCCCGCCAGTCGTCCGTCAGCCCCTCGGATATCAGGGCGTAGTCCGCATTGTCCAGCACGCAGCAGGGTATCTCCTCCGCGAGATGATCGTAATGCAGGTATCCCGCAAACTCTGTGGCAAGCACCTTCCTCGTCGTCATATTGGTGAGCTCCTTCGCGGAGTTATTGACATAGAGGGAAGTTTCCTCCTGATCGTTCAGGCACCGGTAAGTGCCCGGCGCAACGTCCACTTCCTGCCCGGTAATCATCCGATAAGCGTCCTCGGAAAGTACCATTGCCTCCTGCAGCATAGGAACATATTCGACATGAAAACGCAGACTGTCTTCCTCCTCAATATTAGTCATACCGCCCATTCCCAAAGTGACATAATCGCACTCGTTCCAGTCTTTTAAGGAAAGATCATATTCTTTGCCAAGCGCTTCGACCTTAGTCCTGTCCGGCACATTCTGATCCGCCTGATATTTATAGAAATAATCATATGGCAGGGACGCATAGCGAAGTACTGCCGAAATACCGTTGGTCGGCAGATAGAAAATGGCAAAGCATCCGCCTGCAATTAACAGCGTGACCACCAGCAAGTTGTTGACCGTCTGTTTCCCCTGAAATTTCATCATGCTGCGGGAAATGATATTCTTGTAGGGATTCTTGCGATGACTTTTCCAGCCGTGGACTACCGTGTGCAGCATAATCATGTAGAGTCCCACAAACACAGGTGCATAGAATACACTCACCCAAGCCGGCGGGTACATGGAAAACCACGCATGGCACGCCCAGGGCGCGCCGTATCCCAGTACAGCGCCTGTCAGCAGTACCAGAAAACCCACCGGACCGCACCATCTGCCAGGCTCCTTCACAGGCTCATTGATATGCTCCTCTCTGATCACTTCCATGATGTTCGTTTTCTTCAGATACCGCCACGCCGTCAGACAGGCGAATCCCACCACCGAAAGCAAAAACAGCAGGGAGATAAACAGGCATCTGAAATCAAAGGTGAGCACCATATCTGAACTGTCCACAAGGAACAGCCGGAACGCGTGCCAGATGATCCACACAAAGGGGAAGCCTGCCGCCGTTCCCGCAATGGCCGAAACACCGCTTAAGAAAATCACCTCCCGAAACAGCCCCGGCGCAAGCCGCTTTCTGGATGCGCCAAGCGCCATCAGAACGCCAAGCTGCCCAGACTTATGACGAAAGAATAATCCCAAGGCATAAATCGTAAAGACCACGCATCCCACAAGCGTCATCACAAAGATCATGTACATTTGTTTCGCGCTGTCGCCGCCCTCCGGAAACACCTTCTGCACCGTGGGCGAAAGCATCAGCGCAGAGTAGGCCGAAATGATCATCAGCGCCATAAAATTGCAGAACAGATAGAGACGCGACTGCTTTCTGTCTGCCCGTTGTAACTTCTGTTCCATTTGTTTCATATTCATTATTTGACTCATAGTAGGTCCTCCTGGTTTACCTTAATAAATATGCGGAGAATGCCTGCTTTTTAGGCATTCTCTTACGCGAAATTTAGTACTTCTTGGTGTCCCGTCCTATGGCGGGACATCTTTAGAAGTACTTTTCGTGTTTCTCACGCACTCATTTGTTTAATGGCGTCCAAAAGCTGATCCTGAAATACGCCGCGCTCTTCCTGTTTTTCCAACTGGCGGTAAATCGTCCCATCTTTCAGCAAAATCACCCTGTCACAAAACGACGCCGCAAAGCTGTCGTGAGTGACCATAAAAATAGTTGCATTCATTTTCTGTTTCGCATTGATAAAGGTCTCGATCACCGCCCGACTCGACTTGGAATCCAGATTGCCGGTAGGCTCGTCGGCAAGAATGATCAGCGGACAGTTGATGAGGCTGCGCGCCACCGCCGCGCGCTGTTTTTCTCCGCCTGATATTTCCGCCGGATATTTGTCCACAATATGCCCAATCCCGAACATGGATGCCAGTTGATCCGCCATCTTTTCTACTTCCTTTTCTACCGCGCCCTGCACGATGCGGGGTACCAGAATGTTTTCCCGTATGGTCAGACCGTCTAAGAGCATAAAATCCTGAAAGACAAAACCGATCTTCGTATTTCTGACGCTTGCCAGTTCCTCTTCATTCATGCCTGCCAGTTTCATGTCGCCCAGTGTGATATTTCCCTTGTCAAAAGGAATATAGCAGGAAATACAGTTTAGCAGCGTCGTCTTTCCCGATCCTGACGGCCCCATGACCGCCACAAACTCGCCCTGTGCCACATGGAAATCAATTCCCTTTAACACTTCGTATTTGTTTTTTCCCACCTCATAAGATTTGCAGAGATTTTTTACATATAACATCACTTTTTCCTCCTTTTTGTCGGTGCAGAATCTTGCCGTCTGCCGTAAATCGACCATAGCACAGATACGCTGTCCGCAAAAAACGGCTGTCATTTCTGACGGCTGCTATGTAAAGTTTGGTGGGAAACTGCAAAGAATGTAAAGTTTGGGCGGCCGGGATGTAAATTTTGACATGACGGTGCGGGACTGTATCTGTAAAATGTGATATACTCATCACATAGTTAAGTAATTACGAAACTCATCACAGCTTTAATATAATTGTGCGAATAGTATAACCATAAGCAGACCCTTGGAGAACGTTGGCACTTGGCGAGGTTTTTTCGAGCCTAGTACCATTACGTTCGACGGAGCGAAAGCGTGTCTGTGTTGGTTATGCTATTTGTACAATTTCAATAACGGAAATTTTGTGAAAGGAACCCGCACATATGCTTCGAATCGCAATTTGTGATGACGAGACAAACGCAAGGGATGCCCTGCGTTTCCAATTGGAAAAAATACTGATCGAGGATGCCGAGGAGATCGTCTACGAATTTTCTTCGGGCACAAACGCCGCCTCGTGGCTTGCAAACCATCCGGGCGAGATCGATCTGCTTTTCCTGGACGTGGAAATGAAGGGCTTAAACGGCATGGAAACCGCGGAAAAGATCAGGACTTTCAACGAGCAGATCATGATTGTTTTTGTGACCGGGTATTCAGATTACGTCTTTGACGGCTATCATGTGGGAGCGCTGGATTATCTGGTGAAGCCTGTCTCGGAAGAAAAGCTGCGGCAGCTCATTGGGCGGGTGCGCACAAAATCCGCGCAGGAGGAATCCCATACCTTTTCGCTGAAAAACATGGATGGCACATGGCGTTTCCGTTTCTCTGACATTCTTTACTTTTATTCCGACAGGCGGAAGGTCATTTTGGTCACGGCGAAAGGGGAATATTCTTTTTATGCCAGGCTGGATGAGGTGGAGCGGAAGTTGGCTTCCGATTTTATTCGGGTTCATCAGCGGTATTTGATCAATCCTGCAAATGTCGACTATCTTGGCAGCGAATCCATAACGATAAATGGGCAGCAGCTTCCCTGCAGCAGAAAGTATCGGGAAACCGCTCTTTCGAAAATAGCCAGATCCATGATGGGAGGAAATGCAGATGGCGTTTAACATGATAACTTTAATGAGAATGCTGCACTTTATTGCCATCCTGCTTTCCGGCTGGCTGATCATGCGTGCCATGTCCTGCTTGCTTCCGGTATCCGAAAAACGCTTCCGGCGGTTTCTGTTGTTTGCCGGCTGTACTTTTCTCTGCTCCATGATCATTTTTATCGGAGATCCCTTTAACATTCTGGGGACGACTCCGGTTTTTCTGGCGATCGTCCTTGTTACATGCGAGGGCGGTTTCTGGCAGAAAATTACCATCGGGCTGATGTTTTCGAGTACGGTCTTTTCTTTCAGCGCCTTGCGGGATAACTATATCCATGACTTCCTGTATCAAACGGTGCAGGATGAGATTGCTGTGTTACTTTTTAGAGGCAACCATACTTACGGGCTCTTTCCCGAAGCGTGGATGCAGTCTGTACACGGTTACCATATTTCCTATCTGTGCACCCTGCCTTTTGCGCTGATTCTGTATCTTTGCACCAGGAAATTTGCGCCTGATAAAGAGTATACGCTTTCCGACAGTATGTGGCGTCTGCTGCTTCTTCTTACGGTAATCCCACTCGGCATTGTGCTTGATGTGGTCACCTTACTTCAACGCTATGATTATGAAGTGAATATTATGGCACATAAAGAGTATGCTGTTTTGCTGGTAATCGCCCTTCTTGCCTTTATCAGTCTGCTGTGGTGCGTCACGGTTTTGGCAAGACAGCGGGAACTGGAACGGCAGAGTATGTTCGCGGAGATCAACCGCAAATATTATGAGGCTATGGAACAGCAGCACTTTGAAGTGAGGCGCCTAAAGCACGATCTGGCAAATCATATTCAGGTCTTATCCGTCCTGCCCGAAGAAAAACGCGCCGCATACGCTGAAGAACTCTCCGGCAATACCGCGCTCTCACAGTCATTTTCTTACTGCGGCGATTCTACGGTCAACGCGGTGCTGACCGTCAAAAAGAGCGTGATGGAGCGGGGTCATATCCGCTTGAAAACAGATGTCGATATCCCTGCGACGCTCCCTTATGATAAGACAGATATCTGCGCCTTGTACGCGAACGCGCTGGACAACGCCATGGAAGCGTGCATGAAACTGGAGGAAGCGCACAGAGAGATTTCCCTGAAAAGCAAAGTCGGAAAAGGGTTGTTTTGTCTGGAGATCAGAAACCCGGATCCTGATGGAATAAGGGAGCAGCATGCGGCTTGGGCAAAAAAGCAGAATGATTCCGCAGCAGGAGGAGAATCAGAACATGGTGCGTTTTGTCCTACTTCCAAGCCGGATAAAAGAAATCATGGCTTGGGGCTGCAAAGCATACGGGAGATTGTGAAACGGTATCACGGTCATATGGAAATTAAGTGTGAAAACGGAGTCTTTGATCTGTTTTTATATCTTCCGCTGGGTGTTACTTCAGCGGATTCAGCGCATTGTATTTTTCCCGTGCATATGATAGAATAAAAACCGTTACGTGGCAGATGAAAGCGCGGATCGGACTGGGATACGCGAATGAAATCAGGAATCGGAGTGATACAGGATGAACGGAGTGCAGGCGGTATTCAATCATATGAAAAAAAGAAACAGGATTTATCATATTTTTTATATGGCGATGGCTGCGGTCTTTTTCGCGATGATCATTTGGGCAGCGGTCAAAAACAGGGGGCAGTCGCCGGCGGCTTTATTATCGGAAGGAAATGTCGTCTTTGAAGATGGATGGCAGATGGCGGATGGCAGTGAGGCGGATATGGATCATCTACATAAAATGCCTTCCGTGCAGCCCTATCAGGAGCAGAGTGTGACAAATACCCTGCCGTCCGATCTGGGTGAGGGAAAATCGCTGTGTTTTCGAACAAAAAACATCAATTATCGGGTCTATGTGGACGGCGCGCTTCGCTATGAGCCGATTATGCGGGAGAGCAGTGTCTATAACCGCTCTCTTGGCACAAGATGGAGTTACGTTCCGCTCTACGCGGCGGATGCGGGCGCTTCCGTGGAGATTCGATTTCAGACGGTATATGGAAATGCACGGGCGTGCATCGATCATTTGACGCTTGGTTCGGCGGCTGGAGAGATTGCGGGCACATTTACGGGCAAGACGGTGGCCTTTGCGACCTGTCTGCTGCTGCTGTTTGCGGGGCTGCTTTTGATTGTTGCGGATATTCCCGCCAATCTGCAAAAGGATAAGAATCATGAGCTTCTTTATCTGGGGCTGTTTGCCATCAGCATTGCCCTTTGGTGTCTGGCGGAGACCAATCTGCTGCAGTTTTACACGGACGACAGCAGAGTGCTGCAGACGCTGTCCTGCTGTTCTTTGATGATGATTCCCATTCCGATGGTGCTTTATCTGGACGCGGCCTTTGGGTTTCGGAGAAGATGGGTAAAGCAGGCTCTCTGCGTATGGTCAGTTGCGGAATTTTTTCTCTGCGTGGTTCTGCATTTTACGGGCATTCTGGATTTCCACGAAACACTGACGCTGACGCATATCCTGTTGGCAGTTTCGGCGGTTCTTTTGTTATATACGATTGTAAAAAATGCTTTTACAGCGCGGGAAAGCAATGTAAGAAATATTTATAAGGCGATACGGACCGTGGGTCTTGTAAGTATTTGTTTTGCCACAGGGATCGATATCGTGAGGTATTACCGTGCCCATAACAGTGACAGCGCCATGTTCGTGCGCATCGGTCTGCTGCTTTTTATTCTCTGTTACGGCAGCGCCAGTCTGGAGAGAATGGTCAATGCGGTGAAACTTGGGATGCAGGCGGAGTTTGTCAGCCAGCTTGCCTATCGCGACGGTTTGACTGGCGTAGGCAATCGCACGGCTTTTCAGGAATGGCTGGAGGAGTTGGAGGGGAAAAAGAAGGAATATCCCGGTATCGCTATTATGATGTTTGATGTAAACGATTTAAAGTATGTGAACGACCATTTGGGGCATCAGCGGGGGGATGACCTGATTGTGGGCAGTGCGGATATCATCAAGTCTGCGCTGGAAGCGGTGGAGGGCTCCTGTTACCGTATCGGCGGGGATGAGTTTGCGGGGGTTCTGATCGGGGAAAAGGTAGAGGAACGCTGCGAGAAGGTGTTGGCGCTTTTCAGGGACGCGATGGAATGCTATAACGCCATGCCGAAGCAGAGCATCCGGATCAGCATTGCCGGCGGCTATGCCGTCTATGATAAGGAGCAGGAGGATGAGAAGCTGGTGGATGTGTATCAGCAGGCAGACGTGCGCATGTATGAAAATAAGAAGCAGATCAAGAGCGCACAGATAAAACCGGAAGATTTCTATAAAGGCAGATAGAGAGCGGAGAGGAAAACTGAGATGAACAAATTGATTTTAGACGGTGACAACTGGCGGATGCGGATCGTGGGAGAGGCGGACGTCTACGGCGTGAACGGGAAGAAGCTTCCCGCAAAAATCCCCGGCTCTGTCTATGGAAATCTTCTGGAGCAGGGGCTTATGCCCGATCCCTATGACAGGATGAATGAGCTTACCGCACTGCCCCTGATGGAGAATGATTTTGTCTTTGAGACGGATTTTATATTGACGCAGGAGCAGCTTGCGGGAGATTTCCTGACGCTGCGTTTTGAAGGAATCGATACCCTGGCAAAAGTCTACCTTAATGGGAGACTTTTGGGCTGCGCCGATAACATGCACAGGATCTGGGAGTTTTCCATCGAGGCTGCGGCGCGAGTGGGAGAAAATGCCCTTCGGGTGGAGATTGCTTCGCCTACCCGATTTATTGAGGAGGAAAACCAAAAGATCTTTACGGGTGGCTCCACGGATGCCATGCGCGGCTTCCCCCATCTGCGCAAAGCGCACTGCATGTTTGGCTGGGATTGGGGGCCGAGGCTTCCTGACGCGGGGATCTTCCGGGAGGTGTCGGTTTTATATGGGAAGAAGGCGAGAATTGAACAGGTTTACATAACGCAAAACTGGAATACAGCAGAACAAACCGCGAATCCGGAAACAGCTGCGAAGAACGGAGTGATTTCGGCATCGGCGGAAATGGTTGACATAACTTTTACTATTACCTGTAGTTTATTTGGGGACACGGACGATTACGGGGACGGACACGAATTGCGCACAGCACTTTACGATCCGGATGGCATGCCGATCGCAGAGAAGTCTTCAAAGAGCGGTGCGGACGGCTGGGATACCATCACGGTACACGATCCGAAGCGTTGGTGGCCTAACGGTTTCGGGGAGCAGCCACTTTACCGTGCGGAGGTGACGCTTCTGGATGAGCATGGTGATGTCCTGGATCAGTGGAGCCGCCGTATCGGGCTGCGTACGCTGACAGTGAACAGGGACAAGGACGAGTGGGGGGAGTGCTTTGCCCACGAAGTCAACGGCGTAAAGATCTTTGCTATGGGAGCGGACTACATTCCCGAAGATAATATTTTTTCCAGAATTACACCGGAGCGCACAAGACGCCTTTTGGAGGACGCGGCAGCAGCGCACTACAACTGCATTCGTGTGTGGGGCGGCGGCTATTACCCGGACGACTGGTTTTTTGATATCTGTGATGAACTGGGGCTGATTGTGTGGCAGGATTTTATGTTTGCCTGCGCTTCCTACGAGCTGGATGATGATTTCGAGCGCAATATCAGCGCAGAGATTCGCGATAATGTGCGCCGAATCCGCCACCACGCCTGCCTGGGGCTGTGGTGCGGCAATAACGAGATGGAGACCCAGACCTTGGACGGGGCGTGGCAGCCTTCCGTTAAACAGAAGTGTGATTATATCAAGATTTTTGAATATATCATTCCCAAAATTCTTGAAGAGGAAGATCCGGTCACCTTTTACTGGCCGTCTTCGCCTTCGTCGGGCGGAAACTATGATGATCCGTGGAACGAGAACAGAGGGGATACCCACTATTGGGCGGTGTGGCACGGCAACAAACCCTTTACGGACTATCGGAATTATTATTTCCGCTATATGTCCGAGTTCGGGTTCCAGTCCTTCCCCTGCTTAAAGACGGTGGAGAGTTTTACGGCGCCGGAGGATCGCAATATTTTCTCCCGCGTGATGGAGATGCACCAGCGGAACGTGGCGGCAAACGGCAAGATCATGACATATCTTTCCGCGACCTATCTTTACCCGACGGACTTTACGATGCTTTTGTACGCATCGCAGCTTTTGCAGGCGGACGCGATTCGCTACGGCATTGAACATTTCCGCAGGCATAGGGGCAGATGTATGGGCGCGGTGGTATGGCAGTTAAACGATATCTGGCCGGTGGCTTCCTGGGCGAGCATCGACTGTTTCGGCAGATGGAAGGCTTTGCACTATGTGGAAAAGAGAGCCTTTGCGCCCGTGATGATCTCCTGTGAGGAGGTGGGCGAGTTATCTGAGAGACCCTTCTGCGTTGCCCAGCCTGCGCCGATTGAAAAGTCCGCGAGACTGCATGTGGCGAATGAGACGATGAAACAGGTAAATGGTACGGTGAGGTGGAGCCTGAGAAAGGCGGACGGCGAAACGCTTTTGGAAGGAGTGCAGAGTATTTGTGTGGAGTCGCTGTCGGGTTTCTGGCTCGAGAAATTGGATTTTTCGGATTATGACGAATTAGAAGTTTACATAAGTTATTCCTTTGAAAAGGATGGAGAAATCGTATCGGAGGGCAGCAGCCTGTTTACCGCACCCAAACATTTTCGCTTTCAGGATCCGAAACTGACATGGCGCAGGGAGGGTAATACCCTGTTTATCCATGCAAAGGCTTATGCAAAGAGCGTGGAGATCGAAGGCATTGACGGAGATGTAAAGTTTTCCGATAACTTCTTTGATATGAATCCCGGTGAGAAGCGGGTGGAAATCATAGCGGGAAAAGCCACGGACTTTACTTTAAAGTCGGTGTACCAGATCCGATGAACCTTCATACAAGCCCCTGCAATCTCTGTCCGCGGGAGTGCGGAGCGGACAGGGATGCGGGAGAGAAGGGGTACTGTCGGGCAGACAGCAGTATTTATGTGGCGCGTGCGGCGCTGCACTACTGGGAGGAACCTTGTATTTCGGGGAAGGGCGGTTCGGGAACGGTGTTTTTTTCGGGCTGTAATCTGCGCTGTGTTTACTGCCAGAATCACGAGATCGCATTGGGAGGAGCGGGAAAGCCGGTCACTGTAGAGCGCCTTGCGGAGATTTTTCTGGAATTGCAGGACAAGGGAGCGGAGAATATCAATCTGGTCACGCCCGATCACTATGTGACTGCCGTGGCGAAGGCGGTACGGCAGGCGAAGGAGCAGGGCCTTTTTCTTCCCATCGTATATAACGGAAGCGGTTATGAGAAGCCCGAGGCGATCAGGAGTCTGGCGGGGATTGTGGACGTTTTTCTGACGGACTTTAAGTATATGGATGCGTCGCTTGCGGAAAAGTTTTCTCACGCGCCGGACTATCCGGAGCGAGCAAAGCGGGCGCTACACGAAATGGTTTACATAATTCAAAATAGGCCTTCCGACATGGACGCACCCGGGCAGACGGTTGACATAACATCGGATTTCAAGCACCCGGCCCTCTGCTTTGACGATAACGGCATACTGCGCCGCGGCGTGATCGTCAGGCACCTTCTTTTGCCGGGACACAAGAAAAACGCGAAAGATGTGATCCGCTATGTACACGAAACCTACGGTGAAAGCGTGATCTTAAGTATTATGAACCAATATACGCCCGTTTGCGGCATTGCGGAGCGGACGGACTGTAAAGAATTGTATCGGAAGGTCACGAGGAGGGAGTATGAGGCGGTGGTGGAATATGCCATCGGACTTGGCGTGAAAAATGCTCTGATTCAGGAGGGCGATACCGCGAAGGAGAGCTTTGTGCCTGCCTTTGACGGGGAGGGCGTGTGAGTGCGGAGTAAGTGCCGCATTTTTTAGAAAGCAGGAAAGCCCCGCCTGGCCAATTGCGGCAGCGGGGCTTTCCAAATAGGGGAGGATAAGTATTTCTTTATCTTTCGCTTAGTAACATTGTTGCCCGTTTTTTGGGACTTATACATGCAAAGAGAAATAAATTTTACTTTTTTCGAAAAATGTTATATACTGAATGAAAATGCGGCGGCGCATGGACAGGTTTTGAGACTGTCTGACGCAGGCGCTGCCCGAAATACAGGATAAAGGTGGTACGGTACGATGGCATTATTACAGCAGTGGCGCGATATGGCGTATTCGGAGACGGCGAATAAGGGAGATCTGCAGAGACTCTGGTCTGCCTATTTCCAGAAAGAAAAGGAAATCTATGCACAGCTTTTAAAGACCCCCGATAAGGCGGTGAAGGGTACGGTCAAAGAACTGGCGGATAAATTCGAAGTGGACATTATGACCATGACGGGCTTCTTGGACGGTATCAATGACAGCTTAAAGAAGGAAAACCCCATCGAGGAGATGGAGGAGGACACCAAGGTCAGCCTTGCTTTTGACAAAGAACTGCTCTACAAGAATATGGTAGCGGCAGGCGCGGACTGGCTTTATAATCTGGAAGAGTGGAACGATATCTTCGATGAGGACAAGAGAAAGGCTCTCTACAGGGAACAGAAGGAGTCTACCACCGTGCACAAGGCTCCCAAGGTCTACCCCAACGATCCCTGTCCCTGCGGCAGTGGTAAGAAGTATAAAAAGTGCTGCGGGAAGAATGCGTAATTTGTTCTTTACATTTTGCATGATTCGGCTTAAAATAGGAATATCATTGATAAGATAACACGATGACGAGAAGAGTAGGATGCGAAACGTAGCAGAGAGAAGCGCCACGAGCTGAAAGCGCTTTTGCGGGAAACATTTGAAGACCGACTCCGAGTGGCCCCAATACGGCCCGCTGACTTACGTTACAGTCGAATGAGTGGTTTCGGTAAGCCGTTCTCAATTTCTTTCAGATGGAGAATGCACGAAACAAGAGAGGTGGAACCGCGTAAACATACGTCCTCTGCACAGTCTGCTTGACCGTGCAGGGGACTTTCCTGTTGTACGTGCAAGACGAAAAAAGGAGGGAGCGCTATGAAAGCGATTGAAATGAAAGAAAGGGCAGTGGAATTAAAAGGGAAAACGGCGGATCTTATGAGAGGCGACGTAACACTCACCGGCTTGGATTTTTTCCTGATTGGGGCGATCTGCCTGCTCGCGGGAATCTGTATCGGTTTTTTGACTGCGCCGCTGACGCGTGGTATTGAGCTTGCTATAGGCAGCAATAACGGCAATAATAATACGGGAAACGGCTGCCATAACGGCAGTGAGAATGGCAACAGCGACAGTCATAATTGTTGAGGAACTTTGGTATAAAATGCTTCGTATAGGAGGAAAAGAGTGAAAATGAAAATTACATTGAAAGACGGTTCATCAAAAGAATATGCGCAGGCGATGAGCATTTACGACATTGCCATGGACATTTCCGAAGGGCTCGCACGCGCGGCCTGTGCCGGAGAAGTGGACGGTAAGGTGGAGGATCTGCGAACGGTGATTGACAGAGACTGCAGCCTGAATATTTTGACGGCTAATGACAAAGAAGGACTTAGAGTGGTCAGACATACGGCATCGCATGTGCTGGCGGAGGCAGTCAAGCGTCTCTTCCCGGAGGCGAAAGTGACCATCGGGCCTGCGATTGACGAAGGTTTCTATTATGATTTTGATGCCGCGCCTTTTTCCAGGGAAGATCTTGACAAACTGGAAGCGGAGATGAAGAAAATCATCAAGGAGGGGCATGAGCTGGAACGGTTTACCCTCCCAAGAGAAGATGCAATCAAGTATATGGAAGAGCGGAACGAGCCTTATAAGGTAGAGTTGATCCGCGATCTGCCGGAAGATGCGCAGATTTCCTTTTATGATCAGGGTGGTTTTGTGGATTTGTGTGCAGGCCCGCACCTGATGAGCACGAAAAATATCAAAGCCTTCAAGTTGATCTCCTCCTCGATGGCTTACTGGCGGGGAGATTCCAACAGGGCGCAGTTACAGCGTATCTACGGCACCGCCTTTCAGAAAAAGGAGGAGCTTTCCGCGTATCTGGAGCATCTGGAAGATATCAAGCGCCGCGACCATAACAAGCTGGGGCGCGAGATGGAGCTTTTCACCACGGTGGACGTGATCGGACAGGGTTTGCCGTTACTTTTGCCAAAGGGCACGAAGATGGTGATGAAGCTGCAGCGCTGGATCGAGGATCTGGAAGATAAGGAGTGGGGCTATGTGAGGACAAAGACCCCGCTGATGGCAAAGAGCGATTTATATAAAATGTCCGGACATTGGGATCATTACAAGGAAGGCATGTTTGTGCTGGGAGATGAGGAGACGGATAAAGAGGTATTTGCCCTGCGTCCCATGACCTGTCCGTTCCAGTATTACTGCTACAAAAATACCCAGCACTCCTACCGGGATTTGCCGCTGCGTTACGGCGAGACGTCCACACTTTTTCGGAATGAGGACTCCGGCGAGATGCACGGACTGACACGTGTGCGCCAGTTTACCATTTCCGAGGGACATTTGATCATGAGACCGGATCAGATGGTGGAGGAATTTAAGGGCTGTATCGCCCTGGCAAAATATGTTATGTCAACCTTGGGGCTGCTGGAAGATGTGACCTGGCATCTGTCCAAGTGGGATCCGGAGAACCCGGAGAAATATATCGGTGAGCCGGAAGTCTGGAACGAGACGGAAGAGCACATTCGCAATATTTTGATCGAGCTGGAGCTTCCTTTTACGGAAGATGTGGGCGAGGCGGCTTTCTACGGGCCGAAGGTGGATATCAATGCGAAGAATGTGTACGGCAAAGAGGACACCATGATTACCATTCAGTGGGATGCTCTTCTGGCGGAGCAGTTTGATATGTATTATATCGACCAGAACGGCGACAAGGTGCGCCCCGGCATTATTCACAGAACGTCTCTTGGCTGCTACGAGAGAACACTGGCGTGGCTGATCGAAAAGTATGCGGGCAAGTTCCCGACCTGGCTGTGCCCCGAACAGGTGCGCGTGCTCACAATCTCTGAGAAGTACGACGATTATGCGGAGGAAATCAGAAAAGAGCTTGCGAGAAATGATATCGACGTGACGGTTGACAACCGCTCCGAGAAGATTGGCTTTAAGATTCGCGAGGCGAGACTGGCCAAGGTGCCTTATATGCTCGTCGTGGGTGCGCAGGAAGCGGAGGATAAGACTGTTTCCGTCAGAAGCCGCTATGCGGGCGACGAGGGCGTGAAGCCTTTGCAGGAGTTCATTGACCAGATTTCTAAGGAAATTCGCACGAAGGAGATCAGGCAGGAACTTGTGCAGGAGGAGAACAGGCAGTAACAAGATAAAGGAAGCGATATGGAAAAGAAAGCAAAGTATTCGGGCAGAGATATCGCAGGATTTATTCTGCTTGGAGCAAGCCTTATTATGCTGGGCAGGAGTATGATGCTGTGCTTTAGCAATGACATCTGGTACGACGAGCTGTTTACCGTGGGGATGGTTGAACATTCCTACGGTGAGCTGGTCCGTTTTACGGCGGCGGACGTGCATCCGCCGCTGTATTATTGTATTGTCAAGTTGTTTGTAGACTTATGTAAACTAGTGGTACCGAAAGCGGGAACGGTCATTCCGGCAAAGATTGTGTCGGTGCTGCCGTATGTTATCCTGTTATGTTATGCGGTTACCTTTTTGCGGAAGCGGTTTGGCCTGTTTGTGGGTGGGATGTTTTTGTTTTGTGTGACGGCCATGCCGCAGCTTCCCGCCTATACCGTGGAGGTGCGGATGTACGGCTGGGCGATGCTTTTTGTGACGGCGGCTTTTCTGCACGGTTATGCACTCATGGACAGTTATGTAAACTTAAAAACTGCCTCGACGGATCAGAAAGTCGGACGGCAGAAAAGGATGCGCTGTCTCCACGGTGCGGCGTTTATGGTATACGGGCTGGCGGCAGCCTATACGCAGTATTTTGCCTGTGTGGCGGTGGTGATGGTCTATCTTTGGCTATTCCTTGCATTCCTTTTTCGGGACAGGCGGCGGATCAAAGAGTGGCTTATTTATGTGGCGGTGTCCGTGGCCTGTTATGTGCCGTGGCTCTTTGCGCTGGCGGGGCAGCTTAACGCGGTCAGCGAAAATTACTGGATTTTGCCGTTGACCTGGCGGTCTTTGGGTGGGTGTGTGAAATTTCTGATGAAGCCTGCTTTTTCGGATGACAGGGTGAATACGGTTTTGGCGGTGGTTTTGTTTATTTCCTGCCTTGGATCGTGGTGTCGATGGCTGTCGAAACTATGCCATAGCAGGAGAGTTTTGAAGAAAAGTGACGAAAGCCAAACGGCGTTACCAAGAATGGATACAGTTGAGGCAGAAGAACGGTTTTGGCTTGCCACGGCAGGGATCGGGGTACTGGCGGGGCTGGTGGCATTTGGATTTGCGGCTTCGTTTTTGATTCGTCCGATTTTTGTATACCGTTATATGATACCTGCGCTGGGATGTTTCTGGCTGGGATTTGCTTTGTGCCTGAATGAAATGTTATGTAAACTAGAGACTGCGGCGCGCGCGGACGATGGGATTGGGAGAGAAACGATTTTCCATGCGGCCGGAATTTTCATCACGATTCTTGTTGTCGTCATCGGTCTGCGAGATTACCGGGCCTTTCTGGGCGAAGAGGAATACAAGATACGGCTGATGGCGGAGACGGAAACAGCGCTTGCCATGATCGGCCCGCAGGACAGCGTTCTTTACAACTTCGATCAGGTGCAGGCGGTGACGGGCTATTATCTGCCCGCGACGACGGAACGTTTTTTGTGGCAGGCGGAAGGGGAAAAGCTGATTCAGGAGATTACTTCGCCCTGCGGCACGGCTGCGGATGTCGGGGAGATCCGGGAAATGATTGGGAAGAAGCAGGAAAAACAATCGCTTGCAGGGGATGACAAAAGTGTCTGGTTTATCGGCAGTTTTAACAGCCGGGAGGACATTGTGCAAGACTGGCGTAAGGCGGGACTTGAGGTGGAGGAGAAGGGAAGTTTTTTGCTGGAGCGATACTGGTTTAATCTGTATAAAATTTCATAGATCCGACCATACTACCTGATAATCATTCATTTAGTATAGGAGGTATAGTCAGGTATGGCGGAATTAAAATGTGGTGTGGAGAATTGTAGTTACAATCAGGAGAATTATTGCTGTAAGGGCGATATCATGGTGGGAGGCACGCATGCCTGCGATTGCGATGGCACTTGCTGTGAAAGCTTTTCCCAGAGGCGTGACGACGCTTATGTGAGTTCGCTTGCGCATCCCTGCCGCACGATCAGTATTGACTGTGAGGCGGAGAAGTGCGTGTACAATTCGAATTACAAGTGCCATGCGGAACATGTGGATATCAGGGGCTGCGGCGCCTGTGACTGCAGACAGACACAGTGTGCCACCTTTCGGGAGGCATAAAACGGCGGCAGATAACGAACGGTTTGACGGCAGTTTTGGTACAGCCCCGTCCGAGCGGCGAATATGACGTTGCCAGTTTTGCAATTTTATATTACAATGATACTGTTGGGCGCAGGCCGTTTGGCTTGCGTCCTGTGGTTTGAGTGATTTGTTGGAATATTGTGGGATTGTTCTGAATAGAAAGGTAAATGGATGATGAAAATGAAACGAATCTGCTGCCTGCTTCTGACAGCGGCCCTTTTCCTTGTGGGCTGCGGTGAGGAAGCTGTACATACAAACGCGCAGGCGGTAAACGCTGCGGACGCGGAAGCGGAAACCGCGGAGGCTGCGGATACAAAGGAAGGGGAAGAAGCACAGGCAGCGGATCAGGATAATGCAGAGATTGGTTTTATGGCCCCGGTGGAGATGGATGAGACGCTGCGCACGGAGCTGACCGAGGAGCTGCTTGAGGAGAATGAGATGGACACTTCCGTGGTGGAGAGTGCACCTGTCACAAAAGGCTGCAGCTTTACGCTGCCGGAGGCTTTTTCGGAATCGGAGGATATCGAGGGAATGTATGTGACAAAACGGTATCCAATAGACGCTTCTACGATATATTATGTGGCGCTTGGCAGGGATGTGGCGCTGCAGCTGATGACGGAGGAGACCTTTAAGGCGCAGGCGGAGGAAAATTTCGAAAAAGCCTACGGGGAAAAGATTGAAGTGACCATTGACAGCTTTGAAAGGATTAAAATAGACGGCTGTCCTGCCTTTCGTATCCTGTGTCACTATCAGGTGGGAGATATTGAGATGACGCAGCTCGAATATGCAATCAACGCCGACAAGAGCTATGTGATCACCTATTCGCAGACGGGTGATTACGACCGTATGGAGGAGTATGAGGCCAGCGCGGAGACCATACGTTTGGAATTCTAAAATTTTTGATAAATTCCTTAAAATTTAGAAACAGCTCTTGACACGGCAGACGGCAAAAATTACAATCAGTGAGGAACTAGAGAAAAGAATCTTTTTGTATTTCATGAGTATCGGCACGAAAGTGTTGAGATACACCACACTTGGAAATAAGGAGGATATGAAAATGAAAAAATTTTTAGCATTGAGCTTCGCTTTGGCGCTTACTTTCTCTACCAATGTTTGCGCAGCGGAGATTGTAGTTCCTGCCAAGGATTTCTCCAGACTGGATACGCTGGCAGCGTGTGCTGAGAAGTCTCTTCCCGAGTACACTTCCAACGCGGTATCCGTGATGGACGGTGTTAATGAGCTTGCGACGGTTGCATCCGGCAGCGACATTGTTACCGAGGGCAAAGCGACCAACGGTACCTGCATCGTTGACAAGGTAGGCGTTGGTACAATCAGATATGCACAGAAGAAGGCAGCTGAGGTTGGCGGCAACATGCTGACAGTTGTGAAGCTTACTGCTCCCGGCGTAAACCTTGTAGACGCTCAGGTTGAGCTTGCTGTTGAAGGTGTTAAGGCTGGCGATGCTGTTTCCGTATACAAGAGTGTGAAAGGTGAGTGGGTAGCAGTTGACGTTGTAGCAGTAGCTGACGAGTCCGTTACCATCAAGTTTGATACGCAGGGTATCTATACACTGATCAAGTAATCAGACGACAGAAAAAATGTCCCGCGGGCGCGGGACGGATAATCATTTGTACTATATATAATACTGACAACAAGTGTGGACACATGGGCCGGTCTTTCGGGATCGGCCCGTAATTTTGGCTGACAGGACGTAAGAGGGGCAGGAAGCGCACAATGAGCGGCAGTATGAGAAAATAATGCTTGACAGCGTTTATCCCCTATGCTATAGTGTCAATTGTGCGAAGGCACAGACAGAAAGCAGAGTATCCGCTCTCACCTTGCAACAATTGGGTTCGCAAGCGTTCATAGCCGCATTACTGCCGGGGAACGGTGTTTTTGTGTGAGTGTTTATGATCAGGTGGATAGCTGTGCTGTCCGCCGTTTTATTTTGCGCGCATAAGCAGAGAAGTTTTTTATGGGAGGGTAAAGAGATTAGCGACTTATTTATCAACGAGCAAATCAGGGACAGAGAGGTACGGGTGATCGGTGCAGACGGCGAGCAGCTTGGCGTCATGCCGACGAAGGATGCACTGAAACTTGCGGAGGAAGCCGGTGTAGATCTGGTTAAGATTGCACCCACGGCGAAGCCGCCTGTGTGCAAGATTGTGGACTATGGTAAGTTTAAATACGAGCAGGCCCGCAAAGACAAAGAAGCACGGAAGAAGCAGAAAATCGTGGAGATCAAGGAGATTCGTCTTTCTCCCAACATTGACACGAACGACTTGAATACGAAGGTGAATGCTGCCAAAAAATTCATCGGAAAGGGCGATCGGGTAAAGGTGACGCTGCGTTTCAGAGGCCGTGAGATGGCGCATATGAATACCAGCAAACACATTCTTGATGATTTTGCCGAGGCGCTTTCCGACGTTGCGGTGGTGGACAAAGCGCCGAAAGTAGAAGGCAGAACCATGACTATGTTTTTGGCTGAGAAGCGATAGCCTCACAGTTAAAAATAGAAAGGACATTCCAGATGGATGTCCCGTTACAGCAATAAAAATACAGGAGGAACAATGAAATGCCGAAAATGAAAACCAGCAGAGCTGCTGCAAAACGTTTCAAGTTGACCGGAACGGGTAAGTTAAAGAGAAATAAAGCGTACAGACGCCATATCTTAACCAAGAAGACGACTAAGAACAAGAGAAATCTCAGAAAGCCTGCGATGACGGACGCAACGAACGTAAAGAATATGAAGAAGATCTTACCTTATCTGTAAGGCTGGGAGATTATGAAATTTAGGAGGAAAAAGACATGGCAAGAGTAAAGGGCGGCATGAACGCCAAAAAGAAACATAACAGAGTATTAAAGCTTGCGAAAGGCTACAGAGGCGCGAGATCAAAGCAGTACCGGGTAGCAAAGCAGTCCGTGATGCGTGCGCTTGCTTCCGCATACGCGGGTAGAAAAGAGAGAAAGCGTCAGTTCAGACAGCTTTGGATCGCCAGAATCAATGCGGCGGCGAGAATGAATGGCCTTTCCTACAGCAAATTCATGTTTGGCTTAAAGAATGCAGGCGTTGATATGAACAGAAAGATGCTTGCGGAGATGGCAGTAAATGATGCGGCGGGCTTCACAACGCTTGCGGAGCTTGCGAAGGCAAATCTGAAATAAAGAGGACGAAAATGTTATGAGGGGCATGGCTTGCAGTCATGTCCCTTATGCGCATATAAGCGGAGACAGGAGGATTTGACATGGGGGTATTGACGGGCTTACAGCCGGAGAACGTATTTCATTATTTTGAGGAAATCAGCCGCATTCCGCACGGTTCCGGCAACATCAAAGCGATCAGTGACTATCTGCGGGACTTTGCCAAGGAGAGGAACCTTTATCATGTGCAGGATAAATTTGGGAATGTGGTCATCGTAAGGGAGGCGTCTGCTGGCTTTGAGAAAGAAGCGCCCTACATCCTTCAGGCGCATATGGATATGGTAGCGGTGGCGGCCGAGGGATGCGCTATTGATATGAAAGCGGAACCCTTAAAGCTGAAGACGGAGGCGGGAAAGATTTATGCCGAGCATACCAGCCTTGGTGGTGATGACGGGATCGGAGTTGCCTACTGCCTTGCGCTTCTGGATACGGAGGAAGTCTCTTTGCCCCGCCTGGAGGTCATCCTGACGGCGGATGAGGAGACCGGTATGCAGGGGGCCAAGGAAATCGATCTTTCCCTGTTACAGGGACATCGTATGATCAATCTGGATCAGGAGGAGGAAGGCATCTTTATCGTGAGCTGCGCCGGGGGCGCCAGGGTGGATGTGGACATACCGCTGGAAGATGATTTCACGGACAGGCAGGGTATGCATCAGCTTACACTGCGCGTTAAGGGACTTTTGGGAGGACATTCCGGTGTCGAGATCGACAAGGGGCGCGGCAATGCCAATTGGATTTTGGGAGCGCTTTTATGCGGCCTAACTCTGCGCTGGGATATCAGACTCTCTAAAATACAGGGCGGTCAGGCGGATAATGCCATTCCACGCGAAGCGGAAGCACTGATCTGGGTGCGGGAGGCCGATGCGGCAAAAATTGAGGAGTTCCTGAAAGCGGAGGAGGATAAGTACAAGAGGGAATTGGACGGGAAAGATGTGGGCTTCTATCTGGAAAAAGTCTACCATAATAGTACAGTTTTCGACAAATGTTATACAAGCGCGTCTACAAAACAGGCTTTCGCTTGCCTCTGCAAGCTGCCAAACGGCGTGATCGATATGAGCGCAGACGTGGAAGGACTGGTGGAGACTTCCTTAAATCTGGGCGTTATGTCCCTGCAGGAGAACGGGCTGCGGTTGTCCTATGCGGTCAGGAGCAGTGTGGATCGTTCAAGGGAAAATCTGTGCAGGCATATGATAGAAATCGCGGAGCGGACAGGCGCTAGAGTGGAAATCAGGAATGCCTATCCCGGCTGGGCATACAGAAAGGAATCGCCCCTGCGGGACAAGATGACGGCGGTTTATCGGGAACTCTACGGCAAAGAGCCGATGGTGCAGGCGATTCATGCGGGCTTGGAATGCGGGATTTTAGCGGGGAAAATAGCGAATCTGGACTGTGTGTCCATCGGACCCGATCTTTCCGATGTGCATACCGCGCAGGAAAAGATGGACATTGCCTCTGTGGGACGGGTCTGGGATTATCTGTTGGCAGTGCTTGGCAGCTGATTACACCAAAAAAAGGTATGTAGGGTTTCCGTACACCTTTTTCATGACAGATATTGACAGTGTGCGTAAAAATATTGTAGAGTAAATACTAGGGGTAATATTCTCATATATGGGGAAGAAACAGGGTGAAGCAGTTATGAAAGATACACTAACAGGCTTGGATTCTTACGAAGTTTTTCTGGAAAAAGTACAGAGAGAAATCGATAGGATCGGCGATGATAAAATTGCGATCGTCTATACGGATATCAAGCATTTCAAATATATCAACGATACCTACGGCTATAAGGTGGGAGACGCGCTGTTAAAAGAATTTGCGGATGAATTTATGCTGGGCTGCGGTCCCATTTTCAGTGCTTCCAGAGTGTATTCGGATAACTTTGTGGCGGCCGACAGGATTGCGGCGGGAACGCGTTCCAATGAAGAATTTCGTGAGATCATCTACCGCATGAATTGTGAGCGGGAAGCCAGATTTCGGGAGAAGTATTTAAGCAGCCGCTTACAGTTTAATACGGGTATCAGTATTTTGGATAAGGACAGCCGCAGTCTGGAAGCGGAGACGGCGATATCAAATGCAAACCTTGCCAGAAAAGTGGCAAAGGAAATGGAGAGCAACTGCTGTGTGCTGTTTGACCAGAGTATGATGGAGGGAATCAAGCGGGAGGTGGAGATTACCTCCGGTATTCCCAGGGCATTGGAACGGAAAGAGTTTCAGGTTTATTTCCAGCCTAAGATGGATACGGATACGCTGGATTTGATCGGGGCGGAGGCGCTTGTACGCTGGAAGAAACCCGACGGGAAATTCATCTATCCGGACGAATTTATCCCGTTGATTGAAAGAAGCGGCCAGATCGTGGATGTGGATTATTATGTGTACAGAGAGGTTTTTCATTTCCTTTCAGAACGGTTGAAGGAAGGAAAGAAGGTAGTGCCGATTTCTCTGAACGTGTCTCGTATGCATCTGAACAGGACGGATTTTATAACTTATGTACAATCACTTTTAGAGGAGTTTCGGATTCCCTGTTCCCTGATTGAGTTTGAGCTGACAGAAAGCATTTATTTGGATAATACGGAAGCGGCGCTGGAATTGATTAAAGGTTTACATAAGTTAGGGATTAAGGTGTCCATGGACGATTTTGGTTCAGGCTATTCCTCCCTCAATCTGTTGAGCAAGCTGCCTATTGATATTATTAAGCTGGACAAAGTCTTCCTGAAAGAGGGAGAGATGCAGGAGAGCGACAGGATCATTATTTCCTGCGTGGTGGACATGGCGAAAAAGCTTCACATCACCTCCCTGTGTGAGGGTGTAGAGACGCAGGAGCAATGTGATTACTTAAAAAAAGTCGGCTGCCAGATGCAGCAGGGCTTCTACTTTTCAAAACCGGTTCCGAAAGAGGATTTTGAGAATATCATGGAAGGAAGCGTTTAGGAGGAAGGCGGCTGAAAAAAGAGCTCATAAAAGTTTGGAATAGGGCTTGCATTTCCCGATGGGATTCGTTATAATGGTAGAGGTTTTCGGGGTGTGGCTCAGGTGGTAGAGCGCTACTTTAGGGAAGTAGAGGCCGCAAGTTCAAGTCTTGTCACTCCGATCATAAATAAACCTTGAAGGCATAGGCTTTCAAGGTTTTTTTGTGTCTTTTTTTCAAAAAATCCCAAAAATTTGTCAAAACCTCTTGAGTTGTTCAGGGGTGGTTATGATATATTTCCATAGAAGGCAATTTACATACTGCAGCAGGAAAGGAGACTACTATTATGAAGAGAAAGCAGTTATGGAAAGTATTGGGAACAGGCGGTCTTGCGTTGTCCCTGCTGGTATCTCCGATGACAGGCTTAAGTGCGCTGGCAGCGGATGAAGGCACGACAGGGACGGGCGAAACCGGGGGAACCGGCGGAGACGCAACCGGGACAGACGCAAAAACCGGCGGTTCCAAAAAGGACCTTGATCCGACGCAGACGGCGGAGAAGCCGGCTGTCGGGGACAAGCCTGCGAAACCGGCGTATGCCGACGTGGATATCCCCGTCTGGGGCTTTACGCAGGACGCCACCGTCTACTCCGTGGATGTGGAGTGGGGCGCGATGACCTTCCAGTATGAGAACAGCACATGGGACCCGGAAAACCACAAGTCGAAGCCAGGCGCAGGCTGGCAGGTGTACGACAGTGTGAATGACAAGGCCCTGGTGAACGATGACGGTACCAAGGTCGAAGAAGACGCCATCAACGAGATCAAGGTTACAAACCACTCCAACGGTAAAGTATGGGCGACGCTCAGCTATGCGAAAGAGGCAGCCTACACGGACACGGACGGAAAATTTTCCTTTACGACGGGAACCGAAACTGGCGATAGCGATGTGCTGACTGATGCTGCGTCGGACGGAAGTGTGCCGGCATACCTGGCGCTTGACACTGCGGATAATGCCGAAACCGAGGGGGCCGCTGGAACGCCGACCGTGGGCAAGGCATACTTCATGCCGGATGGCATTCAGGCGTCACAGGAGATCACCAAGTGGACGAAGATTGGCACCATCACCGTCGGCATCAAGACAGAGGAGCCGACAGCACCGTAAGAGCCGTAAGTGACGTAGTCTTGTGGGCAGAAGGCGGTCTGCGGCCGCCTGAAAAACGAGAGTCAAAAAGACATCTGAAAAAATAAAAGAAGGGAGGGAAATCAATGAAGGAAACCGTAAAGGAAGGACGGCTTTATGCTCTTTTTGGCAAAGCGCTTCTGCTGTCTGCCGCAGCCTTTGTGATGCTGTATATCAATCCCCAGATTGCGCACGCAGCCTCTGGGCCTATGGGCAGTCAAGCGGACGGCTATTATTTAGATAGGGACGGCAATATGACGATTTATACGGAAGAGGGCATGGAAAACTGGCTGGATGCAGTATACAGTACGGGTTATAAGGCGTGGGTGAAAACATTGACGGTGAACGAGGGCGTGACGGAGATTAAAGACTTTGGCGGCGAGGGCCACGACTATGATTTGCCGTTTTATGGTTGTACCAAGCTTACGACCGTAAGTTTACCGAAAAGCCTGATTAAGATCGGAGATAAGGCATTTGCTGGCTGCGACAGCCTGACAACCGTGACCATCGCGGAACCGTCCAATTTGACGACGATCGGTGCATCAGCATTTTATTTTGACGATTCTCTGACAACCATCAATATACCGGCCGGCGTGACAACGATCGGTTCAGGTGCATTTAAGGACTGCAGGGCATTGGCATTGGATGCCGCCACGCTGCCGTCCGGACTGACCGCGATCAATGACAGCATATTTGAGGACTGTTTGAAAATGACAGGCACACTGACCATACCGGCTGGCGTGACAAGCATCGGAGACAAGGCATTTTACCGTTGTGAAGAGATGACATCGGTGACGATACCGGCCAGCGTGAGAAGCATCGGAAGTGAGGCATTTCACGGTTGTGTGCTGACATCGTTGACGATACCGGATGGCGTGACGAGCATCGGGGCATCTGCGTTTTATTACTGCTACAAGCTGAAAAGCGTCACGATACCGGCCAGCGTGACAAGCATCGGAGCGAGCGCATTTGAACGCTGCGACGCGCTGTATTCGGTGACGATGCTGGGGGAAACGCCTCCCACGCTTGGAGACGGAGGCGGAAGCGACAATGTGTTCAAAGATACCCTTATTAGTACGATTGATAAGACGATCTATGTTCCGAAATCCAGTATTGATACGTACAAGAATAGCTGGACGCAGTGGAAGAATTACATCAATGATGGCGGATCTGAAGAAAATCCCGACCCGCCGAAGGAGGAAGATCCAGACGGACCGGATACGCCCGGAAATAAAGGAGGCGGTTCGGTCAAGGGTCTCGACCCGACGCAGAAGGAAGATACGGCCGACAAATCTGCCTATGCAGACACGGTGATTGACGTGCAGGCGCATACCGTAAGCAGCGTGGTCTATTCTGTGGACGTGGAATGGGGCGCGATGACCTTCCGCTATGAGAACAGCATATGGGACGCGACGGCGCATCAGACCCAGACGGGCGCAGGCTGGAAAGTCTACGACAGCGTAAACGATCAGGCGCTGGATACCACGGAGGACGCGATCAACCGGATTCAGGTGACGAACCATTCCAACGCCGATGTCAAGGCGGTGTTAGACTATGCCGGTCAGACAGGCTATGAGGATACCACAGGGCGCTTTACGAAAGCGGCGGACGATGCGGATACGAACTATGACGATACCAAGCGGACCCTGACCCTTGCTACCGCAGATAATGGAAAAGGCGAAAGCGGCGCGGGGAAAGAGACCGTGGGATGCGTGTACTTCATGCCGGACGGCATTAAAGAGAATTACAAAACAAGCGGCATTGCGAAGTGGACGCAGCTTGGAACGATCACGGTAGGCATAGAAACCGCGGAACAGGCGGAAGCGACAGAGTAAAAAGGTGAGAGCCGGAAAGGAGGGAGAAGATGAAGCGCGCAGGATATCAAACAGATACCGGCGGCGAGGCGCGGAGCATTGCCGTTTTGACTGCAGTGTCCGTCGTGCTGGCGGCTTGTCTTCTTCCCTCTCCGGCGGCTCATGCCGCCGAAATTACCGCAAGCGGTACAGACTGGACGCTTGACGGAGACGGTCTGCTGACGGTTTCATCCGATGCCGGGATGGCGGACTGGATCAGCAATGGCGTGGATACGAATAAAGAGAATATAACACATGCCGTCATAAGCGACGGCGTGACATACATAGAGAATGCGGCGTTTTTGGGCTGCAGCGGTCTGACAGAGGTCACAATGTCCGGAATGGCTCCGCCGGCGCTTGGAGCAGGCGCTTTTGCCGACAGCAGATTTGCTGCGGACTCCGGTCAGGGCATCCATGTCCCGGAGGGCGCGGTGCTAAGTTATAAGACGGCATGGAGTGAAAGCGGTTACACACCGTGTATTTTTGACCATGTCTACACCGTGACCTACAACGCGGACGGCGGTACGATACCGGACGAGGGCGCTTATACAGGCTATACCGAGGGCGAAGGGTTGACGCTGCCCATCCCTGAGAAGCCAGGGTACATCTTTGACGGGTGGTATGAAACTGCAGACTTGAGCGGAACGGCGGCGGAGGCTCTTACACCCGCTGACTACGGCGACAGGACCTATTACGCGAAGTGGACGGCAAACGCCTGCACCGTAACATACCATAAAGACGGCGGAGCGATCGCGGATGAGGACAGTTACACAACCTACACCGAGGGAGTAGGGCTGCCGGAACTGCCGACGCCTGAGAAGCGGGGATACACCTTTGAGGGATGGTATGAGACTGCGGATTATGCGGGAAGCAGGGTGACAGGCATTTCCTCGGACGAAAAGGGAGACAGGATTTATTATGCGAAATGGACGGCAAACGTCTACACCGTGACCTACAATGCGGACGGCGGCACGATACCGGATGAGGGCAGTTATACGCGATATACTGTGGGAGCGGGGCTGCCGGAACTGCCCACGCCCACGAAGCGGGGCTATACCTTTGACGGGTGGTACGAGAATGCGGATTATACAGGAAGCAGCGTGACAGATATTGCCGTGGCAGACTACGGAGACAAGACCTATTACGCGAAGTGGGTGGCCAATACCTACACCGTAACCTACAACACGGACGGCGGCACAATAACGGATGAGGGCGCTTATACAGGCTATACCGAGGGCGTGGGGCTGTGGCTGCCAATCCCTGAGAAGCCGGGTTACACCTTTGCGGGGTGGTATGAGGATTACGGTTTTACAGGAAGCGCAGTGATGGGTATTTCTGCAGCAGACTACGGGAACAAGACCTATTACGCGAAGTGGACGGCAAACGCCTACGCCGTGACTTACAACGCGGACGGCGGCACGATACCGGATGAAAGCGCTTATGCGGACTATACCTGGGGCGAAGGGCTGAGGCTGCCCATACCCACAAAGCCGGGTTACGTCTTTGAAGGGTGGTATGAGACTGCGGATTATGCGGGAAGCCAGGTGACAGACATTTCCGCGCTCGAAACCGGCAACAAGACTTATTATGCCAAGTGGACGGCAGTTAAGGGTATAAATCCGAAGGCGGCGGACTATGCCGACACGGATATGGAAGTGCGTGCCCATACAGTAAACAGCGTAGTCTATTCCGTGGACGTGGAGTGGGGCGCGATGACGTTCCAATATGAAAACAGCACCTGGGACGCGACGACGCATCAGAGTGTGGCAGGCGGGGGCTGGAAGGTGTATGACAGCGAAAAAGACGAGGCGCTTAATTCCACGGAAGACCCGATCAACAGGATTCAGGTGACGAACCATTCCAACGACAGTGTCAGGGCGGTGTTGAGTTATGCCGGCCTGACGGGGTATGAGGATATTACAGGAAGCTTTACGAAAGCGCAGGGCGATACGGATACGGTCTATAAACCGATGAGCAGAACCCTGTTTCTTGACACCGCTGATAACGGCACGGGCGGCGCGGCGGGAAACCCCACAGTGGGAACCGTATATTTCATGCCAAGCGGCATAAAGGCGGAACTGAAAAACGGCATTACCAGATGGACGCGGCTGGGAACGATCACGGTGGGCATCAAGCCCGGTGAAGAGTCCGGTGAGTCTGAGCCGTAGTATCTGATACCGATCGGCGGCGTTTTGCCGACGGTATCTTCATACATAGAAAAATAGATACACAGCCGGGGCTTTTTGCTCCGGCTTGCGTAAGGTAAACGAATAAGGGGTGCGGTCATGGGCGAAAAAGCAAAGCTGGAAGGCGGCTTCGCATATCGGAACGAAGGAAAGACACAAAACTGTTATGCGGCAGTAAAAGTCGGAGCGGGAAAGAGCGAAAATGCCGGTTTTATCTACGATAACAAGGGCGAGGCGCTGCACTGCTTTACCAGGAGCATGGTGCGCGGATGGAAGCGCGGGTCATTTCGCAGGAAACAAAAAGACGGCTTTGCCGCCTTAGACAGCGGAAAGGTCAGCCAATGCTTTTTTCTCGTAAAAAAACAGAAAAAACTGAAACAGTACCGGGACAAAAATCTGGGGCTTTCGGTGAAGGCGGCAGAGCCGGATAAACTATACCCTTTGTCAAGG